>NZ_JACJTU010000099.1 GCF_014698835.1 Nostoc paludosum FACHB-159 | reverse complement strand
GTGGGCATTTTGTCTGCCCAGTTCAGAGGGCAGACAAAATGCCCACCCCACAAGATGAGATAATTTATTTGTTGCTAATCCAAAATCTCAAATCTAAAATCCAAAATTGTATCACCAACCTTGACGCAATAAATCGCTAATTTCGTTGTGGCAATATTCGGTTAGTTCAGCCACAACAGTTCTGGCTTTTTTGCCATGATATGTTTTTTGATGTTGAGGCGTAATCCAATAAGGGCGACCAATTAACACGGCAACCCGGCGATAAACTACTAAAGGATGCCAACCTGATTGTTTAAACAAAGGTTCTGAAGGATCGAATAAACTCAACAGCCTAAGGGGAAAACCAGAAGTGTTGACTTCTTCAATTGAAGCGATCGCAACTGGCAAAATTGCTAAATCCTCCACATCAGCCCGCAATGCCAAATGAGCAAATCCCCGCTGAAATTCACCAACTGTGTTCGGCACGGTAAATTTTACCATTGGTTGTGCTCCTTCGGGAAATACTCCCACCATTTGCCGAGATTGCAATAGCATCTGTGATTGCACAAAAAAGCTTTGTTGGCGGTTTTGGGGTTCCTCTAAAGGAAAACACCCCAATTGTCCGGTAACAATCTCCCGCATAATCGGGACTTGTCCCATGTAGTGATGACAAGCAAAGCGAATTGGGTTGGATAACGCCGCCATTAAAATTGGTGCATCCATAAAGCTGCGGTGATTGCTGACCACCAAGACGCTACCATCTCGCGGAATGCGATCTTCGTAATAGCGAAACATTTGTGTTGAAAGCCCCGCTAACAAAGCTTGCGAAATCAGAGTCGGACTATTTAGACTCATACCTAATCAATATATATTCCGGTAAATATGGCAGTTTATCTTAATTTAAGTTTTACATTTCTTTACCACTGCCATGACCGTCTTAAGATAGAAATGTCTGAATCTACAAACTGAGATAGATTTTCTCTGAGTATTATGTATTCCTAAACACAATAATATTATGTAATAAAAAGTATTCGGGAAATTTCTTTAATAGTAAATTTCTGTATTTTAGGGAAAAATCACTTGAATTAATGCATATTATAAAACAATTGCTGACCGGATAAATTTGCTAATATTAAGGTGTTATTGGAAAAAATGGTAGTAATGTTATATAATTGCGTGGTTTTGCTCACAAAACTAAGATGTAAAACGTTTTAATAAGTTGATTTTATTTTGCATGAATCTAGTGAATAAAACACAAAAGACATTTGCACTGACAACACCCTTATATTATGTAAACGATGTCCCCCATATAGGCAGCGCTTATACAACGATCGCTGCTGATGTAGTGGCGCGATTTCAAAGATTGCTAGGACGCAATGTACTATTAATTACGGGTACAGATGAGCATGGGCAAAAAATTCAGCGAGCGGCAGAAAGTTTAGGCAAAGCGCCACAAGATTTTTGCGATCAAATTGTGCCTAGCTTCGTGAGTTTATGGCAATTGCTTGATATTCAATACGATCGCTTTAGTCGGACTACAGCGCCTCGTCATGAAGCGATCGTTAAAGAATTCTTTGAGCGAGTATGGGAATCTGGCGATATCTATCAAGGGCAACAACAAGGCTGGTACTGCGTATCTTGTGAAGAATTTAAAGAAGAACGAGAACTTTTAGAAGGACACCGTTGCCCAATTCATACTAATAAACAAGTCGAGTGGCGAGACGAACAAAACTATTTTTTCCGCCTATCTAAATATCAAAATAAACTCACAGAATTTTATCAGTTAAAACCCGATTTTATTCAACCAGAAACTCGACGTAACGAAGTCCTAAGCTTTGTCAATCAAGGTCTGCAAGACTTTTCAATTTCACGAGTGAATGTAGATTGGGGCTTTCCGGTACCAACCGATCCCAAACACACTCTTTATGTTTGGTTTGATGCGCTACTGGCTTATGTAACTGCATTACTCGAACCAGATGCCGAACCAACTTTAGCAAATGCTCTTGAGACATGGTGGCCAATTAATTTGCACTTAATTGGTAAAGATATTCTGCGCTTCCATGCAGTTTACTGGCCAGCAATGCTTTTATCAGCTGGTTTACCTTTGCCAGATCGGGTATTTGGACACGGCTTTTTAACCAAAGATGGTCAAAAAATGGGCAAAAGCCTGGGTAACACCCTCGATCCTGTAGAGCTAGTTAAACGCTATGGTAGTGATGCCGTTCGTTATTACTTCCTTAAGGAAATCGAATTTGGCAAGGATGGCGACTTTAATGAAAATAGATTCATTAATGTTCTGAATGCAGATTTAGCAAATGACTTAGGTAACTTGCTCAATCGCACCTTGAACATGGTGAAGAAATACTGTGCTGAAAATAATGTACCACCAATCGGCAACGAAACAATCTCTGACGAAAATCCGTTAAAAACAATTGGTTTACGTCTGGGGGAACAGGTAAAACAAGCATACGAACAGCTCGCTTTCAACCAAGCCTGCGAAGCCATCCTTTTACTAGTGCAAGCTAGTAATAAGTTTATTGATGAACAAGCTCCTTGGTCATTATATAAACAGGGACAGCAGCAGGAAGTCGAAAAAGTTCTGTATGCAGTTCTAGAATCGGTTAGACTAGCAGCTTACCTGCTATCTCCTATTATTCCAAACATCAGTAGCGATATTTATCGGCAGCTGGGCTTTGGAACAAACTTTAACGAGCAAATACAAAGTTCGCTTAATGCTCCTTTTGCTACCCATTCAACATGGGGAGTACTATCTGCTAAACAAAAGTTGGGTACACCCCAACCAATTTTTAAGCGCATAGAACCACTAAAAAACGATTAGTCAATATCAAACTCTGATTTTGTTCAATTTCTAATTCTCTGGTAAAAATTTATCGGGGCTGAGCCTAATTAGCCCCGGAACATTATCATAAACCGCTGTGACTAGAATGTAAAACTGGTTAATTTGTATCAAAAATAACAGGGATAAAAACTGAGGTATGACAACAATGTTGAATAATTTAGAAAATGACTCGATATTTACACCAGAACAAGTTTTGGAGAATCGGGGTAGGGTCGCCATATTTATTGATGGCTCAAATCTATTTTACGCTGCATTACAATTAGGAATTGAAATCGATTACACAAAGTTATTATGTCGATTAACTGGAGGTTCTCGGTTACTTCGTGCTTTTTTCTACACTGGTGTAGACCGGACAAACGAGAAGCAACAGGGATTTTTGCTGTGGATGCGTCGCAATGGTTATCGAGTAATTGCTAAGGACTTGGTGCAACTGCCAGATGGCTCTAAAAAAGCCAACCTGGATGTAGAAATAGCAGTCGATATGATGGCGTTAGTCGATTCCTATGATACCGCAGTTTTAGTCAGCGGTGATGGCGATTTGGCTTATGCAGTCAATTCCGTGAGCTATCGTGGTGTCAGGGTAGAGGTGGTGAGTTTGCGTTCCATGACTAGTGACAGCTTAATTAATGTAAGCGATCGCTACATTGATTTAGAAGCCATCAAAGAGGATATTCAAAAAACCCCTCGTCAAAGCTATCCATATCGACCGTTATCGAGCATGGGATTTTTGGAAGACCCAAGAACGACCGATGGACACTTGGAAATCCAAGAATGAAGTATCAGTTTAGGCATGGGGCATGGGGCATGGGGCATAGGGCATGGGGCAAACAGGAAGTGTGGGAGGATAGGGAGGAGAGGGAAGTATATTCTCTTTCCCCCCACACTCCCCACACTTCCCCATCCCCCCACACTTCCTCATCTCCCTCATCCCCCTCACTCACTCCCCGATCCTCTTTCTTTATTTTGCTTTTGACTTTTTTTTTAGGAATTGGATTAGTTAGCTGCGGGGGCAAACCCCCCACAGTTTCTCAAACAAATACTCCTAATTCATCTAATCAAGATAGTAAATTGACATTCTTTGATGTCACCTTAGAACAAGCGGATGAAGTGGGACGACCGATTTGGAAAGTCCAAGCTAAAAGGGCAAAATATACCAAAGAAAAACAAATTGGTCAGGCGGAAAATCCTTATGGAGAACTGTACCAAGATGGCAAAATAGTTTACCAAGTCAAAGCAGATGTAGCAGACATCGAACAAAATGGAAAGCAGCTATTTCTCAAGGGTAAAATATTTGCCACAGACCCTAGCAATGGAATTGTCTTGCAAGGTAATGAGTTAGAATGGCGTCCCCAAGAAGGTTTGTTGATTGTCCGCAACCAGATTAACGGGACTCATAAAAAACTACAAGCCGTGGCAAAAGAAGCGCGAGTAAAAACTAGAGAACAGCGGATAGAATTTTCGGGAGGAGTAATAGCAAATTCCGCCGATCCCCAGTTACAAATGCGAACAGAAAATTTGAATTGGAATATTAAAGAAGAAAAATTAATAGCCGATCGCCCCATAGAAATTGACCGTTATAAAAATAATAAAATTAGCGATCGCGCCAAAGGCAATGCTGCCGAAGTCAACTTAAAAACTAAAATAGCGATCGTCCAAAATAATGCCCAACTAGATTTACTAGACCCACCATTACAAATAGCTAGTAACTCTATGACCTGGAACATGAATGCCGAAACCGTCACCACAAACTCCCCTACCCGGATGTTCCAGCGCGTCGAAAAAGTTACGGTCACAGCCAACCAAGGGGAAATGAAAATCCCGCAAAAAACGGTTTATTTAACAGGTAACGTCAACGCCGTTGGTCAGCGTAGCCAGTCATTGAGATCTAATACATTAACTTGGTATTTAGACAATAAATTAGTTGAAGCTCAAGGAAACGTAGTTTATCGACAAATTGACCCACCGTTAAATTTTACCGGTGAAACAGCAGTTGGCAATTTGCAAACAGAAAATATTGTTGTCAAAGGTGGAAATTCTGGCGGTAGAGTAATAACAGAGATTATTCCCCAAGAAAGGGCGAATCGTCAGTAGAGATTGGGGGGTGGGGAGTGAAGAGTTAAGAGTTAGGAGTGAAGAGTTAGGAGTTAAGAGTTAGGAGTTATTCTCCTTGTCCCCTTCCCCCATCTCACCACTCCCCAATTTTCGGTCAACGACTAGGCTAGGATCTTAGTACTACAAGTCCTTTGATAACCCATGAATGGCTCAAACCGATTAGGTAAAGAATCCTTGCCAACATCCCAGCAAGCAGAACACTCTCATAATCACCATACAGATGGCGAACATGCAGACCATACTCATGAGCATGGAGAGTTAAGCCATCCTCACGTCCATAGCGAAGAGTCATTACGGCGAATTGTCAATCGGCTATCGCGGATAGAAGGACATATTCGTGGTATTAAAACAATGGTGCAACAAAATAGCCCTTGTCCTGATGTTTTGTTACAAATTGCCGCAGTGCGGGGTGCATTAGATCGGGTTGCACGAATTGTTTTAGATGAACATTTAACCGAGTGTATTGCTAGAGCAGCCAAAGAAGGCAATATGGAAGTTGAAATTGAACAATTAAAAGCTGCTTTAGATCGGTTTTTGCCTTAAATTCAGAATTCAGGAGTCAGGAGTCAGAATTTAGAACTAAAACAGGCTTTAGTTACTTCACTAAGAAATCTGCTGTAAATCTTCTTTCTTTTGCCTCTTGCCTTTTGCCTTTTGCCTGCTTCAGCCGCGATCGCTGCTCATATTACCATCAAAATTTGATAAACACAAATGTACAAGCCGAAACAGATGAAATCAAAAAACCCCAAGCAAGTGCTGAGTAACAACGAATAGCCTTGTATTTCAACAAGGTAATTGCCGCAGTTACACAAGCACCCAAAAAGCAAATTAAATAAGTTTTAGACCATACGATAGTTACGATTGCCTGAATATAAGCAGGGATTGGGCCAGGAACGGGTTTATTGTTTAACAGATCCAAAAAGCTTAAAAATAGAAGGATCGCTGGTATGAAAACCGATCCGATAATCGCAATATTTCGGTATCCTGGTAAAGTACGACAACGAATGAATGAGATTACAACCGAGCATAAACCTATAAAATTTACGATTGCCCAAACGCTTAAGACAATGAACAATATCATTCCCATAAATAATACAAGCAGATAAATGTACACCTGTTATTCATCAGATTTCAAGATTATTTGCCAAATATTAATCCGTCAATAAGTGTATATTATTTTACTTTAATTCTTGGGTATGATAGGCGTTTATTTCATCCGCAGGATAGGATACCGAAAAATGAAAGTATATTTTAGCGTATTTCCAGAAGGCTTATGAGTACTTAATTTGACGTTGCGATCGCCATCTGCACAAATCAGCATCCAATCAACCTTTCAAGCATCTCTGTTCCAGATGTGATGAATAAAGTGCCAGCCTGTGGTTGTGAAGTAACGGGGAAAAACACCGCCTCAAACCCTGATTCTTTCCTCAACTTTCACTCATTTTTCGCTCTACTGAGATTATATTTATTAGACCTCTTACAAAAGTCTTTCTTTGCCTTCTCTTCTCTGCGCCTCCCCGCCTCTGCGTGATACAAATTCATATTTATGCAAGAGACTCCATGAACAAAATTCACAACGAAGGAATGAAAATATTTCTTTCCTAGTCACCAGTCCCCAGTCCCCAGTCCCTATTTTCAAGGCAGGTCTATTGTAGAATTTATTTTGAATTCTCAAATTTGATTCCTACTTACCACTGTGCCACTTGTTGCCGCACTTCTTCCATATCTAAATAATCGCTAATAAAAGCCTTCCGTAAAAGTGGATGAGGAATAAACTCATCATACTTTTGAATTTCCGGCGCTTCTGAACTAGTAACTAAATCTTCTGCACTAATCCTTTGCTCGCATAATGAAGCAATTTCATGAGCAAGATATTCAAATTTACCCTTCCCTAATTTAACTGTCAAATAATAAGGATTAACCCCACCAATACTTTTAATTTCCAATGATTCCCGACACCAAGAGTTAAGCAATCTCTCCAAAGTGCGATAACCAACAGTACCCATCCAAGGAAAAATACAACATTTACCTTTTTCCAATTCCAAAATATTCTGCTTCTCTAATCCCACCCGCCGCACCAATTGGCGAACCGTCTGTAATCTTCGCAAAGCATTCTTTTGCAAATAGCTATACTCTACATCCTCAAATAAAACTTGCCGCATTCGTTGTAAAACTTTTGTATGAATACTCCCACCACCACCACGCCAATAAATACTAGCTTTACCCTCAGCTTGTTTCACAACAATAGCTCTTTTTTTAAAATCAACTTCTACAACTTCCCAAGTTCTGCCAGCTAAACCAAATTGATTACCAACATGAACCGGCGCGGCAATACTACCAATTTCGGTTGTACCATGTTTGACAATATATTCTTTTTGTTCCGCAAACACAGCATAAAACTGAAATTTTCTCACTACCTTTTCTCCCGCCAAACCCAGGATTAATTTACCTTGTTCGGTATGTTGAATATGACCGATATCAATTAAATAACGTAGCAATAACCGAAAATCTTCTTGGGAAATAGCAGCAAAGGGCGGCAAACTAAAAATTTGTTTAGCTAAAGTATTCGGTAAAATTTCACCTGTTGCTGTTAAAATACTCATTGTTTGGTGATAGAGCAAACTCAAAGGATATTTAATGGGTTGAATTGGCTCAATCCACTTTTCCTCTACATAAAGTTGAATAATAGCGATACATTGTAAAAGTTGCCAGGGAATTTGCTCTGGTAAAGATGCTTCTGATAATGGTTGTTCTTCAGCGCAAATAAAGCGCATATCAGCCGCTTCACCTCTTCTACCGCTGCGTCCCAAACGCTGTAAAAAACTAGCTACAGATAAGGGTGAATCTAACTGAATCACTCGCTCTAAATGACCAATATCTATACCTAATTCCAGGGTCAGAGTTGCAGCAGTCACAGCAGGATTGTTGGGTTCGCGCATGGCATTTTCAGCCGCTTGCCGCAAACTAGCAGATATACTCCCGTGATGCACGTGATAGATATCTGGTGATTTTTGTTCTGTGGCAATTTTTCGTAAAGATGCAATAATAGATTCGGTGCGCGTCCGATTATTTGCAAATATTAGGCATTTACGAGATTTGCTGAGGTTAAAAATATATTGTTCGTAAGCTGTCGCCTCTGATTCATCAACTTCATCATTAATATAAAAATGTTCTACAGCTAGTTTGATTTGGCGTTTGATTCCATCTATTTGGGGAGTAATTACTTCATTATCAGTTCCAGAACGTAACCAATCTTCAGCTAAGGAATAATCACCGAGAGTTGCAGATAAACCAATACGGCGCGGTTGTTTTTGTGTGGCTTTTGCTAAACGTTGTAATTGGCAAATAATTTGACAACCGCGTTCTGAACCCATAAAGGCGTGGATTTCATCGATAATTACAAACCTTAAATCGCCAAATAAGCGAAGTAGGTCGTTATTTTTATTAATTAATAAACTTTCTAGAGATTCTGGTGTAATTTGTAAAATGCCTTGGGGATTTTTTAAAAGTTTATTTTTTCGAGTTTGAGAAACATCGCCGTGCCAGTGCCAAACTGGAATATCTGCTTCTTTAAGTAAGTCGTTGAGACGCTCAAATTGGTCATTAATTAATGCTTTGATGGGACTAATATATAACGCACCTATGGTATTGGCTGGATAGGTGTGTAATAAAGTCAAAACTGGGAGAAAGGCTGCTTCTGTTTTACCGGCCGCAGTTGCAGCAGCAACTAGTAAGTGAGCATCGGTGTCAAATATGACTTGGCAAGCAGCAATTTGGACTGGTCGTAATTCTGTCCATTGGTGATGATAAATGTATTCTTGGATGAAGGGTGCGAGTCGGTTAAAGGCGTTGTTCATGTTTTTTATATCACGCAGAGGCGCAGAGAAGAGAACGCAAAGAAATTTATTGGTTATTTATTTACGAAGGATAAATGTCAAATGATATTTTCATACTATTGACTCAAGGCAGATTCAGCATTTGTCGGTCAAACTAAAGTTGTAAGGGTAAGTATATAATGAGGCAAAACTGATGAATCAGCATAAGGAACGTTTACGTGTCATCCTTGCTATAGCAATTATTTTGGTTGGAGTGACGCATTTTCTGATTCCAGAACCTTATGTCAAAATTATGCCACCGCAACTTCCTTATCCTTTGGAATTAGTTTATCTAAGTGGCTTTTATGAAATTTTGGGTGGTATTGGTTTATTAGTCCCGCCTGTAAGTCAAGCTGCTGCTTGGGGACTTATTGCTCTTTTTATTGCCGTTTTCCCTGCCAATATCAATATGGCGGTTAATCATATTAAGCTCGAATATATACCAGATTCACCTTGGGTACACGTAATCAGACTTCCTTTGCAAGCAGTTTTAATTGCTTGGGCTTGGTGGTATACAAAACCTTCTGATTTGGAAAAACAAGTTTCTATTATTCCCAAGTCAATGATTCCTAAAGAACTAGAATTGAAATAAGGGTGTTTTTTACCACTTTTGTCTATTTAGTTACTATTATTGATATCCAGCTATGCGCGTTGCAAGTTTGTTTGGCATAACACTTTCGTTAGCAATTGGTATTGCGGAAGTTACTGTTCCAGTGGCTCAAGCAGTGCAACTTGGAGATGGTACAGTGTATTTTGTCCAACCACCGAAACTGGTTGAGGCGGTAACTATTTACAAAGATGTAAATTTTCCAGGTGGGACTTACTATTTTACTATTAATCTGCCGGAAAATGCTGGAGAACCTCTTCAGAAAATAACGATCGCTCAACGTGAAGGAGGAGAGAATATCCAGTACCATCTTGATGATACCCGTGCATTTGTCGGAACGCGCGATCGCAAAGGGACACCATTAACACTAGGTTCAGTCACTAGAGAACGCAAAACACGCACAATTACTGTCAGCTTTGACCCACCTGTAACTCCAGGACAAACAATTACAATTGGCCTCCGTCCTTATAGTAATCCCACTTTCTCTGGTGTTTACTTACTAGGTGTCACAGCATTTCCAGTGGGTGAAAAATCCCACGGCCAATTCCTCGGCTTTGGGCGGTTTCAGTTCCAGAGTGGTGGAAGAGACTTGTGGTTTCCCTAAGAAGTATATTAGGGAACAGGCAACTTGTACTGAGCGTACCCCTGCGGGGAAGCAAGCTACGCGTAGCGTCTCGTAGAGAAGTCGAAGTATAGGCAATAGGTTGTCTGCTTGTGTGAAGGTCTACAGTCAGTTCATATCCTAACCTAGCTGGCAATTGCTACATTACCTAATTCAATTAAATATGAAAAGATTATTAATCACTGGAGCCAGCGGTTTTTTAGGATGGCATCTTTGCCAGCTTGCAAAACAAGAATGGGAGATTTATGGTACTTATTTCTCCCATTCTATAGAAATTCATGGTGTTAAAATATTAAAAGTTAATTTAACAGATTTTCAAGAATTACAGCAGATATTTAATACTATCAAACCAGCAGCAGTGATTCATACTGCTGCTCATTCACAACCGAACTTTTGTCAAACTCACCCCGAAGAATCGCACGCAATTAATGTCACAGCATCATGCAATATTGCTGGACTTTGTGCTGATAATTCTATTCCTTGCGCTTTTACTTCAACAGATTTGGTTTTTGATGGTTTAAATGCTCCTTATTGCGAAACAGATTTTGTCTGTCCTGTAAACATTTACGGCGAGCAAAAAGCCATCGCTGAAGCAGGTATGCTAGAGCGATATCCCATGACAGCAGTGTGCCGAATGCCCTTAATGTTTGGTGCCCAAACACCCACAGCAAAAAGTTTTATTCAACCATTTATTCAAACTTTAAAAGACGGAAAAGACCTAAAATTATTTATTGATGAATTCCGCACGCCAGTAAGTGGAAAAACTGCGGCAAAAGGACTTTTGTTAGCATTAGAAAAAGTCAACGGTATTATTCATTTGGGTGGAAAAGAGCGGCTGTCCCGCTATGATTTTGGTTTACTATTAGCAGAAGTATTTGAGCTACCAGCTAGTAAAATAAAAGCCTGCCGACAACAAGATGTAAAAATGGCAGCACCTAGACCAGCAGATGTTTCTTTGAATAGTTCCAAAGCTTTTGCATTGGGGTATCAGCCTTTGTCTTTACGAAAAGAATTGCAGGAATTAATCAATAGTCAATAATCAGATTGTATTTGTTGTGTACCTAACCAGTGACGGAAGCTGGAATGATAGAGACTATAATAGATTGCTCCGTCAATTTGTTCTTGGTGTAAGAATTCAAGCCAACTTTCTAGAACTTCTTCAACTTCGTATTCATCTGTATTGATTATATTAGCAATAGAATCTACAGATATTGCTTTTTGCTGCTGTGTTAAGACATTTAATACATCTATGCTATGTTCCGTCTCTTCTTCCGGTGGAAACATTTTGTGTAAATGCTGCTGATAATATGCTTCTAAACCAGGCGGGAGTCGATCGCACTCGAAAGATTCCGGGTAGAAATTTTCTACAATCGCACCTACAATCCGGCTAACATACATAAAATTATTTTCGCTCAAAGTGGTGAGCAAATTGCTAAATTCTTCCTCATTAATCTGGTGATTACTCAACCAAGATTTAAGATCCCCCCTACCTCCCCTTAACAATGGCGAAATATTGCCCCCCTTTTCAAGGGGGGTTGGGGGGATCTCTTGAGGAGTTAGGTAATTTTGAATATAAGCTTGAATATCCCGCCGATTTTCTTCTGGATAATCTGCTAAATCAAGACTTTGCGACGGCGTTTCAATTAATAAACCCGACTTGTCCCGCAAGAAAGGTCTACGAGTGAGGAGGAAATAGACCTTATCCGGGAGATAGCGGGGGAGATAAAACAGATTTGTACCAGATGGTTGGCTGTTGCGGTCAATGCAATTCAACCCATCAATGGCAATTATCAGTTTTTGATGAGGTTCTAACTCATCGCTGATTTGCTGGAGAAGACTAGAGAAAAACCAACTTCCCTCTGTGGCGTTATTAGGGAGAGAGGTGTAATTAAGGGAGTATTGATTAATGAGTTGCGTGCAGATATTTATGAGAAATTCGTCAGCACGATTTTTACCCTCAAGTTCGGCATTGTAATAAATAACTTGAGGATTGTTTGTCACATATTTGGCGAGAATGGCACTTTTACCGCTACCGGGTGCGCCAACGATAGTGAAGTAACCGTGGCGATGGCGGTGGAGAAAGTTATTAATAGCCGTGAAGACAAATTCACGACCGACAAAATTTAGGCTTTTGGCTTGAATAATTTGCTCAAAATCTATGGGATGTCCTCTGGAATTGATTTTTGTTGGTGGTTTGGGTGGTGAATTCATAATTGTGAGGAATAATTATAAGATGAGGCAACAGTGGAGGTAGTCATGACTGTGCAGTTATTAAGACGAAAATTCACGGTTGAGCAATATCATAAAATGCTTGAGTCGGGGATTCTTACAGAGGATGACCGAGTAGAACTGATACGAGGAGAAATTATAGAGATATCGCCTATTGGCACAAAACACGCAGCTTGTGTAAATCGCCTGATTAATTTGTTGGTGCAGTTGTTAGGTAAGCGCGTCATAGTTGCGGCTCAAAATCCAATCGTATTAAACGATAACTCACAACCTCAGCCAGATGTAGCATTACTCAAACCACGTGATGATTTTTACGCCACTGCACACCCCCAACCCCAGGATATTTTTTTATTAATTGAAGTAGCTGATTCAACTATCGAGTATGACCGGGAAGAGAAAATCCCTTTATATGCAGAAGCAAACATAATTGAAGTTTGGTTAGTAGATATTAACGAGCAAATTGTGGAAGTTTATCAACAACCAACAGCCGCAGGATATCAGCATATTCAAAAGTTCACTAGCGGTCAAACTTTATCAATCCAAGTCTTACCCGATGTAAATATTAGCGCCAACCAAATTCTCGGTCACTAATATTCTGCATAGTTTCTTAATTACGAATCACACCCCATTTCCTCAAGACGCAAAAAATGCACCTTACCTGAAGCATCTCCTGCTACGATTTTCACGCCGTTGGGTGCAACAGCACAGCAACGAATGGCACTATCGGCAGTGAAGGTGGCAATGACCTCCCCTGTTGCCAGATTCCAGACTTTGAGGGTGTTGTCCCATGAGTCAGAAATCACCTGTTGCCCATTGGGGGTGACGGCGACGGCATTTACCGAGTCACCATGACCTTTGAGGGTGAATAGTTCCTCCCCTGTTGCCAGATTCCAGACTTTGAGGGTCTTGTCCCATGAGGCAGAAATCACATGTTGCCCATTGGGGGTGACGGCGACGGCATTTACCGAGTCACTATGACCTTTGAGGGTGAATATTTTTCTTCTGGTGAGCAGATTCCAGACTTTGAGGGTGTTGTCAGAGGAGGCAGAAATCACCTGTTGCCCATTGGGGGTGACGGCGACGGCATTTACCGAGTAACTATGACCTTTGAGGGTGAATAGTTCCTCCCCTGTTGCCAGATTCCAGACTTTGAGGGTGTTGTCAGAGGAGGCAGAAATCACCTGTTGCCCATTGGGGGTGACGGCGACGGCATTTACCGAGTCACTATGAC
>NZ_JACJTU010000098.1 GCF_014698835.1 Nostoc paludosum FACHB-159 | reverse complement strand
CACCAATTGATGCAATGTCAGCAGCCACCTACTTGATCTCAAGTTGCAAGGGACTACCACCAACTAGAACCATGTTGATAGTAGCTGATGACCCAAATAACCTACCTATGGAATTTCTCAAGAGTTTCAATAGGGTGGTCGTAGCATTCAATAATGATGATCTTGGGAATAAAACAGCTAGTGCAGTATTAGAATTGTTGCCACAGGGTCAAAGGCTCAAAACTCATAATCCTGATTGGAGTCAGGAACTAGAAGCTCATCTTAAGGAGGAGCAACAAAAGCAGAAACAGCTTGACCGTGGTTTTAGTCTGTAACCCACGCCGATTCTACCGAACTCGTTGCCGCTTCGCTCGGCTCATGCGGTCTTCGGGACGGGCTTCCACGATCACTGGTTGGCCCGACAAGCTCCGCAAGCCCGCCCCGAAGACTCCGCGTTGCCGCATGATCCGCAACGAGTTCTCACATCAAATATTTGAAGATACCCAATAAGAAACAGACTACAAAAAATTTTGAAACAGTTTTTTGAAGTACCTTTGCAACTCCCTTGTATTATCAATTTTGATAAAAAATCCCCAACAGCAGCAATTGTCCCATAGGGTAAAAGTAGTTCTATTGCATTCACCATAAGGATTAGAGGCTATTTTCACCTCAACCCCCAGGTGTCCAATTGCTACCATCTGACTACTATTTGCAGTTACCAGCAGTTGTAAACTGTTAAAAGCTGTAACTGCAATTTGCATCTTTTAACTGCTCCTTACTGCTAACAGGTAGCAAAAATGCGTAAAACTTGTGATTTTAGTCCTAATGGGCAGTTATCGGGCAATTTGTAACTTACGCTACATTTTATGCAGTTGAAACTCTCTTAATCCTACGTATTTATCGGTGTTTGTATGAGCGATGCCAAACAGGAAATTCTTTCTATTAAACGAGACAGTAACAACATTGATGGCCAAATACTCAATTTTTTAAAGACTGACCCTATCTCACCTGGGTCTACTTTAGCTGATGCAGTGATGGTAACTCTCAAAGCTCATTGGCTACCTTTGGTGTTGTACTCAATGGGAGTGCGTGGTGAAAAATTACGCTTGCCCACTATTTGGGCGCTTCACCAATTGGAAGCACAAGCTCGGCTCATTCGTCGCATTTGTGGGATTGATACTTGATTGAAGCGCAGCAGCGAGAAATGCTTTCTCAGAAACAACCAGGGCGGGGTTTTAGTCGATGAGTCGTGTTGCGCCGACGAACTCGTTGCCGAAGGACGCTCAATTAGGGGTTGGGCATGGTTGGGAGATTGCCTGTTGGTGTTTGAGCCTAAGATAATTTTGAAGAGATCGCTAAAAGTTGAAAATTGAAGTCCAAGTTACAGTTTGGTAAGGTTGAGATGAATCAAGCTGAACAATTGCAAGATCAGTATGTCAAAGTCGGCTCTGTAAATACCCGATATTGGCAAGCGGGAGATTCAGGCAGCACGGTCATTTTGCTTCATGGTGGTGGCGGCTACATTGAGTTGTGGAAGTACAATATCCTTGAATTAGCCAAACATCATCGCGTTTATGCGTTTGATATGGTGGGTGCAGGTCGCTCCGATAAACCCGATGCTGCTCATTACACCTTTGACTTCATGGCTCAGTTCACGCGAGATTTCATGAAGGTTTTAGAGATACCCAAGGCAAATTTGATTGGAACTTCTGCGGGCGGTGGAGTAGCACTCACTTTAACGTTGAACTTCCCACAATTAGTTGAGCGACTAATTCTGGTTGGCAGTGCGGGTCTAGGGAAAGAACTTAATTTTCTGCTTCGAGTTACCACAATTCCTGGTTTAGCTAAGTTGTTTAGTTCACCAAGCAAATCAGGTGTAGCGATGTTGTGTAAACAGGCAGTGTACGACTCAAAACTAATCACTGATGAAATTGTTGAAGAGTTTTATCAAATGGCAACGCTTCCAGGAGCAGCAGAAGCAACATTAAATCTAGGTCGTTCAAACTTTAATATCTGGGGGCAATTCTATCAGTCAATTGCTGACAGATTGCATACTATCGAGGTTCCGACCCTAATTATTTGGGGCAGACAAGATCCGATGGTTCCTGTAACCCATGCTCAGAATGCCGTTAAGATTATTTCTAATGCTCAGTTGGAGATTATTGAAGAGTGCGGTCATTGGAGTCCGATTGAGCATCCACAAAAATTTAATCAGCTAGTTCTAGAGTTTCTATCGTGATTTTTGAATTGGTTGCTTCGCTATATTTAGGCTTTAAAGGAAAAGATTGCCGGAAATTAAAGGATAAGCTTGCCGCATCAGATGTGAGGAAACGCCTAACAATTTTTTTTGTTAAGTTTTGCGTGAATACCTTTCGCTCTCACAAAATCTTCACATTTGCCATACAAACTCAAAATAGTAGTCTTGTCAGCCATCATGGCTACAAGTTTAAATAAAATCAATTTACGTTCATTGATGACGCAGCCTGATTACAAACTGAGGAAAAGTAAGAGCCTATTTATAAAGTAAATATTAAGTACGGTGTGTTACGGCTACGTAATGATGTGGGAGTTTAAGAGAATGAGGATTAGCTATAACGCACTGAGAAATATGGTGCGTTATAGCAAAGCTTAACGCACCATACAATTTAAGCTTTACTTTATAAATCATCTCTAAGAATAATCTTCTTAATATTTATCTTTATTCCCCCTTGTGAGTCATTTATGAACAGAAACGATTTTTTACCAGAAAATACACCAGTAGATTTAAATAACTGTGATCAAGAACCTATTCATATTCCTGGTTTGATTCAGCCTCATGGTATTCTCATAGTTTTACAAGAACCTAAATTCAATATTATTCAAGTTAGTCAGAATACTTTTAATCTACTTGGTATTCCCACTGAAGAGATATTGGGTAAAACCCTAAAAGTATTGTTCAACAACTGGCAAATCCGTCTCATAAAAAAATCTTTAACAGCAATACCTGAACAACTTAACCCATTGGACTTATATATTGAGACCAAAGAAGGAAGAAAAAAATTTGATGGAATTATCCATAGGTCAGATAGATTCATAATTCTTGAGCTAGAACCTGTCACTCAAAAAAATAAAGATGATTTCTTGAGCTTTTACAAGTTAGTACAGCCGATTATCTGCAAAATGCAACAATTAGTGCATTTGGATGAATTGTGCCAAATCATGGTCAAAGAAATCCGAAACCTGACAGGCTTTGACAGAGTAATGGTCTATAAATTTGATTCCGGAGGTGCAGGTGAAGTTATAGCAGAAGATAAATTAGAAAGCTTAAGTCCTTTTCTTGGCTTACATTATCCACCTTCCGATATACCTAAACAAGCTAAAAAATTATATACACTCAATCCTTTGCGCTTAATTTCTGATGTTAATTATCAACCTGTAGAACTGATGTCTGTTTACAATTCAGTCACCAATCAGCCTTTGGATCTTAGTGGCAGTGTTTTAAGAAGTGTTTCTCCCATACACATTGAGTATCTCAAAAATATGGGTGTGACTGCTTCTATGTCAATTTCATTAATCCGAGATCAAAAATTGTGGGGGTTAATTGCCTGTCATCATTATTTATCGCCTAAATATGTTACCTATAAATTGCGTACTGCTTGCGAATTAATAGGTAGAGTGATGTGTTTAGAACTCGCTGCAAAAGAGGAGAATGAGGATTTAGAATACAAAGTTTACTTGAAGGAAATTTTATCTGATTTTTTAAATATTTTTGCTGAAAATTACAATTGGATACAAGCTTTAATCCAAGAAAGAAGTAATTTATTAAATTTAGTTAGTGCTGAAGGAGTGGCAGTTTGTGATGCAGAGAATATTACGATAATTGGTAAAACTCCTATATTAAATGAAGTCAAAAATATTCGTGATTTTTTAGAAAATCACATTTTCAATCAAGTCCCACATAATTATATTTATGAAGTCGATTGTTTGGCGAAGATTTACCCAAAAGCAGAAAAATTTAAAAATATCGGTAGTGGTTTGCTAGCGATGATGATTTCTCAGGAACACAAGCAGTATATTTTGTGGTTTCGTCCAGAAGTAATTCAAACTGTTAATTGGGCAGGTGATCCTAATAAGCCAGTAGATATAAATGCAGACGGTAGTATGCGTCTATCTCCACGTAAATCTTTTGAATTGTGGCAAGAAGAAGTAAAATTAACATCTTTACCTTGGAAGCTATGCGAAATCGAAGTAGCCAAAGAATTGAGAAATATAATTGTTGGGCTAGTTTTGCAGCAAGCTGAGAAAATTGCCAAACTTCATCAGCAATTAATGATAGCTTTGAAAGAGGCAAAAATGGGAGTATGGGATTGGGATTTACTGCAAAATAGTATTGTTTGGTCAATTGGTCATCATCAGTTGTTTGGGTTAATAAAACAGGATTGTATAGATACTTATGAAGCTTTTAAACGCTTGATTGACCCGCGAGACCAGGAATTTGTAAATTTAGCTCTCAATCAGGCTTTACGTGAGCAGCGTGATTATTATCAGGAATTTCGTGTGGTTTGGACTGATGGCAGCATCCATTGGATTGAAGGTAGGGGTAAATTTTTCTTAAACGATGCAGGTCAAGCTGTGCGATTTTTGGGGACGTTGGTAGAAATTAGCGATCGCAAGCTTGCCGAAATTAAATTACAACAACTGAATCTAGATTTAGAAAACAGAGTTCAAAGACGGACTTTAGACCTAGAAAATTCTCAAGCAGCACTGCAACAGCAAATAAAACAGCAGCAACTGGTGATGGCGATCACATTACGCATTCGTCAGAGTTTGCATATCAATGAAATCCTCAACACTGCTGTAACTGAAATACGCGAGTTTATCCACGCAGACAGAGTGTTCATTTATCGCTTTGAGTCAGACTACAGTGGGTCTGTAGTGGTGGAATCTGTCGGCGATGATTGGACTACTCTGTTGAATGTCGAAGTTGAAGATACTTGCTTAATGGAAACTCGTGGAGAAAAATACAGACAAAGGGATTTTCAAGCTATAGAAGATATTTATACAGCAGACCTGAATGAATGTTACCGTGATTTCCTAGCTCAATTCCAGATCAAAGCCAACTTGGTAGTTCCCATCTTGCAGGGAGAAAAGCTATGGGGGTTATTAGTTACCAACCAATGTGGGACATCAAGGCAATGGCAGTCTTGGGAAATCGATTTCCTCCAAACATTGGCAATGCAAGTAGGTATTGCCATTCAACAATCAGAACTATACCAGCAACTAGAACAAGAACTGCTGGAACACCAACGGCTTGAAACAGCCTTGCGACGCAGTGAAAACTTGTTTCGTTCTCTCAATGAGTCTGCACCTGTAGGTATTTTTAAGGCAGATGCTCAAGGGAGAATACTCTATAGTAATCCTTGCTGTCAGAAAATTTGTGGCTTCACCCTTGAGCAATCAATGGGAGATGGCTGGAGAAATTTTATTCACCCTGAAGATTTAGATGTGTTTGTACATCAATGGATTGCTGGAGTTTCAACACATCAGCAACTCTGTACTGAATTGCGTTTTGTCCATGAAGATACAACTTTTCGTATTTGTCGGCTAGTTGCTGTTCCCATTTTTTCTGATGCCAGTAAATTTATGGGATATGTCGGCACTATAGAAGATATTACAGATGATCGGGCTATGGAGAAAATGAAAAACGAATTCATCTCCATAGTCAGCCATGAGCTACGAACTCCATTAACTTCTATTCGTGCTTCTTTAGGATTACTAACTGCTAGTGGCATCAGAAATCAACCAGAAAAAATACAGAAAATATTAGAGATTGCTTCTAGCAATACAGAACGCTTAACAAGGTTATTAAATGACATTCTTGATTTAGAGCGTCTAGAAACTAACACATTTGTCTTTAATAAAAAATCCTGCGATGCTATTACACTGTTACGCAAGGCTGTGGAATCTATAGAAGCAATAGCTAAACAAGACAATATTTCTTTGCAGATATTACCTGGTTCTGGTCAAGTGTGGGTAGATGAAGACAAAATTCTTCAAACTCTTGTCAACTTAATCAGTAATGCCATTAAATTTTCTCCCCCTCATACCACAATACAACTGAGTGTTGAAGAAATGCCGGATAGCTATTTATTTAAAATTCAAGACCAAGGTAGAGGAATTCCTAGCGATAAAATAGAAACCATTTTTGGCAAATTTCAACAGGTAGATGCTAGTGACTCTCGGCAAAAAGGAGGAACAGGTTTAGGTTTAGCTGTTTGTCGTAGCATTATCCAACATCACAGGGGCAAAATTTGGGCGGAAAGTGTTTTAGGGGAAGGTAGCACCTTTTATTTTTCTATACCTAAATCGGTTGATATTTCCCATCAGTAGCAGAGAATAAAAAAATGACAAAAAAACGTATTTTAGTAATAGATGATGAACCTGATCTTGCCTTTATAATTTCAACTTGCTTGGAAGAATTTGGCAACTGGAAAGTGTTGAAAACTGAGAATTCCAAGGAAGGTTTGACGTTAGCTCAGACAGAACAACCGGATGTCATACTTTTAGATGTGATGATGCCGGAAATGGATGGAATAACTTTATTGCATTGCCTGAAAAGCGAACCCAAGACCCAAGTAATTCCAGTAATTTTTATGACTGCTAAAGTACAAAATTCAGACTTAGAACAATTTAGCAGCTTAGGAGTTGCAGGGGTAATTAGCAAACCATTTGACCCCTTAACACTGGTAGAACAAATAACAGAGATTCTGTACTAGAGTTTAGACTAATGGGGAGCATCCCGTTTTGGTATTGAGTTAGGTCGAGGGGAAGTATTATCTTCCCCTCGACCTAACTCAATACCCTGTTAGATTAATATTGCAGTTTGATAGGTTACTCATGGCAAGTTCTACCGAGCTAACAGTTTTACAGATTGACGGGTTTACGATGCGACCTATTCAAGCTTCCGATTTAGATGCTCTTGCAGCAATTTTGGCTGATCCTGAAGTAACTCGCTTCCTACCAACCCGTGGTGTTCTGAACTTAAAATCCAATCTACAGAAAAAACACTCTTCTACTTTTTGTACACTCTGATTAACGGTATCACCTTTGGTTGGTTAGGATTAATTAAGTTTAATCTATAAGCCGTTCTTAAGATATCTTCAGTTTTCTCGCCTCTGACTGTAACTATATAAGTTGCTGGTTGAGAAGCATCTTTTTCAATTTTTTCAATTTCCTTGTCTTGAAGAATCGACACATTTTTTAATCTTTGTGGGACGTTGCATAAATGCGGCATGAATTGGCAGTTGAAACTATTGAATATTCCTTCTAAGTTGAACCAATTTCTCTCATCATTCAGCAACGCCCTTTGTGGTCGCGGAGCGTTAGGATGCCAAAGACATAAAACACCTGTAGAATTAGGGAATTTTAGTAATTGTAGAGCATATTTTTCATTATTAACTTGAAAGTGAGATGTTTGAGATATTATAGCTTGATTCTGTGGTGGGATTTTCTGAAATACTTCTTGCGTTCTCTCATGATAGCGGCAGTTTTTATCGATAATTGGTTCACCAGCAAAAGCAGGTTTTGATAATGTCAATATACTTGCACTATAAAAACCTGAACTTATTAAAGCAAAAGCAATAGTTTTAAATAAATTAGGCATAATTGAAATTTTACGTTTGATAATAACGACGGGGTAAAAACTTAGATTGTTTCTACAGTATTTCTGCATTTCAAAACATGAAATTCAATTTTTAAGCCTAATTAGTGTTTATTTACTCCATTTATCCCATGCGGCTCGCGCTATCTTTGCGATAACTTGTTCGCGTGTGGCATCATCAGCCTGAGAATCTGAGACAAAGACGGCGATCGCCAAATGTTGCCCATTTGGTAGTGTTACCAGTCCCACATCATTTGTTGCTGCCGTCACTCCGCCCACAGTGCGTGATGTACCAGTCTTGTGTGCTACAACTGTCCCATCAGGTAACAAACCTTTAATACGCTGTAAACCTGTGGGTGTTTGCGTCATCAATTGCAGCAGTAATTGTTGGCTAGATTTGGAAAGTCCTTGCCCTTGGTGCAATGCACGTAACAAAACAACTGCGCCATTAGGTGTTGCATAATTGCGATACTGTACGGCTTTGTCTTGTCCAATTTCCTTCTCTGTGTTGGCTACAACAATATCTTTGATCCCAAGCTCACCTAAAATTTGTTCCCTTGCTAAACCAAATAGGAGTCCTATACTAATATAGTGGGAGTATTCTGGAGGTCTAAATGAATGTACAACTTGTTAATTCCCTCGTAGAAGTGGTACTAAACCTCTCCCCCGAAGAGCAAAAACTCTTTCAAGAAAAGCTGAGTAACAAGCATCTAACGTTACTAACTAATAAACCTCAAACATCGGAAGAGAGATTATTACTTTGGCAGGAGTGGGTAGATACAGCACCAAAAAGCTATGCCAACCTTGATGATGAAGCTCTGCGTCGAGAAAACATCTACGATGATGAAGTATGACCGATTATTTATTAGATACCAATATCCTGTTACGCTCCAGGGATATAGCTTCACCAGATTACAATCTTGTCGATCGCACAATCAGGTATCTAATATCTAATAACCACCGATGTTTTATTACATCTCAAGTTTTAATTGAATTTTGGGTTGTAGCCACCCGTCCTGTAGCTGTAAATGGATTTGGATGGACACCAGAAGAAACCAAACGAGCGGTGCAAATGTTAATAAATCAGTTTGAGTGGCTAGAAGAAACGCCAGATATATTTCACATTTGGTTTAGCCTCGCTACAAATCACAAGATTTCAGGTAAACGCACCCACGATTTACGTATACAAGCAGTAGTGCTTGCCCATAACATCAGCCATATTCTGACCTTAAATCCAAAAGATTTTGTAGAAGTTGAAGGAATTACTATTGTTCATCCCAGTAGCATAAACAGCTAGAGACTGGGATTTAATGTGATCATAATTTTTGATAAACAATACCAATTTACCCATCAACAGTTATCTTTAACTGTAACGGTGCAGTAAACCAACTCACTTATGAGCCGAATCATCGCAATATTTAATCAGGCGGGAGGTGTTGCCAAAACCACCCTTACCCAAAACCTGGGCTACCAAATAGCGCAATTGGATCATCGTGTCCTGCTCATCGATATAGACCCCCAAGCCAGCTTAACTATCTTTATGGGTTTGGTTCCAAGGGATTTAGACGAAACCGTTAATAATGCCATTGTCGATGAACGACCCCTACCAATCCATGAGGGCATTCATGGCATGGATTTAGCACCGGCTAACATCTCTCTTGCTACGGCAGAAATGCAATTGGTTAACGCTTCCATGCGCGATTTCCGCCTCAGAGAAGCCATCGAACCAATCCAAGAGAATTACGATTTCATCCTTATAGATTGCCCTCCCAGTTTAGGGCTACTTTCTTATATCTCCCTTGTAGCTGCCACTCATATTCTCGTCCCTCTAGAAACCCATTTCAAAGCCTTTGAGGGTACAGGCGAACTGTTAAAAACTGTTGCTACCGTCCGCAACAAACCCAACCGCAAATTGCAAATAGCTGGGTTTGTGCCGACAAAATACGATGCCCGTAACTCTCAGGACACTCGTACCCTAGCAGCCATCACCGAACAACTAGCAAGCGCCGGAACTGTCTTTGCGCCCATTCCTCGCTCTACTGCTTTTGTTGATGCTTCAGAAGAACGAATGCCCCTTGCAGTTTACGATCCAAAGCACCCATCTGTCCAAATCTTGAAAAAAATAGCCGTTAATTTAGAATCCTTAAAATGAGACGCACTACTAAAGCCAGCCAACCCCTTAAAAGCAAAATTGAAGTACCTTGGGACACTACAGCTATCAATAATGCTGCTTCTTCCCAATCTATGCCGTTAGACCAGATTGTTCTGCCAGCGACACAACCGCGCCGTTACTTTGACCCGGAATCGTTAAAGCAGTTAACCGAATCTATAAAACAGCATGGCATCCTGCAACCTCTGTTAGTCCGCCCCGTTGCTGATGGAAAACACGAACTAGTAGCAGGAGAGCGCCGCTATCGTGCTGCAACCGAACTTGCGTTAAAAGAAGTACCCGTTGTCATCAAAGAATTAGACGATAACGCAGCTTTCCAACTAGCACTCGTAGAAAACTTACTGCGGGAAGACCTTAACCCAGTTGAAGAAACTGAAGGCATACTGCAACTGCTGGCTCTCAAACTATGTCGAAGCCTTGAAGAAGTACCCCCATTACTGTATCGTCTACAACGCTTGCAAAACAAAGCATCTACAGTTACCCATAACGTTATGGGCGCAGTTGAAAGTGACTCTGATAATAACGCTATCAGCGACGATGAAGGCGAAGGTGATAAACCTACCCATAACGTTATGGGCGGAGTTGAAACTGAGTCCACTAATAACGTTGTCAGCGACGATAAAGGCGATATTGAATTATCTACCCATAACGTTATGGGCGAAACCGAAACGGATGATTCAGCCCTTAATCATGAGCCTGCTGTCAACCAAGACCTCAAAATCGTTAAAGAAGTGTTTGATGGCTTAGGGTTAATGACCTGGGAATCTTTCGTTAAGAACCGTCTACCCTTGCTCAATCTCCCAGAAGATATCCTTGATGCGCTAAGGGAAGGCTCACTTGAGTACACCAAAGCTAGAGCGATCGCCCAGATTCAGAAATTAGATGAGCGTGTTGAGTTTTTAGAACAAGCTATTGCCAACAACTGGTCTTTAAGCGAAATCAGACAGCGCATTAGTGAGAAGAAAGCCGCAGCATCTACCTCTAACACCGAGTCTAACGATTACAAAGAGCGCTTTACTGCTGCGACTACTAAACTAAGAAAGTCCCGTATTTGGTCAGACCCTAAGAAGCGCAAACAGATAGAAAAACTACTTGCACAACTAGAGACGCTGACAAATGTTGAGTAACCTGACATACCAAAACCAGGACGTAGAAGGCAAAATGCTCAAATATTTTTTATACTAAGCTTTAGTGCCTAAGATTCATGTTTAAGTGACCATGCTAGAGTCAGAAAAACTTATCCAGATAGTACAAGCTTGGTTAGGCTACATCAGGTTAGAAGAACTGACTCAAGCTGAGGTCGAGCGTTCTTCAGATATTTATTCAAAGGTAGTAGATAAGGGAGTGCAGCTTGTTGGCAACAAGCTACTGTTAGATAGCGAAGTATTTACACAATTCCAGCAACAGCAACAAGCGGCTAAAAGAGGGAACAAAAATGATGTTCAGATGGCTGTTGCTTTCCCACAAATCTATATAATCAACGGCAAGGGCAAAGAGCAAAAGCTGAAATACCTGCCTCTTTTCACAATCGATATTTCGCTCATCTTTAAAGGTAATTACCGCAAAACTGGCTGGGACTTGACTGAGTACGAGTTTCAGCCAGTGGTTGTTAACTTAATGCGGCTGTACGGACTAGAAGAAGAACAAGCCGAATCACTGATTGTTGCGTCAGGAATTGGAAAATTTTTAGAAGACACATTTAAAGGAAGATTCCCAACGCTTCGAGACTTTCTTGAATTGGTAGACTTACCCGAAGTCAAGTACAAAACCTCTCGACAACCTTATTTGCTACGCTGCGACTTTACACCCTATAACGCCCTTCTCAAGCAAGACATACAAGAAATACTCAAGGAACTTCAACAACCTGACTCTAAGGCAGAATGGCTAAATGAAACTCATCCAGCCATGCAGTACCTTTGGGGTCAGCTACAATCACCCAGAGATGAGGTGATGTTCTGGGGTGCTTTCCCGGATCATGCACCTGATGAATTTCAAGCCTCTGTCCTCAAACACACCCAGGAGAATTTACTAACTGCTGTTTGTGGCCCACCGGGGAATGGAAAAACGGAGGTCTTCCTGCACCTCATAGCCCAGCAAGTAGTAAATCGGGCGTTACGACTTGTTCACGGTGAAGATGATGCAAATAATTTAATCTTCTTTGTCGCCACTAATAACAGCACCGTTAAAAAATTCCAACAACGATTGACTATAAAATCTCCTGGTCAACAGTTTTATCTTCCAGGCGGAAACCAAACTAATATCCGTAAGGAAACCTTACCCAAACTGCAATCAACTCAAGATTGGCTGCGTAATACTGAATTTAACCTAGATTCTTGGCAACAAGCCAAACTCTACTTACTACAAGCCGAGAGTGAAATTCAGCAACTTATAGAGCAAGACCGCTTGAATACTGCTCAAAAAATTGTTGATGTCGAACGGCTAGAGCAATTGGATGTAGAAATCCAATCTCTCAATGACGATATTGCTGCTAAGTCTGTCTCCTTAGAAGCCCAAACTGAACAGCTATCAAGTTTGGCTGCTTACGAAAATTTTCCCATTGATGCTTACGAACAGATACAAATTGCGTTATTCCAAGCAGAACGCGAACTGCCAAAAGATTCTGACTCTATTACAAAACGCGCCTTGGACTGGCTCAATGCTACCACCGACAAGCGAATTTTTCAGCGTTTGGCAAATCGAGTAAACGCGGCTGTTTTAAACACCTTGGCAACAGCGCATCCCTTTCAGATACCCATTGACTCCACCAGTTTAACCACAGCCATCACCAGCGTTAATCAAAAAATCGGTTTCTCACGGCAATGGCGGAATCTTAACTCCGAAGTAACTGAAATTCAAAACAAAATAGCGGCTTTAACCAAGGAACTAGAGTTAAAGCAAGCTCTACATCAACAAATCCAAGAACAACTTGATAGCTACCCCCAACAAATTGAGCCTATCGTCAATATGAGCGATGATACCATCAAGCAATATTTCAAAACTGCCTTTCTGGATCGGGGCATGAAGAATGAAGATTATTATCGCTATGCCCCCACCGCCAAATACACTGCTACCGCTTATCATCGTGCTGCTGGTGCTAGTGGTACAGAAGGGGACAATGGCAATGGCATTATTCTGAGAAATCATTACCGTTGCACCCCGTCTATTATTCAGTTTTGCAGCCCCAACTACCCTGGTGGTCTGCAAATTCTTTCCGATAATCACCAGACCGCAACAGAGCCTCATCTACTGGCTTACCATGTTGAAGGAAGCCACACCCATAACACCAATCCAGAAGAAATCAACGCTGTAGAAGCTGTAATTACATCCTTGCTGAAGCAAGGTTACTTTATTAGCGCGGAGGATAACTCAAAGACTATTGGGGTAATGTCGCCGTTTTTGCAGCAAGCTAACGCGCTCAGGTATCGGCTCTCTAACCGTTGGCGAAACTTTTGTTGGGATGATATTGGCACGGTTCACACTTTCCAGGGAGGAGAAAAAGCAGCTATCATCTTCTCTGCTTACCAGTGTCACCAAGAGCATAGTTTTTGGTTTCTTAATCGTAAACCCAATTTACTGAATACAGCCGTTAGTAGGGCAAAGGAATTGTTTATTTTAGTGGGGAATGTTAGGGAACTAGAGTTAGCAGGCGGTGAAACTAAGCGGTTAGTTGAACATATTCGGCAACATGGGGAAATTCGTACTTGATTTATTACTACTTTATAGACTACCGTTAAGTAAGAATATTCTTGCTACTATTTGGTAAGACTATGCAAGTTGAAAAACTATCAATTTCCTTACCAGCGTCCCTGGTGCAATTTATTGAAGGT
>NZ_JACJTU010000097.1 GCF_014698835.1 Nostoc paludosum FACHB-159 | reverse complement strand
ATTTTGTAATCGCAGTGCCAGGGGTGAGTGATATCGCTTAATGCTATACCGTAGTGCGACCTTATCCCAAATACAATTGGGCACATCAAAGTATGTGACTCGGTTAGCTGTTTTCGGTGGTGACTCGTACTTAACTGGCTTACCCTTTTCCCAGTCAATGCGGGGTAGGGAAGGTTTCATCCGTCCCCACTCCATTGGTCGCCAGTTATTAATCGGGTCTAGCCCGCTAATCCATAATCCTCCTGCCATTAAATGCAGATAGGCTTTCAAAAAACCGTCTGTAACTCGACCAGCGTTTTTTCTGGGGATCGCTTGGGAGATGAACAGATAATCGTAAACTGTTTCTCCTTCGATATGAGAAAAGTTGCGCTCGATCAACTCAGGATGAATGGCGCTGCTCACCGCTAGCTCATGATACTCGGCGGCGGTGAGATTATTGGGGTATTCACAAATGTTAGATGATAACACTTGATCCCCAACGCCCAACTCTTGTGGGCATTGGTTATTTGACACAGTAGATACCTCTGATAGCTATGGTTTTCAGCTTCACAGAGGGGTTTTCAATCTAGATTTCAGGAATCAGGAGTCAGAGGAATTAGAGTCCTTCGTAGGCGCGATCGCATCTGCCAAGTCCTTCACCTCATCTTGAAGTGAAAGACTTGTACGGGAAAATCGACCCATAATCAATTCCGACCGCTGGATTCTGAGTTCTGGATTGCTCCTATTCACACTGCTTTATAAAAATTTACATAAATCAAATATAAATTTTCTATCAAATTGCCAAAAACGGTTAGCAGAAACTAGCTGTACTTTTCCCTTTATCGCTATAATGGCAAAGTAAAGCAGCGTGGGATCTTTTGACAAGTCAGTGGATGTAAGTCGCCAAACTTTAACTGCCACTTTCTTCGTCATCACGAGATCAACCCCGCTCTGAAATTATTCAATTGTCTGAACTTTAGGGCAAAGCGCTACTCCTTAGTAGGTTTTGCCTACATTTTTATGTGTGCCTTATTTTCCTCCATTTCTGGTTGTACGCGTTGACAAGCTCGATCTTACAAAACTTCGGTTATTTTCGCATCTAGCAAGATTGTGATTGTTTAATTGCGTTACCTCCTGATTGATTAATCTTTGTACATTTTGCCCTACTGGTTTAGGGCTTTTCTCAAGCAGCCCTGAGTGACATAGTGACATCTGTTTGGGGTCTAGCTCGAAAACTTGTATGTGGGAGTTTACCCGATGCGAACCCTGCTTGGTTAAGCAACTGAGTATATCAGTGGTTGCTGTTACCTTTCGAGGGTCTAGTTTACCTGTCATCATAACTACCTCTGTTATGATGCAATTTTTAAATTGGAAGAGTCAAAATTATGTACTATACCTAAAGTGTCTGTAAGAACATACTTCTTGATAACTGGTTGAAGTATAAAGCAGATTTCTTTGGTAATAGGGTTTTTAACACTTTCAATTAATGACATTCTTTCTAAATTTTCTAATGCTTTGACTAAATCTAAAGTTGAAATAGATACTTTATGGGTAAGTTTGAAATTGTTCAATATTGTGGTAATAGTAATTGATTCTGAACCCTCAACAGTCTTTTCAGCTAAGTAAATCATAATCTGTTTATGAATGCTGTCTAAGATATTTCCGACCATTTTGTTAAGTATATTTTCTAATTTTTTGCTGACAAGAGTAGTTGGATTTTCAAAAAATATTTCTGTATTACCAAACATATTATGAATGCGGTTAACCACATCAGCCAACTCAGAAGGGTTACCACGATAAGTTTGAATTAGTTGATGACATCTTTTTAAATCTGTAATTCCTCTTTCACCCAAAAATTTGATGGCTGAATCTGTATCTAAACCTTCAACTCTTATAAATTGGAAAGGTCTTTTAGTGTTTATAAATTCAACAAAATCATCAAATAAAACTCTGTTAGTTACTATAATACAACTTTGGTGATTTTCCTCAACTAAACGTCTGATAAAAATCAAATAATCCAAGTTGAGTTTGGGATTTTGATATAAAATTTCTAATTCATCTAAAACTATTAAACAGTGTTTTTGTTTAAGAATTTTGAGCAATAAAGTAATTTTAGCTTGGGTATAATTGGGCGAAATAAACTGAGGATCGAGAATTTCTAATAGTTCTGATATTAAATCTTCAATTGTGGGTAAATAAGCTACTGATTTCCAAATGAAAAAGTCGAAGCCAAAATTTTTATCTTTACTAATATCGCTCATTAATTTTGCTGCCAAAGAGCTTTTACCAATACCTGCAACTCCCACTAGTGATATACAGTTAAATTGCTGTGTTGCAATTAATTCTTTTAAGTAGACAAGCTCCTGTGTGCGACCATAAAATTTAGAAACATCAGGGAGCTTACTTCCCTTGATTACATCTTGATTTATAAAGGCTTGTAGACAAGTTTGGAAATTTCGTTTGCAGACTTGTTCTCCGTTGCCAATAATTTTTGTCAATAGATCAAATAAGTCGATCGCTACCCGGCGTTGCAAGTAATTTTTTTTATAAGATGAGTTTTCAGACATCTCCTCATAGCTTTGATCGTACCAAGCTCCTCTTACAACAATAATTTCTGGCTCTGATAGGGATTTTGCCCTCGCTTGGTAGACTAATTCATTCAAAACATCTAAAGCTTCTTCTAGAGTGAGCTTTTGTAAAGTGCTACTCTTGAGATGAATATCTGAGGGTGCATTAGCAGAAGACGAATCTGGTTGTAAAGAAGCACTATAAGCCATAAGTTACCCGTTAATACTGCTATAGTATGGCGTTGATAACATCGTACTTTATGTGTGACTTTAAAGCTACCTCTTTAGCAATGTATCTTAAAATATTTTTCTAGTAGTGGGTGAGTTATTGATAAAATTAAATGCTGGTATTTGGATATACTAAGTAACCTGTTAGGATCGGCTGTGAAATATTGTATAAACCCGCTGTGCGAAGCTAGGGAGAACCCAGATGATGCAGAAAATTGTCTCTCTTGTGGCACTCCTTTGCTAGTCGATGGACGGATTCGGTTAATTAAGCCTTTGAGAGAACTGACGGGAGATTCGCATATAGACGTTGAAGTATGGGAAGTAGAAGATGCTGGGACAAAGTGGGATACAATGCGCCGGCACAGAATCATGAAAGTCCTCAAATGGGGAAGTCCTAAGATAGTGGAAATGTTCGAGAGAGAATCTAAAACTTTGAGGCTTTTAAGTCATCCGTGTATCCCAAAAAGTACAATGGACGATTTTTTTACCGTTACTCCAAATAAGTTTCCTCTAACGTTGCGATGCTTAGTGATGGATAAAATCGAGGGAGAAAATTTGCAAGAATGGATAGAGTTAAATGGTCAGATTTCACAATCACTAGCATTAGATTGGTTACAACAATTAGTAGAAATTCTAGATTTAATACACCATACAGAAATTTTTCACAGAGATATCAAACCAGCGAATATTATTCTTCAACCAGATGGAAGGTTGGCATTGGTTGATTTTGGTGGGGCAAGGAGAATTACTGATACCTATTTAGCAAAAGTAAGTGCTAGTGGAGGAACAAGCACAAGACCGGGAAATTATGAAGTGACCGCTGTCGTTTCAACTTGTTATACTCCGCTAGAACAAATTAACGGCAAGGCAATACCGCAGTCAGATTTTTATGCTTTAGGTCGAACCTTGGTGCGGTTAATTACAGGTACTTCACTGATAAGCTTGTCCACAGATCAGAAAACAGGAAAACTAATTTGGAGAGATAAAGCACAGCAGATTGACAAACCTCTTGCTGACTTTATAGATGAGTTGATGGCTCCCTTGCCAGCGCAACGTCCGCAGACTACTGAATTAATTTTGCAACGGTTAGAAAAGCTACCTCAGCAAATTAAAAATTATAGGTTAGCTACTTCTAAAGTATTTAAATATAGCAAATATACATTAATAGTTTTAGGAATAATTGGGGGGATCTTTCTATCTCTACCTCTAGTAGCAAACTACCTAGTAGCCCAAGGACGAAAGTTAGAAGCAGCAAATAATACTCAGCAGGCACAAAAGTTTTTTAACTTGGCTTTAAAGATTAGCCCTCAGAGTAATCGAACTATATCAAGTTTTTACTTTGAAAGAGGCGCTCGCAACTCCAATACTCTGAAAGCGGCGAAAAGGTATTATGAATTAGCAATAAAATATAATAATCAAGATGTAGATGCTTATAGTAATTTAGCTTATGTTTGCGAGAAATTGAACCAAGATGACTGTGTAATTAAAAATTATGAGAATTCATTCAAATTAAAGCCCGATAGCTGGGAAGCCCGTTATGGGCTAGCCCTTTTCTATGATAATAGAGGAATGTATGATTTAGCCCAAAAGCAATATCAGTTAGCTATACAAATGAGTAGAGAGGCAATACCAGCCATCAATAATTTATCAAGGTTGAAGATTTTAGATAAAAAGTATAATTCGGCAATTGCTTTAGCTCAAGAAGGTTTAAAAGAAACTGATAATGTCAAATTAAAATCTAGTTTATACAAAAACTTAGGTTGGGCAAAATTAGAGCTAAAACGTTATGCTGAGGCAAAGGCTGATTTGGAAAAATCAACAAAGCTGGATGCCAGGACAGATGCTTACTGTTTATTAGCGCAAGCGCAAGAAGCATTAAATGAAATTAATGATGCTAGGCTGACTTGGGAGATTTGCCTGATTGCCGAGTCAAATCAGCAAGAGGTTCAAGAGTGGCGATTGCAGATATTAAAGCGTTTATTGGGAGAGTTTGTTCCCCCACCTTCGCCCTAGCTCTTTTTGAAATACCATGTTTCTTGTATGCTATTAACTTGTAAATAACTACACTAGACAGGTTTTCAGGATGTTGAGTTTACAAAATCTAACAAACGGAATCAGAAAAAAAAAATTCCCAGTTCAAGTTGTAGCGATCGTATCAATATCAACACCGCTTATTTCAGGCTCTAGCAGTGCATGGGGACAATCTCAACTAATAGCTCTACGCCAGTGTATTAACGCAGATGGCAAGGTAATAAGTAAAGGCGATCGCTACTTGCCACCAGGTAGTTCGCTCTGTCCTGGAGATAAAATTCACCCAGACAATGGAGCTACGGTTACAGTTATTTGCTACTTAAATCGAAAAACTTTATATATTGATCGAGACAGCGCTTCTGATCCTGCAAACCAATGTGCACGACCGCAACTGACTGAGGTAGAGAAATATCAGTGTACAAACCTCAAGCCACAGAATTGCCCGACTGACTTTAAAGGATCAGCTGATGACGATACTGTACCAAAACCAAGATTAATTAGTCCTTACATTAGTGATGGTAGTATATTGACTACGCAACCGTTAATTTCTTGGCGTGTTGTCCCTGGAGCTACTAGCTACACAGTAAAGATGGAGGGAAATGATGTTAACTGGCAGATAGAAGTAAATAATACTGTATTGCCATATCCATCAGGGCAACCTCGTTTGAAATTTGGGAGTACATATACAATTATTGTGTTTGCGTATCAGGGAAAGTCAATAATTAGTTATGCTCCTTTAGTGATTAGCATTTTACCAGAAAAAGAGCAATTAGAGATTGCGTCCTTAATTAAACAAATTAATGAATTGAAAATACCTCCAGACGAAGCTGCGGCTAGGGATTTAGACACTATATATATGTCGAAGAATCTGGTAAATGAATCGATTGAGACATTAAAGGTAAGAGTAGCGGCAGGAAGCCAAAACCCAAAAGTTTATCGGGTACTAGGAGATCGCTATTTGGAGGCAGGGCTGTCTGACGAAGCTTTTAATAAATACGCAACGGCAAAGAAGCTAGCTAAGAGTAGTAAAAACCTAAAGGAATTGTCAAAGGTGCAAGAAGGTCTAAAGTTGTGGGAATTTATAACCAACTACCAACGAGCAAAAATGGCGCCCAGTAGTAATGATGAGCGTATTTAGGATTTTTCATTAATGTGACTTGTGCAAGTCTTAATGCTTCAGCTTTAGTAATACCATTTTTCAAGTTCTTGTAGAATTCTTCCATTAACAAAGCAGTGGAATCTGCATCTACTAACCATAAAGTAGCTATCGTAGTTCTCGCACCTGCTTGTGCCGCTACTCCAGCCATTCCTAATGCTGACCTTTTATTACCCTTTGCGGTCTGGCAGGCACTTAAAACTAGTAGCTCAATCGCATCTGCATCAGTTTGAACATTACCTTTGAGTAATTTGTCAAATTCTCTAATATTGATGACCTTTTCATAGGCTAAAAGTACTGTTTTTAAAGGGTCAGAACTAAATTGTCCATGAGTGCTGATATGAACGATTGGGAAGTTATTTTTACTTATTTCTTGCTTTAGACGGCGACTAGTAAATTTTTCATCTAGCAGCGCGAGGGAGGATTGTGTTTGTGCTTGAACATCTTTTAATTCCTCTTTGGCTTGGAGTAGTGGTCTGATACCTTTAGGAGCGTTACGATCTAACATGCTGGGGCTGGGTTTAGCCAAAGCAGCGATGAGAGCCTTGAACCGATTTTTCGATAAAGGCTTGGGAGATCGAATTCTAGAACCCAGAGTAGCTGCAATACTGTAACGCTCGATCAGATATTTTTCCCCATCGTATAATATACTCATCGGTATACTTTGAAAAGATTTATCCAATATAAATATTAATGTTCCCGATGCAGGTAGGTATGACGATATTGGCGCGATTAATTGTTCATAAAGTGCTTGAGAAGGTAAAATAATTTGTCGCACATTAGTAGAAACAAGTTGAGCTTCCTGTAACTTCCGTACAAGATTACTAACATACTCTTTAACTAGTTTTTCTTCAACAGAGTGATGATGAAGAGAGCGGTCTTGAGACTGTAAAATTACTTCTATAGTGTCATCTAAATCAATAATATGAATTACTCCAGAAGCACTATTTAAATTTTGAATTTCATTGAGAGCAACAAGGTTAAGCTTACCGCATTTGAGAAAGTTTTCTAGCTGTGCTATTTGTAAACGTTCGTTTGTCTGAATTACTTCTTGAAGATTGGCCTTAGAATCTTTCAAAAGTAACTTCATATAATCACGGTACACAGGTTCTACTTCTGTTTGAAAGAAGAACTGTATGTCTGTATTACTTGATAAGATGCTGTCACGAATTTGCGCTAAGTTATCGATAGCAGCCTTATACATTTGGAGGGCTTCTTCAGTTCTTCCTTGATTCTTGTACAAATTCCCCAATTTATACTGCCATTGATAAGCAATATCTTTCGCATGAACTGATTGAGCTAAGTTTAAAGCTTCTACAAAATATGCTTCTGATTTCTCTGGCTGCAATTTACCTAGAGTTCCAAGACTGTAAGACTTGATACGTAGATTACTTGTACTTTTAGCGGTTTGTAGTGCAGACTGACCATATTCAAGAGCTAATAAACGTAATTGTTCCTCTGGAATTTGACTTAAACTCTGAGCGAAGTTGAGCTTTGCATAAACTAATTGAGTAGCCGAAAAGTGAGAAAATGCAGAAGAGTTTTTCACAACTTTGTCAACAGAAGGTTGAATTTGTTGTTGGATTTGGTTGCGAATCTCAATTAATTGTTGATTGCCTGAATTTAACTCTGCTGTCAACCATTTCTCAAAATTTATCAGCAAGCTCAAATGATGAAGTTGAGATTTTAACTGTGTGATTGGAGAATTTGTAGATACCTGAAAGACTTGCTGATAAACTTCAAGTGAGTTCAATGCCTGTTGCTGAATTAGAACTACGATTTCATTTTTAAAATCTGGTTCTTCTACTTCATAATATTTATTTCGTGCTTGCTGATAAATAGCTTCCTCAGTATTAGCTAACGATAGCAAAATTTCGCTAGTATTAATAGAAGGCATTTGCCTTGCAATTGATAGTGTTTTCGTTAGAACGACCTTTGACTCATCTAACTTACCAATTAAACGCAAGACATCTCCTAAATTATGCCAGGCAAATAGATTTACTGGCAGATGTTTTTGCTTATCAATCGCTGTTATTAATGGTTTTGTTAAAGATTCAGTAGACTGTTGTGATGAGATGGTGCAAATTTTAGCATCTGCATCTAACTTTAAAGCTTCTACAAGTGTGTCACAAGCTAAATGATTTAAACCCAAAGCTTGTAGAGCAAGATTTTGGTTAATTAATGTTCCAATAATACCCTCTTGATAACCAAGTTGACGATAAATTTCGGTGGCTGCTTGCCAAGACTCAAGAGCCTCTGATGCTTGTCCTTCATTGAGATATTTTTCTCCAATTTGGGTCAGCAATTGTGCCTGACTACGTTTTTTGGCTTCTTTGGTTGCAGCAACAGCCATAAAAGATGATTTGCTCACAGCCGCAAACAACCCTAGAGCGCTTGAGAATAGATACTTAAAGCAATCTCGACGTTTAATCATTGTTAGGGATAGTAACAGTATTCTTTGATACTTTTGTTTCTTCAGAACACAAACTAGCGGACGATGCTACATAGGGCGTCACTGAACTAGCTTCTACTGTTAACATGAGGTTCCCCTTAGAATCCATTACCAAATTTTGTGCTTCTACAATTTCTGTTGCTTGTTTGGTTAATAATTCTGGTTTCTCTAGATTATTGATAGTCTCAGACGAAGAAAAGTTATCTTGCCAAGTTGGTTTAACAGATGGTACATCGTTAGGACTGAGTGGTAATCTGTCAACGCCACTGTTGACTAAAATACTTGCTACTGCACCTGAGCCGAACTCGCAAACTGATGCAATTTCGGGAGGTTCTGCAACTGTCTGTGGTACTAAGACAGCAGCAATAGGGTTAACGAGGAGGCCGTTGATCTGTACTGTACCGTTAGCCCCGAACTGGGAACTGGCTGTAATGATGCTATCACGCGAGAAGAATAACCCCTTAGTATTGATTGTTACATTGCCACCTCTGCCTTTGAATGCGTTTGCTGTGATTCTGCTATTTTCTGTGCCAACTATAATATCTGCATTGATGTTCACATTGCCGCCGTCACCATTAGTCCCTTGTTGTCCAGCAGTTGCAGAGATAGCGCTGTCATTCAATTGAACAATTTTTGAGTTGATGTCGATATCACCACCCTCGCCAATCGCAGTGGTTGCGGTAATACCGCCAGCGTTGGTGATGCTGATTCTGTCAGCATTAATTTGGAGTGTGCCGGCGTTGCCGGGGCCGTCGTTTCTGACGCTGATTAGAGCGCCGTCTCTAACATTTAATTTTTTAGTATTAATTGTAATGCTTCCCGAATCTCCTCTCAGTATTTGAGGCAGCAGGTATAGCTCTTGGAAACTTCTATTAGCATCAATAACAGATGAATTTATGAGACTGGGATTTAAAGCACCTGGGACTGTACCTATCACGTCTATAGAATCAGAAGCATTAATGATAAGGCTATCAGCTTTTCCACTTGAGCGAGTGGAAGTATTAATTACTCCGCCATCTCTAACTGTTAGCTTTTTTGTATTAACTGTTAATTTTCCACTATTACCGCTGCTATAAGTTGCAGTAGTCAAAGAGCTTGGAGTAAAAACATTTGGCACTAGTCCAATAAGTTCTATAGAGCTATTAGAATTGACACTTACATTTCCTCCAGAGCCATTTCCAAGACTTAAAGAACCAATAATACCTCCGTTTTTGGCAATCAAAGATCCTGTTGAAAGAAATAAATTTCCCGCATTACCAGAGCCAGAAGCTCTAGTAAGAATAGTACTAGAAAGCTGTGAATTTCCTGATAAATACCCAATCACTTGAGTAGATTCAGCAGTATTCACTGTTAAGTTACCACCTTTGCCAGCACCAAAAGCTGAAGTGAGAATTTCTCCCCCATCTAGTACAGACAAACTTTTTGTGGACAGTGTAATATTACCTCCATCTCCAGAGCCAAAGGTTGCAGTAGCGATATTACTAGGTAGCTGAAGAACGGAAGCAGAACCATCAGTAACTTTAGTGAATTCGGAAGCGTTCACAATAATATCGCTTCCTCTGCCTGCACCGTAAGTTCTAGCCACTATTGCTGCTCCGTCCTCGATAATTAGGTTTGGAGCTGAAATTTCAATTTTTCCTCCATTTCCTATTAAACTTTCATTAACCAAGCTAGTAGGGATCGCTCCATTGATAGAAGTCCCAATTATTCTTAATTCTTTTGAAGCGTTTACAATAATGTCACCTGATAATTTATTCCCTTGGTTTTGAATCAAAAATATCGAGCCAGTTGCTAGTTCAATATCAGCACCTTGCGCTTGAACAAAACCACCCCCAAAGCCACTAACATCTGCTAATGACTGTTGAGATAATTTAATATTCTTAAAGCTTAATACATTTTCATAGTTGAAACTCCAAGCACTAGAAGCTGTATCAATGCTTACTATTCCTTCATCAACGCTACCTAGCTCAATGTGCCCTCTACTCGCCTCAAGCTTCCCTCCTTCTAAAGCTATGTCACCGCCCAATAAAGCCAAAGTTTTTTCGGGCTTTACACGCAAGCCATCAGGGCTAATACTTTTAATAAATGGCGAGAATGGGTTATTAAGAATCAGATTGTGTCCTCTACCTTGAGCTTGAATTGCTCCTGGATTACCATCAAATCCTAAGCCAATAGGTGCGCTCACTGTTAATAAAGGTTTACCATGCGAAGTTTTTGCACTAAATTGGCTGCCATCAGCAAAGTTAATTCTGCTAGCAGTACTAGCTAAGAATGAGCCACCGATATTTAGGCTAGCATTGGGGCCAAAAATAATTCCATTAGGATTAATTAAAAACAGGTTAACGTTATAGTTAGTTTGAAGCAAACCATCAATGTTAGAAATAGACTTTCCTGTTACTCGATTAATAATGTTCTGAACATTTAAAGGATTATTGAAGTAAGCGGTTCTATCTGTAAATAAAGAGAATTGCTCGAAGCTATGAAATAAGTTGTTTCCTGCTTGCGTTCCTCCAGTAATAATGCTGGTATTACCTTGTAACGTAACTACAGAATTGACAGGTAATACCAATTCTCTATGAAGATGCATAGAATAAAGCTTGATGAAAGAGAGCTTCGAGGATAAAATCATAACTTGTCAAAGAGGAGATTACGAGAGAAGACATTTGAGCTAACTCATGTTGAATCCGTTGGCGCAGTTCTTGTAAATTAGAGAAGCTTTCCCCTTTGAACTGGCGTTTAATAAACTGCCATAATCGCTCAATTGGATTAAGCTGAGGGCTATGAGCAGGTTGAAAGACCGGGATGAGATTTTCAGGCCAAGACAGCGCCAAAGCTTGATGTGCAGATGCTTGATCCATTTGCATCAGTGCCATATCATCACCCAGTTCTTGGGATAGGGCATCAAGAAATTTCTGAAAGTTTTCACCGTCCAAATGAGGATATTCATGACAAAAATGCCATCCTGTCAATGGTTCAACGACTCCATACAGCCAGAATGCCTCTCTTGGCCACTGTACACTGACTATCGGTTTGACACCACGAGCCGTAATCACTCGCCCGGTTTCCGTTTTCAACCCTAGTCTAGTCTCATCCTGACAGAGGTAACGTAGTCGCTTTCCTTGACCTAAAAGGTTTTGAAAGCTAACAAGGGCGTGAGGAATGTTTTTTTAAACAGGTTGATAGCCTGTTCATCCTGCTGTTTGCTTACAGGTCGAGGTATTTTGAGTTTCGCCTGGAGTTGATAGTGTACCAAACGATATACCGTCTGATATTTGACTTCTAAATCAAATTCCTGCTTGAGCCACTCTACAATTTCCCCATAGCTGCTGAACCCTTCGGGACATTTGAGTTTCTCCTCCAACTGCGATCGCATTTCTCCTTGAATCTTCGGAGTTGCTCCAGGAGAAGCTTTCACCTCTAATAGTTTCGCTAGTCCCCCTTGTCGATACTTTTGCAACCAGCGTGTTACTGTTGAGCCATCTCTGCCCAACATGCGGCTTAGTTCCTGATGCTGTGTTGCTTGTCCTGTTTTTATCCACCAGAGCATTTGCAACCGTTCTTTCTCAAAAGCAGTCCGAGCCTTCTTGAGACTTTTAGACAAATATTCAGCGCTCTCACTGATTTCTAAGTTAAAAGGGCGTCCCATTGCTTGCCAAGCAGTGTTTAATTTTTACTATCACACTATTCTACAGTTCTATGCACCCTCATATAGAATTGGTATAATGTGTTATCTGGAACAATCTGTGCTATCACAGGTGATGAGAATAACAGATAAAATGTCGAAGCTAAATGTTCACAAAAAAAAATTAATTTTTTCATCTCAAATTATAACTATGCTCAAAACTCGCTTCAATAAGCAGAACTTTTCTGTTAGGACTAAGTTGAGGGTGTTACATCACGCCTAAATACAAATAAATTATCTGTTCTACCTCGTCCTATCCTAATTTGTTGATCTAAGTAGGAAGTGATCCACAAAGCTTCTTTCTGTAGGAATTCTAATACTGGTATATTCAATTCAGGAAAACTCCAATTAGACAGCCCAAAGGGTTTAACTACTTGGATGGCAAATGAGTGAAAGGATACTTTGGCAGTTTTTTCATCTGCCTCCTTTTTCCAGTATCCATTAGCCTGTAACTGCCACTCACCTAAAATAGGTATTTCAAGCTGAGCGCTATTAGAAGCTGAGATTTTTGTGATATTACTATCAGCCAAACTCTGCCACACACGTTTGATTTTAATTCCACTCCAAATATCTTGAATTGATGCAAGTTGACGTGTAACGACTGTCCCACTAGAGGCATATATTAATTCCCACTCACCTAATAAAGAAGGGAGGTAATTAGATGCCAGTGGTTGTCTAATTGGATTTATAGTTTCCAATTGTCGCACCAGTTTATCGATAGACTCATTAGAGTTTGGAAATAGGCTTTGGTGTAATCCTAATTTCTCTATACGTTCTACCAGTTCAGCTTTTAAGGTAAATCTTGTTGCGTCATACTCTATCATATATTTTATTTGCATTTATTTGAATGTGTTGTCTAGATTATTGCTGTCCGTAGCGAACGCTAGTAATCAATTATCTTTAACGTCCATTGATTGATGCAGGTATAACAAACATTCTTAACAATACGCGAAACTCATCTCAAGGCGCACAAATTCTCAGGATGGTGATCGCCCTAGCCCCACCCCAACACCAGCTGTGCCTTACACGACATCCCACAGCAGCACACACGAGTATCAAAAGTATCTACTGATATTTCTAGGAGAAAAAACTGCTGTGAGTGTTACTGGATAAGGATAATAACTTGTTACAAATTTTGCAAGCCCCAGCAGAATTCTCAAAGAAATCAGTAGCCTACTTTAGCTGACTACTGAGATATATTGATGATATGTGCGCTAATTATTGCAAGTATCTATAGATAGATTATTAATTAGAAAAACTATCAACCCGCAAATCACGCCAGATATCAGAAATCTGCCAGCCAGTGTTACCAACGGATTGTAGAACTGGATAACTTTGCGCCGAGGATTGGTAAGCTGGATAAGCGATTTCTTCTGGTGGCTGTTGCTGTTCGATTTCGGCAGTGGCGGCGGTATCAACCGCATACAGTTCTTCGGGTAATGATTGTGAAACGACAGACTTTTTGAGAGCGCGGAACTCAGGCTTTTTGATGATGGGTTTCATAATTATCTGGGTGCTGAAAGCTCGATATTAAAAAGATAGATGCAGCTAAAGTTACATGAACGCCTCATCTATGGTCAGCGATTAAACAGCCCCAAGCAAGTAGTGATAACAAGGCAAGAGAGTTCGGTTGAGGAAGCCTTGCAATTGACGACAACTGCAAAGATATAAGAAGCTAATGAAAACCCCAACCTGTAAACAAAGGCTGGGGAGTACTAATAAATCTAACCCCATGATGCCACAAGCAAATACCAAAAAGACCACCTTCAAACTGGAGGTGGGACGATGACCAAACCCACCTCTGGCAAAAAGACCGCAGCCGGAGTTCCCCCCAAGTCAAAGCCAGCACTCAAGCGGCTCAAGCAGGAAAACCCAGA
>NZ_JACJTU010000096.1 GCF_014698835.1 Nostoc paludosum FACHB-159 | reverse complement strand
TTCAGCAACTAAAACGCCCAAGTATTTTTATGTGCTTGGTTTGAGTTGAATTGTCGCTGGGTAGGGCTGCACCTTACCCCCTTTTTGTGCCAGTTGCGTAAGTCCTGATCCTGTTCATGTGCCAATACCTGCTCTACTAACCAGTTGAGCATTTCGGTTTCATCAGATGCAGTGGCTTCACGAAATCCTAAAAAGGAGCGGATTTGAGAACGATGATATTTAATGCTACGTCCTTGCCAATCGTAGGCATAATATTCTTCCCAAGGAATGGATAGTTGTTTTGCTAGGTAAACAATAACAGGTTTAGGAACGTCGCTTTTTTCAGTAGGAAATCTACCTTCTAGTTGAAAGAATTTTAGCAAAATAGCAAAACCCAATCGGTTCGCGCCAATTTTGTTTTCTAAGAGTGCTTCTTCATCGGGAAGTAGTGTCCAATGCTCAATTAATTCCTCTACTTCCCAATGTCGCTTCATTCAAACTTCCTCAAATGTACTCTTCAGACATTATCATGAAGTCACAGAAAAAGTTCCGGTTTTGTATAGAGTCGGAATAATACTCCTACGTTCTGCTCCAATTACTTCATTTTTTCTCAGTCTTTTATCTTAAAAGTGGTCACTGTGCCAACTCCAAAAGAAAATTCGGTACTTTTCTTACAGCGTTCATACCAATAAAATCGTCATCTTTTTAAACTAAACTGTTTAGTTTGCCCTTGGCCGCAGCTTCCGTAACACTACCCCTTATTGCATTGCCTGAAAAGCGAACCCAAGACCCAAGTAATTCCAGTAATTTTTATGACTGCTAAAGTACAAAATTCAGACTTAGAACAATTTAGCAGCTTAGGAGTTGCAGGGGTAATTAGCAAACCATTTGACCCCTTAACACTGGTAGAACAAATAACAGAGATTCTGCACTAGAGTTTAGACTAATGGGGAGCATCCCGTTTTGGGGTGAAAGTAGCGAGTCTGACACGAGCCGCCACGCAACGGCTGTAAGTTATGCTAGGAAAGACTTACAAAAATAAAATTGCTCTTTTTGCCAAAAAACGGAGAAAAAGCTTGTTTTGGCTGTATTAATTGAAGTTAAAAGTTAGGAAAACTACCTAAAAACATGTGACTTGAATCATTAAATGAGCCAACTTGTGAACCATAAAATAAGCCACAAGTAACGCCAGATTAAGCTTTATAGCTACAAACTTTGCATTAAATAATGAGCTAGAGTTTATTTTTTGCACAATAATATAAGCCTAAGTTTAAAAAACACTTGTGGGCAAAATTTCAAATAAGCAACCCTCCAATAACAGCACAATTATCAACTTTTATTTCAAGATATGGTTCACAACGCTCTAATTATGATTCAGAACCATTGTTTTTATAGGAATTGAGTCTACCTATGATAATTCTGGTGGGCGATCGCTATCCTCGCTCTTTCATTAAATAAAAATGATAATCAAACTTGGAGGTGTTGTGCGAGCGTAGCTCGCACAACACCTCCAACCCCCTATGTGATTATCATTATTAAAATAAACTCGTTATCACATAGTGAACCATAAAATGAAACACTACTTTGCGAAGCATATCTTGAGATAAAAGCTCATTTAATGGTTCAAGTCACAAAACAACACTTCTCCGCGAAGCTTTCGCCATCCCTGTTTCTCCAAAAGCATCTGAGTTAAATCGGCCTAAATATAGCGAATCTGTCATTAGGGGCAAGATCAGCAACCTCGCAATAGAGATGCACCGCAAAGCCTGTCTCAAACCTTTATAAGTCAAATGTTTAAGTAACTAATAAAATAAAATTTCTTAATTTTTTCTTACATTAATTTCTTTTAGATTCCCCTTTCTTCCATGTTGGCTTTGATAGCTGCCTCAAGGTCTTGCAATGCTGCTTCTATATTGCGGTAACTTGCCTTGCCTTCATAGACAGTGCCACCAAAATCATAGGCTCTAACAAAGGAGTTTATGTGTTCGCTCTCTCCGATTTCAATCCAGCCATATTCTTCTACAAAGCGCGAAATATAAGGATATTTTTCTTCAAAGGTGTTGGATTTTGGCATTTGCACTTTTCTGCACTTTTTTGAAATTATCGCATCTCGCCAAATTCATTGATATATTCCACCAACTCTTTGGTATCCCCCCTGAAGAAATTCGCCCCAAATTCCCCATCAGGATAAACAATTCTCGCGCCCTGCTAACAGCCACATTCAGTAAATTAGGTCGCCGATTGATAAACCAGAGACTATCAGTTGCAGTTTAACAGAGATGCTTAACAAAGATGCCTTGCAACAAAAACGCTCTCCCCCGTAGTGCGGTTTTCCCCCTGATGTGGTTGTAATTGGGGTTAATTAACTGTTAAGAGTAAAGTGCAATCAAAAAGCTTGTCTAGTCTTCTTAAAAAATTGACGAGTGAAATTTTATGCCAAGAAATAGTTATTCATCTCCTGTTAATCAATTACTTGACTATGAGCCTGGAACTGAAAAATTATCCCCAGCAGAATGGCCTGACTATCAGCAACTAGGTATTACTGCTGCTGATATTCCTGAGTTGATCCGCATGGCAACGGATGAGGATTTGTACAATATGCAGGATGATGAAAATGATTTGTTTGGTGAAGACAGTTTATTAGAATACGCTCCTATTCATGCAATTCGGGCATTAGGACAACTCCGCGCAGAATCAGCAATTGAGCCATTGATTAGCTTATTCTCCAAAATGGATGATGCTTTTGATAATGAAGTCTTGTTCTGCTTGATTGAGGAATTGCCGGATGTTTTAAGTCTGATTGGTTTAAGAGCAATTCCAGCACTCACAAATTTTCTGGCTGATGACTCTCATGACGAAACTTGGCGAGTTCAAGCTATCGTTACTATCAAAAGAATTGCCTGCGTATATCCAGAGCATCATGCGAATTGTGTTGCTGCTCTGTCTCAACAGCTTTCTGCTTTTGAAGAAAATAGCCCAGAGTTAAATGGTCATATCATTTCTGTGCTAATTGACCTCAAAGCAATAGATTCTTTACCTCTGATTGAGCAAGCTTTTGAAGCGGGGCGTGTCGATGATGAGGTGGTAGGAGATTTTGATGATGTGCAGGTCTATTTTGGCTTAAAGTCTAGAAAAGACTTAGCGTCTAAATCCCTAACCCCAACAGGCAATCAGCAAGCAACACCGAAAATTGTTACTCCCCAACAGAGCGTTAATGATCATGAAAGCTTGAATAAAGCACAACAAAAGAGAGAAGCTCGAAGACAGCGAAATTTGAAAAATTCCTCAAAATAAGTGATGCAGCCTGTAAGAAAAACAAAAATAAACATTGTTTCTTGGCTTCTTACCGTTATCTTAAGTTGTAACGGTGCAGGTAAAGCAACTCACTTATGAGCCGAATCATCGCAGTATTTAATCAGGCGGGAGGTGTTGCCAAAACCACCCTTACCCAAAACCTGGGCTACCACTTAGCGCAATTGGGTCATAGAGTCCTGCTCATCGATATAGACCCCCAAGCCAGCTTAACCATTTTCATGGGCTTAGTTCCAAGGGATTTAGGGCAAACTGTCTATCATGCCATTGTGGATGAACTACCCCTACCAATCCATGAAGGCATTCATGGCATGGATTTAGCCCCTGCTAACATTTCTTTGAGTACGGCAGAAATGCAATTGGTTAGGGAGGCCATGCGCGATTTCCGTCTCAAAGAAGCTGTTGACTCAGTTGAACACGAGTACGATTTCATCTTAATAGATTGCCCTCCCAGCTTAGGCTTATTAAGTTATCTCGCACTTGTAGCTGCCACTCATGTTCTCGTCCCTCTGGAAACCCATTTCAAAGCCTTTGAGGGTACAGGCGAACTTTTAAAAACGGTGGACACAGTTCGCAAAAAAGCTAACCGCAAACTGCAAATCGCTGGGTTTGTGCCTACAAAATACGATGTTCGCAACTCCCAGGACACCCGCACTCTAGCAGCCATCACCGAACAATTAGCCCCAGCCGGGACAGTATTCCCCCCAATTCCTCGCTCTACTGCTTTTGTTGATGCCTCAGAGGAGCGAATGCCCCTAGCAGTTTACGATCACAAACACCCATCTATCCAAATATTGAAAAAAATAGCCGCTAGTTTAGAAGCATTGAAATGAGACGCACTAAAGCCAACCAACCCCTCAAAAGCAAAATTGATGTACCTTGGGACACCACAGGCGTATCGAGTGCGCCTCAGTCAATGCCCTTAGACCAGATTGTTCTGCCAGCCACGCAACCACGCCGTTACTTTGACCCAGTTGCATTAAAGCAGTTAAGCGAATCCATTAAACAGCATGGCATCCTGCAACCGCTTTTAGTCCGCCCCGTTGATGGTGGCAAACACGAAGTAGTTGCGGGAGAACGTCGCTATCGTGCAGCAACCGAGCTTGCTTTAAAAGAAATACCCGTTGTCATCAAGGAATTAGACGACAATGCAGCTTTTCAACTGGCACTGATAGAAAACTTACTGCGGGAAGACTTGAATCCAGTTGAAGAAACCGAAGGCATACTGCAACTGTTGGCTCTCAAACTGGGTCGAAGCGTTGAAGACATCGCGCCCTTACTGCGCCGCTTGCAACATGAACGTAAGGAAGCATCCAATTCTTCCAATAACGTTATTGGAAAAGATGAAACCGATGAAGAACAAGGGTCAAGTCCAGAAAATCCTGACCTCAAAATTGTTGAGGATGTTTTTGAAAGCTTAGGCTTAATGACCTGGGAATCATTTGCTAACAACCGTCTGCCACTGCTCAACCTGCCAGTAGATATTCTCTCTGCACTCAGGGATGGTTCAATTGAGTACACTAAAGCCAAAGCCATCGCGCAGATTGCCCAGTTGAATGAGCGTGTTGAGTTTTTAGAACAAGCTATTGCCGAAAACTGGTCTTTAAGCGAAATTAGGCAACGGATTAGTGAGAAGAAAGCCGCAGCCTCTACCTCTAACACAGAGCCGAATAATTACAAAGAGCGTTTTACTACTGCAACTACCAAACTAAGAAAATCGCGCATTTGGTCAGACCCTAAGAAGCACAAGCAAATTGAAAAACTGCTGGCGCAACTGGAGGCACTGACAAGTGTTGAGTAATCTTCACTCTTTTAATCAGGTGATTTTTCCGATATAATGCGCGATCGCTCAATTGGGTTGTCACCATAAACAACAGCTTTATGTTTTACTTAATTAAGTAACTGAGTTAAGTAATTGAGTTCCTTAAATAATCATTAATTTAGCCGATACAGGATGCTACGGCAGACAACTGAATATAGCGTCTTTTACTCCTGGCACTTATACTCAACTAAGTTAAGTAATTAAGTTACGTAAGATGCCAGTTATCTCGTTTTGTAACCAAAAAGGAGGGTGCGGCAAGACTACAGCTGCCGTGCATTTTGCTTTTTGGCTGCATAGAAAACGTAAAAAAGTCCATTTCATTGATGCTGATGCTCAAGCGAGTGGCTCTTTTTGGATGTCTGCCCTTGGTAATGTCATCCCGACATCCAAAATTATTGATGCAAATGACTTGATTGAACAACTGCCAGTTTTGGCAGAAAACTATGCGTTTGTAGTTGTAGATGGAGCGCCCAATGTTACTGAATCAACACGCGCAATTTTATGTTTATCAAATGTTTCAGTAACTCCAATTCAACCAACAGGATTAGACTTACATTCTGCAAGTGAGGCAATTCGTTTAATTAAATCAGCCCAGAAAATATCTGGGGGTTTACCTCAGCCTGCCATCTTTCTTTCTCGTGCTGCTAAAAATACTCGACTAAAAGATGAAGCTTTAACATTTTTAAAAGAAATCCCTGGCGTAAATTTGCTAAAAACTGTAATTCATAATCGACAGGCTATAGCTGATTCTTTTTCTCAAGATACAACTGTTTGGTCAATGAAAGGAGCTAAAGAAGCTGCTGAGGAGTTCGATTCTTTGTGTCAAGAAATCTGGAGTTTACTTAAATGAGTAATACACGAAAACCGTTAAACGAGAAACTTGATAAATTTATATTTGGTAGGGAAGAGACGAATGGTAAATTTACTGATAATTCTGAAACTGCTAAACAGTTAGAGCAGGATTTAGAGAAAGAATCTAATAATTTATTAGACAAGTTAATTAAGGATTCACCTCGGAAGGAGAAACCTATTCGAGTTAGTTTAGATTTGTCTCCAGATATGCACAAGAAGCTAACTAACCTTGCTAACCGGACTGGTAGAAAGAAATCAGAAATTCTAAGAATCCTTCTAGAGCAAGCTTTTGAGGATATTAATATTGAGTAATTAAGTAACGTAGTTACTTAAATGAGTTACTTAACTTAAATAAATTGCGCTTTCAGTTTCAGTATAATTTTCATGGAACCATTACCAGATAATTGGACAGATATTCAACCTGATACTGTATATGTTTCAATCAGTGGTCTGCTAGTTTCGTTTGCTAGTGAACAAATAAAACTAGGATTAAAATATGATTTCAAAGGGAAACATTTAAAAGCCATTGAGAAAGGGCAAGTACCCCCTCGCGGTAATGTTGGGTTGGTGGCTTCCCAAGAATCAGGTTACGATTTGAAATCTAAAGTCTTAGGTAAAGGTGGCGACCGCCGATTTCATGCAAAATTCATTGATGGTATATTACACTTCCCTGGTTTGGTAACAGAACATTAAACCCACATAACTATGACAAGACTCGAATTAAAAAATCATCAAGTCTGGCGAGATTTAACTGAAATATTAGAAAATTTAGATGCCAACATTCTTGTTCAAGAACATCTTACCCAATGTGATTATAAAGTGTACGGTTACTGGGATGAACAAGATGAATATTATGAAACAATTAAGTTACCTCGTCCCCTAGAAGCGGAATTAGTTACCAGTTCTATTGGTGTTACTCACACTGAACGTTTTTTACAACTAAAGTTTTCACTTAGAGCTTTTGGTACTAATGCCACACAAGCGCAGAATGATCATACTCAAAAGATTGGCGAATTAGTTCTTGTTTATGATGAAAATCTAGAATTTATTGATGAGAATTGGCTTTTAGATGTCGATTCTCCAATGCTTGATATAAGTTGAACTGCTAATTGTGCAACAGCTTGTTGCACTAATGACTTAATCAGCCAATCAAGCAAGAAGTAAGAAACACTAGCTAGATTGAATTAATAATTGGCTCAATCCCAGCATTTCCAGTAGCCAATGTTGCCCACCTTTCTTACGAGGTTGGGGCTTAAATAGAACTTCTAACCATTTTTGAGAAATAGTATAATTGCCAGTGTATTGTGTAGAAACTTTGTAGCTTTTTTATCAGCACTTAGATGTAAAACATTTTGCAAGTAAGCAATATTCTAGTTTTTAACCGCGATTACATCCGATAGAGTAGTCAATAAATCTCTGGCCACGTAGGGCTTATACAGAAATTTATCTGCACCAGCCTCAATGGACTTCTGCTCGTTAGTGGGTAAGCCACTGCTGGCAATAATCTTGACGTTAGGGTTCATAGTTCGCAGGGTTCGGATGGTTGTTAATCCGGCCATGTTAGGCATGAGCATATCTAGTAATACGACACTAATTTGTTGCTCATATTGGGCATAGAGAGCAATAGCCTCAATGCCATCGTTAGCTATAAAGGTTTTGTAATTATAATCTGCCAAGGTTTGCTGTGTGATTTGTTGTATAAATGCTTCATCATCTACCAATAAAATTAACTCGCCCTTACCTCTTGGCAACTTTGCCTCTGTTGTAATTTCGATTGCTGTTCCTTCTGTTTTAGGTAAAAATATCTGAAATTTTGTGCCTTTACCTACGCTAGTTGCTACTTCTATAAAACCGCCGAGGTTCTTAACAATACCTGAAACAGTCGATAATCCTAGTCCAGTCCCTTTACCGACCTCTTTAGTGGTAAAAAATGGCTCAAATATGCGCTCCTCAATTTCTGGAGGAATACCTGTTCCTGTATCTTTCATGGTGACAACGATATAGCTTCCTACTTGAGCCTCAAGGTGCATTCGGGCATAAGTTTCATCAATCATGCGATTTTCGGCAGTAATAGTCAGAGTACCACCATTGGGCATAGCATCACGGGCATTGACTGCCAAGTTCATGAACACCTGTTCTAGTTGGGTGGGATCAGCTTGCACCATCCACAAAGTGTTTGTCGGAATATTGGCAACAATTTCAATTGATTGAAGAAATGTCTGGTTGATGACTTTGACTATTTCTTTAAGCAAATGTCCAGGTTGCAGGAGGATGCGTTTTCCTTCTGTCCCACGGGCAAAGGTGAGAATTTGTTTAACTAAGTCAGCTCCACGCTTTGAGCAGTTTTCTAAAGTTTTGAACAGTTCTTGAGTCTGTGCATCCACATTTTTGCATTTGAAAGGTAATAGTTGTGAAGTCATCATTATGGGAGCAAAGACATTGTTCAGATCGTGAGCAATACCACTGGCGAGAGTTCCTATACTCTCCAGGCGTTGAGCGCGATAAAATTGTTGCTCTATTTGCTTTTTCTCGGTAATGTCAGTGGAAATACCACAAATAGCGTAGGGTTGACCATCACTGTGGCACAAGGGAAACTTGACACTCAAGTAAGTATGTAAGCCGTCATCCAATTCAAGGATTTCCTCAGACTGTAAAGGTGTAACAGAAGTGAGAACATTTTGATCATTTCTGCTCAAGTCTTGAGCAATGTCAGCAGAGAAGATTTCATAGTCAGTTTTATGTTTGACTTGCTCTCGCGTCAGGTGGGTAAGTCTTTCAAATTCAGAATTTACTAGAATATGCCGCCCCTGAAGATCCTTGACATAGATAACAGTTGGGGAATTATCTATAATCGCCTGTAGTCGTTGCTCGCTTTCCCGCCGACCTTCTTCGGACTGTTTACATTCACGCAGTGCGGCTTGGCGATCACTTACATCTCGCAATATTGAAAGATGGCGATGCGGTATATAGTTGGCAACTGCTGCAAATTCCGTTTCTCGCACTGTGCCATCGGGACGATGTAATCTAAACTCCCCAGACATTTGCCCTTGTTCACAGAACTGTTGCCAAGCTTGGGTGAAATCAAATCCTCTTTCGGCAAAATCTGCAATTGTATAACCATTAAGTTCTTCTTTGGATAAACCAAACAGGTTACAGGCTGCCGGATTAACTTTTACATATCGTCCTTCGTCATCTGCAATGGCGATCGCATCAAGAGCATGATCAAAAAGGGCTTGCCACTCATATTCACGCTGCTGGAGCTTGGCTTCTATTTGTTTGCGCTCCTCAATTTCTTGTTGCAGACCTGCATTTGCTACTACCAACTGGGCTGTCCGCTCTGCCACCCGCAACTCTAATTCTTGTTGAGATTGGCGTAGCGATTTCTCGGCTTGGCGGCGTTGTTTTACTTCCTGTTCTAACTGCTGGTTGAATTGACACAGTTGAACGGTTTGTTCTGAGATTTTTGCTTGTAATGCTTGGATCACGCTGACTATTTCTAGCGGATCAAGCACTTGCAAGAGATTGGTTTGTGTTACCAGTCCTTGCAGTTGACCTTGTTCACCAACTACAACTAACCGTCGTACTCCTCGCTCTTGCATTAACTGGTGAACTACCCATAAAGATTCAGTGGAATTGATACTTAATACAGGGGTACTCATTACGGCTTGCGCCTGAGTTTGAGTTGTATCTAGTCCCTGTAATTGGACTTTTAAAATATCTTTCTCCGAGATCATCCCCACCGGGATTAGTCCTGTCTCCTGTGGAGAAACAATTACCACACAACTGATCCGGCGCTCGCTCATCATTTGCGATAATTGCAAGATAGATGTAGTTGGCAGTGCATGAGTAACATCAGTTACCATCACCTCTTTTACATATCTCAGTTTCAGCAGATGAGCAGGTTGGATTATCTGACGAATTTTCTCACGCGTAATTAAGCCTAGCAATTGCCCTTGCTCATCTACTACAGGTAGATGGCGAATGTGATGTTGACGCATCAAAGTTAAAGGTGTCAGGGCATTTTGAGCGTCATCAAGTGTCAAGCTAATGACTGGCTGCGTCATCACTTCAGAGATTAATACCCTAGATAAATCAACCTCTGCCCCAGCCAGCCTAACTATATCCCTGAGTGTGAATATACCCAATAATTTTTTTTCTTCAACTACTAAAACACAACTACTAAAATTAGACGCAGATTCTACTGTATTGCTGCTTACCGGATTCATGAGGGCAATTACATCAGTAAGTGGCGTATTTGGTAATACAGTTAAAGGCGAACATTCAATTACCTGCTCTAAACTTGGTAAATCCGTAGTATGAAGTGATGGCATTATTTCCGCATTTAAACTAAATAAACAAAATATTCTTCAAAAACTAGGGTGCTAAAAAACCCCTTTTATTTAATTTTTCAATTAAATAAAAGAAGTTTTTCTTGAAATCAAAGCTTTGATGTTAATTTTGTCCAAGGTACTGAGATGATATTCAACAATATCTCTAACTTTAGCTTGATGAACACAATGGATTAGAAAGATTATACAACTATTTCTAAAACGAATGGCTTGCTGACTTTGAAATACCTATATTTAGCCATTGCTCATCAAATATTCAGTAGAACTCTTGCATTATTGCAAATTCAGGAATTTAATTCTCTTTCTACGCCAAATATTGGGGAAATTAATAAATTATATAAATCTACGCTTTTTTCTTAATGAGACTATGAACAAAAAATAGTTAGTCAAGCTAAATACTATAAATTTGGCATCAAATAAAGCCAAAAAGCTGAGAAAATCTGCTCAGACAGTCCGACCAGCGACAGGTGTAATTTCTTCGCTTACAGAGGTGTTGTTATACTACTATCTTTGACAGGTTACTAATTATCAGAACTTAATATTAGCTATGGGTTTATACCGCACTGCAAAATTAGCTTCACTGATAATTACCTCTATCTTGTTAGTCTGGATGTTATCTCCCACAACCATCGTACCCCCGACCGCTCCTGTCGAGGCGATCACGATTTATGTCACAGACTACGGTTGGCATTCCAGGCTGGTGTTACCCAGTCGTAACGGTATATTAATTCAGTACGCTTATGGTGATTGGAATTATTTTGCCCTCAACCAGCAGGATTTGATTAATGGGTTGGCGGCACTTTTTTTACCAACTCAAGGTACTCTCGGACGGCGAACATTTAGTAACACAGCTCAGTTTGAGCAAATCATGGAACGGGAAAATGCCAGTATATTAAGTTTAAAAGTAGGACAAGCTCATGTAACACGGTTACTGAAATTATTAGATAAACGTTTTAACCGCCATCTGGAAACGCGCATCGAAAATTCACAAACTGGTTTAACTTTCGTTCAAGATAACCAAGACTATACCTTGTTACATAACAGCAATCATGAATTAGCTGCATGGCTACAAGATTTGGACTGCCAAATTCATGGCTTGATTATCTGGGCAAATTTTCGGGTGAAGACCAAACCTAAAACCCAATCACCGAAACCGCCTTTCGCTTCTGCTCTGGTGTCACCTCCAGATATCGCTGCAACGTCCCCAGGTCGCTGTGACCAGAGATTTCTTGAATAGTTCTCAAAGGTATCCCCGCGCTCGACATCTGCGTGAGAGCAGTTCGCCTAAACGAGTGGGTACTAACTCCTTCTACCCCAATCCGCTTGCAGGCATCACGTAAAATCTTGTCTGCCATGAATCGGGTCAGCCGTTCAGTTACGCCGCGCTTGCCGGGAAACATTACCGCACCTTTGGGCTGATAATCAGCCAATATTGCTGATAGCGTTGGTGGAATATCTACAATCCGTGTTTTGTACTTGCCTTTGGTGGTAGACTTGCGAAAAGTGATGGTTCCTGATTTGATATCAGTCAGGTTAAGGGCCAACGCTTCCGAGACACGACAACCAGTAAACAGGCAGATGCCGAACAAAGCGCGATCGCGGGGGCTAAGAAATCCCTCGGTAAATAATCGCCTTAGTTCGTCTTGGCTTAATATCTTGCCTTGTCCGTTGCCGTCTACCTTCATTTTTGCACCTTGGGGGCATTACACCAAATACTGATAACGTGTAATTGATGACCGAAAGTATTGTAACTCCGTTGGCGACGCGATGGTGATCGCACCTCATCAATTCCAACTTATCAATCCCAACCGCTACAACCCGCATTATGACGTTGGCTGATAAAACCTGCTTATGATTGCTGCACGTTAACCATCATCAGGTATGATCCGCTCTAGGCTTGGTAGTCAATCTATTCCCCTACCAATGCCAATGCGTGATTGATCACGCGGTCAGATAAATACATCCCACACTGGCGCAATTGTTCTAAAACTGGACGTGCAGCAGGAATTACCCCTCGTTGTTTAGCAGTAATAACGATGCCTAATGTCCCCCGTACCGGAATTCCCAAAGTGGCAGCACAACGACGGGCCGCTAAATCATCTAGAATTACTTCTGTACCTGGATTTACATAGCCCCAGGTTAGTACGGCTGACTCACCTAGACCCAAATCCCAGCTTTGAATAACGTTTGGGACAGGTGGTGTTTCTTGTACAACCAACCAATCAGTATTGTTGAGCGCCACTGCTGTTACGTCTGCTGACCCATACGCCTGAATTTCTGTGGCCACAGCATTAGGAACAATAATTGATGAACTAATGACCTGTAATAAATCGAGAAACCCGCCTTTAGTCAAAAAAATTAGTGGTGATGTGTTGATAGCAGGCAGTTCAGCCACGGTTCAACTCGCTCTGCAAATCATCAAAATCAACAGCGAAGACATCCACTTGTTCACGGGCTAGGACGGCTAGAAAGTCTCGGCGGTTTAGCCCAGCAACAGAGGCGGCTTTCTCCATCGAGATTTCCTGCTTCTGATACCAGTAGATAGCAGCAGCGAGGCGCATATCACGCACAAACTCTTCTGGACTCAGGCGACGGGCGCTAAATACTTCTTCTGGCAGGTTAATCGTGACATTAGACATGATTTCTGTCCTAAATTGCTGCATTAATAATATCAACCATTTCTTTTTAAAAGCGATCGCTACCCCGGTGCGCTTGTTGTGCTACCTGCAACCACCAAGTAGATAAAACCCGCTAGTTGTCTTGCTTTAGGCGAGAGTAACTTACTGCGGTAAGTTGCTTTAGTTTACTAATAATCTACAAGTATATTAAAGCAGACAACTTATTTAAATAATTATCTGACTGTGCCTTAATTTATTTTATGCTGTAAATTACTTAATTGATAATAGCTCTTAGCGGCTTGCCTTATACCATCTAGGTGAGATACTAACTAAAATTTAGATATTTAGAGTCATACACTTTAAATAAAAAGTAACTTACTTTAATTTTCTTAACTTAATGCAGTAAGCTGCCAAAGCGCATTAGTAAATTACTATTAACACACTAGTATATTACTTTCATTTATTTTAAATTTAACGTAACTGACTTTAAATTACCAATACAGAACAAGCAGTATATGGCTACTAAAGATTGGTTAGACAATCACGCTAAAGTTACAGCATACCTTGATTTCAGCCTCTACGCTAGTTTAGAGAAGTGGATGAAAACACACAAAATAAAGAAAGCGTCTCAAGCTCTGACAATTATACTTGAGCATTATTTAGAGGGCAATATCCCGATTGAAGTGATGCCAGAGAACCTCGAACTTGAGGTAAAACAGCTTAAGGTAAAAGCCACCGAAATCGATGGTCTAGAAGCAACCGTAGCCGAGCAACAAAGGGAATTCAATGATGAGATAAACTCGCTTAGAACAGAAATCGATGGACTACGGCAGGCTCTAATAAACGCGGGGTTATCATCTCTCAGAGAGAGGGTAGAGGACATCCCTAGAGGCAAAATCAAATTCTCACATTCTGATCATGATGCTAAACAGGGGCTAACCAAGACTGACCTGTGTGAGCGGATAAACATCAACGGCAGTCAAATCAATCAATGGGCAACGATGCTCAATCTTGACCCTGATGAATACCTGTTTGAGTTGACTGGGTGGAAGAAGCCCCTTAATGCTCGGCGGTACTTCCCGGTGTTGGGGGACGAGCAAAAGCAAGCTGCGTTCTAATAGTAATTGTAACGACCTGCAATACTAATCGCTCAAACCTGCAATCAAGAGATTTTCAAACCAGGATTAACTGCAACTATAATTACGCTTCAGCCAGGATTAATTGCAACTGAA
>NZ_JACJTU010000095.1 GCF_014698835.1 Nostoc paludosum FACHB-159 | reverse complement strand
ACTATCACTAACTATATCAAACCCTTATGACTCCGTTTTTACGAAGATATCAAAGTTTTGTCTAAAAGCTTTGAACAGTCTGGCTTTGGAGTTTTCGGACAAGTCTAATGAGAATTTTCTCTATTAAACAGCAGTACCGTGCAAGGAACAGTATGAGGCCAATCTAAAATTCAAAATTATTTGCCTCATATCAAGATGGATGAAAATAATCGTAAATTTCTTGAGCCAAACGCGGCCCGATTCCGGGAACTTCAGCGAGTTGCGCTGTTGTTGCTTGCCGAATATAATCAACCGAGCGAAAATGTCCTAGCAGCAGTTTTTGTCGATGATGTCCTAAACCAGGAATTTCATCTAAACGCGATCGCTTTAATTTATCACTGCGTTGCTGACGATGGAAAGTTACTGCAAACCTATGCGCTTCATCCCGCAGTCGTCGCAACAGCTGTACCCCTGGTTGTTCTGCATCAGTGGTTAATGGTTGAGATTCTCCTGGTAAAAAAATTTCTTCTCGCTGCTTCGCTAAACTAACAACTCGCAAGTCTTCCAATAAATTCATTTCTTGCAAAACAGCAACAACTGAAGATAATTGACCTTTACCGCCATCAATCATAATTAGATCGGGCCAGTCAGGATTACCCAAACGTGTTAATTGCGGATCTTCGGCATACTTGCGAAACCGGCGTTGGATAACTTCCGCCAAACTAGCAAAATCATCCGAATGTCCGGCTGTGACTGTAGGATTTTTGATTTTATAGTGGCGATAGTGCTGCTTGGCGGGTAACCCATCGATAAACACGACTTGGGAAGCTACTGCATTTGAGCCTTGGATGTGAGAAATATCATAACCTTCGATGCGGTGAGGTACATCTGGTAAATCGAGAATAGCCGCTAAATCCTGCATTGCTTGGTGATTGCGATCGCCCAATTTTTGCATTCTTTGTAATTCATACTGGGCATTTCGCTCTACCATCTCTATTAATTCTGCCTTAGTTTGCCGCAAAGGAGCCAAAATCGTCACTTTTCTACCTTTACGTTCAGTTAAGACATCTGCCAATATTTCTACATCTGGTAATTCATGCTGTACTAAAATTTCTGTGGGTATTTCCACGGAATCAGCAGTTTGGTAATGTTCTTCTAAGGCTCGTTGTAAAATTGCTCCTGGTTCTGCATGAGCATCCGCCACAAACGCCAAGCGTCCCACTAATTGTCCAGCACGAATTTGGAAGAGTTGAATGCAAGCGTGTTGTGCGTCAGCTGCTAAGGCGATCGCATCCCGCGAAACTGTATCATCTGGTAAGGACACCTTTTGGTCGGCTGTTAGTGACTTTAACCCAGAAATTTGATCGCGAATTCGCGCCGCTGACTCAAAATTCAAGTCTTCAGCAGCAGCGTTCATTTGTTGGCTCAAAATATCAATCAACTCTTTAGTTCGACCTTGGAAGACCATCGCGATTTTTTGGACAATTTTGCGATATTCTTCTGGTGAAATCATCTTTTGACATACACCCGGACAACGCCCTAAATCATAATTCAAACAAGGACGATCTTTAAAAAGCGGTTGAGGTCGTTGTCTTTGGGGAAAGATGCGCTTACACAAACGTAAAATTTCTCGCAACAAACCAGCATCGGTATAAGGCCCATAAAACTTATCCTTTTCTTTGCCTAGCTGGCGTTTCCGAGTGATAAAAATCCGTGGATAGTCTTCCGACCAAGTGATGCAGAGATACGGATATTTTTTATCATCTTTGAGCAGGACGTTAAAGTATGGCTGGTGCTGCTTAATCAAGTTGGCTTCCAGCGCCAAGGCTTCGGATTCAGTATCAGTGACGATGAATTCAATTTCCGTCACTAATTTTACCATTGTGGCGATGCGTTCACTTTTATTGTATCCATCCCGAAAATAAGAACGCACACGCGATCGCAACTTACGGGATTTACCTATATATATAATGCGATCGCTTTTGTCCCGCATGAAATAAACCCCCGGTTCCGGTGGAATTTCCGCGAGACGGTTTTCCAATCGTTCCGGCTCTTTAACCAGTGATAGTATTTGAGTGGATATAGTCACAACTAAAATTAAGTAATCTTTCTCTATTTTAAGAAAAATTATCTTTTCTTGCCCATTTTACGAAGCCTTGTAAAGTAAATATACTTAGCTAAGCTCCAGTCAATATTATAGAAGAGTATAAGTTGAAGTTTTCTTGACCAAAGCCTCTGCTTGGACTTAGTTCTTGTAGCTATGAGTTGAATTTTCAATATTTATTAAAATCAAAACTTTGCTTTTTTAATTTATCTTTTACACCTGATAGTTATATTTTAAATAAAAAGTATTTTTAATTTTTGACAGCGCCAATTTTAGATTAAAAATTATTTCGGCACTTTTTCAAATAAGCAAGCTACATCCTCTGCTGCTAATAAACCAAACAAATCTTTTCATTTTAGATTTTAAATCCTCAAACTGCTAGCTAGTGTTGTCTGTTTCAACGCATCAGAACCCATTGTTGCTTAATTTTGTGTAGTAGTATAGCGAGACAGGAGGGTCTAGCACTCAGCAATCCAAAATTAATTTAGTATGTTAGGTTTATATATTTTTTATCAAACTCACTAATTTGTTGAAGTTTTAATATTAAGCGTATTAACGGATTTAGGAAGTTAAATTTATGCTTATTATTGAAAATATAACTATTATGATAATTACAGATAAATAAATTATGAATCCGCAAGACTTTGAAGCCCAGTATCGTGAGGCTATAGCTGAAACGCTTAATGAACTGCAAGCAGCAGTTTTATTGCTAGCAGAAGTACAAAATAAAATTTCTAGTATTGGTAATTCTGTACAAAATCTTAGTCAGCGTGTTGAAGAGTTCATTGCTGAGCAAAAAGCAGAGTAAATTATATGGGAAAAAATTTTATCTATGACTACAACTAAACTCTTTTTCAATTGTCACGATTAGATCCTTAAGTTTTAGAGGTTTGACAAAATAGTGACGTGCGCCTAAACTCAAAGCTAGTTCTTGATCTGCTTTAAAAGCAAAGGCTGAAACCACAATAATAGGTATTTTTGCTAAATCAGGTTTTTGCTGGACTTGTTTTAAAAGTGAGTAACCGTCAACATCTGGCAATTTTAAGTCCAGTAACATTAAATCTGGCTGGAATTTTTCGATAGTTGAAAAAAAAGTAGAACCTTCTGATAAACTCTGGACATCGTAACCACAATAACTTAGGTAGTCACTGAGTAACATTCTATTAAGATAGTGGTCTTCGACTAACAAAATTCGTCTAGCTTGATTTGAACGCAATTGGTGATTTATATTCAGTAATTGTGCTGTCATTGCCATTTATCATCATTTTAAGTTACAAGCCAAATATCGCCAGATGAATTGTGAGATGACTATAAACCTTGATTTATCTTATTATGCAGCCAAAATATATAATATAGTATTTGTAGCTATACTGGTATAATTAAATCATATTATAGAAAAAGGAATAATTAATAAAAAATTAAGCTTTTCTTTACAAAGCTTTTATTATTAATTCTATTAAATAATTTGCTATTAGGGTAAATGCCTTAATAAAGCAGTTTTAATTTAGATGTTAGGAAAATTATCAACAAAATAGATTGTTCGATAGTTTGGAGAGAAATATTCATAAAAAAGGGAGCTAATAGCTCCCTAATCATTTTGTAGACTTACATCCACTATCTCAAATAGATGCTTTTTTTAGTTGGCGTCGGGTAGTAAAGACACCAGCAACACCTAGCAAACCAAGTATTATTGATGGTTCTGGAACAGCTGTGGGAGGTACACCTTTGATGCTGACTTCGTAATTACCACTGTGAGATTTGCCATCAGCACCTATTCCTGCACTGTTAGTTAGTCCACTTGCGGTAGCAGAGAAACTGTAAAGAAAATCAGTCTTGCCATTATACGTAGCTTTAACGACTTCACTGGCTTGGAATCCATTTTTGAGAAGACTACCCAAGCTTCCCAATAAAGGAGCATAGTAATCTTTTAAATTGTAGTGACCTGCTAAGCCAATTTTGATTTCGCCCGTCGTATCGTTTTGGTTAACGTAAGAGATATTGGGGTCGCTAGAGCGTTGGAAACCACCGATGCCCAAAAAAGCATTAAAGGCTTGAGCGCGAGAGATATAACTTGGTAGACCAGCTGCATCATAAAATTGGTTAAACCAAGTATTTGCAAAGTTCTGTGCGCCATAGGTTGTATTCAATCCTGCCCCAAACCAATCTGTTGCTGTAAGACTGCTGAGGGTAATACTTTGACCACCGATTTGTCCGCTTAAGGTGGTGTTTTTGGTGAAGTCAAAACCAGACTGCTCAGTGGTGGCTCGTAGCTCTACATTTCCCGTGGGGCTTGCAGCAGAGCCATCCAGAACTTTCTGCACGTTTGTTTGGGTATTTGATACCTTTACAGTACTGTTACCTGACACATCGTAGACTAAATAGTCACCTGCTGCTGTTCCACCTATGGTAGCGCCGGTCAGCGTCCCAGCTTGTGCTGGTGCAGTTGCAAGAGCGCTCACACCAATAGCCATTGATGCACCAATCACAAGTTTCTGAAAAGTCATCTTCATTTTTTTTTAGTCTCCGTCAGTTTGGAAGTTAAGGTTTAAACTACTGCTATTTCTAGACTTGGACTGTCTTGGCTACAGGTTTTTTGGCAACACTGTTGCTTAAAAACACAATTTGTATTGTTAGCCGTTTATGGTAGCTGAACGTACAAACCCAGTTTAAGAAACCGGGAGACTTTATTGGGTGAAGTTCCTGTTGATTATCAATAAAATGATGACGAATATTTTTCTATATCTATATGTACAATTACAGAATTATTTCAAAATATGTAGTAGCAAGAAACACGTATTTAATCGATTTCATGTTTTAGTATATATACGTAAAAATGGGGTAGCACAGCTATCTTGTACTACCCCAGCGAAAAAATGCTTGACATTCAGTTTGAATTTAGGAATTTAGCTATTCTTTCTACAGCTGTTTCCAACAAAGAAGGCTCATGCACCAAAGCAAAACGGACATAGCCTTCGCCGGATTTGCCAAAACCCGCACCTGGGGAAGCAGCTACACCAGTTTGTTTCACCAGCTGAGTACAAAATTCTATGGAATTTTGACTCCAAGGTAAAGGTAACTTTGCCCAGATGTACATTGTGGCCTGGGGAGTGGGAACATTCCAGCCAATGCGGTGTAAAGCAGTAATGAAAGCATCACGGCGCTGCTGGAAGGTAGCGACAGCAGTTTTTACCCCAATTTGAGGGCCAGTCAAAGCAGCGATCGCCCCATTTAAAATTCCCCGATACTGGTTAAAATCAACAGCGGCTTTTACCTGGCGTAAAGCATTAATTAATTGGGCATTGCCGATGGCGTAGCCAATACGGAAGCCGCCCATATTATAGGACTTGGAAAGGGTAAAAAATTCGATTGAAATGCTTTTCTCTGGATCGGCTTGCAAAATTGAAGGGACTAGAGATTTTGGATTTTGGATTTTGGATTTTGGATTGAGAAGATTTTTCTCCCAGTCCCCAGTCGCTTCAAATACCAAATCCACGTAGGGGAAATCGTGAACCAAGGCGAGATTGTGTTGCTGACAAAAGGCGACGGCTTCTTGGAAGAAAGATAAAGGAGCGATCGCAGCTGTGGGATTGTGGGGATAACTTAACACCATCATCCGTGACTGAGCCAAGACTGGGGCGGGAATATCAGCAAACACTGGTAAAAAACCGTTTTCTTCCCTTAATGGCATTGGGTAAATTTGCCCGCTTGCAAGGTGGACTCCTCCTGCATGGGAAGGGTAACCAGGATCGAGCAACAGGGCAAAATCTCCAGGGTTGAGCAATGCTAAAGGTAAATGGGCGGTACCTTCTTGAGAACCAATCAGGGGTAGCACCTCAGTTTGCGGATCGACTTTGATGCCAAATTTTTGTTCGTACCAGTTGGCTGCGGCTTCGCGAAAGCCTTGAGTACCATTAAATAATAGATAGCCGTGGGTGGTGCGATCGTGAAGAGATTGGGCGATCGCCTCAATAACATGTGCCTCGGCTGGTAAATCAGAAGACCCCAAAGACAAATCAATTAGCTGTTGTCCAGCAGCCAAAGCAAGTGCTTTGGCTCTATCCATATCAGCAAATACATTAGATTGTAGGGGTTGTAAACGTTTTGCAAACTGTATGTTATTCATTAGTCATTAGTCATTAGTCGTTAGTCCTCTCTTACAAAGTTACGATGGTCGGAAACCTCCGCTCATACTTTGCGCTTAGTCATTAGTCACTAGTCATTAGTTACGAAGTTCTGTATTCTTCTGTGCATGGAGACGCTTTTGCTCGCTTGCTTCTCCGTAGGGATACGGTATAGCAAAGCCAGACGCTTCCGCACACAGCGAATCGCTAATCTATTCAGAAGAAACCTGATAAGAAACTTTGCGCTTTGTCATTTGTCCAATGACAAATGACCAATGACTATTGACTAATGACTAATTAGTATCTAAATGCTTGGCTAAAAGGCTGAGTAATTTATCTTTGCCGATGACTCCCTCAGTGGATTCTAGTAGTTTTTCTCCTTGAATTAGCCTGAGGGCAGGGACTCCTTCCACTTGGTACTGTTTAACCGTGAGTGGGTTGGGGTCAATTTCCATTTTAACGACTTTGAGACGATCGCTATAAGCACTGGCAGCTGAGTTAATCATGGGCGACATTAATTGACAAGGCCCGCACCAGGAAGCCCAAAAGTAAACTAATACAGGCTGCTCGGCTTTTAACACTTCGGTTTCAAAATCGGCATCAGTTATGGTGATTACAGCCTTACTCATTGCAGTCTCCATCAGGTGGCGATCGAAGTTGGCACACACAATACTTTATCCCAAACTTAGTCCTGAGTCACCGAACTTGTGATTTGGTTAACCCTGAAGTTTTAAAGTTATTGCCCAGTGCTGAGAAAATAGTACAAATTGTTGTACGGGTCGCAATACTTATGTACCTCATTGAAATGAGAATTGTTATAGATTCAAGCTAGAGTGAAATGTAAATATTACAGGCTGATGCAAGTTAAGACACCCAGATAATAGCGCCTGGATATCACTCTGTTTAATTATCAGGAACAAAGCGCGATTCTCTTGCCAAGAGGCTGCGCCCATGTGTGCAGAATACTTACAGTGTTGCCTAAAATTATGGATAATTTCCCAGTGGTCGCTCAAGCGGATGCATCCCTAACCAATTACCCTCAAGAAAGTACATTTCTAATGCGGCCTAATACCGATTCGGGTTCACCGCCGAAGGAAAAAGTAGGAACCGACTTTGACTCTCGCATGATGCAGCGGTGTTTGGAACTTGCTCGCCGTGCCTTAGGGCGTACTTCACCAAACCCACTAGTGGGAGCGGTGATTGTCAAGGATGGCGAGATTGTTGGTGAAGGATTTCATCCTCGTGCAGGTGAGCCTCATGCAGAAGTGTTTGCCTTGAAAGCAGCAGGAGTTCGGGCCCAAGGGGCAACAATCTACGTCAGCCTGGAACCTTGCAATCACTACGGACGCACTCCGCCTTGTTCGGAAGCCTTGGTTAAAGCAGGGGTGGCAAAGGTGGTAGTCGGTATGGTCGATCCCAATCCACTGGTGGCTGGAGGAGGTATTGCTCGCTTACGTGCGGCGGGGATCGAGGTATTAGTAGGAGTAGAGGAAGAGGCTTGTCGTCAGCTAAATGAAGGTTTTGTTCATCGTATTCTCTACAAACGACCTTTGGGTATTTTAAAATATGCCATGACTTTAGATGGCAAAATTGCTACTACCTCTGGTCACAGCGCTTGGGTAACAAGCCAAGATTCCCGCACTGAAGTACATCAGTTGCGGGCGGCTTGCGATGCTGTCATTGTCGGCGGTAATACAGTACGACTAGATAATCCTTATTTAACTAGCCATCAGGTGGGGGCACATAATCCCCTGCGGGTGGTAATGAGTCGCCATCTTAACTTACCGGAAAATGCCCACCTGTGGCAAACTGCGGATGCTCCAACTTTGGTGTTGACAGAGGAGGGTGCTAACCCTGATTTTCAAGAACTGTTGCGGAAACTTGGGGTGGAGGTAGTGGAACTGGCATCACTTACACCAGATCGAGCAATGGCGTACTTATATGAACGAGGTTTTTGTAATGTGTTGTGGGAGTGTGGTAGTACTTTAGCTGCTAGTGCGATCGCTCAAGGAGCAGTGCAAAAAGTCTTAGCGTTTATTGCCCCAAAAATCATTGGAGGTAGCATTGCTCCTACACCTGTCGGGGATTTAGGTTTTACTACTATGACTCAGGCACTGTCTTTAGAACGTGTTCGTTGGCGTGTAATAGGCTCAGACTGCTTAGTAGAAGGTTATTTCCCCAAACAAGTCGATGGTGAGAAGAATTCTAAATTCTGAATTCTGAATTTACTGATTTTGCTCTTATCCGCACTGACGTTCATGAGCAAGATCGCGTATGAGTGCTAGCCGAGATTGAATGTAGTGGCTGAGAAAATCAGTTTCGTTGGAATTTAACAAAATTTGCGTTGCTGTTTGTTTCACTAACCACTGCACCAAGCTAGCATCATCAAGTTGTAAGAGGATCTTCGCTTGGGCGGTTTCAACCACAGACCAAAGCTGACGCATAATTGTAGGAGTCATCAGACCTCAATAGAATCATTAGCTTAGCTGTTTTCAGATTACACAATTTTGATTGCACTTTACGACATCAATGTGGAACCTGAGACAAGTATTATTAAAAACTTAATAATGGTATTTATAACTTTATGATGATTCAGAATTGAAAATGGGCATTGAGCATTAGGCATTGGGGATTGGGTATGGGAAAAATAGAATTTTATGAGTTTATTCCCAAAATCTTGAACACAAATTTACTAATCTTAAAAACCTAGCTTTTGTGCTTGGGAAGACTGAAATTGTCTTAATTTCAGACTAATACAGCCCATTTTTTAAGTTATTTGTTGAATAGTTGATTTGTGTTGTACGATACAAAAATCTTAATAATTGAGAATCCAGAATACAGATTGATAAATTAGGAATACTTTAATAATCAAGGTTAATAATCAACAAGAAAATTAACAACTCTTACCAAGCCTGATTTGACAAATATTCTGGATTTTGACTCTAATCTATGAAATCAATTTCTGCTCAAAAATTAACATTTTTTGCCTGTAGATGGATTGACAAAATCATGTAAATCTTCATCCCAAATACTAATGTAAATAAAATTACATTCTTGACGAATAATCTGGCCCTTAACTGAGCCATTTTTGAAACTAAAATTATCAGACTGACCCTGCTGTACGTGTTTAAGCCCCTGCTTAATCTCTTCAGTGGCTTGCCCATTCAAGAGTCGATTTAGAGTAGACTCCATTAGCTGTGGTTCTACGGAATCAGCAAAAGATACCTCGGTTTGACGCAGTGCTTGAGAATTGCGATCGAATAAGTAGCCAAGGTCTATTTTGTTTGGCACAAGTTTGTAAACAACAGCGCGGGTATTACCCCACGCGCCTCTTAAATCTTTCCTTGGTTTGCCGAGGGTAGCTTCTACAACATTTCTGGATGTACCTGTGGGAAATGCGGGAACTTCTTGCTTACTGGCAGTTGCAGCTAATTTACTTAGCGGCTTTTTCTGTGGTGTGGAACGCACTTCTGGTGTGGGAACCGGAACCTGATTCTCTGGTTCTGGCTGTGGTGTTGATGTTGCTACTGGTGCTGGAGTCTCTAAAATTACAGGCTCGTTTTCTGGCTCTGGTCTAGATGCAACTGGGGGATTAAAAGTTGGTATCGATTCAGGAGTTACTTCTGGCTGTGGTCGTGAGGTGGGTACAACTGGGACTGGAGAAGGTTCAAAAGAAACTGGTGGATTAGTAAATTTAGGAGTGGACTGAAATTCTGGAGATGGAGTGGGACTTGTGGCAGTGGTTATCTGTAGTTGTTGCTGGCGAGTCATCCTAGAAATTGCAACTGCACCAATTAAGCCGCCTACCAGCAAACTACCAAGAATCACAGCAGGTTTTTGCCAGTTTCTAGGCTTAGAAGATCCATTAATAATTGGAGTTTTTTGGGGGGAAGATATCGCTTGTGTTTGTCGAGTTGATGTCGCAGAGGGGGATAAACTGATTGTGTTAGCAGTTGTAGGTGGTGGGGAGATATAACTAGAAGACTGCAATGCATATAGCATTTTACTAGCAGTACTGAAGCGATCGCCTGCATGAGGCTTAATTGCCTGATTGAGTACCGCAGCTAATTCGGCAGAGACATGAGGCGCGTGCTGCTGCCAAAGTATTTCACCAGTTTGTAAATCGGTTAGTAGTTCTTGGGGGTGTTTGCCAGTCAACAGATAAATAGCTGTCAAACCCAAGCTATAGATATCTGTGGCGTAAACTGGACGCCCAACGGCTTGTTCGCTAGGCATATACCCAGGCGTACCAATGACGAGCGATCGCGTGGGGTATCCTGGGGAAGTCACCACGGAACGTATTGTTTCTTTGACTGCACCAAAATCAATTAAAACTGGCTTGCCATCAACAGAACGGATAATTATGTTCTCAGGCTTGATATCCCGGTGAATGATGCCTTTGCTGTGGACATAATCCAAAACTGAAAGCAGACTCAAGAGGATTTCCCGCACAGCAGTCTCACTCTCAAATTCTTTGGCTTCAATAATTTTTGTCAGAGTTTGGCCGTGAATCCATTCTTGGACGAGGTAAAATTGCCCATTCTCAGAAAAATAAGCGTAGAGTTTGGGAATTTGGTTACAACTTTCACCCAAATACTCTAAGGTTGCTGCTTCTCTCTTAAACCGTTCTTGGATTATTTGATAGGTTTGCGGGTCATTATTGGTTATCGGTTTGAGTTGCTTAATTACGCAGCGACGCCGAGAAGGCATGTGGGTGTCTTCTGCGAGTAAGGTTTCCCCAAACCCACCAGCACCGATTACTTCGATAACTTGATAGCGATTGTTTAGCAGCGTTGTTGTCATGAAAAGTTACAAGCGTGCGCCCTTTCCAATGTACATCAGTCGCCACAATTGTTAGGACATTTTTCTGTTCTTCCAACCGTGTTCCCTTAAGAGCAAAATATGATACGCTAACCGCTATGTCTGTTGCTATACAAACGCCTACGCTAATCATTGAGAAGATCTATTAACCCCAGCAAATTTTGCTCAAGAAAAATATTATAAGCAGTTAGGATTACGAGAGAGAATTCTAAATTTATCATTTATGGTTGCAGCAGTTTTAACACTGTTGTGACGGCAAGTTCCTGGCGTTTAAGAGTTAAATCGTCTCTTAGCACGAGAAGGTTTATTATGGTGTGGTGTTACCAAAGTACGGATGCTTGCATTGTGAGATGGCTTTCTTTAGTTCTAATGGAACGTGAATTCGACAACCTCTCCCTGCCTTGAACTAAAGTTAAAGTCTGTTCCTCTGGGACTGGAAGAGGGACGGTTTTGCGAAGTAAAATCAGGGAAAGGTCTTTCGATTGAGCTTAGGATATCAGCCATCGAACTCACGTTATCAAATACTGGTCTGACTAGTGCTGGTAACCAATTGTGGCATCAAGACAGTCCTGGCATTGAGGGTGTAGCAAACGCATCTGATGGCTTTGGATCTAGTTTGAAAGCTGGTGACTTTAATAACGACGGCTTTGCTGACTTAGCTATAGGTGTTCCTGGTGAGGATGTTGGTTTAATTAGCAATGCAGGTACGGTCAATATTCTCTATGGTTCAGCTACAGGATTGACAGCCTAATATTTTGTCTCATTAATTCTGAATGGGGAATAAGTTAGTAGTGAGGACTTTAGTCCCTTATTTTTAACCACTAAAGTGCTTACTACGAGCCTGACAAAATTAATGCGATAGACCACTAGGTCTGTCCATTGATTTTGAGGGGTTAGCGGTGGTAAAATCCCCGACTTCTTGAAGAAGTCGGGGATTTTAGCCCTCAAAGTATTCATACCACAAATAAAGTGAAATGGTATAAGCTTTGCAGACTGGCGACGCTCTTTAACCAATTTACGGATTTGCTCTCCCGCCTGGTTTTTTCGTGGTGGCAAATTTTGTAAACACTGAAGCTCTCAAAGCAGAAGATACCATGAGGCGATCGCAATTTGGGCAAATTCCAAGCAGTTCTACATTGCAGATGCGTGTATATTGTGGAAAGTATGATGTCAGCAGTGAAAAAACTGACATACTCATCAAAACTACTGTTAAAATCCAAATAATTTTCAGTTAAAACTCCTACCCGACTCCTATGAGAGAAACTGTCCTAGAGGTTCGCAATCTACAAGTTGAATTTCCCGGTGATGGCAATATCGTCAGAGCTTTGGATGGTATTTCCTTTGAATTGCGTCGAGGTGAGACTCTAGGAATAGTAGGAGAGTCAGGAAGCGGAAAATCTGTCACATCTTTAGCTGTGATGGGTTTGTTGCAGACTCCCGGTAGAGTGTCTGGGGGTGAAATCTGGTTTCGTCCTCAGGAAAACGCCAACCCCATAGATTTAGTAAAATTGCCGCCTGAAGAAATGCAGCTACACCGTGGCGGTGACATTGCCATGATTTTCCAAGAACCGATGAGTTCCCTCAATCCGGTTTATAATATTGGGTTTCAGCTCACAGAAGCGATTATGCGGCATCAAAATGTCTCAGCCGTCGAAGCAAGACAAATTGCGATCGCAGGTCTGCAAGAGGTAAAACTTTTACCTAGCGATGAAGATATCCAACAGCAGTATATCGAAACTTGGCATCAAACCAACGCCAATTCATCCAAACCAGATACACCAAAGTTGGCACAGTTGGTTAAAGAACACAAAGAAGCTATGCTGGAACGCTACCCGCATGAACTTTCTGGCGGTCAGTTGCAACGGGTGATGATTGCAATGGCAATTTCTTGCAACCCATTAATCTTAATTGCCGATGAACCAACCACAGCCTTAGACGTGACAGTGCAAGCCACAATTTTGGAACTGTTGCGAGAATTGCAGCAAAGCCGTGACATGGCGATGATTTTTATCACCCACGACTTGGGGCTAATTTCTGAAATTGCTGACCATGTAGCGGTAATGTATAAAGGCAAAGTTGTCGAATCTGGTACTTCTGACCAAATTTTTACCAATCCCCAGCATCCATATACTAAAGGCTTGATAGCCTGTCGTCCCACCCTTGACCGCCGTCCCCAAAAATTACTCACCGTTTCCGACTACATGAGTGCAGAAGAAACACCAACGGGACAACTAGTAATTCAACCAAAAGAACCCGCACAACCTCCACAAGTTACCAGCCAAGAAATTACTGCAAGATTGGCAAATTTGAACGATAAGGAACCTCTATTGGAAATTCGCAACTTAAAAGTTGGTTTTCCAGTACGTGGGGTATTTGGTGGTACAAAACGCTACAGTATGGCAGTTAATGGCGTTTCCTTTAATGTCAAACCAGGGGAAACAGTGGGATTAGTGGGAGAATCTGGTTGTGGCAAAACGACCCTTGGTAGAACCTTGCTGCGATTAATCGAACCGATGAGTGGTCAGATTATCTTTGACAAACAAGATATTACTAACCTCAAAGGACAACCGTTACAAAAACTGCGGCGGGAAATGCAAATAGTCTTCCAAAATCCCTTTAGTTCCCTCGACCCACGGATGAAAGTTGGGGAAGCGGTGATGGAACCGTTGTTAATTCACTCGGTTGGGAAGACAAAACAACAACGACGCCAACGCGTAGCCGAACTTTTAGAACGGGTGGGTTTGAGTGCAGATGCAATGAACCGCTATCCGCATCAGTTTTCTGGCGGTCAACGCCAGCGGATTTGTATAGCGCGTTCTTTGGCATTAAATCCCAAATTTATTATTTGCGATGAATCAGTTTCAGCGCTGGATGTTTCTGTACAAGCACAAGTATTAAATCTTCTTAAAGAATTGCAGTCAGATTTTCAGCTGACTTATATTTTTATTTCTCATGATTTAAGTGTAGTGAAATTCATGAGCGATCGCATTTTAGTCATGAATCGCGGTCAAATTGTCGAGCAAGGCACAGCCGAAAGCATCTACCAAGAACCTAAAGAAGAATACACACAAAAATTAATTGCTGCAATTCCGACTGGAAGTCCCGAACGCGTGCGAAATAGGCAAGTAAAGGCTTTATAGAAGAAGTTAGAGGATATTTTAGAAGTATTGCGCGAATAGTTCTGGTTATCTTAGAAGCCAAATTGCACAAACACTACTCAGCGATGGTGTTTTTAGCTCTGTGATGGATGAAATTAGTTGCAGCTATATGGCTTCAATACCATAGGACTTACGCAAAATATCTCTCAAACTCTCATTTTCACCGAAGTTCTGTTCGCCCTTGGTGTTGCCGCAGGCATCAGCAAAAGCCGCCGCTGGTGACTTTTCGCTGCGCCTGGAGTGGTACCCTGCCTTAAGCCGCTTTGCGTCTACGATTTTCCCTTAGCTGTGCGTAACCCGGATTTCTCACGAGGGAGAAAAAAACACCTGGATTAGCCAGATTTAGGATAAATTAATTGACACATTGTTGAATTCACCGCCGATTAAAAATATTTACCAGTAA
>NZ_JACJTU010000094.1 GCF_014698835.1 Nostoc paludosum FACHB-159 | reverse complement strand
AGGCGTTTCCCGTCTCAAAACTATTGCTAAGAGGGAATTCTACCTTTTTTTAGTATCCACAAAAAAAGTACTCCAAACTGATATTATGGATACCCTCTATCTGGAGAGCTTTTAAGTATTAATACCGGTAAAATTGTAGTTAATAAATTTGTGTACTGAAAAAACTAATTAGCGATCGCACTTTTTTTGGGGTCATCTAACAAAATCGCATTGCTCCCCTCTGCAAGCGCCTTGCCAGCTTCAAAAAACGCCCGTTCTACCTTCCGTTCTAAATGCAGGCGATCGCTCTGCTCTTGCTCGGTTAGTTCAGGCACTTCAACAGCAGGAACATCAATGATTGCAGAAGTTGGGTTTTCTGAAGGGGAAATGTCTGAGTTGGGTGATGAGGAGATGGTGGATTTTTTGGGCTGCCGAGATGACTTGTCCATAAATCCACCTCAACCCCCACATTTAAGCCGCTTGTTGTCGATGTTCTATTAAATCTAGTAAAGGAGGGAATATTCTCGATTTATCGCCAGAAACCAGCACAAATACGGCATTTGTCGAGAAGGGTTCTCGAATATAGTTATAGAGAATCACAAAAGCTCTGGTAGTCAAGTAATGAGCATTTCTTAGTAAAACTACTACCTTACGCCCCTCCATTTCTGCTAAAGATGTTTGTACTTGCTCTATGAGCCTTTCAATATCTTGAGCTTCATAAGTGTGAGTGGCTTCAAAATCTATGATTTGGTCGCATATAAAAGATGTCATTGTTTTATCTCCGTATCTTCGACTTTTTCAAAAGTGCCATCGGCGCGTCGCCGCCAGCCATCCACAATCACATCATCTTCAGGATTTCGGGGTTTACTCGGATCGCGCCAATCATAGTCAATCGGCTCTGCTTGTGGTGTCGGTTGTTCGTCAGGGATTTTGTCTTGGTTTGGTTCGTTAGCTTCGCTCATGCCGTTTTTCTTTTCAATAGCAACGCTAGTCCAACTGACTTCTTCTTAGCAGAGGAGTTAGTATTTTGTTTGGCCTTTTCTGCAACCTCGATCTTAGGTTGTTCTGAAGTCATTACTTCTGTTTTCCCGTCATCATCTGGTGTATACTCCAGCAAATCACCAGGAAGGCAGCCTAAAGCTTTGCAAAAACGGTCGAAAGCATCCAGTGTTAGAGAAGACACCCTACCTTGTTCAATTTTTTGTATATTTTGGACGCTATAACCAGTTATCCTAGCCAAGTCATTTTGGGATATTCCTTTTGCCTCTCTGACTTTTTTAAGCGTAATTAACACTGCCATATCCCTCACTCATACTCCTGATGGTATCACTACTAGTAGTTGTGGTGCTTGTTTTTGTGTATCTACTAGTAATAGAAAAAGCTAATAGATAACGATAAGTTGTATTACTAAGACTAATAGAAAAACCCTTAATTGCATACCGCCTATTACTAGTAGTAGTGATACTATCAATAGTAGAAAAGCTCAAATAAAAGGCAATCGCCCTAGCCTGGAAAACTCTGTGCGATCGCCTTTTGTCCTTATATTCAAGGAAATACCATTATGACCCACGTTACATACTCCCAACAACAGCTGCACCTGAAATCCCTAGCCCAACTCAAGCGCACCTACAGCGAAATCGGCTGCACACTCGAAGTACGAGACAGACGCCGCAGGGATGCGTGGATTAGCGCGTTCGTCGAAGACGTTGGCGCAGCCATCGCCTTTCACCAAGCCGCCCAACTCCAGAAAATCGCCCGTCCTACAAAAGATGAACAAGAGATTGCCCAAGGTGAGTTCGACCAGTACATCGCAGACCAAGCCGAAGCTGTTGCACCCGAACCACTGACAACAGTAGAAATCAACTTCTACCACCACGAGGTGTACTGTGGCAAAGAACTTATCGCCTACATCACCTACGACCACGGCGAATTTGTAACCCAACCCTGGCTGGTCATGGTCAACGGTGAAGAGAAGTTCCGTGACACGACACTCGCCCGATGCCATCGCTTCATCTACTGGCATCATAAGGATGGCACGCTCAACCTATTTGCATTAACTGAAGTACCAGAAGTCCCGGCAATTACAGAAATCTCCTTCTACGACCAAGAAGCCTTGGTTAACGGTGAATTGGTAGCCAGCATTAGCTTTGATGATAAGAACCATGAGAACTTGTACTGGCGAGTGCTGGTAAACGACATTGAGATTTTCCGAGACATTACGCCTGCAAGATGCCACAGCTACATTAAGCAGCAGTACCAGCAAGGCACGCTGCCAGTACAGGAACCATTTGAGGAACCATGCACCATTGGGAATGAGGTCATGGTGCGAATTTTCAACGACTACGAGAAGTGCGGGTTGCAACTGCTGGAGGACGGGAATTACCGAGATGACGTTAAGTTAGGCTCAGTCGGCTTTACTGATGGCAATTGGTGGCTCATCGGGGCTTCTTCTGTACAGCAGCATAAGGTCGCGTGTGATTCGGTAGATGGGGCAGTGCAATTGCTATCTGTAGCCGAAGTACCACCGATATCTTATGAAGAACTCTTGGATAGGGAATTTGACCAACTAACGGCTGACGAATGGTTGCTTGTGATGGAGTCTGAGCCAATACGGGAACTGGTTGCGGCATAGGGAAACAGTGGGCATAATTGCCCACTTTCTCAATTTGACTATTCGCTTGCTGTAAGTATAAGCACTGATTTGGGGTTTTTGGGAAAAAAGCCCAATTCAGTCACTTCCAAACTATTTTGCAAAAACAGCTAAGTGTAATTACTCAAGGCGCAAACTATTGCTGATTCTACAGATAACAGCTTCGACAGTACAACGTCAGTATCTGCTGCGTGTGCTTCATGAAGTGGCTCTTTTTTCCTAGATTATCTGCAATCAAAATTCTGACTTAGCTTCACTTTCACTACTCAAAAATCAGGAACGAATTATGAAACTTTATGCCAAGACCATTCCACAAATACTTCCAGATTGGGCAACCATTGTGAAACAGAATGCGGATCTCATTGAGATTGAAATCAATGACCAAAAACAAGTCGCAAGTCGCAAGTCGCAAGTGTTAAGAAAAATTGGTATCAAGCCCCTAACTTTAGTTATGGAAAAGAAAGAAAAGTTGTTTCAAGTGCCGCATTACCCCGAAGAAACAAAGCGTCTTTATCTCAAGCCCCTACGTTTACGTTGCTGGTATTACTTGCGACTTGCGACCTGCGACCTGCGACTTGGCTTGATGAACACCCTAATTTTCAATCTTTACTTGAAGAACTAGCTACAGAAATTGAACCAGGGACTATCGGCGTAAAAGTTGAGGATTTATGTTTGCGGCTTGGCATCGAAATGTCTAGCCCCAATCTTTACCAATTAGTCGAACAAGCCCAAACTTTAGTTCATGAAATTGCCGAACATCCTGAATATCAAAAACTACTCAACAGAGGATATAGCCCTGATTTAAACATTGCTGATGCTCAAACTGCATTGGTTTATCTGCAATGGGAGCTAGACCACAATCAAGAACCTTATAGCCATTAATTACTTGCTAGGAAGAAAAGCATGACAGAGCAAATCACCGATTTAGAAAAATGCTGGTTTCTTTCGCCACCTTGGGGCCAAGACATCCCACCTGTTGAAGTCAACTTGTTAGAAAAAGTCTACCTCAAAACCAATCGAACATTCGGCTACTGCTGCGGGGTGCAATGGTATGGCGATTGCTGGAATTACATTATCGAGGTCAAAGATGATTTTATCTATACAACAAAAAACCAAATCATAGGTACTGGGCAGATACAACAAAGGGCTAGTACAAAACCGACTTTTGTTCTGGGGGAACGCGTAGTTTTGTGCCTTCCCAATCGTGGTACAAAGCAAAGACTAGTTTTGGGGATTGAGCTAATCGAAAAGTCCTGGTTTTATTTTATTGAGTTGGTATCACCTGATTTTCCCAAAGTATCGACTATGACCAGTCGCTTTTCTTTGGTGCGAGAACAAGATTTAGTGCGGGTGAAGGTCTAAATTCCAACATAAAGCTTTGTACTCATCACACAACTAAAACTATGTCACAAATTGAAGTAGCGCAAATCATCGAACAGATAAAGCAAGAAATCACTGTTGACGCTAGTGGACAGGGTAAAGCCAGCATGAAAGCTACTGCACGATTAGCTGGAGTTAGCGACAAAGCTATTGGTAAAGCGTTAGAAAGCGCGAACCTGGAACCATCAAAATTAGCTGTAATGCTTATGGAACAAGGCTTTGATGCCGCGAACCTCAAAGAGTGGAAAACGAATGGTATCCCAGATATAGCGATCGCTATCATTCTCGACTACTACGGCTATGAAGCTGGGCGTTACTGTACTAAACAAGCAAAGCTAATTTGTCGAGCATTCAAAACTATCGGTGTTCGCGCCTGGATGCAAGACATCATGGGCTGGACAAAACCCACGACTCAACCACCCCAACAACCCCCTGCACCAGCACTCCCCCCAGTTGAACAGCGATTGCATATTCTTGTCCAAGCGATGAAAACTTTAGCCGAGTTAACTGGTGGCAGACTCAACCCGTACATGGAACAGCAGGTGAAGGACTACGCTGCTAATCTTCTGGCCGAACACAACCGGAAATTGTTGACTCCCTCAAAAGAACGCTGGCTTGGGGTGGTGAATTTTGCAGAGAACCAGTTGGGTAAGAAAGTCCCTCTGAGTGGTTCACATTACCGGGGGCATCTGGGTACATGGGTGAGGACATTTTACCCTCAATTGGGCCATCGCCAAGAGGATCGCTTGGTTAACGGCACTCAGCAATCAGTTTACGTTTACGCTTGCCACGATCCGGTCGTGGCTGCGGGGTTAACGAAAGCGATTGAAGAGTTTTTCGCACACCCCGAACCTGCGGCGGCACTAAAACAAGCTGGGGCATTCTCGAAGAAAGCTGTAGTTACTGCTTAATGATCATTGGTCATTAGTCAACAGTTAGCAGTCAGCACTCAACACCGGAGATTTTATGATTATTCCCTTTAATTTACAGACCCAAGCTATAGCCACCGATGGTACAAAGTGCATTATCACTACGGTTTACGTCGATATTATTCAGATTTTGACTTCACCAGAAGAAGCACTCATAGACCCCGAAATGCAAGGAACTATAGACATGATTGCTCTTGGTGGTGGTTTTTGTGGTGATGGTGTTGATGAATTTCTTTTAGACACTCTCAAAGAGCTTCAAGCTTGGGAATTTGTGCAAGAAGTTAATAACGGAGATTATACGTACTGGGTGTTATCTCCTCTCGGTCTATTACTCAAAGCTGAAATTAAATAACTTTTAGGAGAATTTATGAAAGTTGTCGTTCAAATAGTCGAAAAAGTCATTAGTGAAGCACACATTTATCTACCAGATGGACTGACAGAAACAGCCATTAGACAAGTCATTACAGACCGATATAATTCCGGCGAAATGACTCCAGATTTGAACATTTTTCAGGTTGACTTTGAATCGATTAGCGCAACTATTGTTAACGAGCAAAAGTCTGTAGATTTTGAAGAGGACGCAGCATGACTGTAACACTAACTCCACAACTTACTATTACTCCAACCCAAACAGTAACCCGACACCCTCTGAACTTCTACGAGTCGCCCTCATGGTTCACAACTGAACTGCTGCGCTATGTCCCGTTATCTGGTGTGATTGGTGAGCCTTGCATTGGGATGGGGGCGATCGCCTCTTTACTCCAGGCATGGCCCTACACCAAGCAAATGTGGACAAACGATATTGATCCACATAAAGCGGCTGATTACCATTTGGATGCAACTTTAACCGAGTCCTGGGCTAAATTCCCCAATTGCGACTGGATCTGCACCAATCCGCCTTATGCCGAATTTGCTGCACCAATTATCAAGAATGCCTATCATAAAGCACGTGTGGGCGTTGTGGCTTTTCTCTTGACCAGCTTTCTCGAACCCTGTGATGACCGGGCTGATTTCTTACAAGAACATCCGCCGTCACTTGTACTGACTCTGCCGCGCTTTTGTTTTCGCAAGGACAAACGCGGTACTCGTTGGGCTACTGATAACATCACTATTTCGTGTTTTGTTTGGGACAAACGCACAACCACACAGCGCCTTATCGTGCGTCCCAAATCTCAGATTATCGGGTTTTACAAGAATCCCGAACAAGCTATTTCACAAGAACGGGCAGAAGAAATTGTAAGAGCGTTAGCGAAGCATAACGAAGTTATCGCTAATGGTGAATATTTATGAAACAGATGACACTATTTGATGAACCAACCACAGTTTTACCACTCACTTACTATCCAGATTTCTTGAACAAGGAAGAAGCTGACAACTTGTATCAACATTGCCAAGAATTGCAGTGGCAGCAAAATCAAATACGTATGGTTGGTAAAACTATGCCTGTTCCCCGCCTCGAATGTATTTACGGCGATGAGGGCTGTGATTACCTCTACTCCAAGAGTGTACTACTCAAACCACTGCCTTGGACAGACGCTCTGGCTAAGTTACGCGACTCTATCACCGCCACCACTGGCTACAGCTTCCGCATTGTCATTGGCAACCAATACAGAAGCGGCCAAGATTCGATAGGGTGGCACGCTGATAATGAAGCTTCGATGGGAATTGCCCCGGCGATCGCTTCAATCAGTCTGGGTTCAGTTCGCAAATTCCAGCTAAAGGCGATCGGGGGCAAGCCGACTGACTTTTGGCTCGAACACGGGAGCCTGCTGGCGATGCATCCTGGTTGTCAGTCTACTCATGTGCATCAAGTACCCAAAACCAACAAAGTCGTAAGCACACGAATTAATCTGACATTCCGCCCACACGTTGGAGGTAGAAGATGATTTTTTCTGCCTCTAAAACATTTTAGTCAAGAGTTTCATTCTTCTCACAACGTCGATTGAATAATCAAGTTTTGCCATCAACAGAGGTGCATCCTATGACTACCACTACCCAACGTGTAAGCCCTGATTTTATAACTCTTGTTTCCCCTTTTCTAGATGAGTACGGGCTTGACCCGATGGAATATCGTTTATATTCCCACATTGTTCGGCGTGCCGGTAAAGATGGCTGTTTTGAATCGATTCCCAATATGGCTAAAATCTGCCTGATGAATGAAAAGACGCTCAGAAAAGCATTACGAGTTTTGATTGCGGCTGGGTTAATCAAAATCGCTCAACAGCGCCAAGGTAAAACAACTATTTACAAAGTTACTCAGTCTTCGGAATGGGTTTACTCTCAACAGCTAAAAGCGATTAGAGAACAAGTCAATACCTCTACCAAATCAGGCAGGGGTAGTAGTACCAAATCAGGCAGAGGTGTGGTACCAAATCAGGTAGGGGTGGTAGTACCAAATCAGGCAGGGGTAGTGGTACCAAATCAGGCAGACAAAGTATTACCCAATGAACAATTACCAATTAAAGAAAACACACTAAATACGTCCCACTCTGTGGATGTGTGTGCCAGTGAAACTAAACAAACTAACCCCACCTCACAACAAATCCAAGAACAAGTTACTCCAGATTCTTCATCTTCGTTGTTAAAAAAATCCGAGACTTCGCATCAAACCCAAAATCCTGCATCTAGGTCAACAGCGCCCGCCTTGTTCGATAATCCCGAACAAATGAATAAGGCTAAAAAACCGAAACTCCAATCGATTGAGGACTTGCTTAATCAGGTTTTACTCGACCCTGGCATCATGGCATCTGACCCATTGCCCGCCGTTTACCGAAGCGAAATCAAGTTGCGTGGCTGGCGCTTCCCCTGGCGCACTGCTACCAGGGACAAGATTTACCAAACCTGCGATCGCCAACTGGTTGAGTTGATAGCTAAAGAAAGAGCCAAGTGGAGCAAATGCGAATGGACTGAAAAAATCCCCACAGTCATCAAGTCTATTGGCAATCTGGAAGCAACTAAGGGCGGCTTAGAAGAATTGCTGGGCTATTGGTCAAAAGTTGTTGAGCCAGCTGCATCATCAACAGAAACATCTCAGGCAACTACTGACCCCATTGGCTACTACTCGAATCGCTCCCTTGAGTGGCACAAAGCAACATTCTGCGAATTACTTGACCTTGGGGATAAAGTCGGCGCTCCTAGAGCGATCGCTCAATTCAGTACCCGCTATGACCAACAACACACGGGTGCTACTGATGTTTGGTTGAACTGGTTGTCCATTCATCATCCCCAAATGTATGCCCATCTTTACCCAAAAGCAGCATGAGTCGAAGTCGGAAAGTAGTTTATTTCTACATTCTCGTTTCTTAAGGGTTCCTCTGCCCCTGTTGTTCACTCTTAACTTCCGACTTCTGACCTCCGACTTCTCTTTGACTTCCTAACCGAGGTAAACCATGACAAACGAACTAAACTTTTCATCCCAACAAGACCGCTTGCCACCACAAAGCATCGAAGCTGAAGAAGCCATACTCGGCGGTATTATGCTCGACCCAAATGCCATGAGCCGAATCAGCGATCGCTTGAGCGCCGATGCTTTCTACATCAACGCCCACAAGGACATATACCAAGCCGCGCAAAGGCTGTACAGCCAAGGTAACCCGACTGATTTGCTTTACATAACCAGTTGGTTATCTGACAACGGTCTTTTGTTTCGCGTTGGTGGGCGCAATAAACTGGCCACACTTGTCGATCGCACTGTTACAGCCGTGAACATCGATGCTTTCGCCGATTTGGTGATGGAAAAATACCAAAGGCGGCAGTTAATCAAAGCAGGCACAGAGATTGTTCAACTCGGCTATGCAACCGAAACCGAGCTACCGATTGTCCTTGATGAAGCTGAACAGAAGGTTTACTCAATCGCGTCTGAGCATTCTGCCACAGATTTAGTTCACATTTCCGATTCCCTGGCTGATGCTTTTACCGAAATCGAAGCACGTCACGCTGGAACCGTTAGCCCTGCTGTGTCCACCGGATTTTACGACTTGGACAGTATACTCGGTGGTGGCTTCCGCAAAGGGCGGTTGTATGTGCTGGCTGCTCGTCCGTCTGTTGGCAAGTCGGCTCTGGCTGGCAATCTCGCTCTGGCGGTCGCTCAAACGAGTCGGTTACCCGTGTGTGTCTTCAGCTTGGAGATGTCCCAAGATGAGTATGTACAGCGATTCCTCAGCAGTGAATCGGGTATTGAAAACAACTTCTTGGAAACTGGGCGCGTGTCGAATAACCAGTGGCAACCGTTGAGTCAGGCGATCGCTTCTTTGAGCGAACTGCCAATTTTCATCAACGATAACTCTTGTCCCAGCTTGACAGAAATTCGTAGCCAAGTTCGCAGGGTTTCATCCCAGTACGGTGGGGTTGGGCTTGTGGTTGTGGATTATTTACAGCTGATGGCTGAAGGTGCTGATTCTAGAAACAACATGACCGAGCGTGTTGGTGAAATCAGCCGGGGGTTAAAGAAACTCGCCAAGGATTTGGATGTACCAGTGCTGGCTTTATCGCAGTTAAGCCGTGAAGTTGAAAGCCGCAATGACAAACGCCCTATACTGAGCGATTTGCGGTCAAGTGGGGCAGTGGAACAGGACAGTGATGTTGTCATCATGCTTTACCGCGAGGAGATGCACAATCCCGATACACCTGACCGCGGGATTTCTGAGTTAATCGTTCGTAAGCAGCGCAATGGGCCCACTGGTACGGTCAAGCTTTTGTTTGACAATCAGTTTACCTCCTTCAAGAATTTATCTCGTGGTCGCAATTTTTAGCCTACTACTGAAAATCGAAATATGAGTTTAACCTACCAAAAACTGCTTCACTCTTGGGCTAATCTTGCACCTAACGAATGCCAAATTACAGATCGTGATTACAAGTTCAAGGTCAAAATTCTGCCCTCAGTTGAAAAGTGCAATTCAGATAACGCTTGGCGTGTGGTTAGTTCTGAAAATATCGAGTGGCGTTTGTCTACCAAAGAAGGGCAAGCTTTAGAACAATTGAATTTCCTGCTGTTGACTATCATCAACCACTGCGCTATTCAACAAGCCACCATTAGTTTTACTTTTACTGAACTTGGGACTACTGCGGTTATCTGTAATGGTCTGAAGTCTCAACCGCAGCTTCATCTGGCTATTGCAGCATTGGACGCATACATTCAGTTACTCCAATTTTAAAAAGCATGAGTACGATTATCATAAAAGCCATCAGTCTGCATCAGCCCTGGGCTTCTCTGATTCTAATGGGTCTGAAAAAATACGAAACCCGTTCTTGGTCTACTAGCTACAGAGGCCCGTTATTAATCTGTGCTGCCAAGAAGACCAGCCTTCACCAAAAACTCACTCACAACTACTTCCTTAATAAGTATCAACAAATACTAGTTGGCACTGATAACTACATTGAGTGGGATGATTTGCCTTTCGGTAGTGCCATTGCTCTGGTAGAGCTAACCGCTTGCATTTCTATGACCCAAGCTTTCATCAACGAACAGTCTCTTTCAGAGATTGATACGGGTGATTGGCAAGTCGGGCGATTCGCTTGGAAACTGGAAAATATTCAGCGCATCATACGTCCTATACCTATCACTGGCAGGCAAGGTTTGTTTAATGCAGAGATTGATTTGCACTTTCCACACCTGGAGGCAGTCGCATGATATCTGTTCTTTCCCTATTCTCTGGTATCGGCGGACTTTGCCACCACGGTATTGCTGTTGCGAGTTTGTCGCACAAGTTTCAAGTAAAGCAGTTTGTCGAAATCTCTCCTTATTCTCAATCACGACTTCGCTATGAACAACCCACAATTCCAATCCACCCAGACATCACAACCTATCACTGCCAGCCTTGGCAATTCGATATCGTCTGTGGAGGTTTCCCCTGCGTCGGTACAAGCAACGCCGGAAATCGACAAGGACTTGCTGACCACAGATCCGCACTGTGGGCAGAACAATTCCGCATCATCAACCAGTGTAAACCCGCGATCGCTCTCATTGAAAACCCAACAGGTTTACTCAGTCGCGGACTTAACCAAGTCCTGTTTGACCTTGACTCCATCGGGTACGATGCGGAATGGGATTGCGTTTCTGCACAAGAAGTCGGCTTGCCACACGAAAGAAAGCGCATCTTTGTCATTGCCTACCCCAATGGCTTATTCAACAAAGTCGTCCAGACCCCCTGGGCAGACCAAATTGGAAATCAAATTGCGTCAATACGGGAGTCTCATGAAGTCAGAGGCTATAAACCCGGAGTTCCTACGGTGGCTCATGGGGTTTCTATTGGAGTAGCTAAATGCATTCCAGGTAATTATGATGCACGTCGGGCTTACGGGTTGAGTTGTTCGCCACGTCAGGCAGCTGTTGCTTGGAAACGGATTGATTACCTGTGCAGCCTAATTTCAAATCAGGAGGTGCATTATGGTTAACCTAATCAACTCGCTCGAAACATGCTGGTACATATCATTGCCCTGGGGAGGGCAGAAGTACCGCCGCCCTTCGTCATTCTACTGGAGCGGGTGTACCTCATCACTGCCAAATCATTCGAGTTCATCAAAAGATGCTGTAGCACAACAGGATTACCAACGGCAGTTTCGAGAGATTCTACACTCCCGGACTTAGTTGATTCAGCTTTCAGCTTTGGGTCAATCGGCACAAGAACAACCAGCAGGATATAATGCTGTGCTGCTATGAAAAACCCACTGATTTATGCCACAGACATCAAGTTGGGAACAACGCGATGCAAGTGAGAATTCTGCGTTCAAGGCAGGAGGCAGGGGGCAGGAGGTGTAGAATAATGTAATTTCTCCCAACTTCCTACTTCAAACTTCTTGCGCCATGAGTTACAGAGAACAATTTATTTGGCAGCGTGGTGTCAAGCTTGCCATCAACTGCTATCGACTTACCGAAAAATTCCCCAAATCTGAACTTTACGGATTAACTAGCCAGATTAGGCGCTCGGCAGTTTCCGTGCCATGAAATATAGCTGAAGGTTATGGAAGACGGACGCAGAACGAATATATCCAATTTCTACACATTGCTTTAGGTTCGCTTCGTGAACTTGATACTCAATTGATTATTTCTAAGGAAGTTGGACTTCATTCAAAAATGCTTTTAGGGTTTGGTTGTTCCATTCGGGATAAGGGGTAACAACAGCAATTTTCTTGACCTGGAGATGTGACAAAGCTTCTAATAAAGCTAGAGATGGAATAACAACGGGTACTCCTAATCCTTGAGTTAAACGCTGCTGCAACTTTTCAGCGAAAACTCGTCCTTGGTAAAACTTCGCCGTTGTGAAGCCATAAGCGCCAAAATGCACACCAGCTTTAGCTAATTTAGCTATTTCTTTAACAGCTTCCTCATTAATGTCATCCATTGACTCAACACTCTCATAAGCATGTGAGCCTTGAGCAATTACGCGATGAGCGTGAATACTGACTTGACTAGAAAAAGCCGAGTGAAAATCAGGCTCAAAGGTGGTATTACCTGCTGGTACTAGTAAGCCAATACGAAACTGCCTATTTAAGTGAGTGTTGAAGTCCATACCACACCTCTTGATTCTCCAGCCTGATGCTTTTTACTTAGCTAATCTAATAATTAGGTAAACATATTACATTAAAGCTGTATAATACTTAAACTACGCTAAATCGACCGACTAAGTGTAATATATCATCTATCAAGATAAATACTTGCTACCCACATCGGTAAATTGCAAGTACCAAACAGTATTGCTTTGGTGAGAACTGGGCAATAGAAATAATCTGTGTCTTCAATAATTACAAGGAAAGGATTTAATGAGCAACGTACAACTTTACTTCGCTAAAGCATCTACCTTCTCGCAACGTACCCGTGTAGTTTTACTAGAGAAAGGTATTGATTTTACTCCGGTGGAAATTGATTTACAGAATAAGCCAGAAGGCTATACGCAAATTTCCCGCTATGGTAAAGTTCCGGCTATTAAGCATGGCGATGTTGTAATTTACGAGTCTGCCATTATCAATGAATATCTAGATGAAGTTTTCCCAGAACCAGCGTTATTACCCCGCGATCCTGCCAAAAAAGCGATCGCTCGTATCTGGATAGACTACGCTAATACTCGCTTTGTCCCTGCATTTAACAAATTCCTACGCGGTAAAGATAGCCAAGAACAGGAACAAGGACGAAAAGAGTTTACACAAGCACTTCTATATATAGAACAAGAAGCCTTTGGTGGAGGTGAATATTTCTTAGGCGATCAGTTTAGTCTGGTTGATATCAGCTTTTATCCTTGGTTTGAACGCCTACCATTGTTAGAACACTTCCGTAAATTTACACTCCCAGCAGAAACACCTCGCTTGCAAACATGGTGGAATTTGATACGCGATCGCGCTTCAATTCAAGCAGTAGCCAATCCTGTAGACTTCTATTTAGAAAGATTCGCCAAAATTCTTGGTGAACCTGTCCCTGTTGGTGCAGGGCAAAAATAAGATATTAGGACTTATACTATTTCACTAAAAGGCCGAATCAGCGATCACCTCATTGCCGAAGTGTAGAGCGAGGAATTATTTGACTAAAGTGACAGATTGTTTGTCACTAATCTAAATCCCTCTGCATCACCTGTTCAAGCAATTTCTACAATTTCATATTAGAAACCCTAAAAGTTAGATACGTTTTCAGTAAAGCTTGCAGGCGTGAAAAACTTGACTTTTAATTTGTCGCTACGGTCAAATAATTCGTCGGTTTACACAAAATCCCCGTTTTCTTAGGTTGTCAAATCAATCGGGGGAATCAGACAACGGCTGACAAACGCCCCAATCGTCATCTGTTACGTAACTCTGGCGAAATCTTTGAGGTTTGCGATCAGTTGATTATGCTTTACCGCGATGCTGTGTATACAAAAGACCCCAGCGACCAAACTATCGAGTTGATTGTTGAGAAGAATCGGCTTTACGGTAAGCTCGGCACTGCGACTATGTTGTGTGATTTGTCTACTTCTCGGTTTTTGAACTTGGCAAGATAATTTGATGCAATGAACTTTTTTTAAGTTTTAGAGGTCGATATATGAAAGCGCTATCCGTCCGTCAGCCTTGGGCATGGGCAATTATTTATGCTCTTAAAGACATAGAAAACCGTGGCTGGCCTATTCATTATCGTGGCGACATTCTGATTCACCCTGCAAAAACCTGCACCAAAAAAGAGTACCAGCTAGCGAAAGAATTTTGCCAAGGATGGGGGTAGTAATCCCAGAATTAATCTCTCTGTGTCGCGGTCAAGTTATTGGCATTGTCACAATAGTAGACTGTCGGTTTTCACAAGTTGCATCTGGTTGGGGGATACCTGGGCAATACCATTGGCAGCTAGAGAACCCGCGAGAAATCACACCGATTCCCTACATTGGGCAGTTGGGGTTTTTTGAAGTACCAGATGATTTGGCAACAGACGCGATGCCTCCGGCAACGTCAAGGACGAACGCTGTATGACTCCAACAGCGATCGCTCACGACCAGATATGACCACAAATAGCAACAGTCCTTATGCACTTGTGGTTAAGTTGAACCAGTAATGTTTATGTCAACTGCAATACCCGAAAAATTCTTAGAGGACAACCTCAAAGCTCAACAACTTCGTAGCCAAGGATGCCTCTACTAGTACCTGAAACTAAAAAGCTACAAGACGGTTCAAGAGTATTATCGAAACAATCGGGTCTAAAACCGTACTTCGTCCCGCTACGAAGACAGCCTTTGAAGGCGAAAAGTTTTGTCACGGGGTTAAAACCCTGTGACAAAACGTAATTGCGAATTGCGAATTGGTTTATACCCCCGTGTGATTGGTGAGCGCGACCCGAATAACCCCAAGCAGTGGCGCTGGGGGTATAACTGGGAAGAAAAAGTGAAAGGGGTATGGAAGGGGCGAAGTATTGGTTTGATTCCTGCTGCTGCTGCCTATATGATTCGTTCTTTGCAGCAGCAGGGAGCAGCAATCCGTGGATGGTCAACTGCCATTCGACTACTTGATTTGTTTGTCTAAAAACATCTCATCAATTCAATCACCAAAGACTTTTCGCTAATTCTTCACTCTGCAATCAATTTCAGAAGGAGAAATCATGAGTACCAAAGTTTTTATCAATCTGCCATTAAAAACCTCAATCAGCTGGGCGATGACGGGCAATGGCATCAGTTTATGATTGTAAACTATAGACGCAGCTAGTAGCAAAAGATACCGTTGGCGAGATTTTTTTTTAACGCTCAAATCCTTACGCTATTGTGGTAATCCCCCACCGAAAGTTTTCAAAACCACTTTTTAATGAATTTGCCAACGGTATCTGTTAATA
>NZ_JACJTU010000093.1 GCF_014698835.1 Nostoc paludosum FACHB-159 | reverse complement strand
GGGTCAATTTCATGGAAAATTCTTATGAGTTAGTCACTGAATTATTGAGATTAAGTCCTAATAAGCGTAAGTACTACCAGCAAGGAGAGAGGGCTATGAGGCTTATTCTATCTGCATCCTAGCCCTTTTTGTAGCCCCGCAAGTTTCTGACCCTAGTAGCTGCCCACCTTGAAACTGCTGTCTGTTGTAGACAGGAATCAGGTGCGTCCCCAGTAATAGAGGTGCGGGTTTACCGCAGTGGTGGCTACCGAATCACCTCCGACCAAGGAGGAACCCACCTTAATTATTTTTGATAGGCGTTAAAGATTCGAGCAGTTTCAACTCCGTTCTTAAATAGGGGGTTGAAAGATTCTTAGAGGAAAATATAACTGCGTCTCTAGGTTGGTTTAAAAATCCCTTCCAAGGGATATCTACAATATTAAGGTTTTAGTACAACTACTAAAACTTTGCTAAATTTATGGTGGATTGAAAGGTAAGGCAGAGGTCTTTGTCATAGGTGTCTGTTTGTAGTTGTGACAAATAATCTGTTAACAGTGACATCATTTTGTTAAACATGACATCAATCTGTTAACAGTGACAAATAATTAGTTAATGTACACCTTAAGGCGGCACCCGGATTTGAACCGGGGAGTGGAGGTTTTGCAGACCGGTAGCTTCGCACCCTTTGGTTACTCAAGTACCTCTATGGTCGATAATCTAATCAAGCACCATTGACTTTGGCTATCAAACTGGCTATCATCAGGGGAGTAAAGGTCATTGATAGCCAAATGAGCATAGCAAAAAGCGCTAGGGGTAATGTAGGAGTTGAGGAATACCGGGGTAAGTTAAGGCTCCGGTTGCCTAGATTAGTTACCCAGGCAGGTCAGAACAGATATCTTAATACTGGGCTGGATGGTAATGATATTAATCGGCGGCGGGTTGATTCAATAGCCAACTGGATAGAGGAAGAGATAATCACCGGGCAACTTGACCCCACACTTGAGCGCTACAGGGAGAAACTAGAAAGCTATAAACAACCTCAGCTAACCATAGTTAAGCCCAATACCCCACAAACTAACCTGATGGAGTTATGGGAGCGCTACTGCGAGTATATGAAGCCACAGTTAGCTACTACAACTTACCGCAAAGATTATGCCAGAAAGTACCATAACCACATCAAGGCATTACCCACTAAGGACTTGAGTCAGGCGATCGCTATCAGAGATTACCTGCTAACCCAACTAACCCCCAATGCAGCCAAGCGGGTATTAACATACCTAGCAGCTTGCTGTAAATGGGCGGTTAGCTCCGGTCTGGCAAAGGATAACCCATTCGCCGGAATGTCAGAAGACATCAAGCTACCTAAACATGATTCAGATGCCATTGACCCTTTTAGTAGAGTAGAAATGAATACCATTATCAAGGCATTTGAGGATACCCGACCGCATTATGCGCCCTTTGTTAAGTTCCTATTCTGGACTGGCTGTAGAACCGGGGAAGCGATCGCCCTACAATGGAGACACATTAACTCCGAATGTACCCAGATAACTTTTGCTGAGTCTTATGATAGTGCTTTAGGTATTAGGAAGGGAACTAAAACAGGTAAGTCTCGGAAGTTCCCCTGTAACAACCAAGTCAGAGAGTTACTACTATCTATCCGACCCATTAATCCAGACCCAGAACAATCAGTGTTTACAAGTCCTACCGGTGGGATAGTCAACAGTACTAGGTTTTCCAATCAGGTATGGAAGGGCGGTAGAGTAGGTCAGAAGTGCTACAATGGAGTCATTCAGCAACTAATGGATGATGGTAAAATAGAGCGCTACCGATGCCCCTACAATACCCGGCATACCTTTATTACTCTGATGTTGGAACAAGGGTTAACAGTTACCACAGTGGCGAAGTTGGTAGGGAATAGCCCAGAGATTATCCTGAAGCATTATGCAGGTAATACAGTTCCCCTAACCCTACCAGAAATCTGATAACCGGGTTAACCCATCGGCTGTTATTGGGATTTCAGGAAGTCTAGCCAGGTGTCTAGGGGTCTAAATAGATGCCTGGGCACTCCATAGGATAGTTCCTTTGACTTTACCCTTAGCCAGCTTGTCTCTCTGGTTAACCTATCTGCCTCAGTTACCCTGGCTTCCCCTGTGTTGCGATCGATGGCTACTACAAAGTGAACCGGGAACCGATAGCACTCCCATCTGGTTGCAATACCGCCTACCAGTATGTTATGGTTTTCAAAGATGCCTGATTTGGACTTAACCTCTAAGTTGTAACCAGCCCCCTTGTGAATAACTCGGATATCTCGCTGGTACTTTGGGTATAAGTCTTGGGCTAACTTAGACTGACTCCGCGATCGCCAGTTATCCGGGTCAGCCTTCAAAATCCCATAAACTGATCGGTAAGTCATGTACTGGTCTGGCTGGTAAACCCGGTCTAACCCTTGAGTATTCAGGTATTTGGTTAGGCTATATTCCCATGAGTTACCACAGGCTAACCGGACTTCAATAGGGTCGGTGAAATAATCGCTATGGCGCTGTCCCCCATTATGAGAGATATGTGCTATAATGGTCATGGTATTGTCTGATAAAGATTTCTTGGTAACCCCTAAGGTGCTGGTAACATCTCAGGGGTTTTGATTATGTCTGGTAAATCGAAATATTTCCTAGGTTATCGAAACATTTCGATGAAAGGTGCTAATCGATTTGGCTACCATACATACTGGTAATACTGACCGCATCCCCAAGACCCTTAGCTCCCTTGTCTAGAGCTATACCCCCTGTTACCTGTTTAGTCTGACCTAATCTCTTAACCTTTCTAGCTTGGTTAACCCTTCCTTTGGCAGGTAGGTATTGTTTATGTTCTAGGACTTGTAACAACCTAACTCGCTGTTCGGGGTTCAACCGATTGAATAAAGCTTTCTGTTGTGCGTTCATCTTAATCATTGTTCTGTTCCTCTGGTCGGCCGGATGGTGGTTCGGTATACTTAGCCATTTTGTATGTATTATTTAGGGTGGTCATAACCCGCTTAGCCTCAGCCTCAGACTCACAGCTAATCATCCTGGGTGCGCTGTAAATACTCTTAAGGTCATTTAGGAATAAACCCAAAAGCGCGATAGGTACAGACTCGGTAACTAGTAGGTCTAGGGTATTTTCAGGTGTGAGGTTATAAAAAACTTGATGGGACATTAGGCTACCCCCTTAGACTCAATCGCGGTCTTGAGTAGTTGTCTAACTAGGTAACTAGTACTGACCCCAAGCGAGTTAGCAAAGTTATGTGCTGCTTTTAGTTCATCTTGGCTGATAGGAATAATCAAGCGCTTATCCTTCTGCTGCCTAGGGTGGTCATTGATAATACTGATGATGTTAGTTGCTGGCTTACAACTAACTCTAGTTTGACTGGCGATCGCTCTGGCATCTTGGATTATGTTAGGCATAGTGTTATAGAAGAAAGTTATATAAGTAAATAGTCAAGTTCTTATCTATTGGGCTTGACCCCCCTAAGTATCGACATCAACCCATCCAGCCCTTGTAAAAACTCTGTGGAATCTAGAGCGCTCAAATAATCCAAACACTTCCCATAGACCCCCCTAGTATCCTCTGACATCTTGGTAACCTCAAAGATATCCCGAACTACCTCTGACATGGTTTTCTGAGACTCTACAGCCTGGTCAGCTAACCAGTTATAAGTATCCTCATCTACCCTAAAAGCCAACTGTTTACTCTTCATGGTTTTCAACCTCCTTTAATACTAATAAGTCAAACAGTTTTATAAGTCCTAGCGATTCTAATAGGGTGTGTTGGCGGTTTAGGTTTGACTAAATCTATATAAATCTACAAAGGTAAAAATCAATGGGCGAATATCAAAAACAGATCGATAACTTGAAAGCGCAAGCACAGAAGTTCATCGAGTTACAGGAAGCCGAAAAGCGGAAAAAGGCTGAGGCTGAGGCTAACAAAGCCCGGTCTAGGAAAGAGCTTATGCTGTGGCTAGAGCGATTTATTGATACTCATATCCGCTTTGGGACTTTAACAGCGGCCCATGTTGAGACTTACCTGATTGAATACCGCAAGAGCTATGGAGATGATGCGTCGATCGCCAAATATATCGGTATTGTTGCCCAGTTACTTACTCATCCTTTCTATGGAGTAGAATCGAATACTCATCGGGTAGGTAATGGCGGTCTGATATTCAAAGGCAAAACCTACAAGGATGCCAAGGAACTTTATGAAGCCCTTGTGGGGTTAATGGCTGGAGTTGACCCGCTGGACTCTCAAGTATGGTTTGATTACCTCTTGACCCAAGTATTCGATGACCCTACCTTCTTACCTGCGGAGGTTCTATTACCCCGATGGAGGACTGACTTTGTACCTAAGTTAGTACAGTTGGTAGAACTAGAGAAAAACTCATTACAGGTTCCTGATTTGGATTTACTTAATACTGATGATGTCTTTGTAATCCAGTCTTTACTGGGTAGTTTCTAAACCCCTATTACCTAACAAATAACTCCGGTAAGTACAAATACTCATCGGGGTTTCTTATTGGCGCTAAAGGGTAAGTTACAATAGGAACTACACACAGAGGACATCGAATGATTATAGTTACCTTAGATGGAGTTGAGTATCCTATTCATCAGATTAGTAATAAGTTAACTAATACAGCTATCTTTTATGCCAAAGCACAGGCGATCGGGATAGCTGTCCAGAAAGGTCAACAGATTAACAAGGCTACTAAGATAACTGTGGAATGGTCTGATGAACCATCTGCTACTCCTGATTCCATCTAAGCCCCTTAGTCATCGGGTGTAGCTTACTATCGGTGGTCATGTGAGCATCTGAGTGCTTAGTCAGGTTATAGGCTACCTGGGATCGCCGGAGTTCCTTAAGCGCAGTGGCGACTATCTGATAGTCAGGGTCAGACTGGGAAAGGCTAGTCCTAAGTTCAATCAGGCTAGCCTCTAGGGTTTCATATTGATTCTGAATAGTCATATAAGTATCTAGTAGTTTAACTCTGTTATATCATTTACCCATCTGTCTTTGATTTATAACTTAAGCCCCCGGTGGTTATCTAAGGGATACCGGATATTGGAGGGATTTCTTAGGCGATCGCTGAGGTTACTGGCTAGGCTGCTCTGTCCTATGTGTCCTATGTCTGTCCTATCAGTTTTATCTCATAGGACAGGCTGAAAGGGTTACTGGGTAAGGGTTCTACTATCTGTCCTATGTGTCCTATCAGTTTTACCCAACTTACCCTAGATATAAGTACTACTAGCATAGTTTATACAATACATACCTACAAGTCCTATACTTTTCTATTTTTCATAGGACACATAGGACACATAGGACAGATAAGGTAGAACCCCTACCCAGTAAGCAATCTAGCTGTCCTATGAGATTTAGAGTTGATAGGACAGAGGTATTTTTGATAGGACAAGGATAAACCCCTGTAACACTAAGGCTACAAGGGTAATCAATGGGGTATTAGGTTAACTAATAGGGTTAGTTGACTACTTCCAGCATTCTGCCATTTGCTCTAACTGTGTAGAGTCAACTATTAAGGGATTCTGCACACCCTGTTTTACATAAACCCAGGGGCGGCTACCATCAACTAAGTTGAGTCTCTTTTTGGTATAACCTAGCTCACCTAATGCTTGGGTTATTTTCTTGTTACAACTTCTATGTAATGTTACATGTAGTTTTAGGCTGTGTTCCATGAAGGCAGATAAGTTAATAGCTAACCCATCATAATGTTGATGTCCATCTCTACTCTTACCAGAGGTATTCTTGCTGTCGATAAAGCCTTGTAGTTTAGCTAAACTATGGTTAACCTTTTGTGTCCACTCATTAACCTCTTGATAGTTTTTGTTTCTATCTTCGGATTGCTCAGACATTTTATCATCAGGATACCAAGTAAAACCTTGTTGCCATTTGAGGTATGCAGTAGCCAGTATAGAATCTCTATTTTCAACCAGATAGTCTCGGTTAACTTTGCGGTCTTCTAAATCAATAATCCAAAATCTTCTATTACCTGTTGAATCTCTCAGAATCTCATCGGAGTTACAAGTTCCACCAAACACACAATGTCTAGGATGATCAGATGGCTTGCGCTCATATAAGCCTCTGAATGTATCCTTAGTCTTTGTCAGAAATGCCTTAAGCTCCTCCACTTCTTTTTTGCGGGTTATACCTTCCATTTCACCCATTTCAACTATCCAAGACTTATCAAGCTGTCTTTTAACCTCAGTTCCATCGGTTGAGTTATCTAGGTCTAAGAAATACTCCCCACCTAATAATCGGAAGAAAGTAGACTTACCCGCTCCCTGTTTACCCTTTAATACTAGGCTGTAATCCACTTGTTCCCCTGGTTGCCAAGCTCTAACAACTGCGGATATTAGCCATTTTTCTAACATCATCTGACTCAATACATCATCTGTACCAAACAGGATATTGGCTAGATTATCCCAATCTTCCATAGGCTCATAATAATCTTTGACTATATACCCACCTATTGAGCAAAGTTTTTCAACATCCGATATGGGTTTTAAATCTCTATTAGTATAATAACCTTCAATGTTTTGGATGGTCTTAGGGTCTGTTCCTGGGATAACCCATTGATGAGTTTTTTCTTTTATAATCTGCTCTATTTGTCTTCGGATGGGGTTAAACTTCGAGTTCTCAATCCATACATTGAACTTCCGATCAAACTGGTCTCGGTTTAGCTTCATCATCATTTTAAGGGCTTGCTCTAGCATATCAATGAGATCTTCAGGGGTAGAAGGTTTCCCATCAAAAGCTAGCTCCCCTGTCCACTCATTAACCTCTACTCTCCCCCGGTACACAGCCTTAAATACCTCAAACCAGACATACCCTGCCTCAGACCCAGACTTATTAATACAAAGTCTGATACTGTTAATCAAGCTCGAACTATCTCTAGCATCTTTGTTATCAAATGATGATGAACCTCTTCTACTCCGGCTTAGAATATTAGTCTTACTAATATATGGGATAAGGCTTTCAATATCTGACTCATCAAAGCTTGACTGAGTAGTATTAAATGTGTTATCATCAGACATATTAGCTCCCTCTGAGTTAGTATTGAACATATCGACTTCCTTTGAGTTGGTTTTGTTTGAGTAAGACATTTTTGAATCCTTTGGGCATCAGCCCTGTCTTTGTTTACTTTGAATATTCGGTCTTAGGGTAACTAGCAGCGAACTGGTTACCCTATTTGGTCTCTGTGGCTTGTTTAGCTAGATATTCTCTGAGCGCTTCCCTGACTATTTGTGCTATTGAACTTTCCCGGTCGGCTGCTAGTTGCTCAAGCTGTGCCTTAGTCTCTTCAGTGAACCGCATTGAAAACTTGGCTGTTGTCTTAATCATTTCCCCTGTCCTTATTTGTGCGCTTTCTTATACCTTGTCAAGTCAGATTATCTAACAGTAGAATCAGGGTTTCAGCCATCGGGTAATCCTGAGAATCTTAAGGAATCCTAAAGATATTCAAATATCTATCTTTAGGAATAGGTATTTATACCTCCGGGCTGGTTATAGGTTCAACCAGACCTAACTTCATCTTTATGTAGGTATTTAAGGATAGTCTAATACCAGTATCAGCCATGTATTGTATGTGGTCATGAGTCAGTATGAGGTACTGATCATCATCGAAGCGCACTGGAAGAGTTTTTCTATATTTAGTAGCCATTTGATTAACCTCTGATATCTTTGATGTCCTTGATATCATTGTAGCACACCTAACAGCCCTTGCCGGTAATAGCTGGCACATTTTTAGTAAAAACTGGCACAAGGGTTAACCCTATTTGAGATGATTTGGTATTTTAGACTGGCTGATAATACCTGAGGCAATCGCCAGCGCTAGCCAGTTACCCCTATGCCCATAAAAATACCCCTGGATAGTTGGCGCTACCAGGGGGTAAGGTACACACATGACCGAAGAAAATGCTTAGTTAAAAATAGGGTTTTTATAAAACTTACAGTTACTACTACTTAGTCAGATGCTCAACTAACAGTTGTAGTACTTTTGTATTAGTCGCCAAGTCTCTCTCGATGCGCTCTAGGGTTATCTGTACACTCTGTTGACTGTCCTTGACCTCTTGTAGACCCTTCTGTAACTCCTGTAGGGTTACTGGCTTGGGTGATAAGGTATCTGATTTGCGCCGCCATAGAAAGCCCATTAGCGGCTGAGAGTTTCTGAAGCTTGGTATAGATATCATGGTTTAGGGTAACTGGGATTTTAATAGAGGTGGTTGATTTTGTGATTAATCCCTTAGAGCCATTAAGGGTAGGCTCTAGGTTATCTATGAGGGTTTGTTCTATTTCTGGTAGTCGCTCTTTATCAGTCTCAAACCAAGCTATGAATACCTTATCTACACCCATCAGGGCTAAATCTTGTAGTCTATGATGGTTAAGCCATCGATTCTTTAAGTTAACTGTTCTACCAATGTAAAGTAGTTTACCCTCAGCACTCCAGACTAGGTAAATAGCCGATACTTCTGGTAGTTTCTTTCTATCACTCAGAGGGAGCGCAGGGAGTTTACCTCTAAGCATCTCAATAATGATTTTAGATTTACTGACACCCTTAGCCTCAGCCCTAGCTTCTAATATGGAGGCTAGGTCATCAGGGCATCTAAAGGTTATTGAAGTCATGGTAGTAGCTACTTACTTTTTGTCTTACTTACCATTAACTATGTCAAGTTGACCCCTAAACTACCCTTTGGCTATCAGTTTGGCTATCATTTACCCCAGTTTATTTGGTTTTTACTATTCTTAGAAGGCTGAAAGCCTTAAGGCGGCACCCGGATTTGAACCGGGGAGTGGAGGTTTTGCAGACCTCTGCCTTACCACTTGGCTATGCCGCCAGACCAACGATTTATTATCTTATCAAGACTTTACCTAAATAGCCATCCTCTGAGTGAATAAATTTTTGAGCTTCTGAACTACGTTAGAAATTCCATGCTAGCTATGTGTAACAAATACATCATGGATTTTGCCATGCTGTATTTAAAAGACTTACTTAGTGGTTGTCAGGGGGTTATGATTGTGCGATCGCCTACGATGGACGGGTACATCATCGCAACTGCCATAAGATATTGAGCGAGTTATGAGTTATGAGTTTCAATTCCTCACTCCTCACTCCTCACTTGTTACACCTTCACTTCATCAGCAAAATTATTCCAACGCAGAAAGTGAAATGGCCCGGCTACAGAACCCCAGAGACGTTCATCGGTGTCTAAGTCCCTTCCCCGATCGAGACTGAAAAATTCTTTATCGTCAATCTCAAATTCGTTATCGAGATAAGTATTTTTCCCATCACGAACCACAATACAGCCTTTACCAGGTTCAACCCTGCCTTTAAAGCTGTGACCTGTCCACTCTACAACCATGTTGCAACCCGGCATTTTTTCTAATTGCTCAACAGATAAATCTTTTAAGCGTTCGGGGTCACGGGATGCGCCGTAAAATTTTTGTTCTTCCTTAACTGTATAGTGTTCGATGACAATGTGATTTTCTGCTTCAATCAAGTTCATCACTCGCATTCTGTAAGGTTGATTGAGCATAAAATCATAAGCTTGTTCGAGAAACAAGCTGACTCCTGAGAATAATTCCCAAGCTAACGGACGGATACAAACACGAATGTGTGCATAAAAAGGCGGATTTTCAAAAGCCTGTTCTTGATTACTAAAATCAGCTGCCATCCAGCGGGCTAAGGTGATGATATCAGTAGAATGGGTCATTATAGACTCTCAACCTGTTGCTTAAAAATTATCTGGAAGTATTGTAGACCTTGGTAATGGTAATAGGGAATGGGGTATAGGGGAGGCAGTGCGGTCATTTGGTCTCCAAATGTGGAGCAACTGCCGTCATAGGGCATGGGGAATGGAAAGTGGAAAATGGGGATAATTGTTAATGTTTTATCCGTCAAACAAGTTTGCAGGGATCAGAGCAGGCAGTACCTAACTTATGGGAGATTAACATAAATACCAATGCCCTATGACGCCAGTAGCTGTCCGACGCAAGGCGACAGGATCGCACTGGCTCCCCTATGTCCAATACAACAAGGTAAAGTTAGTATGCTACAGCGGTTAATTGTTATTGTTACTGCCACTATATTGTTTAACACTTCTTTGGCACTAGCACAGAGTCAAAAGCCCAAACCACCAGATAAATTTCCTCCCAATCCGCTAGAATACACTACACCCGATCCACTTTTACCACGATCGCCCAAGGATAAAAAGCCGTTAACTCTTGAAGAACGCTTAAAGTTAGAACCAGCATTAGATGAGTTAAACCAAGAAGCCGCGGCGAAATTGCAAGCAGGTGATGAGGTGGCGGCGTTTGAAATTTGGAACAGAGAACTTCGCTTGCGGCGCTTTTTGGGCCCTTTAACAGAAGTACAAGCATTATCTAGAGTCGGTACGATCGCCTGGAATCAAAACGATCGCCAAGAAGTAATATATATTACTCAACGGTTGCAAGCAATTCAAAAGCAAACCGAATCCCAGAAAAAATCTAGCAAAATTGATTTAGAATTATGGCGATCGCTAGGTGAAGCTTACCAAAATGTGCGATCGCCTAAACAGGCTATACAAGCTTTTGACCAAGTTTTGCTAGCAGTCAGGCAACAAAAAGATACAGCAGCATTAGTAGAAACTCTCAAGACAATCGGAGAATTGCATCTGAGTTGGTTTGATTATCGCCAGGCTGCGCCAATCTACGAGGAATTGTTGAGTTTAGCTACTTCCCAAGGAGAATCTGTAAATGAGGTAGCATATCTGCAAAAATTGGCTGAGATTTACGCACAGACAGAACAACCCCAGCAGTCAATAAATATACTTAACAAGTTAGCAGAAATTTACACTAACCAAAATAATCTTATTAAAATACCAGAATTAAAGCTAGCGATCGGCTCAGACTACGAATCTCTAGGGAAAACAGATCCTAAGTTACTGGTAGAGGCTTTTAATAATTATCAAGAAGCTTATACCACTGCTTGGCAATTGCAGGAGTTCGTTCGTTCTGGTGAAGCTTTGCAGAAGATAGTTGCCCTCTACCGTTCTCAAGGACAAATAGATGAGGCTTTAGAGGCTAGCCAAATTCTCGTAGATACACAGACGCAAGCCGCCAACTTTTATGGGGTAATGCAAGCTTATGACCAAATTGGGCAATTGTATTTAGAACGCAAAGCATATCCTCAAGCACTAACAGCTTTCCAAAAAGGCCTAGAACTCGCCCAACAACTCAAACATCAAGAAGCATACTTTACTGAGCAAATCAAAAAACTGCCGAAAGCAAATTTTTAACCCAGAGGCTATTGATAAAGTAATACCCTGGTTAAAAACAGAACTAGATTGGGTTGAACAATAGCAAAATCCAACTGTGTAGACAGTCTAAGCTTTTGGGAACCTGTCTGACGGCAGTTTTGGTATTTTTCATCAATTTTATTTATCGGTTTAAAAAAAAACAATATTTGCTCCTATCGGTTAACCGACGTACATTAAAAGTCATCAGGATAAACACAGACTCAAACGACGCCAAGAGGTGCAACATGAATACATTAAAAACAGTATCCCCCAACAAAGTTGATGCAAAAGTAGCTCAAAAGCCTCAAGTTGTGCAGATACAACCAGCAGCACAAGACACCTCGACTCAAGAACTGACTTTCGGACAACGCCTTGCTGATAAATTTGCAGCACAAGTGGGTTCTTGGGGATTTCTGATTGGGCAAAGTACTGTTTTGGCGGGATGGGTTGGTATCAACTTAATGCCTGGGGTTCCCCACTGGGATGAGTCACCATTCATGATGCTCAACTTAGTATTTTCATTTGCCTCAGCTTACACAGCACCCATCGTTTTGATGAGTCAAAATCGCCAGTCTGATACCGATCGCAAAAATGCTGAAATTGACCATAAAGTGAATTTGAGGGCTGGACAAAATATTGAATTAGTCCATGAAAAATTAGATGAGATACACACTCAACAACTCAAAGAACTAACTCAAATAATCAAAGAACAACAACGAATTCTCACCGAACTGAAAGTTACCTTAGTGCCTACTTCTAAAGAGACTAAAGAAGTTAAATTAAATGTCTTACCAGGACTCCACACCCAAAGTAACGCCAAATTTACCAAAGAAGGTTCCAATAATAAACTCTTTGTTGACGAACAGCAACTTGGGGAAAATAACAAAGTTGTTGAAAAACTGATTCGTCAATAAGAGTAAATTAGAAATGTTGTGTCATTATCCCAATGGTAAGAGAGTCTAAATATTACTTTACTCTATACACTTCAAGTTTAAATTTAGACTCTCCTTCAGGATTTTGAACAAATGAAAAATTTCGATGAAGCCGATTTATAGAGCTAAACAATTTTTGATTTGAGATTTTAGATTGACCCCATACCTCTCTGCTCTTTAAGGGGCTTGAATGAAAAATTGTAGATTTGCCATTTTGGATTTGTTCGATAAATAAAATTGCTTGCTCTGAAAAATTTTTAATACTTTAAGTTTTGAAGTTTTTATCCAAAATCTAAAATCTCAAATTGGATCTTTGATTAAGTCGCGCTTTTCCAAAGTTTTGCAGATATTAACTAACGCTAACCCAGACACACCAACATGTAAGGAGAGATAGAAATGAACGAACTCATCAGTGCATTTTCCACTGGAATTGCAGCTTTTACAGCTACAAACCTTGACGATTTAGTCATCCTGACGCTGTTATTCTCTCAGGTAAATGCAACTTTCCGCCATCGGCACATCGTGATTGGTCAGTATCTGGGTTTTTGTACTTTGGTAATTGCTAGCTTGGTTGGCTTTTTGGGGGGTTTAGTTTTGCCATCCCATTGGATTGGTTTTTTAGGTTTAGTACCCATCACCATTGGGCTAAATCGCCTGTTGAATCCAGAAAGTGATTCTCAGTCCGAAGCGCAGCTGGAATTATCTAGTTCTTCTTCCTTGATTAGTTTTTTATCTCCCCAAGCTTATAGTGTGGCGGCTATTACCATCGCCAACGGCAGTGATAATGTCAGCATTTATATGCCCTTGTTTGCTAATAGTACCCCCTCTAGCTTGCTGGCGATCGTTGCAGTCTTCTTGCTATTAGTTGGCGTTTGGTGCTACGTGACATACAAGCTGACGTGCCAGCCTGCAATTTCTAATCTGCTAACTCGTTATGGTAACGGTTTTGTTCCCTTCGTTTTAATAGGTTTAGGTGTGTTTATTATCCTAGACAGTGCCTCGCTAACTCCAATTGCTTTAACAGTGAGTTGCTTGTGTTTAACGGGACTTGTCAAACTGTATGCAATGAATGGGCAGGTAGAAACATCCTCAAGTTTTGAAATTCGTGGGTAATCATGGCTGAATATTTGTGAGACTGTTTGCTAGCAAAGCTAAAAAACCCATTCAAGTAAGCAGTCTCATCTAGTACAATTCTCAATATTGAAAATATTTTGTAAACCTCAAAAGGAGAATGAAAGTGAAACTTTTCAAAACTGCTCTAGTTGCTTTAGTACTTTTAGTTAATTTGATAATTGCCCAACCTTCTTGGGCTGATAGACCGAACCTAACTACTAGTCCCGACTATATTGAGGTAACTCAAGGAATTAATAATCTGTTGCAACTAAAAGATACACCTGATCAATCTAAATATACACCAGAAGAAATTCAGCAAGAATTAGGTGAATTGAAGCTACAAAAGTACATTTTAGAAACAGCACAAACCTGGGCACAATGCCGCAACGAAACTGGAAAAACTCTAGCTATTTACGCGCACAAACCCAAAAAAGCTTCCCAAGGAAATACTCTGTACTTTTTAGGAAATGGCCAAATTACAGAAAATGAATGGGATTGTGATGGTGTTTACTTACCGATTGGAACCAAGGTTGCTGGTATAGCTGCGGATGCTCAAGGATTGACGGAACCCTTAGCTATTAAAGTTGTAGATGGAACTCAGTTAGTGGCTAAAACTAATCCACAAACAGGTACTATTGAATTTAACGTTACTCCTGCAAAAGTGTTGAAAGCAAGTGAACCTAACTGGTCGATTCCCAATTTGTCCCAAACTGATATTGATGCGGCAATTCCGAATGCACCCATTGAGGATTAAGATTATTTCCTGCTGAAAACTTCAAACCCCTCTCGCTGATTGTTGAGAGGGTTTTTTATGATTCTAAGTTTAGCCAATGATAATTATTTTTTTATATAGCAGAAATAGCACAAACCTGTAATCCGACAGGTGTTTGAATAACCACTGATTCCACGCCGAAAACTTGCGCGATCGCATTTGGTGTCATAACTTCTTCAGGCGTACCAACTTCCCAAATATGACCTTGCTTTAATAATGCAATGCGAGAGCTATACCGTGCTGCCAAATTCAGTTCATGTAATACTGTGACAATAGTTAATTCTTGTTGCTGATTTAGTTCTTTAAGTAATTCTAAGAGTTGTAATTGATAGTTAATATCGAGAAAAGTTGTAGGTTCATCTAATAATAAAACTCTTGGTTCTTGCGCTAGTGCTAAAGCTAAAAAAGCCCTTTGTCTTTCACCACCTGATAGTTGTTCGACTAAGCGATCGCTTAATTTTTCTACTTGCGTTTTTTGTATTGCAGCTTCGACTTTTAGCCAATCTTCAGCATTTAATTCCCATTGCCACCAAGGTTGATGTGGCGTGCGTCCTAAACTTACTAATTGTCGCACTGTTAACCCAACGGGAACTATTTGTTGTTGTGGTAAAAATGCTAGTTTCTGTGCAACTAGATTTGGAGGTTGAGAATGAATTGTTTTACCGTCAAGTAGCACTGTTCCCTGCTGTGGAGAAAGAATGCGACTCAGTAATTTAAGTAAGGTAGACTTACCTGAACCATTAGCACCAACTAAACTCAACCATTCTCCTGTTTGTAAGGTGAGGTTAATGTCTTGGACAATTGGTACTGTGGTGTAACCGCCTGTGAGATTTTGCAGTTCGAGTGGCATATTTGCTGAAATTCAACAATTAAAGGTGTAGTAAACACCATTTTTACAGAGGCGATCGTTCTTTAGAGAAAAACTTTTATGAAGATGAAAAATAGGGCAAATCAGACTCAAGATTTGAAAACTCCCAGCAGAAAAAGTTGAACAATCAAAGACGTATCAGAGCGTGCTGGCGTGAACTAAAACACCTCAAAAGTTATGTTCGACATCCAGGTATGAGCATGATAAACTCCGTAGCTACGCCGATATGATTCCAGCAATCAAAGCAGCATATCCAGAATATACAAGAAATGTACTAATAGTTTCTACTCATCCTGATGAATTGGATGCCAACCGTCGACAGTCATCGTTCTCCTATTTTGATTTTGTATTTAATTTACAACCCTTTTTCCTACAGACTAATGCAGATAAGATAATCGCTGGTGATAATGTGTATCGATGTGTTGAATGTGGAAAAATTTTCACCACACAAAATGAAGTACCTACAAATCGCCAACCTAGATGTAGGCAGCATCGAAATTAATTGATATTACCACTAACAAAGTTGAAGCACTAACTACATTTTCTTAAAAAGCTCTCAAACTCTTTCACAGTAGCACTAGGCTGGGACTTGGAAAAGTAACTTACAAATGACAATTTAGGTTGCAGGTTTCTCAAGCCAGCAACCTAAATTTTCGCTGGGCTAAATAAACAAAAACCCCCAAGCATTGAAGTGTGCTTGTGGGTTTTTGTTTGAGTATAAACCTGGCATCGAGCTATTTTAGCGTAGGGCAACCCCTAAACTATCGTTGCCGCAGCAGCGTTTCACCTCTGAGTTCGGGAAGGGTTCAGTGTGGTTCCACCGC
>NZ_JACJTU010000092.1 GCF_014698835.1 Nostoc paludosum FACHB-159 | reverse complement strand
ATTTTGTAATCGCAGTGCCAGGGGTGAGTGATATCGCTTAATGCTATACCGTAGTGCGACCTTATCCCAAATACAATTGGGCACATCAAAGTATGTGACTCGGTTAGGCGTTTTGGGGGGTGACTCATACTTAACAGGTTTTCCTTTTTCCCAATCCATGCGCGGGAAGTTGGGCTTTATCCGTCCCCATTCCATCGGCAACCAATGGTTGTACGGGTCAAGCGAACCAATTCTAGTCGCTCCAGCCAGGAGATGCTCGTATAGTTTTAAGTATCCATCTGTGACTCGACCTGCATTTTTCCGGGGGATTTTGTCACTGATAAATAGGTAGTCGTAAACTGCATCTCCTTCAATGTGGAAGAAGTTGCGCTCGATTAGGGCAGGGTGGATAGCACTACCAACTGCTAACTCATGGTAAGAAGCGGCTATTAGGTTGTTAGGGTAGACAACTGCTTCAGGCGGGGATACAGAGTTATTTTTCATAACTCTGCTCCCCAGTTAAACCAAAATACACCTCACCACACGCCTTTGATGTAGCTAGTCCTCTGGTAAAGGCTATCGTTTCTCCAGTTTGCACAACCACAACGCCCGCTAAAAGAAAATCGGGCGACATGATAATCACTAGCCCTAAATTAGGTTCTAGTTCTTGCACTAGTGAAAGCAAATGTTCTTTTGCACCCAAAAGCAACCCGTAATCTGACCAGCACTCGCTCGTGATGACAATTGCTTTTCCTGTCATCACTCTCAGATTTTCTAACCACACTCCCACCGAGTGTTTCTCAATTCTTGCGGTTTCAATGTTGTTGAAGAGCCACTCCCAAAGTTTTGAGGGTGCGGGAGTTATCTGTGTTAAGCATTCATTTTTCACGATTTTTCCTCTGATTGTTGGTTTTCACCATCAGAGAGGGTTGAATCAGCCTAAAGCTATCAGTTCACAGCTATCAAGGATTTTCCCTACTGATAACTGATGACTGATAAGCGATCGCGCTCCTGAGCGCTACTACACTTTAGTATTTTGCAAGCAAACTTTGGCGAAAATTAAATTTTTTGCCAAGACGCCAAAACACGACGCCAGAATTAACATATTTTCTGTCGCACCCAAGTATAATGGGTTTAGTACAGTAGCGTGAGCTAAATCTCTCCTAACCAGTCTGTGGAGAAGTCGCCAAACTTTAACTGCCACTTTCTCGGTTGCCTAGAGATGAACCCCGCTCTGAAATTATTCAATTGTTCTGACTCTGGACAAAGCGTCACTCCTTAGTGCGTTTTGTCCTTTAAATTTTGAATTTGTATAAATACCTCCATTCGGAACTGAATGTAACCATAAGCTCGATCTTACTTGAATTGTGGTGTTCTAGCATCTTACAAGATTCTGATTTTTTGCTTGAACCTCCTCCATATTTGTGAACTTTTGTTTGTCCTGCCCTGCTGGGCAAGGGTTTTTCTCAAGCAGCCCCCTGCGTTGCTGTTGCCTCCTTGGGTTTGCGCTCGAAAACTTGTATATTGGGTTCATCTAACACTAACCCGCTATCAGTCTGCTGACCGAGTTTACCCGCAATCGCTGCTATCCACAGTGGGTAATTTTTAGCAGCATCGGTCAGTTTCTTCCAAATCTTAGGCTTGACTGTAATGGTAATGATGCGTCCATCGCAGTCAATCTCGAACTGTTGCCAACCGTTTTCTACAGTTATGGCTTGCGGCAGTTCGTTAATTTTGATTGTAACTTCTAGTTTTCCTGTAATCATAGATATCCCTGTTAAGATGCATTTGCTAATGTTGGTAAAGTATCAGAAACATGCACCAATCCTTGTGGATCTGTTAGAATGTACTTCTTAATTACTGGTTGAATAGTAAAACTAATTTCTTTTGTAACTGGGTCTTTGGTACTCTCAATTAAGGATTGTCTTTCAAGTTTTTCTAATGCTTTAATCAAATCGAAAGTTGATACAAGGATTTTTTTTCTTTCTTTAAGATTATTCAACAATGTAGTAAAGTTAAGGGTTTGAGACTTTGAAACTATTTCTTCTGCTATATGAATTAAAATTGTTCGCTCAATTTCCGTTAAAATTTGACTAAACACATGAGTGAGCATTGTTTCAATTTTACTACTAACAAGTGTTGTTTCATTTTCAAGAAATTTTTCAGTACTACCAGCGAAAAAATGGTTAATCCTCTCCACTAAAGCTTCAAGTTCTGAAGGATTCCCTCTATATGTTTCAATCAAGCTATGGCAATTCTCCTTATCTGTTAATCCCTTACTAGATAAAAACTGCATCGCTGCATCTGGATCAAGACCTTGAATTTTAAAAAATTGAAGAGGTCGTTTAGCTGCTATTAAATCATGCAGATCATTAAGTAGGACTCGACTCGTTAGAAGCAAACAGCTTTGATGTTGTTCTTCTACCAGACGACGAATAAATAGCCTGTAATCCAGTCGTTGTGCTAAATTGTTTGTCTGAAATAAAGCTTCAAATTCATCTAATACAATCAGATAGCGACGAGATTGTAACTGCTTAAGCAATACTGTAATCATTGCTTGAGTATATTCAGGCCAGTTAGACTTAGGTTCTGAAGGATTAAATAGTTCTAGTAGATCAGTAACTAAGTCATGAACCGATGGCGCATGGGCGACAGATTTCCAAACCAAGCAATCAAAAGTAGGTTGAGCTTCTACACTAAGTTCTGCTATTAGTTTTGCGGCTAGAGTAGTTTTGCCAATTCCCGCTACTCCAACTAGTGCTATACATCGTTGCTTAGTTATTAATTCTTTTAAAAGTTCTAGTTCGTTTGTTCGCCCCAAAAAATTAGATATGTCAGGCGGTTGTCCTCCTATAACTTGTCCCAAGTTATGAGAAAAGAGGCTTTGCCCTGTTTGTGACGTAAATTGAGCATCATACTCTTCAGTAAGTTGCTCCAAAAAATTTCGCAGGTTCTTTTTGCTAACCTTTTCACCATTTCCAATTGTTTTTGTGAGTATATCAAATAACCGAGTAGCTACACCTCGTTGTAAATAATTAACGCTGAAACGTGATTTTTCTGCTATTTCCTCGTAGTCCCGGTTATTCCACGCTCCCTTCATAACAGTAATCTCAGGTTCAGTTAAGTATCTGCCTCTTTTAGCAAACACCAAGTCATTTGCTATAGCTAAAGCTTTATCAAAAGGTACCGTTGTGGAGTATCTTTGCTTCAGACACTCGTCTACTACATCTAAAGGAGAGGAAGAGACTGGTGAACTGAATTTGTGGGCAGCGTTAAAATTCATAACTACAACTGCGTGTTACCGTATTAAACACCTGCAAAAAATTTTTTGTGAATTAGTTTTTGTTTAAAGAGCGTATTAGATCAGACTTAATAATACTGTATTTCTCTATATATAGCTACATCTTTCGGAAGAAAGTATCTAATTTGATTGCTAATTGCTGCAAAAAGCGCAAGATATCTACACTTCTACTTACTTGTGGAATGCCATTGGCGAAATTTCTCTAAATTTATTTTATAGAGTATGATGTAAATAAAAATTAAGTAATTAGCGTGCTATTTTTTCGTACAAGCTAAGTAAGTGTAATTTTGTAGCGTTTTGTTAAGAATTGTTAAAATACTCAAAAATCAGGCTTTTTTTTACTTACATAACTAAATGAAGTAAAATAAGTTACTTAAAATTTAATATGTATTTTAGATTTTTGACAGTGATAATACTTAATACTTATATTGTAAAATCTGAAGATTCGACCGTATTAAACATATTCCTACTGGCAAGTCTCTCTACCTTAGAAACAGTGCATGTACTATTTTGTTAATAAAATATATTTTATAGATTAAAATTAATTCAACCTCTGCCAAGAAAACGATTAGATTTTAATATTTGGTCATTAATCTGAACTTCCCCCGGTGCAAATGTACTAAATAGCCCTTAAATCTTTGCTCTGTAAGCAATCTGGGTTTGAGCGCAGATATTAGTGTACCCATGTAAGCCCTGGAACTATTGGTACAACTGCGGTAAGCTAAAAATTGGGGGTCAACGCCTCAAGTTCGCTCTGCAAGCTCCTTTGACAATTTGTACCCAGTAAGAGCGAAGCGAAAAACGTTGAAAGTCGGTCTGGATAACAGTTAGCTCTTTTTGCTTGGGGGGAAGTTCAGATTAATTGTCTTGCTCCAAGAGTTGTCACAAAGATTTCATCCCCTTTCTTTGAGAAATTTTGTGACCTCCGAAATTCTCAAATGATGGTTTTCTTGCCATTGGGATCAGAAAGGATTGTACGAATGTGATTTACTGTATAAACCCTCTTTGTGAGCAACGCCAAAATCCTGACAATGTTGAAAGATGTCTCTGCTGTGGTACTTCGCTACTGATTAATGATCGGATTCGCCTACTCAAACCATTGAGAGAACTTACTGAAAATCCTTTTACCCGCAATGAAATTTTTGAAGTAGATGATGCTGGGACAAAATGGAACCCTGTGGATAAACGGCGAGTTATGAAAGTTTTGAAATGGAGTTCGCCTGAATTAGTTCAGTTAATTGAGCGAGAATCCCTTGCCTTACAATTAATCCAACATCCGAATACTCCTGAAAGTAATACCTTAGATGACTTATTCACTTTTGTTCCCAACAACAGTCATTTAACACTTCATTGCTTAGTTATGGATAAATTTGAGGGGCAAAATTTGGAAGAATGGATAAAATCTCATGAGCCAATTTCACAATCTTTAGCATTAGAATGGTTACGACAGTTAGTTGAAATACTTGATGTAGTCCACCGCACCGAATTTTTTCACAGAGATATTAAACCTGCAAATATAATTCTTCAACCAAATTGGCAACTAGCATTAATTGATTTTGGGACTGCACGACGAATAACTGACACGTATTTAGCTAAAGTTAGTGGAAGTGGAGGAACTGAGACAAGAATAGGAAACTATGAAATTACAAGTGTAGTTTCACATTATTACACACCACTAGAGCAAGTTCATGGTAAAGCAGTACCTCAGTCAGATTTCTATGCTTTAGGTCGGACTTTTGTACGTTTAGTTACTGGGACTCCATTGATGCGTCTGCCGACAGATCAGAAAACAGGAAATTTAATATGGAGAAATAAAGCACAACAGATTGACAAACCCTTGGCTGATTTTCTTGATGAGTTAATGGCTCCTGTGCCAGGCCAGCGTCCAGCCACTACTGAAGTTATTTTACAGCGGTTGAAAATACTTCCTCGCCAAAGTAAAGTTTATAGGGTAACAAGGTCTAAAACGTTCATATCTGGTGTACTCATTGCATCTGCTAGCTTGATTACTTTGGGGATTTATAAAATAGGTTTACCAGCGTATGCTAAAAATTTAGTTGCTGAAGGGCAAAAGTTAGAAGCTGCTAATAATTCTCAAAAAGCACAAAGTTATTTTGACCAAGCTGTAAAAATTCGTCCTGAACTCAGCGTTCAAATTTCTCAATTCTATTTTGATAAAGCCGGACGGACGAAAGATGATTTAAACTCAGAAAAGAAATATTATAGCTTAGCAATTAAATATAATCCAAAAGATGTAGATTCATACAACAATTTAGCAGTTGCTTGTCAATTACTACAAGATATAGATTGTGTAACAAAAGCTTATGAGGAACTTTTTAAGCTGAAACCTAATATTTGGGAGGGGCATTATAACTTAGGTAATTTTTATGAAACGCAAAATAAATATGATTTAGCAGAAAAACAATATAGGTTAGCAATTCAATATAGTAATAACCAAGCTACCAACGCCGTTAATAATTTATCTAGACTGAAGAATTTACAAGGTAAATATTCTGAAGCGGCACAACTGGCAATTGAAGGATTAAATAATACTCCAGATTCTTATAATCAATGGAGAGCAGCACTGTATAAAAATTTAGGATGGTCAAGATTAATGCAAAAAGATTACTCCGAAGCAGATAAATACTTGCAAAAAGCATTTGAATTAGATTCACAAAGAGTAGATGTATATTGCTTGCTGGCAAAAACAAAAGAAGCACTGGAACAATTAGATTATGCAAGTAGTTATTGGGAGATGTGCTTACTGGCAAGAACAGATAGAGAATATTTACCAGAAATCCAAAAGTGGAGAGAAGAAGTGCTAAGCCGTATTTTCAAAAAAAATTGATTATGAATCAGTAATTAAATAAGCTATTTATATTAATGTTAATTTGGCAAAGCAAATAAAATAGTCAATAAAAATATGAAGCTTCGAGTTGCAGTAATTATATCAACATTATTTTTGATGAATCTGGGTAATGTATGGGGACAGCAAGTAGTAAGGATTACTTCACAAGAGCGTTCGTGTGAACCTATAGCTAAAGTTATCAGTGGCGATATTCACTATCAACCCCTGACTAAATTATGCCAAGAAGATAAAGTAACCGCACTCAATGGAGGAACAGTAAAAATTTTCTGCTATTTAAAAGGAAATATTTTAGAAATCTCTAGTGATCTTGTAGGCAAGCATTGTTCACCACTCTCAAATAGAGAACGCAGGGGATGTACCATGCTTGCTGGGAGAAACTGTATCAACCCCAAAGGCCCAAATGAAGAAAATGCACCGAGCTTGATTACCCCGTATGGGGTAGTAATCATGAATCCTCGCCCGATACTGTCATGGTCTACCACAAGCACGGCTAGTAGTTATCTGGTGCAGGTTAAAGGTATAGGCGTGAATTGGGAAGTTGTAGTCGAAGGTAATAGTCTGCCATATCCACAAGATAAGCCAGCTATGAAACCAGGAAATGTTTACGCCGTAAACATAATTGCTATGCGAGGGGATGAGCCGCTTAATGCCAGTTCCTCAGCTTTATTATTGTTGCCTACTGCCAAGACACAGGAAGTAGCAAAGACAATTAATATTCTTACAACCCTCAAACAGTCCCCAGATGAATCAGCGATAGATATGGATGCTGTGTATGAGGCACAGAACTTGGTGGATAATTCAATTAAAGTTTTGAATGCTAGAGTAAAAGCAGGTTCAAAGAATCCTACTATCTATCGATTATTGGGCGATCGCTACTTGATAGCAAATTTAGCTCAACCAGCTTCTAAGGCATATAGTCGAGCGAAGGCATTAGCCCAAAGAGGCAATAATGCTCTGGAATCAGCTAAAGCACAAGCAGGAATTGAAATTGCTAGACAGTATATTTATCCACCAACGAGGATAAAACCAGCCCAGTAATATGGGTGGAAATACTTATCACTTTTTGACAGACTCAATTGTGCAAGCCTTAATGCTTCTGCTTTCGTGAGTCCGTGTTTCAGTCCGTCATAAAATTTACTCATCAGTTGAATGGTAGACTCAGCATCCACTAGCCACAAACTTGCTAATATACCACGCGCTCCAGCTTGTGCAGCCATACCAGCGATACCTAAGAACGAGCGTCTATCACCCTTTGCAGTTTGGCAAGCGCTCAAAACAAGCAAATCAAGGCTACTTTTGTTTTGTACTAAAAATTTTAAATCTTTAACGTTAAGAGGGGTATCCCAAGCTAAAACGAAGGTTTGCTCGATGTCAGAGCTAAACTGAGCATGAGTGCTTAAATGAATCACCGAAAAAGAATTATTTTCATTGATTTGCTTAAAGCTTTGACTAGTGAATTCAGCATCGACTAATGTAGAAGTGGAAGGATTACTTTTTTTAATATTTTCAATCTCTATTTTGACTTGAGGCAAAGGCTGTAAATTTTTCGGAACAATTGGATTGTAAAAACTAGGGCTAATTTGAGAAACGCCACTAATTAAAGTTTCAGTTGGTTGTGATAGAGATTGCTGTAACTGTTTAGCACTTGAGCCTACAGAAATATTGTATTTATCTATTAAGTATTGCTCACCATCATAGAGCATCGCCAGAGGTAAAGATTGAAAATAACTGTCCAGCACAAAACCTAAAGCTCCTGATTGTGGTAAGTATTGCTTGATAGGTTCAAATAACAGCTGATAAACAGTTTGAGAATAAATCAGAGAGTTAGAGCTTTGAGTATCAATAAAATCTAAATTTTGAACTAGCTCAAATAAGTTATCAAGAGGTTGTTCAACTAAATTAAAATCTACAGTATGGCGATAGATATCCTGTGGAGTTTTTACAGCTACTTCTACTCTATCTGCTAACTTTATTAGATAAATGATAGCAGGTAAATCTTCAATTGGATGGCGAAAATTTGAATTTACAGAAGCTTCAAGGAATCTCCCACATCGTAAAAAATTCTCTACTTCAGCAAAATTTAATTGCTCTTGAAGCTCAATTGCTTGTTTTAAATAAGCTTTACTAGATTTACCTAAATGTAATAACAAGCTTATATACTCATGATATAAAGGTTCAACTTTTTCTTTAAAAGCAAACTGAATATCTGAGTTGATTAGTAAAATATCACTACGGGTTTTATCAAGATTTTTGATAGCGGCCGCATAAAACTGATTGGCTTTTTCAAAGTCCCTAGACAGGCGATAAAGTCGCCCCAATTCCCACTGCCACTGGTAAGCTATGTCCCACGCTTGGATGGATTGGGCCAAACTCATCGCTTGCTCCAAGTAGGTACGCGATCGCACCTGTTGTTTGTCTAGTTTGCCCAGGGTGCCATAGGCATTCGACATGAGTCGCTGCTCACCAGTCGCTTTTGCTGTTTGCAAAGCTGATTCTGCATATTGAAGGGCTACTGAATGTAACTGTTCGTCTGGAATTTGGTTGAGACTATTGGCAAAGTTCAGCTTAGTATAAACAGATTGGTTAGCAGGTAATTCAGAGAATGCAGAATAAATTTTCAGTATTTGCTCTACAGAAGGTCGAATCTGTTGATTAATTTGGGATTGAATCCCAGCTAACTGTGTATTACCCAAATTTGATTCTGCTTTTATCCACTTTTGGAAATCTAGAAGCAGACTCAAACGGTGTAATTGCGCTTGTAGTCTAATTGCTATTGGTATTCTTGGGGTATCAATCAACGACTGATAATCATTCAGTACTTGGTGTGCTTGTTCTTGAATGAAGTTTACAGTTTTTTTTTTAAAAAGTGGTTCCTCAATCCAAATGTATCTATCTCGCGCCTGTTGATAAATAGATTTTTCAGTGTTGCTAAGTGATAGTAAAATTCCGCTAGTATCAAAATTAGGCAATTGTTGAGCAATCAATAACGTTTTTTTCAAAACTAATTCTGACTCAGATAATTTGCCTAACCGACGTAAGACATTTCCTAGATTTTTTAATCCTAGTATATGTACAGATATTGGCTTTTGTAGCTTTTCAAGCTCTGATTCAACTAGTCTTTTTGTAGAATAATCAGATAAGTCTGCTGAGATGGCACAGATTTCACTATCGATTTTCAGGGCTTTGACAAGTATTTTGCAACCTTGAAGGTGTAAATTCATAGCTTGTAGTGCAACGCTCTGATTGATCAGGGTTCCAGTGATTCCTTCTGTATCTTTGAGTTGTTGGTAAAATTTTGTAGCTTGCTGCCAGGTTTGTAAAGCTTCTGCTGCCTGACCCTGATTCAGTTGCCTTTGCCCCTTTTCATTTAATAGTTCTGCTTGGTGCTGTTGTGCTTGTTTGCTTGCAACTTCAGCTAGAATCGCAGACGGCTGACTTACAGCTATGTATAATCCTAGAATGCCTAGTAACAGGTATTTAAACAAATATCGAAAACTAATCATTTTTTTCGTGCCGTTTCTGTTAGGGATGAGGCTTGCGCCATCGAAGGTTGTCCGTCGCATGTAGAAGATGCCGAAGTGTAGGGGCTTGGTGCATCAGTCTGCGCGATCAAGACTATATCTCCGTTGGCATTCACTACCCACCCTTGCGCTTCTACAATCCTTGTGGGTCCTTGTTTTACTAGTGAGCTTGATTGCTCTGAATTATCAATCGCCTGCACAGGGCTAAAGTTCCTTTCCCAAATAGAATTATCATCTATTTGTCCATCAGAACTATCTGCCAGTCCTTGGATACCAAAATTCACAAAGCTACTCTCTGCTTTGCTAGAAGCTTGACATACTGACACAATTTCTGGTGTTTGCGCGATCGCTTCTGGTTGCGCTTCGCTTTGGCTTGGATTTCTTTCTTGGAAGTTGATTTTTACCGTACCGTCGATTCCACGTTCCGAACTCGCTGTGATTTGTGTGTCAGGCGAAACGAAAAATCCTTTGGTGTCGATGCGGATGTTTCCCCCGCGTCCTTCAAAAGCATTCGCCGTAATCGCGCTGTTGCCGATGGCTGTCAGGATATCCGCGACGATGCGAATGTTGCCGCCGTTGCCAGAGGTGCCGATTGTACCCGCAGTCGCAGAAATGATGCCGGAGCGCAGTTGGATCAATTTCGATTTGATGCTGATGTCGCCACCCTCGCCAATCGCGGTGGTTGCGGTAATACCGCCAGCGTTGGTGATGCTGATTCTGTCAGCATTAATTTGGAGTGTGCCAGCGTTGCCGGGGCCGTCATTTCTAACGCTGATTAGCGCACCGTCTGTAATATTTAGCTGATTAGTATTAACTGTTACTTCTCCAGATTTTCCAGAAGGCACTGAAGGGAGCCTAAATAATTTTTGTAGGGTTGGAATGGCGATACTTGCACTAGCGTTGATTAAACTGGGTTCTGAAGACCCACTTATTGTGCCAATCAATTCTACTAAGTTGGCGTTAACAATAACGCTCCCACCCTCGCCATTTGCAAAGGTGGAAGCGTCAACCCTTCCTCCTTCGTCAACGATCAATTTTGATGTATTAACAGTTAAAGTGCCAGCTTTGCCAGCATTAAGGGATGTAGATGATAAAATACTTGGCTGAGATGTTATTGGTGAAGCTCCTATTATTTCTACCAAGTCGGTTGCACTGAGAGTTACGTCCCCTCCTCTACCAGTTCCAAAGGTCGAAGACGATAAATTGCCTCCGTCTATAGCAACAAATCGTCCCGTTGAAACTCTAATATCACCTGTGTTTCCAGAATTAAAAGTAGCGGCACTGATAGTACTAAATACACCAGGATTAAAAGGCGAAACCCCAATTAATTGCACAGAATTAGAAGCATCAATAACTACATTACCGCTTGGGGCAGCACCAAAGGTTAAACTATTTAATTGACCTCCATTACGAATGATCAACTGCTTGGTTGAAACTGCAATATCACCGGCTCTACCAAATCCCAAAGTTTCATTCCGTAGACCACCAGCAGTTCTGGCAACTGGATCGCTGCCGCTTACTTCTAAATACTCAGAAGCATTTACACTTATTGAACCTGCTGCTAATAGTCCTTGATTCTGATTCAGAAATAGCGATCCATCTATAAGCGTAATTCTACGACCTTGTATTTGCATAGAACCACTACCAGTTCCACTAACATCAGCTAGAGCGCGTTCTGATAAGCTAATGTCCTTGAAAAAGGATACATCTTTGTAACCCATAATCCAACTAGAGGTTGTTGGGCTAATACTGACAAAGCCATCACTAACGCTGCCAAGTTCAAGCTGTCCCCCAGGTGCTGTTATTATACCGCCCTCTAAAAATACATTACCCCCAACAATTGCTAAACTTTTGCCAGGCTGTACTTGTAAGCCTGTTTTATTATTACTCAGAATAAGCGGAGAGAAAGGCGGCCCTATAAGTTGATGTCCTTGACCTCTAATTTGAATTGCTCCATTATTTCTTTCAAATTGCAATCCAATAGGGACACTAATAGTTAAAAGAGGCGTTGGAGATATTGCTTGGGGATTTGTAGCATTAAATTCTAAGTTATTTGCAAATTTGATTGCATTAGCAGTACTAGCTAAAAATGAACCACCAATTTCCAAACGAGCATTTTCACCGAAAATAATACCATTTGGATTTATGAAAAATATGTTAGACGAGCCGTTAGCACGAATTAATCCATCAATGTTGGAAATAGATTTACCTGTAACCCGACTAATTATATTCTGAACATCTAGAGAATTGTTAAAATAAGCTGTACTTCCAGTAGGCACGGAAAAAAGCTCAAAACTATGAAATAGGTTGCTTCCTGCTCTTGTTCCTCCTTCAATAATTTGGGTGTTGCCTTCTAATTTTATGCTTGTGTTGCTGGACAGAGTACTGTCTGAATTAACTTGGCTTGGGGATGGAGAAATACTTGAAAGAGAAAAAAGTAGTGAGGCTAGAGTCCCATTGAACCAAATGTTACGTTTATACTTCATTTGATATTTTCCTGAATTTTATCATTTTCAGACAGATTGCAAAACTATAAATTTAACTACCTTAAATAATCAAAAAAAACTTCAACTATAATCTTGATACTTCATAAAAACGACAAAAGCTTTAAAGAAATTCTTCCGAAAATTGGAGAAGTAAAATTTTGATTTAAGAGATGTTGGTAATTTCTCAAATCTGACAGGTACAAATCCTCTTTTAGCGTAAAATTTTTCTAATCGTTGGTCTAAACATTTTAAGTATAATGGTTGAGTTGATTCAGCAATTAAATGCTGTATTATAAAAGTTCCTAAGCCACTATTTCGACAAGCTGGCATAACAAATAAACTACCCAATTCTTGTGCAGCTTGAAAGTTTCGTAGTTGTCCGAAAGCAACTAAGCTCCCATTATGCTCAATAACCAAAAATTGATGCCATTTTAGCTGTGAAGCATCGAGTCTTGCTCTAATAATTGAAAATACAATAGCCCACATATCAGTAGGTTTCGCTTTACGAAGAATATATCCAGGTTGCAACATAAAATTATGCTATTTTGTCCATTTAATATATCGATAAATTTCATATTATCTTATTGTAAACAATTTAAATAAATTTTTCTCTTTTGCATAAATAAAATTAGGGGATTATACCCAATATTTAGGGCAAATTTTTCTTACTGTTAAGAGTTTCCTATCCGTCCGAAGGAATTGGTCATTTATAAATAACATATGTTATTGATATAACAAATGTATGTAGTTAAAAAACGTGGCAATTACAGTAGTAACTAATCAGGAAATATTGACTCAATTTTGCACTTTTCCGAAAATCCTCTGTGTAAATAAAAAAGATTATAGAGTGCCATAACACCACTTCCTAGAAAAGTTCTTGATTTTAACCCGGAAGTTAAGAGCCAATGAATAGCAATCTGATTGAGCCAAATGTATATCTTTCGGGATGTTCCTGATTTTGTTCTGGAAGTTAAGCGAACTGACAGTCGCAGCAGTTGTCCTTATCTGATAGATATGAAACAAATTTTTCAGTAATTAGCTGTTAATAGTGTGGTTTAGAAGCGATATTGCCCAGTAAATTTTATACGTTTTTTGTTGGTGTCTATGTTTTTGTGCAATGGAACCTTCAAGGAGTTCTCGACAACCTGCTCTCCACAAACTCCATCTGCAACTTCTGCAATCGTGAGTCCATTCTATACAGCCTCAAGCCAAGCTAAGATAGTCCTATCAGCTTGAGCATCTCTGGCTACATCAAGCACTGTGATTGTACCCAGTTCAATTCGGTTGGCTGAGTTTTAATACTAGCTGTTTGATTGGTATGATCGCTGCAACATGGTTATCAATCGCAAAACCCATCAACACGTAACTCCCGCCAGATATCAGAAGCTTGCCAACCGGAGTTACCAACAGATTGGAGTGTGCGATAGTCTTGTACCAGAGCATGGCGAGTAAAATATTCTGTGGCTTGGCTTTGGCTTTCTACCTCCACATCTGATTGCTGCTCAACTACAGCTTCATCAGTAGAGACAGTATCAACTTGAGGAAGTTGGTCTTGTGGATTGTTTTCTTAAAAGTTTATCTTGAACAATGTTGATGCAGTTCCACAAGAGTACTGCCGTCCAAACGAAGCCGTCCATTGATTGATATAGGTATAACAAACATTCGTAGAATACGCGGAACTCATCTCAAGGCGCACAAATTCTCAGGATGGCGATCGCCCTAGCCCCACCCCAACACCAGCTGTGCCTTACACGACATCCCACAGCAGCACACACGAGTATCGAAAGTATCTCCTAACATTTTTGGGAGAAAAACTGCTGTGAGAGTTAATGGATAAGGATAACTTGTTACAAATTTTTCAAATCTCAATAGAATCCTAAAACAAAAAATTAGTAGCCCACTTTAGCTGACTACTGAAACAGATGTGTGATATGTGCGCTAATTATTGCAACTATCTATAGATAGATTATTAATTAGAAAAACTATCAACTCGCAAATCACGCCAGATATCAGAAACCTGCCAGCCAGTGTTACCAACCGATTGTAGAACTGGATAACTTTGCGCCGACGATTGGTAAGCCGGATATTCTGTAGCTGGATGAGCGATTTCTTCTGGTGGCTGTTGCTGTTCGACTCTTTCGGCAGTGGCGGCGGTATCAACCGCATACAGTTCTTCGGGTAATGGTTGTGAAACGACAGACTTTTTGAGAGCGCGCAATTCAGGCTTTTTGGTGATAGGTTTCATAATTATCTGGGTGGCGAAAGCTTGATAATGAAAACAGAAGCAGTTAAATCAAGTAAATAACCTATATATAGTGAGTGATTGACATCAGGGTTACAAGTAGTGAAAACAAGATAAATTGTTCGGTTTCTGAAGTCTTGCAATTGACGACAAATGCAAAGATATAAAAAGCATGAAAAACCCCAACCCTTAATGAAGGTTGGGGAATGAATAAATAAATCTTAACCCCATGATGACACAACTAAATACCAGAAACACCACCTTCGGGCCGGAGGTGGCTTTATGACCCCCTCTCCCTCTCGAAAAAAGACCACCGCCGTAACTTCTCCTAAACCAAAGCCAGCATTAGAAGAACAGGACAAAGCAGCTTCAACAACAATTGAGGTTGCAGCTGTTGAAGTTGCAGAGTTGACCGAAGAAGAACAAAGAGATCGCCTGCGTCTAGAGCGAAAAGTAGAACACGCTTTTTATGAAGCGGGAAAAGCACTCATGGAGTTGCGCGATCGCCGATTGTACCGTTCGACGCATAAAACGTTTGAGGAATATTGCAAAGATAGATTTGGATTCGAGCGCCGTCATCCTTATCGATTAATTGAAGCGGCACAAGTTGTAGACAATCTCAAAAAAATGTGTCCAATTTGGACACAAAATGAATTTGAGGACAATGGAGCAACAGTCCAATCTGGTCAGGTTCAAATTTTACCAGCTAGTGAAGGACAAGTACGCCCACTTACTAAATTAGAAGCACAAGAGCAGCAACAAGTATGGCAACAAGCCGTAGAGCAAGTTGGTGGAAAAGTTCCTTCTGGTCGGGTAGTGAAGGACATTGTGGACAGAATCCGAGAGCGAACTAAAGTCCCTAATCCCTACCGAGAGGGAGAAATCTGTGTTCTCTTACCCAAAGACAACCCAGATTTGCGAGGTAAAGGCGGTTGCTGGGGCGTGATTACTCAGGTTGGGGATTACAGTTGCACAATCCAAACCTGGGATGAAGACTATACCGTAAAGATAGAACACCTAAAATCCTTGGAACTGCTAGATGATGATTGTAAATTTATGCAACAGCTATGCCTTCGATTGCGGCGGTTACATCAAGTGGCAGACCATGACGTGTCTGTGGATTGGCTGTTGCAGGGGTTGGGTAAACAAGCCAAACCGTATTTGTCAGCGTTGCAGGCGAAGTTATTGGCGGCGGTGGAGAAAGAATACAAGATTGAGTGGAAGCAGAACAAGTGAATCAATTTACTGAACATTATGTAACGGCTAACAGCCCAAGGTAAAGTAATAGACAACTAGACAACATATTTTGAAAGGAATCTATTGAGTGTCAAAGCAGCTTGAAAATAAGGTTGTGATAGTTACAGGTGGTGGGAAAGGCATTGGTCGGGCAATTGCCCTTGCTTTTGCTGTTGAAGGCGCACATATTGTGGTTGCTGATAAGTCAGAGCAGTTAGCCAGGCACAGTGCTGATGCAATTAAAGCGATTGGTGGAAAAACAATTGCTTTAACAACTGATGTAACTCAAGAAGAGTCAGTTGCACAGATGGTGGAGCAAACGCTAATTAGCTTTGGCAAAATCGATATTTTAGTGGCGAATGCAGGTATTCAACGCCGCTATTTTGTGGCAGACTTGCCACGAACTGAATTCCAGGCAATGCTAGATGTGAATTTAATTGGGAGCAATGCGATTTTGTGAGATGATCCCACCTAGAGAGCGATCGCTAATAAGCTCTTACGTATATGCTAAACATTTAATACAATAAACTGAGTAATATTTGTTAG
>NZ_JACJTU010000091.1 GCF_014698835.1 Nostoc paludosum FACHB-159 | reverse complement strand
GCCTCAGAAGGTCAACGTCGAGCCTCAGAAGGTCAACGTCGAGCCTCAGAAGGTCAACGTCGAGCCTCAGAAGGTCAACGTCGAGCCTCAGAAGGTCAACGTCGAGCTTCAGAAGGTCAACGTTGAGCTTCAGAAGGTCAACGTTGAGCCTCAGAAGGTCAACGTCGAGCTTCAGAAGGTCAACGTTGAGCCTCAGAAGGTCAACGTCGAGCTTCAGAAGGTCAACGTCGAGCTTCAGAAGGTCAACGTTGGCATTTAGAACTTAAAACGCCTGAGCTGTCTATAAAAGTTCTGTTAAAGATTGACTCTCGATTTTTAAAAAGCGGTTTAACGGCAAAACGCAGCGGTGGCAAATAACCTCGGCAACCCACCAGGGGCTTTCGTCCTTCCGCTGCCGTAAAGTGTTAGCCTACCCGCCGCAAAAACTTGCCAACCCATTCGCTCGCTGCTGTCGGTGCTAATCGCTGCAACTCGGCGCTAAATCGCTTGTAGAAGGCTTCGTATTCACTGATAAACTCCCGATAGCTAAACCCTACTTTCTGCCAATCGTCATCCCCTTCGCCATCCGATATCGCGGAATCTATGATGGATAAATACATCATCTCGCCCTCTCGCTCAAAGAGAAATGCCGGCTGCCCTTGCTCCCCTTCGTCGAAACAGTAGCGGGCTTGAGCGCTACCTTTGAACTCATGGCGGATTCTTTCGAGTTCCCCAATCCACTGAGAGAAGCACACGTCATTGGCTCCCCAATAACCCATATATGGTACGAAACGATTACCAATATTAATCAATAAAGCGCCATGAATGTGGCTGGAGGCATCTAATTCCGCCAAGGGCAAGCGGGTTTTATTACCAACTTTGATGACAGCCAGATCCTCGAAAGTAATTTTGATAATGGAATTTTGTTGCATAAGCTTCAGGTCATGGTGTGATTTTGGGAGAAAGGGGGCGATCGCTATTCGCCTGCTTGTTGTTTGAGCCTTCTTCAAAAACACCTGATGGAACTAAAATCTCTGTTAATAATTGTGGAATTAATTTTGCTTGTTGACTTTTCAATAGAACAATCAAAGGTGAAGAGTTAATAATTACACAATTAATCGACATTAGCCAGTTCCTCGGCTAACTCTTGGGCAGTATATTGCATAAAATCTACTTGGTAGCGTGATAAAGCATTAATAAATTCAGCACGAGTTAGCCCAGCTATTTCTGCCGCTTTGGCTTGTGATATTTCTCCTAATTCATACCATTTAACTGCTGCTGCAATTCGCATTTCTTGAATAAATTCTTCAGGATTTTTCCGAAGTGCTGAAAATACTGTTTCTGGTAATTGGATTGGTACTGTTCGCATAAATTTATTCTTATAAGTTCATATTTGGTGTTTGGAACTTGAAATAAGTAAGCGATCGCTCCTTTATATCTAAAGTAAAGTGAAAAATAGAGAGATAGCTATTTTAATTTATAGGCGATCGCTTTTAAACTACAACTGTTGTGTGGCATCAATTTGGTGTGGTTTTAGAGAAAGGGGGCGATCGCTAACGATATGGTTTTCTTAAAAATCTTGCATAATTTCCCCTAACCCCAATTGTATTAGGATGACCTATACCTAAAGTCTGCTCACAAATTGCCAAAGCTTGCTGATACATGGCTTCAGCTTTGTCATAGCGTCCTGTAGAACTGTAGAGTACTGCGAGATTGTTCAGGATAGCCGCGACATCGGGATGATTGTCTCCTACAAAGCGTTTTTTCAGTTCTAAAGCTTGCTGATACAGGGGTTCAGCTTCGTTGTAGCGTTTTGTGGAACTGTAGAGTTCTGCGAGATTGTTCAAGCTAGTGGCGACATCGGGATGGTTGTCTCCTAGTAAGCGTTTTTTCAGTTCTAAAGCCTGCTGATACATGGGTTCGGCTTCGCCGTAGCGTTCTGTAGATTTGTAGAGTCCTGCAATATTGTCCAGGCTATTAGCGACAAGCAGATGGTTGTCTCCTAGTAAGCTTTTATACAGTTCCAAAGCTTGTTGATACAGGGGTTCAGCTTGGTTGTAGCGTCCTGTAGACTCGTAGAGTAATGCGAGATTGTTTAGGCTAGTAGCGACATCGGGATGGTTGTCTCCCAGTAAGCGTTTGTAAAGTTCCAAAGCTTGCTGATACAAGGCTTCAGCTTCGCTGTAACGTCCTGTAGATTCGTAGAGTAATGCGAGATTGTTCAGGCTAGTGGCGACATTGGGATGGTCGTCTCCCAGTAAGCGTTTAGTCAGTTCTAAAGCTTGCTGATACAGGGGTTCAGCTTCGTCGTAGCGTCCTGTATAACGGTAGAGTTCTGCGAGATTGTTCAGGCTAGCGGCGACATAAAGATGTTCTAAACCAAAAGCATTTTCAGCTATATCTTTACATAGTTTGTACCAAGGTTCTGCTTGTTGATAAAGTCCTTGACCGTAATAAAACCAGCCTAAACCTCTGAAAAGCCCAACTAAATCCTCGTCGCTTAGATATTGGGATAAGTGAGTTCCAACTTCTCCAAGATGGGGGATAAAGGGAGTAAAGTTTAAAATATCTTCACGGTTAAGCTGTGGAGGAATATCCTTTGCTACCTCTAGCATCAGCGCTGCAAAGATTGTTTTTAGCTTATCTGCATTACTTGACTCATCCAACTTCATTTGGAAAAATTTCCGAATCAGTGGATGTAGACGATAAATTCCTTTACTTTGCCATTGTATTAAATGCAGTTTCCGCAACTTAGCTATAGCTTTCTCCCAAAGTTCTTGTTCATCGTCATCTTGTATCCACTCAACAGAAAAACGAATATCAGCCAAGGCATACAAACTCAGCCAACAGCCTAAGCCTTGTGCTTTCTCATCCAATTGTTCCCAACTCAACGCAATAGCTTCAGCAACGCCGTATTCATAACGCATTAATGGGTTCGCCTTGGCTATTGCTTCGTGTTCCAGTCGCTTTTTCTCTAGCCGCTTCAGCAGTTTTTCTAAAGACAAATCTGGCATTGTATCTAGATATCGCCCCACTAACTCTAACGCCAAAGGCAAATATCCCAAGTCTCTACAAATTTTTCTCGCAACCCAAGGTTCGCTTTTCAGCCGTTCTCTGTCAACCAACGATTTTAATAATTTCATTGCCGCCAATGGCTTGAGAACACCCAAGCATAATTGCGACAAAGTTCTATCAAATTTCTCGCGCGTTGTCAGCAGTGCTTTAAACCGGGGTGATTCTGGGGGTAAGTTATGCTGAACCTGTTTTTTGTAGTCGGTGACATTATCAAACACCAGAAGTACTTCACCTTTTTGCCAATTCTGCCAGCAGTATGTCAGCCTATCTGCTAATTCCCTATCGTCAGGTACAATTGTGTTAAATTTTAATTCAAAAAATCTAAGAATCTGAATTCTGATGTCTATTCCCTGTGCAGATAACCAGCAAACTCCACCTTGATAATTCTGCAAATGCTGTTTGGCATATTGGATAGCAAGTTCAGTTTTGCCTACTCCACCCATACCCGTCACAGCGACAATAGCAACTTGCCGAGATGTTTGTAATTGCTGGTGCAGTTCTTCTAGTTCCGTCTCACGTCCCACAAATTTTTCAAATGGAACAGCAGGGGGAATATTGTGATGAATCTCCTTAATTGTTAGTTGGGCATCTTGCCCGCCATGATATTTGCTTGTCAGGCAAGCCCGTAACTCTTCCAGCTGACCCCTGCCTTTAATCCTGTCTAACTCAGGATAACTCATGGCAAACTTTTTATAAACTGCATTCATCCGCTTTGTGAAAGCATCTTCTGAAATGCCTATTTTAGTGGCAAGATTTAATTCACTCTTCTCTAAGTTTTCAACCTTCAAACGCTCTACAAAAGCTTCCCTTTGCGCCGAGGATAATTTATGAGTAGTAGCTTCATTGGCTAAAAAATCAGCCCATTCCATAGACAGCTTGTAAGATTTATTCTCGATTCTACTTAATTTCTACTTTCTTTCCACTTTGTCTCCATTTCTAGGGAATTTCCTCTTGTTCTGGCAGAAATACGATTTGCATAGAAACATTTAGAAGAGGTTTAGCCATGAAAAGTGCTTTAACAAATTCAGTCAACGCTAATCAAACTACCCAAACTTCGCAATTAATCTCCGGATCGCCAACATTAGTAGAAAATCCATCTACCTGGATGCGAAACGGAGACAGTCCTGGTGAAATCATCCTTGCAGTGGCAATTTTGACTTCAGTGTCCATCGCCGGAATTGCATCTGTGATAGTCGCAATTACTGGTTTAGTTAAAACTTTAGTACGCCCGACAAGGGAAAAAAACAAGTAATAGCATTGCTAAAGGCAAATTTTTTGCTTCGTTGCTATCCCGCCTTGGAATCAATTCCAAGGCTAATAGCCTAAGTCCGTTCAAACGGACTAAACTTTAGTTAATTTGAGTCAGTTTTAACTGACTTTTGCTCTTAGGCTGCGATTTAAATCAGAGGCGGGCTGAAGGGATCGCCTCTAAATTGAGCTTTTGAGCCTCAGAAGGTCAAAGTTGGCATTTGGAACTTAAAACGCCTGAGATCTCTACGACCGACTACACTTACGCTGTATTTTTCATTTTAATTTAGATATCAAGGGGTATAAGAATCGAACCGCCTTCGCGTAGCGTCTCGTTCGGTCTTAGCGTCTCGTAGAAAAGATTATATTTTGCGTAAGTCCTATATCCAAGAAATACTGGGTAATTGTGTTGAGTTAAACTGCAAGGTGTAGCTATCGGTTCAGTTGCTGTGATATCTCATAAAAATAATCTAATTGCAGATTTAACTCAGCAAGAAAGCTCTCGCCAAGTCATCCCCGGTGTGCCTTTATTGTCAAGTGAGTATGCTCAATGGAGCAGTATCTTTTTCACTCACTATCATCATTTCACCCATGAATCTCCACACCATCAATGGGCACAACATTTGATTGGAATTACTGGCTCTGGAAGTTTAATTAAAGCAGAACATCGATTAGAGGGCCAGTTCAGTAAACACTGCTATGGCAATGGTGAAATTCTCATTATTCCAGCAGGCGCAAGTTTCTGGTCTTTTTGGCAGCAGCAGGCTGAATTTTTCCTGCTTGGTATTTCTCCACAGTTTCTCAAGCAGATAGGTCAGGAATTTGTCAAAAGTGATTGCTTAGAATTGTTACCTAAAGTAGCTCTTATCGATCCACTTATCCATCAAATCGCCCTGGCGCTTAAGTCTGATATTACAGCAGGACATCCAATTGGGTATTTATTTGGTGAGTCCCTGGCTACTACTTTAGCAGCTCGGTTACTTCAACATCATACGGCAGGAAAATTCCAGTTTCACTTTGATGTCAAAGGTTTACCGAAATATCGACTAAAACAAGCACTGGATTACATTGAGTCGCATTTAGATCAATCCTTTACGTTAGCGCAGCTTGCAGATTTGCTGGATATGAGCCAGTATCACTTCTGTCGTCAGTTCAAGCAATCAATGGGTATCGCTCCTCATCAGTACCTGACGCAACGCAGAATCGAGCAAGCAAAGCAATTGCTGTGGGAAAGTCAGTTATCAATCACTGAAATTGCTCTGCAAATAGGCTTTGCAACGCCTAGTGCTTTTACACGCCTGTTTCGTCAGTTGACTGGTGTGACACCAAGAGCATATCGCAATCAGCGATAAAGTCACCGCAAAATTAGCATAGTTTCAGCAAAAGCGGGAAAGTTTTTATTTCAAGACAATCGCTACACTCAGGGCAATCTGTTTTGAAGTTTTAAACTCAAGGATTGTCTTATGGCTAAGGTTTACTATCCAGCAACAATTGAAGTCAATCATGGAATTGCAACTTTTATCAACGTTTTTACAGTCGAACCTGCAAACCAACAGGTGCTACTCGATCTTCTGAGGTCACAAACTGATTCTTTGATGCGAAAGCAACCCGGTTTTCTGAATGCAAACTTTCATCGCAGTTTTGATGGGATCAAGGTCGTGAATTATGTGCAGTGGAAAGACCAGCAATCAAGCGAAGTAATTCATGAAAACTCGGATATCATGACAGCATTTTCTCAATATCAAGCATTGAACGTGAAGATGGATTTACGGTATTACGAAGTTGTTTCTAGTTTTGGACAGCCAACTGTTATTAAACCTCAAAATGGATTAAAGACGTTAATTAGTCTAGTTCATGTTCAGCCAAATCAACAGCAACAAGTATTAGAGAGTTTAGAAACAAAAGTATATCCAATGCTAACTGAGCAAATTGGTTTTATTTCAATGAATCTTCATCGAAGTCTTGACGGCAATCGAATTTTGAATTATTCACAGTGGAACTCTCAACCACCACATGAAATTCTTGAACTGTTGCAGCAGCGTGAAACATTAATGAATATACCTGGTACTACAGAAACTCATCTCTACGAAGTTGCTTTCACAGCAGATGCTCACGGTTTATCTACCTGATACCATTTCACTTTACAGTTGATACAAATACCTTGGTAGGGGCGCACAGCCCCTACGGTAAATCTATATGTATCAGATTTTTCGTTGTAAAGACGTTGCATTGCAACGTCTCTACAGGACGGATAATTATTGATATTTCGTTGATTTGGATAATTCACATCAGACGTAAATCTAAAATCCAAAATCTTATCAGGGTGACTGATTTAACGCCCACTTCAACCACTGGCCAAAGGAACTTACAGCATTCAACCTATGAACTCCAGGCGCACGGGCGGCGGCGAGTCCATCAACGGCGACTAATGCGGCGTATTGCAAGCCCAAGAAACTATCAACTGCGGCATAAGGGCCACCAAGGGTAATTGCCCCTGCTGCATACATCTGTCCTTTGTCATTTCGCATTTCTACTAGTTCAAAATTGTTGGCTACAGCCAATCGCCCCAGGTGATTCAGTGGCAAGTTGTAATGTTTGACAAAATCTTCTAGTAAAGGACTAGCATTTACCTTGGCATCCAGCCCAGTAGCATCAACAATAAAGTCAGCTATCAATTTCATTTCGCCAAAGCTTTTTTCTCGGATGTGGGTAATAGTCCGGTTTTGGGGATCTCGTTCCACATCCAGCACTTCGCCGAAGGTAATTTGATACCAGCCTTCGCTGATTCCTTGGGCAGTAATTCGCTGCCAGTCGTGCCGGTCGGCGGTGGTGGTACCACCCCAGTCTGCGAGTAAGCTTTTGCGTTCGTCGGGGGTGGCTTTTTCTAACATTGCCCGGAGTTCGCCGCCCCAACAAGCTTTTGGCCAGTTAAAGGGTTGAAATTCGTAATGATTTTTGACTACCCGCTGGGCATTTTGAAATTTGTTGCCTTGGGGTTTAGGCGATCGCATTAAATGTAAAACTGAAATATTCCGATTTCGTTTTCTGGCTTCATAAATCCGCTGCACAATCCGCGAAGCCACAATTCCTCTTCCCCGAATCAATACTGTACCACCGTGTTGCTCTAGTTGCTGATAAACATGATCGTGTGCTTCATAAGCATTCACAACAGTTTTAAAGTCTTGATATTTTTCTCTATAAGCTTGCAAATCTGGAAGAAACTGAATTGCTGGATATCCAGTAGCTAAATGTAAATAACGACTAACTAAAAAAGCATAATTTCCTGGGGCGCGAGAATAGGCGATGCAATACCTACCGTCATCGGTTTTACGAATTGCCCGGACTCGCCCATAACGATATATTTGGTTCCAGGCAATGCGCTTGGCTTCCCTATCTATGGAATTAAAAACGTTACCGGAACGGGGTGTATAAGTTTCAGCAAATGTTGGTTCAGCAAACACCTGCCACAAATTTTTAAATGCTGATTTCATGTGTCCTTTACCAAAGTCAGCCCAAGCTTCGCGCAAGGCATAACTAGGCCAGCCCCAAATATTATCAGGACAAGAATCAGAATTAGACCGCAGTCTTTCATGTAGAGGAATTTGGGAATTCATACACAGGCGCTTATAACGGGCATAAGGTTCTGCTTCTAACCCCACAGCTACAATCTTGTCAGCACGCACACCACTAATTCGCAGCAAATCAGCCCAAACAAAGCTACCCAGCCCCGCCCCGATCGCTAGATAATCAGTTTCATCCACTGGTAGCCCAGTAGCATAAAGTCCTAACACGGGGACTTTTTGTGCTTGAAATACTGGCGGCGGAAAATTAGTGCCTGCGCTGATTCCAGGCTGGGGTACAGGCAAACTGGGGTCTGGAATATTGGTATTTGGGTTAAACCGAATCGTTGAAGGAGGGGTGGTATCTGGTTCAGTGCCACTAGCAGCAAACTTGATTGTGATGACATAGGGGCCAATTTGCAATGTATCGCCATTAGCCAGAACACTGCGCTTTTGTTGTTTACCGTTGACAAAGATACCGTTAACGCTGCCTTGGTCGATGGCTACGAGATTATTTTGTTCCCAGTCAATTAGGGCATGATAGCGAGAAACTTCATTGCTATTGAGCAACATCCTCGAAACCCGCTGTCCTCCAAGTTCAGCAGGTAACCGAGCGAATTCCCGACCAAAGGCGATCGGTATATTCAACATTGGTTCTCGCCGTTCTCCCGTCGCCGGTTCTTCCCAACTTAATTGGATTTGTAAATGATTAGTCATTGGTCATTAGTCATTGGTCATTAGTCATTGGTCATTAGTCATTGGTCATTAGTCATTGGTCATTAGTCATTGGTCATTAGTCATTGGTCATTAGTCATTAGTCATTAGTCATTGGCCATTGGGAAAACAGGAGGCAGGAGGCAGCACTTCGACTACGCTCAGTGACCAGGCAGAAGTTCTTTAATGCAAGAATTTTGTTAGAGCAGCGATTCGCCGTGTCCGCGTACTCCTGCACAGAAGCAAGCTACGCGTAGCGTCTCGTAGAGAGCGTCATTTTGAATTGATTTGTCTCCCCATGCCCCATGCCCCATGCCCTATGCCCCATGCCCTATGCCCCACTCCCTAACTCCCAGGCGCTACTAACACACTCACTGCGGCAGCCAAAGATGTTCCACACCAAGGACAGCCAATTTGTAGATTCTCTGGTGGGGAAACTTTGTGACATTTGGGACATTTTAAGCCATAAGCTCCTAGCGGTGGTGTGGGGGGTGTGGGTGAATGGTGGTGATGGTGATGTCCGATATTGGCTGGTGAATGGGGGTTTGCCGCTGGCGGTTGCGGTGGCATCAAAATTGTTGCGGGAATGTTATCTGTGGAAATACTAGTAACTTTGAGTTGTATTTGTCCCAAAGAGATATTAGTACCCTCAGCCAAAGGCATTTCTCCTTGGACTAGTTGGCGTCCATCAACCAGTGGGGGATTTTGCGATCGCAAGTTCCTCAGATAAAAGCGCTGTTGCTGGGGATGAAAAAATATTTCAATATGCAAACCAGATACAGTGGGATTACTCAGAACAATATCGCACCGCAGGGGATCGCGACCGATGCGGACGGTGCCAGGATTTTTACTTGGCTGTTGTTCGTAAATGTTCTGAGTTTGATCTCTACCTGCATCGTGCCACTGTAAAGTTAGTGCGTTCATTGTTCTAACTTTTTAACTCGTATTTTAGCTACTTCAACTTCTTTCTGTGCGATTCCTAACACGATAGAGTACGCGTAAGCAAGTATTTAGAAAAAACTTCAATAACCTTTATCTTGCCGACGCTAATTTATCAGCAATGCGTGTAGTTTCTGGGAGACGATATTTCGGCGTGCAGCGTAATACATAGTCAATTGCTGTTGCTAAACTGATTCGATGACCGCTGGAGACGTACAGGGGTTTTACTCCTGTGCGCGATCGCAAAACTGCTCCAATTATTTCACCTTTATGTATGAGCGATCGCCAGTTACCCCTAGTTTCTGGCAATTCTTCATACTTACCTATCAACAATGATTTAGCTACACCAATTGTCGGCATATCCAGTAATACACCCAAATGGCTAGCTATACCGAATCTGCGGGGATGGGCAATTCCTTGACCGTCACACAAAATCAGATCTGGTGTTGTTTTAATTTTCTCCAAAGCATCCAAGACAGCGGGGATTTCCCGGAATGAAAGGAAACCAGGAATATAAGGAAAAGAAGTAGGACGGTGTGCTAAGCTCGTCTCAATCACTTGCAAATCAGGAAAACTCAGTACTGCCACAGCTGCACGGCTAATGGTGCCATCGGCTTCAAAACCCATATCGACTCCGGCGACGTACTGCACAGGTTCTTGGAGTTTATCCGATGTAATTACCTGATTTCGCAACTGTTCTTGAATAACTATGGCTTCCTCCACAGTTGAAGGCCAAGCATGATGTTGATAAATCTTCATATTTTAAATTGGAATTTATTCTGAATTCTGAATTCTGAATTGTGAATTCTGAATTCTGACTCCTTTTTTATATTAGACATTAAAGCTTTGGCTCGTTGATACGTTGCATCATAATGTTACTTAAGTCTCTCAAGGGGGAATCATAAGAATATGAGGTTATTTTCTTTTGATTTTCTCTTTTACTGGTTATGACGCTGCTAAATATTCTGGAACTTGCAAAACAGGGAGATGTAGAGGCGATCGCATCTTTAATGAACCGCCATCTCTTACCAAAAGGGATCGCTGCAAAAGTAGCCTTCAAGGATGCTTACTTAGAGGTAACACTAGAATCTGCCCAAGTACCAGATCGGGAAACATGGGTTGCATTTATCCGTAGAGGATTAACTAATTTAGCGGCTGCATCTGTTCAAAAAGTCAAGATTTACGGACAGCACGTAGATCAAGAGTTTCCAGCTTGGACTCAAGAATTTGATTTAGATTTCCCAGAACCTGAAGAAAACGATCTAGAGTCTTATAATAATTCTCAGATGCTAACTGTTTCTATTAATTTAAACGGTGATAGTGTCCGCGAATTAAAAAGCCAAGATTTTGAAAATATTGCAAATAAAATTATCAATGATATTTTGTCAAATTGTAACTACTTTTTAGTTAACAAAGTAATTATTAGTAATAACAACTGTGTCATTACTAAAGAACGTTAGTGTTGATTTTTTTCATGTTCTAAAGGCTATGGTTATCAAGAAACAATAGAATCGAATTAAATATAATAAATTTAATAAAAATTAAATATAATATTTGGAAAATTTCTATGTTATTTTTGCTTCTAAATGGGGAATCTTAAGATAGACGATTTTTTATCAGGGTTTCGCATTTATTAGTTATGACACAGCCTAATATTTTAGAATCTACAAGGCAAAAACTAAAAAAATTTCACTGGCCTTTATGGTTTCCTTATCCTAGTTCTTGGCTAAAAGCATTAATTTTAGCTTTATTTTTAAGAGTTATTATATTTGTAATTGATAGTACCTCAAAGGTAGGCTACCGTATCGCATATTTTGTAAACAGCTTAGAATTATTTGTAATGTTTACAATACTACTGATCCTTTCTCCAATTATAATAATTTCTTTTACTCATCACTGCTTACATTTGCTGCTTAGTCGGTTTATCTCAGAAATTCAAGCACCAGAAATAGGTAAAACCCAAGGATTTTTCCCAGGAATTATGAGTTGGTGGGAAGGATTATATGCTTGGCTTGTGATTGTTATTTCTACATTAATAGCAATTTTTTTCTGTACAATATTTCTGCCATCTTCTAATATTACTTATAGCCAATCACTTGAATATTACGGAAATTTTCACAATAAAATAATAGGAATATTTGGATTTTTTTATATTTTTGCTGCCGCGCTAGTTTATCAAATTGAATATTTGGTAAGACAGCGCATAATATTTGCATATTCTAGTAATAAAAAAACTGATACAAATAAATATAATACAGAGTTAAAGATAGACGAAAAAATCAATCAATCGCCCGTAGAAATGGATGTAAACAAAATAAAAAAATATATTTTATCAAATCATAAAGAAACTAAAAATAATAATAATAGAAGCAGTTTGCGTAATTTTAACAAACACTTGATACTGGTTGTTTTGATATGTTTAGTTCCTGTCCTAATATATATATCCTCAGAAGTACTAGAAATATTTCCTCTATCTTTTAAAAATCAACCAGAAACACCATCAAAAACCGTATTAGTTACGCCCTCACCATTAACTTCTGAACCACCAAATGTCTTACTTAAAACTGATACATTCCGAGAGGCAGTAAATAAAGCAATCAAGGCAGCTAACTTGACTCAATTAGCGAAATCTCCAGATGAATGGAAGACAGTTGTGAGTGAATGGGAAGAAGCGATCGCACTTATGAAAAATGTGCCATCTTCTAGCCCAAATTACACCATAGCACAGCAAAAAATTATAGAGTATCAAAAAAATCTCAACTACGCTCAGAAAAATACTGTTAGCAATAAGTAGATGATCGCCCTTCAAAGCTAAACCGATAGGATGTTTCAATTTCTTAAAATAATAGATGAGATTTATGTTTTTAGTATAGCGATCGCTCCTTAAAGCTAAACTAGAAAAAACAGTGCGTAGGCGTAGCCCGTCGTAGACATCGCAGTTATTTTTACTTATCCTGATATTCTGACACTAATGAGAATAAATTATCATGTTTAATGGAGTTAGACAAAAGACCATAGTCAAACCTGGCGGTGTAGTAGAAATCTGTTCTCCAGAACTTCCCGCAGGTGCAACTGTCGAAGTAATAGTATTTCTAGAGTCAGCTACAAAGCATTCTGAAAAGCCTCTAGCTAGTTTCATTGGATGTGCTAAGGGCAGTTTTGCGACGCCAGAAGATGTTGATAAGTTTATTCGTCAAGAACGCGATGCATGGGAATTCTAGATGCTATTCAAGGCACACGGGTCTATCTGGATACCAACATTTGGATTTATGCTTTAGAAGGATATCCAGCATTCGCCCAAGATTTAACTCAGTTATTCCAAAGTATCGATAGAGGTAACTTGAGTGTTGTAACCAGTGAACTATCACTTGCAGAAGTATTAATAAAACCTTTCCAAAATCAGGACTTAGCTCAACAGACAAGTTACAAACAACTGATTACAAATTCCCAGAATTTAACAGTGATTCCTGTCAGTCGCCAGGTCTTAATTGAAGCTGCTAAACTCCGTGCCAGTATCAATATCAAATTACCTGATGCTATCCACGCTGCTACAGCATTGTTGAGTCAATGCTCTACTTTTCTCACCAATGACGAACGCTTTCGGAGTCTCCCTAAACTATCAGTAGTTTTGCTCTCTGAAATAAATTCTCCCTAGCTAACATATTAGAAGAAAAGTACTTTTCCCCCAAAACCAATCATGACAGAAGGAAAGACGCGGCGTAATTTCCTAATCACTAGTGTTGCTGTTACCGGTGGTATTGTGACCACTAATGCCTTACAGCAAAATAGATCCAACACTGCCACACAACAAAATACTATCAACACCGCAACACTGCCTGCAACGATGCCAGAACGAGTGGTGGGACGCACGGAAGTAAGTCTCCCTATTTTCGGCTTGGGAGGAGCAGGACAAACGCCGTTATCCTGGGAAGGAAGAGAACGCGATGCTGCCGAAATTATTCAAAAAGCACTGGAACTTGGTATTCGCTACTTTGATACTGCTGCAAGTTACGGGCCGAGTGAAGATTATTTAGGCAAAGTGCTACCACCCTATCGTTCAAAACTGTTTCTAGCAACCAAGACCGATCAAAGAGATCGGGATGGTGCATGGCGAGAATTAGAGCGATCGCTTAAACGTCTCAATACAGATTACCTCGATTTGTGGCAGTTACATCACGTCTCTTTTGCTGAAGAACTCGACATCATCTTTAGTTCATCTGGTGCAATTCAAGCTTTAGAAGAAGCCATAGAACAAAAACTCGTCCGCTTCGCAGGTATTACCGGACATCACGATCCTCACGTGATTGCCGAAGGGTTGCGTCGCTATCCCTTCCACACTACACTCATTCCTGTAAATGCCGCTGACAAACACCACCCACGTCCTTTTATCCCGGTAGTTCTACCAGTTGCTCAAGAAAAAAATGTCGGTGTAATTGCCATGAAAGTCCCGGCTTATGGTCGGCTATTTAAATCAGGCGGGTTGACGGGTATGCAACAAGCTTTGGGATATACGATGTCTCAGCCTGGGGTGCATTGTTGTGTAATTGCGGCGGAGACGGTTGCACAACTAGAGGATAATGTCAACATAGCGCGTGCTTTTGTACCCCTTAAGGAGCAAGAATTGGCAGCGATCGCTCAGCAAACTGCTAGCATTTGGGAAGATAGTACATTTTTCCGTGCTTGGACGTAGATAACTACTATTACCTCATTCACTAGTTGTTGCTTCTAGCCAGACTTCCACATCATCTACTAGCAACTTTTGTGCAGCTTCTAGCATTGATGCTGCGATATCTTTGAGGTCTTCGCGATTATTCAAGTAAGTTTTCAAAGCTTCCATTGGATCGATGCTACTACTCGCAGTCAATTCCGGAATACGCGGTCGAGCCAATTGACTCACTAATTCTGCTTGGATGGTGTAGGTGTGAGCTGCACTTAAAGCAGTATGTAGAGAGGAACTTTCAATTAAATCCATCTGTTCGGAGCGGAGTTTGTAAATTAACCGCACTACAGCATCTTCAATATCATATTTGGCGATCGCTTTCATTAATACCGCTAGGGGATCGTCTGCTTTGGACACATCCACCTCAATTGTGCAAAAATCCCGAACTGGCAACGGACAAAATTCCCACTCAGCCTTACCCGGCTCCAGTTCGATCATTACATAGCCTTTGTCTTCTTTTTCTTCACTAAAATCTACCCGCTCAATACTCCCTGGATAAATCACCGGCGGGTTGTTAGATTTATTCAAATTTTGATGCCGATGCACATGCCCCAATGCTACATAATCAAAACAAGGTCGTGTCAACAAAGACAAAGGTAGAGTAAAGCCTTTACCCACTGCTAAGTAGCGTTCTGCACCTAAAGTTGCATTGTCAGCCATCAAGTGAGCCAAAAGCACAGTTGGCACATCGGGGTCAAGACGGCGAACTTCCCCTTCCAAAACAACTCGCAGGCGTTCCGTTAACAGTTCATTGACTTGCGCCAAAGACAAACCCTCAGTTTCTTGACGAGTCATCAGCGTGGAACGAGTCAGCCAAGGCAGGGTAATTACTTGTACTTTGCCATTGCGCGTTTCGATGTTATGAGTAGTCAATGTATCGCCAACAACAAAACCAGGTACTCCCAAGGTGCGGTAAATACATAAACTCGCGCCTCCTAGTCCTTGGGAATGTTGGTCGTGATTCCCCACTAGCAGCACTGTGGGAATATTCGCATCTACCAGACGGCGAAACTGGTTAGCAAAAGCTTGTTGTACGTATGGTGGTGGTGTCGCATCCGGAAAAGCATCGCCACCAAATATTACTAGATCTACGGTATCTGCGATCGCTCGGTCAATACATCGAGATAATGTATTGACAAAATCCTCCAATCGTGTATTTAAACCTGTTACCGGATTAATTCGTCCGTGGGAAAAGCCGCTTCCCATGTGAATGTCGGAAAGGTGGAGGATTTTAATCATACATTTATCTCAAGTATTAACTGGCTATTTGATGTTAAATTGCCCATGCCAATCATAATATCGCTTACGGCATTTTACGTTTCAATAATATGTAACGTCGTTACATTGAGATTTTTCTAAGGTGTAGTCCAAACAAATGACAACCCTTATATCAGCAAATTGTAACAAATAATAATATTTATCAGAAATATTACTTATAATAAAAGTATTAAAACAGAAGTTAATTGCTGTACAGCACTGTAATCAAAAGCGAATGAGTATTTCGGAATCTCAGAAAATCGAAGACAAAATCAATTATTGGAAGAAAAAACTGATTGGCGAATCCAACAAAAATCCGTTAGTTGATTTACGCCAAAATCAAAATAGATTAGTTCCTCTTTTAAGAGACTCTTCATTTTTATATGGTCATTTTACAGGAGATGAGCCTGAATCATTACCAATTAGTGAACTGGAACCTAAGCAGACTGATGAAGACCCGTTAAAGCTTCTAGATGAACTTCGTAAAGAGGCTAAATCAACCATTGAAGAGAAGGGTTTTAATAGTCTTTTTTTAGTCATTAATGCCTTAACATGGTTTAATCCCGAAAATACTCATGAAAAATATGTTTCTCCTATTCTGCTTATTCCAGTGAGATTAGAAAAAATAGGTAGAAAGTCATTAGAATTTACTCTTCACCCTATAGATGATGATATTGCTGTTAACTTTACTTTAGCCAACAGGTTACGGGATTATGGTATAACGTTGCCTGACAGTGATAGGGTTAAAGAATTGAGCTATGAAGATTTTTTCAATGAAGTTCGTAGTGCGATCGCTGCTAAACAACCCAACTGGGAAGTAAAAGAAACAGCACACATTACTTTGTTCCCGGATGCAAAAGCAGCAATGATTCAAGACCTGGAACAAAATCAGGAAAAGATAGCTAATCATCGCATACTGAAGGCTTTGGCTTCAAAAGAAACATCGAACAATATCAAGAGTACCACCATTTTTGAAGAGCCAGAACTTGATCAAATAGATCCTTCATTAATTTATCAGATACTTGATGCTGACTCCAGCCAGCAAGTAGTTATAGAAGCTGTCAAGGCAGGTTCTAATTGTGTTATACAGGGGCCTCCTGGTCAGGGCTATTTCATTCTAAATGTAGGCAGTATATGGTAAGATGCAGCGCAAATTCTATATTAATGCATCTGTCCCATGTCTCAAATCGCAATTATAGAAGCCTTCGC
>NZ_JACJTU010000090.1 GCF_014698835.1 Nostoc paludosum FACHB-159 | reverse complement strand
TATGCTTACTTGACTTTTACCTTTGAATCTAAATTACTCATGTATTAAAAAATTGTTAGTCATTGAGGTTATGTGAATACTTTTTTTTCACTTGTGAGAAATCCGGGTTTGAGTGCTGGTGTACCGAAAAAAGCCTCTTTAGCTACAGCCCCTAATACATAATACTCATTCCCAATTCCTACCCAAGTCGAGTCAAGCCGCACCTGTGTAAATGAGTGCGCTATTGAATCCCTGCTGACATCGGCCACTTCTGGACTCATCGCTATCACTATTGGCACACCTTCTGGGTATATCTGAACAATCCCTCGGTTATGACTGCCACCTAAATCAAACGACGCTGCTATCTTTGGCATCGTTGAGGTTATCTCTTTGTTGGGCGTATTCATACATTTTCCTATTTATGTGCGATCGCAAAAGAAAATAGGCATTGTCTCAAGAGTCTTATTCACCCTTGAGAGCAATTATTAACTGGTTATTGGTATAGTTAGGACACTTTAGTTAACCAATACCAAACAGTTTATTAACCTGTTCCATTTCTAGTGACGGTTTTATATCTATCCATTCGAGATCAGTCTCATCGTCATCAGTCTCATCGTCATCACTCTGCTCTAACGCTTGGACTTCTTCTGTCTGGGTCTGGGGTAGACTCGACTCTACACCATTCGCCTGTTGAGCTTGAGCTTGAGTTTCGCCCCTTGAAGTCTCCGTCTTCACTACTGATGGTTCTATAAATACCGCCCGAATTAAAGCCGCTTGTGCTTCCAACTGTTGAATTGCCCATATAGCCCTTTGTCTTAAAGGCTCACCATCTACCCCATCAGCAGACATGGCAAAAGGCGACCAATGTTGTTTCAGGGTCAACATCACTACTTCTGGTAGTTTCCCTAAGTCAAATGGTTCTGTTTGTAGATAATTTAGGAGATGACCTTCTGCGGTATCTACCGTCCGCTTAACTGAAAGAATTACTTGTTGATTTTGTTCCATTTTTTTGTCTGGGCAAAGTTTCTGTGCAATTATTCATTGCACTTTTGTCACTGTTGTTAGGTAGTTCCATTTTCTTTGCACAGAAAAAGAAGAAATTTATTATGTACAGTTTAGCTGAAGAAAGTTCTTTTTACAAATTCATTATTCACTCCGTTAACAGTATATATTTATTGTGGTTAAAAACTCTAAATTGTATATTTTAATACACTTTTTCATGACTGTTCTGCAACTGTTCTACACCTGTTCTAAAACTGCTCTATAACTGTCGTAGGACTGTTCTAGGGCATAAAAGTCACAGACTCACTCCCGATCAACAACTGTCCTATGACTGTCCTACAACTGGTCTATGACTGTCGCTGAAATAAGGGGGCATAAACCGCTAACAATTCTCTGAAGAAATATTAAAATAGTCGTACTTACTACGGCTATCTACCCATTTTCGCATTTGAGCGATTTGGCTCTTTTGGAGGTAGCCAAAATTTCTCCAATTTGAAGAAAATCAGCATGACTTGAGAATGATATCAAGTTTATCCAAGAAGTGAAGCATGAGCTACGCGATCGCTCGATTAAAAAAATTAAAGCGAGGCAACATATCAGGAAGTGCATCTCACACCGCACGAGAAAGAGAAACCCCAAACGCTGACCCCACTCAAAAGAATATTCGCTTCATCGGTAGCCTCGGCTCAGAGGAACGACTAGAGGATTTGGTGCTAGCCAAAATTGCCGAGCATGAACAAAGGCGGAAGATTCGCACTGATGCGGTGTACTGCGTGGAGTTGTTGCTAAGTGCATCGCCCAGTTATTTCCGTCCCAACTGCCCCACTCAAGCCGGTTACTATGACCCACAAAAGTTGGATGATTGGCTAGAAGCGACGAAAGAGTGGTTAGCGGATGAATATGGATCTCGCATTGTCCGCGCCGAGTTACACCTGGACGAAGCCACCCCCCATATTCATGCTTACTTTGTACCCCTTGATGATGAAGGGCAATTGCGCTGTAATCATTTCTTTGACGGGCGGCAGAAAATTCATGAATTTCAGGATTCGTATTACAACACGATGCGGCTAATTGGACTAGAGCGGGGTATCAAGGGAAGCAGAGCAAAGCACCAGGATATCAAGGACTTTTACCGTATTGTGGAACAGGGGCGTGACTTAGAAGTTGATGAGCTAAGTGCAGCGCAATTGAAGGCTAAAGCTGCCGACAGAGACAGGGCGAATCAACGTAAGCAAGAGATGGAAGCTACAGCCAAAGCCTTAGCCCTTGAAAATGAACAACTAAGACAACGAATTGAGCAATTAGAGAAAGATAATCAGCAATTGCGAAAACTTACCGAATGGTCAACTGATTTAGTTCTGGATGATGTTGCTTGGGAGTTGGGACTGTGGCGTAAAGGAAATGAATGGATAGGGCGAAACCACATTATTAATATAGATGGCTCTCAATTTACTGACTTTGGCAATGGTTCCTCGTTGGATGGTAATAGTGCTATTGATTTAGTTAAGCACGTTAATAAATGTAACCAAACAGCAGCGATCGCATGGATAGGGGAGCGATTTGGTGAAGTCGGCGCAAAACGTGCAGCGATGGCTCATGCTCAAAAAGTTGCTGCTGTTGTTATCCAAACTGAATCAGCACCCCAATTTACCCTACCCGTTGAGGATAAAGCTAACTGGTCAGGCGTTGAACATTACCTCAAAGAGAAACGAGGCATACCCTCTGATTGCGTACAAATGTTACATAACCAGGGGCTAGTTTATGCCGACTCAAAAGCAAATGTAGTGTTTGTGATGCGGGATTTAGAAGGGAATACCAAAGGAGCATTTTTAGAAGGGACAGCTAATAAATTCTCTGGTTATGAGTTAGGTACAGTTCGTCGTGATAGTTGGTTTTACTTTACTTTGGGGAAAAAGCCTAGTGAGAAAACTAGCACTGCTGTAGTGTCTTTTTCTCCCATTGATGCGATTTCAGTAGCTATGCTGGAATATCAGGTTAAAGGAATACCAGAAAACAGAACAGTTTACATGGCAGTAGATGACACTTCAAGTTTACCTGTTGAAAGATTACGTAATGTGACTCATGTACAGGTAGCTTTTAGCCAACCAACAATGGCACGGGCTGTTAGACAACTACTGCCACACTCGACTCAACTCAAGTGCGAAACTGGGGATTGGAATACGCAGTTAGTCAATTTCTCTCGTCAATTACAACAACGATATTCACAACAAAACAATCAAGAATTAGAACTATAGTTATTTCAAAAGTCAAGCTACTCTAGTACCAATTTTTTCAGTACCAAAGTAGCTAGTAAAAAGTTTTAGCTATCAATAATATTGGGGTGAAATTTAGCTCAAACCCTGATGATTAATCAGTTAATCAAGCAAGTATTTGACCTAATCAAACTTAACAATAAGCTGATTGCTGTCGAGTCTCCATTACAAGAAAGGCTCCGGCTACTCACCAATCTAGCTTGTCAATGCCAACACCTGGGCATTAACTGTTACCTGTGGACGCTAGAAGATGATGCGCTACACCAGTTATCTACTAATGAGGAGGGATTAAGTTTACAAAGTGTTGACCAGTATCAGGCTAGCGCCAAAAGTAGGCGCGAACATTACTTTGAAATTCTGCGGTTTTGGAAAACTACTGATTTACAAGGAATCCTGATACTAGAAGGTATATTCCCCTGGCTGGGAGAACAGACTAGCGACCCCGATTTCTTCCTGACTTCCGAGTGGATTAAGTCAGCTTTGATTAACCTGAAGCTGTACAATCACTCTTGCAACAAGATAGCGATTCTCTTAGGGCCAAACGCTACTGTGTCATCTGATATTGCCCCCGAAGTTCCCACCATTGTGCAACAACTACCAAATATTGAGGAAATAAGCACTTACTTACCCCAAGTATTACCTGATTATAATCAAGTTGAAATTCATGCGACTGCGATCGCTGGTGTGGGAATGTACTTGGCAGATATTGACTATGGTATTCGACAGGCGATTGCTCCTGAAGTTACACCAGATAAGTTAGTAGAAAAACTTTCGGTTTACAAAATTGAACTGTTCAAGCGGATTTACAATATTCAATTCCTCCAGCCTCCAGCTACAGCTATTGGGGGGCTGGAACTGATGCAACAAGCGTTTAAAACATACAAACGTTTGTTGACAACACTGGCAAAAGCTTATAATCTTCGCTTACCCAAAGGGATTTTACTAATCGGGCCGCCGGGGACAGGAAAATCTTATTCGGCTAAAGCTTGTTCTCAGCAATTAGGACTGCCACTGATTATCTTAGAGTGGGGTAGTTTCCGCAGTTATGGTAATTTAGCTGAATATAAGCTCAAGAATTTACTCACACTCGTAGATCGGCTTAACCGTATAGTATTATACCTCGATGACTTTGATAAGGGATTCGTCGGGGATGACGACTTATCAAAGCGACTTGCCGGGATGCTTCTCACTTGGATGCAAGAGCGAACTAGTGAAGTATTAATCTTAGCTTCTGCTAACAACATCGAATGGCTACCACCAGAACTAACCAGAAGCGGACGCTTCGACGAGATTTTCAAGGTGGATTTACCCAATTATGGAGAACGGCACGAAATATTCAAGATTCACTTAGCCCGTTTCGATCCTCGTTTCCGTAATGGGGGCGATGGCTACACTGAACAAGAATGGAAAAGGATACTCAAAGCCACGCTTCGATGTGTCGGTGCTGAGATTGGGGCCATTGTAGAACGTGCCGCCGTCTCTAGTTTCTGTCAAATGTTTGGTGATGATGTTACACCCCTTCAAGAACTGCCATCGCTTGAGATTACATTGTCGGCATTGCTCGCAGCAAGGCAGAGTATGAATCCTCTGGCCATCCGCGAAGCTGACCGAGTTGAAAGTATGCGTAACATTGCGGCTTTACAAGGTCAACCATCTAGCCCTATCGATTCATCCATATATAGTCTCGGCAATGTTGATATTTTTGGATAATCATGAAAACTTTAAAAATCAGTTCCAAGAAGGATTTATACGTTGCTGCTTTCAAGTTACTGAACATATTAGGCCCTGTTGCTGGAGTATCAATTATCATTGGCACTGTAGCTAGCGGTTACGTCCAAACTCGTCCCCAGGATTTACCAGTTACGCACATTCTCACGAAAGGCGATGGCGTTCCGCCCACCGTAGGTGATCGCACATTTAAGCTAGAAGTCGCCTCTACACCAGAGCAATTAGAGAAAGGGCTAAAATTTCGAGCATCTTTGCCACGCGATCGCGGAATGTTATTCAACTTGGAGGCAGAAATTTACAATGTGCCTTTTTGGATGTACAAGGTAAATTTTCCATTAGACATTTTTTATCTCAAGAACAATGTGGTGACAACTGCGGTTTACAATGCCGAACCGTGTCACAAAACCCCCTGCCCCATATATAAAGGTCGTGTTGCTAATCAGGTGCTAGAGCTAGCTCCTGGCGCTGCCAATATCAAGGTAGGGGACAAGCTCAACATTCAACCGTTATCAAGAAAGGCAGAGGGCAGAAGGCAGGAGGCAGAAGGAATACTGTTTTCTGCCCTCTGCCACGACCGTTCGCGGAGCGTCTCGTAGAGAAGGGAGTAAGGGTTTAAGACCCCCACCATAATCTACGATTTGGTGGCCCCAATTAAGGAGGGGTCTGAATCCCCTTCTTAATTGTCCCTTCTGCCCTCTGCCTTCTGCCTTCTGCCTTCTTCAACATCAGCCAAAGAATGACATCGATTTTGATAGCAAAAAGTCTTTGGTGCTTAAGTAGTTTGTCAGATTAATGTTATCAATTTAATAATTGATTTAGTGCTGTCCACATCACTGCCGTTGGCACTTCATCCGGCGACAGTGTATTTGTCGAAACTACTAGAAGCGGGTATAGATGTTTTCGCCGTTTGTGAACTTGCAGGTCACGCGAACCCAGCGACTACCCAAAAGTACGATTTACGTTCTCAAACAGCTAAACGTGAAGCTGTGAAGTTTTTGAATGTACTTTACGAAAATTCATTTTAAACAGCAGTACAATGTATTACATTGAACAGGCTTTAATCCACAAAACCAAGCAAAAGTCAATCCCGAAATTTTTATCTTACTGAGCTAATTACAAAAATATTTATACTAATAAATAATTGCAGGGATTATATATCAAGCAAAAAGGTTGCTAATACTATAATTCATGTCTGGATACTTAAGAAATGAATGTTAGCAATATTATACTAGTACTTTCGTGCTATTTTTTTTAGTACTAAGGTGTCTCCATCTTGAAGTTGATTTATTTAAAAATGTGCGTATTCCTCATCAAATCGTTCAGGAGAACGAAAGCAGATGCGTACTGACTACGAATACCCAGAAAGTTTTTCCGCTTCGGCAACAGCAACGCTCTCACCTTCCCCAAAGAATGACAGGGCAAAAAAAAACACACTTACACTCATGGGTGTGACTGGTGTGTTGATGATAGCAGAGATGTCCGTCCACAATATATTGATGGGTGGATTTATGATTGCGTCCGCCATAGTCATTGCCTTGCCGAAACAGTCACAAGCATTATTTACTAACTTCGATAAATTACAACGAAAGTATGGAGTTAATCTCTATGCTGTTTTGTTTGCGCTGTTAGCAGTAATTTGTCTAATTGATTTTGCGGCGGCTCCAGCTAATGCTCAATTTTTCAATAATGCTCAAACTTGGATGACAAACACTTTTGGTAATGCCAACAATGGACAAACATCAGAAGTTATCGAACTTTTTTTCAATGTATTGAGAGCTTTATTCCTATTATATGTTGGTATCAGTTTAGTTCGCATTATTCAGTCTGCCCGGAATGATGAAGACTGGCAGACGCTAGCAAGAACTCCATTAATCATAGTTATGGCAGTTTTCGTTGGAGATTTAATTACTGGTCTGATTGTTCAGTAAAAAAGCTTTTTGGTTATCAGTTGTTGAGAAATACGCATTTGAATTAATAGCTGATAACTCTTTATTAAAGAAGTCGGAAGTCGGAAGTTGGAAGTACAGTTTTGTAATGGGTACCGACCACAAAACTGACCGTTTATAGAATCGGGAGACTTAAACCCACCGAATTTGTTAAATCGATAAATATGCCAGAGAAACATACTTTTCGGACAGTAAATCGGATTTTAGGAGAAAGACCAAGACTAGGACCATTCCCTGCTGACCAAATATTTCCCTGGACATTAATAGCAGTAGTCAATGTATTTATTTTTAATTATCTACTGAAAACAAGTTGGTTGGGTACAGGATTAAGTATTGCTTGGGGATGGGGTTCCTGGTGGACAATTTCTACAAATAAAGACTTTTTTGGGAAGTTCGTTAGCGTCCCTCGGATTAGTAGGGGATATATGAAATTTCAATCAATACAACAGAAGTTGGAGGTCGGAGGTCGGAAGTCGGAAGAAAAATAAGTTCTAAGTTTTGAGTTCTCATTAAATTTCAGTTATTGAAAAAGTTATGCCAAATTCTTGTAATCAGGCTAAAGATAAATTAGGTAAAGTCGCATTAGAAAACGAGCAGATTAGTGTTGTCAAAATGCTCACTCCGTTTGAAGATATTATTCACTTGGCGGGAATATGTGACCTGAGCTTAGGAGGTAGGCAGGGCGTAGGCGCATTAATTCTCAAAAAAGGTGAAAATATTCAAATCAAATTCTGCTTTGATTGTTTAGGGATTCATCCCAACTTGCCATCAGAGCAAATGTTGCCTATTTTTGAGGGCATAGAAGCCGGACTAAAAGAAATTCCCGAAGGCGAAAGCCTCACAATACACTTAGGGTCTTTTACCTCGGATTATTATAGGCAAAAAGAACTATCTTCTTTAGAGTCAACTTGCTCTATTGAGCAGTTAAAGCTATTGATTCGCAGTGAAAGATTGCGAGTTAAAGAATTAACGCAAAGTGGCACAAGGAAAAATAAGTTTCTCAGGCTCTGGTGTACGTACACTGTTATTTCTGATGATGAACGTTCTCATGATTTTATCGAATCGATTATCAGAAAATTAGAAAAAGGTTGGTTCTCTTTTACTGGAGAAATTCATGTCCATAACAATACCAGAATTGGAAATATCCTCCAAAATTCCTTTAGCGATGGTTTTTTGCAATGGTCAACCATACTAAGTAATAAAATGAAACTTGGGATTAGGGTGCTGAGTGCCCAAGAAATATGGGAAATAATTTGGCAGCAATTCAATCTCTCATCACCACCACCAATTCCTAATCCTCTAAAAATAGATTCCGTCAATGGACTAGCAGAAACTCAAACTAGTGATTTTCATATCCGCCACCAGATGTTAGAAAATGAGCAATCTGTGCCATTTTTTGATCGGAAATGGGTAAAAATCCAAGATAAATATATTGGGGCGCTCAACTTCAGCCAAAAACCAGGGGGATGGTATGACGAACAAGCACAGTTAAGATATTTATGGGAACTAATCTCTAGAGACAGTATTTTTGATACAGAAATTATTTGTCAGCTAACAAAGGCAAATCAAACTATCTCTAAAACAAATCTTCAACGCATTACCAAACAATCAATTACTAGCACTTCTTTATCTACAGATAAAGGAAATATTGATGTCAAGTCGGGGATGAATATTGAAGAAGCCGTAGAGGCGCAGAAGACGATATATAAAGGTAGTGTTGTTGTTCATACTGGTGTTGTTTTTCTCGTGCATCGTAAATCCACAAGGGAATTAGATGAAGCTTGCCGTTACTTAGCTAGTTATTTCCTGCGTCCGGCCGTTGTTGACCGTGAAACAGAATATGCTTGGAAGATATGGTTGCAGTGTTGTCCTATGGTGTGGGAACCATTACTTACTAAACCATTCAACCGCCGACTGCCATATTTTAGTTCGGAAGCACCAGGGTTGATGCCATTGATTAGGACTGCCACAGGCGATTGCACTGGCTTTGAGTTAGTTGCAGAGGAGGGCGGCACCCCCGTACACCTAGACTTGTACCAAAACCATAAGAATTTGGCAGTCTTCGGCGCAACTCGTTCAGGTAAATCTGTATTAGTCGCAGGAATATTAACCCCAGCCCTGGCACAAGAGATTCCGGTAGTGGCACTAGACTATCCCAAACCCGATGGTACTTCTACATTTACCGACTACACAAATCTGCTGGGTCTTGATGGGGCATACTTCGATATTTCCTCTGAATCGAACAATCTCTTTGAACTGCCTGATTTACGTTCTCTAGATGCAGAACTGAGAAATGAGCGATTGAACGATTTCAAGGAATTTCTCAAATCAGTGCTGATGACAATGGTGATTGGAACTAGCATTATTGGTGTTAGCCCTTCAATGGTTACAAACATTGAGTCAATTATTGCGTTAACATTAAAAACTTTTTTTAATGATGACGAAATTAAATTGCGGTACAAGTTAGGAATACTTCAGGGGTTTGGAACTAAAGAATGGGAGGAAACTCCGACACTCAAAGACTTTTATAATTTTTGTTCTCCAGCTTTTATACAATTAGATTCTATAGCTAGTAATAGTCAAGAAATTTCCGAAGCCTTACAGCAAGTGAGATTGAGAATAAATTATTGGTTGAGTACTAGGGTAGGACAATCAATCTCACGTCCATCCAGCTTTAGAACTAATGCCAAATTGTTAGTATTCGCTTTACGTAATTTATCAAGTGAAGCTGATGCTGCCATACTCGCCCTTAGTGCTTATGCAGCAGCCCTAAGACGTGCCTTAAGCTCAAAAGCTTCGATATTCTTTCTTGATGAAGCACCAATTTTATTCCAATTTGATTCTATTGCTGAGTTGATTGGGCGATTGTGCGCCAATGGTGCCAAGTCTGGTATCCGCGTTATCATCTCTGCCCAAGAACCAGAGACTATTTATCAGTCCAAAGCTGCACAAAAGATATTTGCCAATATCACTACACGTTTAGTAGGCAGGATTCAATCATCAGCCGTTGACCCGTTTATTGTTCGCTTTAAGTATCCTACTGAAATTATTCGCGTCAACAGTACTGAAGCTTTTTATCCAAAAAAGGAGGCGATTTATTCTAATTGGCTATTAGACGATAATGGCAAACTCACATTCTGTAGATACTATCCTGCTTACTGTTTATTAGCGTCTGTTGCTAATAATCCCGATGAGCAGGAATTACGCAGTTTATTTCTCAAAGAATATCACAATAATCCTCTACTTGGTTTAGTCAAGTTTTCCGAGGATTACATCAGGATGATTCGGCAAGAAGAATTGTCAGATTTGGCTAAACATTTGATTTTCCACTCAAAAATCAAGCAGGTTGCTTAAATGAAACCAATCATCAAAAAATTGACAATTGGTGCAATAACTTTTGCAAGTTTCGGCAGTTTATTTATTGCTGCACCTAGTTATGGTACCAATATTAACGATTTTTTTAGTTCCATCGCCTTGGATCTTCAAAGTGAAGTTTCGGAAATTCAAGCATGGGCTAAGGAAGAAATTAACAACGCTTGGGCTGGCATTAAAGAAAATGCTACTGCTGCAATTGACAATTCTATCGGACAATTGGGAGCGCCTGACCCAATTGCATCAAGCGAACAATTATTTGATTCGCTCAAGGATAATTATTCTTATCCTGTTGCTCAACAGAACGCACAAGAACTAGAGCGTCAACTAACTCTGGCTTCTGTCGCTAGTGTTGTCAGCAAAGACGGACAACAACAAACTCAAGCCAAGATTGACACTACTGCACAGATTGCTAAACTTGCAAAAGATATTTCTGATGAAGCTCAGAACATGGATGCCTCTCAAAATGTTCTCAAAGCGATCGCGGCTCAGAATGGCTTAATTGTCTCCATGCTGGCACAGCAACGCACAGACTCTTTGATGGCTAGACTTGACAATTCATACTCCAACCTGATGCTGACTCAAGTGGCAGATCGTCTGGACTCCCAACGCAAAAAGGGGGAGGGAGAAGAAGATGGCAGATTGTCTCTACTACATGAAGTCGTACTTAATGCACGGCTAGATCCAGCTTCTGCTGATTAAAAGGGTATAAAACCAATTCGCAATTAATTCAACCACCCACGAGGGGTGGAGTTTTTACCTCCCTTGAGAAAACTTGGATTTTTTCGCTTAACTTCGGGCGAGGTTTTGAACCTAGCTTTTTCAATAAAAACAGAGTAGGAGGTAAAGTTACAACAGCTTTTTCCTCCTATACAAACAATCCAACAATATTTGTAAGAATTCAGCACCCAGGAGTCATAAGTCAGAATTGATAATGAATTTAGTCTGATTTATATATTTGACCATTAAATATTGTTCAGATTCTTGAACTATTCTGAATTCTGAATGCTGAATTCTGAATCCTGAATTCTTACCAATATTTTTCCAAAATTACTGATTGAGTAAGGATTTGATTTATGTTTTTACTAGCACAACTCAATAACGATTTAGTTAATCTCGCTAAAGAAAACGCAGCTTCAGTAGCACAAGGATTTAATGAACTTTGGCAAGAAACTATTGCAGGTGGTGTTTATTCAGCAATTTGTGACGTTGGTGCTTTATTCGCTGTAGCAACACTAACTTTCTTCGTCATTGAATGGACAAAAAAAATGATGGCGGGAGAAGAGCAACGGGCTTACACTGATTTTATTTGGCCGTTAATAGTTATCTCTCTCCTAAGTAATAATGGAAATCTTTTAGGACAATCAACTTTAGGTATTAGGAACTATATTAATAATGTAAATAATATAGTTCTTACTAAAGCTGCTGCGGGGATTGATCTCAAGAAAGCATACGAACAAGCATTAGGGACTGAAGCTGCACGTAGCGCAATTGGTTTAGTTGTTAATCGGTGCCAAAATTCCTCTTTAAGTAAGCAAGAACAGATAAATTGTTTGTACCAAGCAAAAAAAGAACTAACTAAAAAATATCCAGATAAATTTAGTCAAAATGGATTGTTTTCTTGGTTCGTCGATGCAATTGATGGTGCTGTTGATGCTTTCAATGATGTCAAAGACGGTAAAGCAAGTGGAATTGATTTAATATTCTCTCCGATTAATGCTTTCGTAGGATCTGCCATAACAGACATTATTACTATAATTTTAGTCGGGATGAACGGAGCTTACCAGTGGGGAATTGAATTAACCATGTTGGTGACAGCGCTCCTTGGCCCTGTGGCTGTTGGTAGTTCTTTGCTGCCATACGGAGCTAAATCAATTTACACTTGGCTTGTAGGATATTTCAGCGTAGGTTTTGGCAAACTCTGCTTCAATATTATTGTTGGTTTCGCCGGACAATTGGTAGCTGATTCTAAAACTTATCAGCCAATGTTTTTTTTGTTTACTATTGGGGTCATTGCTCCATTCTTAGCTACAGGATTAGCGGCTGGTGGTGGCGTTGCTGTGCTTACTCAAATTAATAAAGCGGCTGAAACTTATAGTTCAATCGCTATTGAAGTCACTAAGGGTTTAGTAACTAAAGGCGGTAGTTTAGTTGGAAAAATGGCAAAGTGATACCAACCAATTCGCAATGGGCTTCCCCCATTGCGAATTCATATTGCCCATATCCCCTTACACCCATAGTTAAGATAATGCTGAAGCACCAAAAATCTTCTTCCACAAAAAAAGAGCCATTACAATTACTTAGAGCCAATAAATATGTGACAACTAGAGTAGGAATAATCTCTTTAGTTGGGTTTTCAATGGCGGGATTTTCACTATTATTACAATTCCTCAATTATGGAGCCATTAGCATACTAAATCAAAAACAATTGGCTCTGGTACAATTATCATCAGGAGATACCATTACAGCCAGAGCAGTAGACCCCCAACAACGGTCTGATGAAGTCATTAAAAAGTTTGTTTCTGATACCTTTATCAAGATGTTTAACTGGGATGGAATAGTACAAGCTTTCAATGAAAAAGGTGAACCTATAACCAAGCAAGATACTGGGGTAGAAGTAGGCAGACTTGATAATAAATCGAATAGCCGAGTTACTGCTAAAGCTTATGATGCTGCATTTGCTCTGAGCGAAAATGGAGGATTTAGAACCGCATTTCTGAAAAAGTTAGCCTCAATTACTCCCACGGGTATATTCAATGGTGATACGCAAGTATCTTTAATTCCTAGATTTATTTCACAGCCACGGCAACTCAGAGATGGGAAATGGGAAATAGATTTTATTGCTACACTCGTAACTTTTGAACGTAATGATAATTCCGGCAAGGGGATTACTTTTAATAAAACCATTACACTTTCATCGATTTCTAATCCAGAGTATATCCCAGCTAATACTAGCGAATTAGCTAAGAAAATCTATGCCGCCCGGAGAGCCGGATTAGAAATTACCGAAATTGTCGATTTAGATTTGGGCAAAAGAAAATGAGTGAAGAGAATAATAAAAATGGGTCTGTATCGACTTTAGAGGATTTGCTTCATATCGATGATGCTAGTAGTAAAACTAATGGAAATAAAGCGCCAGAACCAGAGACTCTGTTAGTAACGACTAAGCATACATTAGTTACCTCTCCTTGGTCAAGATTGGCAATAATTACTATCCCTTTTGGAGTTGGATTTTTAGCTATATTCTGGATGCTCAATGGTGTTTTCAATCCTGCACCAGCGCCAAAAATTGCCGAAAAAGGGGAAGAAAAAATAACTACTACTGAACAAGCCCAACAGAATGAAGAAGGTGATGGTGATGCCCGTGCAAAACTAGCCTTATCTGACCAAGCTTCGGAACTGAACAAAATTAACCTAAACAAAAAAGAACAACCAGCACAAGTAGAAGTCTCTCAAACTCATCCTGTCGTGCCATCCAAGCCGCCGTCGCCGCGGGGAGTACCTCGCCCTGTTCAACAACAACCACGCCCTGCACCACAGCCGATTAGAACCTACACTCCGCCACCAACACGCACGAGTTTTTCTCCAAAACCTTATATATCTGCATCTGCAAGGACACTCACGCCCCTAGATCCTTTTGAGCAACTCAACAAACTTCGTAGCATCGGTTCTTACGGCAAAATCGCCTATGCCGAAACTAGCATCAACAACCAATCTTCGCTAGACCCAGCACAGACTCAAGCAGTTCAAAATCAATCGAATGAACAAGCAGATACAAATAATTTTGACCAAACCACGTCGCAAGAATCAAGCGACTCGATTGAAAAGATCCGCCCCCGGTGGCAAGTGGAAACTCAAGCTAAGTCGGATAAATATTTAGGTCAGGAAAGACAAATCATTCAGGGAAAACAAACTCGCTACCTCAGTGTTGGCACTTTTGCTAGTGGTGTTCTTGCTACACCCTTAGTTCAAGCCACAGATAATAACTCAGGGCAGACATCAACCCCCAATAGCAATAGGTCGGTTGCTAGATTGAAAGAGGATTTGCGCGACAACTATGGGCAAGTGGCATTACCTGCGGGGACGTTATTAGCAGTCGAGTTGGCTTCGGTCGATGGCGGCAGTGTAGCGATCGCTCATGTCCGCAGCATTATTAAAGATAATACAGAATATCCCATAGGAGCGGGTGCAATATCTGTAACTGGGGAAGATGGCAGACCTTTGATAGCCCGAAGATTCCAGGATAGGGGGGGAGAGATTGCCGGTAACGACTTGTTTGGTGGTGCTGTGTCTGCATTGGGAAAGGTTGGGGAGATGATGAACCAACCCGATAGCGAAGAAGAAATTGAGGATGAATTTACGGGCAGGATTAAAAGACGTAGTAGTGGCAATCGTCGCAATATTACTGGTGCATTACTCGAAGGGTTTTTTGGTCAAGTTAGCCAAAACGTCAGTCAACGTAATCAACGAGCTACACAAGAAATTCTTTCTCGTCCTAATGCTTGGTTTATTCCACAAGGAACCAAAGTCACTATTACAGTTAATCGCTCCTTGGAGTTGCCATGAAAAGCATAATTAACACAGTTACAAGCGGCACTTTAGCGTTGGCTCTCGCTCTGACTCCAATATCCACAATTGCCGCCCCAGTTGTCCGTACCATCTTTCAATCAATGGCTAGTGGTACGAGCGCTAAACTACAAACTATTAACGTCTGGAATGGTCACGGTGTAGCAATTTCATTTTACGAGCTTGGCGAAACTATCAAAAAAGTTTGGTTGGATGACCCTTCACAAATCCTCATTGACACAGATGGTTGCTTAGAGGGACTGGATGAGAATTGCCCTAAAGGAGGCGCTGGGCTGATTCATTTGCGGCGGATCAACAGAGTCAACATTCCCGGCTTACCGCAAACATCGACAACTTTATTAACAGTCATTACACAATTATCAACTGGCGAACGCAAAGCTTACAGTTTTCGATTAGCAACCAGTAATGGCACTCCTAAATACAGTCAGGTGGTAATCAAACTTGATGTGGCACGAGAACAAATAATCCCAAAACCTCAATTGCAATCATTAGTTAAAACACAACAAACAATTAATCAAATCAGGAATGGGATTGTTGTTGCTATTAAAAGTGGATGGATGAATCAGCAAGATGAACTGCATCAACGATTGCAAAAGTTAATTGGTTATTTACAAGCAGGTAACGACATTTCTACTGCTGCAAAGGCGGCTTCTGTTTCTCAAGACTTAGTTAATAAATTAATTGCTTTAAGTAATAGTTCTGATAATTTAACGAACAGAATTCAGGAGTCAGGAGCCAGAATTCTCCAATTGAATTCTGTGCGAGTGGCGGATGAATAAACGGGTTTAAGTCCCCCACTAAATCGGAGATTTAGTGGTCTTTAATGAGTGGTGGGTCTGAATCCCCCAGTCATTAATTCTGACTCCTGAATTCAGAATAGCTGAATTCTTCTTTAACACAAGGTAATGGCTTATGAAATCATCTTTTCGCCTCAATGATAACGCCTTACGTTACTTAATCTTTTTTAGTTTACTAGGTAGCTTATTCATTCATAGTTTTATAAAATATGGGCTATTGAACTCTTTTGTAGGCTTTTTGCTGCCCAAGGCTTCAGCACAAGTACCCGTTGTCAATTCCCCTAATGGGTTTACTCCTGATTGGTCGCGTTTCAAATTCAGCGACATGATTATTTCTGAAAGTGGCAGTGTTACCTACCCAGGCACAATAGGTACAGAAACTAGAACCTGGACAGCAGGACAAAGCATTAGCGAGTTTATGGAACTAGGGGATTTTGAAACACCTCAATTAGCAATAGAAAATTTAAATCTCTCAACCATAGCTTCAGTACAAGGAATCAATTTAAGTGGGTTAACATTAGATGATTTTCAATTAACTCAATGGCAAACTTTACCATCTTTAAACGAAGCGATTCCTGGTTTAGGTAATAGAAATGTCAGAAGTGTTAAACCTATCAGCGATTTCTTGAGAAGATTTGGAATTACTGGGGGCACAATAGGTAACGCCAGCCGAAATTCTCGTTTACGTGACGTTGAAATAGGAAAAGTAATAAATTTAAAAAATTACTCACTAACATCTATTTCCGACATTCAAAACACATCCATTAATCGATTTGGGAATTGGCAAGACTCCAAAATTAATGGAGTACCTGGATTGTCCACTCTTACCTGGGATAATTTGCCAGGGCTGGAAACACTCGACCTTTCATTCATAGGTAAAGTTGACATTGTACTGCGAGACATAGAAGCAAACCGGACTCGCTCAATTTCCGGTAGTTATCAACAAGGGTTTAATGTCGCTTGCCTACAAAATAATTGCGCTCATGCAGAGATGGCAGGCATCGGCAGGACTACAGGTACTCAATGGATTTCTGGCAAAGTACAGAAGGTAACAGGTGGCTTTGGCATCTTGAAAGCCCTTAACGATGGTCAAGAACCAACTGGTAGAAATCCTTTTGGTTCGGCATTTAAACAAGTGATTTGGGATATTGATGAAGCAAGCGGTTCTATGGAAACTGCCATGTTCTTCCGTATTTGCAAAATTATTCCCTTTGTTGGTCGCACCTGTTCGCCATACTTTATAGGGCCTGTTCCGTTTATCGAATACAAAGAAAAAGACCCGATTATTTTTGGTCAACCCTCAACACTTCCAGATTAATGGTTTAGTAGGAGCAGCGCGATCGTATACTCAAAAATTGCCCAAGGATGCCCAACTCATCCAATAAGTTTTTGAATTGGCATCAAATTCAACCAATTCTTGTACCCAAAAATACATCGCTAACAGACAAAGTAATTTCCATCGTCGCTGGAATGTCTAAAAATGAAGAGACACTTTTACTTCAAGAATTTTCGGCTAGGGCAAAAGTTGTAGACCTTCAATTTCCAATACCTTTATGAACAAGTTTTTAGCGACAACTAACACAACTACTAGTCAAATATTTCAGTTTGAGCAATTACAAAATCCTTCAGACGCAATTGGCAAGTACACTCACTCTCTTTTCACCCCCAATGGACTAACAGTTTTGTCCTTACTTGGTGCTTATATTTTGAT
>NZ_JACJTU010000009.1 GCF_014698835.1 Nostoc paludosum FACHB-159 | reverse complement strand
CACACTCCCCACACTCCCCTCTCTCCCCACACTCCCCTCTCTCCCCACACTCCCCTCTCTCCCCACACTCCCCTCTCTCCCCACACTCCCCACACTCCCCACACTCCCCACACTCCCCACACTTCCCTATCTCCCTAGTCCCTATTCAAGACGCTGGAAAAAATAACCGTAGGTAGCTAGACAAAATAATTTCGCCAACAAATACAGTAATTACAGACCCTAAGGCGAGAAAAGGCCCGAAAGGCATCTTTTGTCCGAATTTGTGGCGCGATCGCACTATTACACCGCTACCTACTAACGCTCCTAGCGCACAGCCAACAAAAGTAGCCAACAGCAAATATTTCCACCCTAACCAGGCTCCCATCATTGCTGCTAACTTGGCATCACCCGCACCCATCGCAGTTTTACCGAAGGCAATTGAACCTAATATGGCGATCGCATCAAATAGCCATAAGCCCAACACTGCACCAACTATCCCCATCATCAAATGATTTACCAGTGCTACATAACTAGCCTCTGGTAAAAAACCAACTACCATTTGAAATAAAATGCCCACCACTAAACCCGACTGAGTAAGTGCATTGGGTAGCGTCATTGTATCCAGGTCAATCAGCGATAGCGCTAACAACCAACTGCAAAAAGCCCAATAGCCTATTGTTAAAGTCGAAGCTTTAAATACTAAAAAAACGATTAAAAAAATTATTGCCGTTAGCCCTTCTACCACAGGATAACGGACAGAAATTTTGCTTTTGCAATATCGACATCGCCCTCTTAAGGAGATCCAGCCGAAGACTGGTACGTTGTCGTAAGCTTTTAGCTGGTTTAAGCAATGCGGACAACGAGAAGGCGGCCAAAGAATTGACAACCCAGCAGGTAGCCGATAAACAACAACATTGATAAAACTGCCAACAGATGCACCCAAAGCAAAGACAATTACACTCGCCACGACGGCGAACAAAATGTCCATATAGTCATTTGTCCTTTGTCATTTGTCTGTTGAAGTTCTGTTCGCCAGTACTCCTTCGGAGAACCCAAAGGATAGCCGACACTCAGACTTCTCTCTTTGTCATTTATCGTTTGTCATTTGCCCTTTGTCGAGGGCTAATGACGTTTGTCCTTCTTTTTTGACCAATGACCAATGACTAATGACTAATGACCATTGTACAGACGCGATTAATCGCGTCTAATACATGTGCGATTCAATTTGACTTAAGGGCACAAAGCACTCTTGAGGTAAGAGAACTGGTTGGTTAGTAAAAATAACCTTACCTCGATGAGTTACACGATTAATTGCTACACCGGAAGGTTGCCCAGCTATTTCGGGGTGTACTTCACAGTGAGTATAGTAGATCTGCCCAGCGGCTCTGATTACGGCGGTATCAATCAAAGGGGGCTGGTTCTTTGGAACTGTAAAATTTGTTTGGCCTTGTCGTAATGCGTACACTATCGACTGTTATTTGATTGCTAGATTTCTCTCTAGTCTACCCGAAACTTATGGTAAAGGTTGCCAAATTGCCCAGGTTGAATTATGAAATTATTGAGCTTCCAGAGCTAAAATCAGCGCATTGCCCATAGCACGGCAACCTAAAAGATTTTTTCCAGGTGAAATTATATCCCCAGTGCGATCGCCTTGTTCTAAAACTTGTAGTACGGCTTTTTCTATACTGTCTGCGGCTTCTGGCTGATTTAAACCGTAGCGTAACATCATCGCCACACTCAAAACTTGTGCTAAAGGATTTGCCTTATCTTGTCCGGCAATATCTGGGGCGGAACCATGAACTGGTTCAAATACACCAGGCCCCTGGGCGCCCAAACTAGCGGAAGGCAACATCCCAATACTGCCTGTGAGCATGGCAGCAGCATCAGAGAGAATATCACCAAACAAATTGCCAGTAACAATGGTATCGAATTGCTTGGGAGCGCGTAGCAACTGCATAGCAGCATTATCTACATAAAGATGAGACAGTTCGATGTCTGGATATTCTTGGGAAAGTTGGGTAATGCGATCGCGCCACAGCTGAGATACTTCTAATACATTAGCTTTATCCACTGAACATAGTTTGCCGCTGCGTTTGCGGGCTGCTTCAAAAGCGACTCGTCCAATGCGATCGATTTCTGATTCAGTGTAAACCATCGTATTTACACCACGTTTTTCACCAGTTTCGGTAGCAAAAATCCCCTTCGGTTTACCGAAATAAATTCCACCAGTGAGTTCTCGCACCACCATAATATCGACACCTTCCACGACTTCTCGCTTCAAAGTCGAAGCATCGATTAGCTGGGGCAGAATTTTCGCTGGGCGTAAATTGGCAAATAGCCCCAAACCCGCGCGTAGGCCTAACAAGCCTGCCTCTGGGCGTAAATTCGATGGAAGAGAATCCCACTTGTAACCACCAATAGCAGCGAGTAATACAGCATCGCTATTACGGCAAGTATCTAAAGTCGCAGAAGGCAAAGGTTCTCCCGTAGCGTCAATTGCTGCACCACCGATGAGGGCTTCTTGAAATTCAAACTGAATATCAAATTTCTTCCCTACAACTTTCAGCACATCTACCGCCACTGCCATAATTTCAGGGCCAATGCCATCGCCGGGGAGTAGGGTAATGCGGTAGTTCTGGGTCATAGCTCGTTTCTATTGGGTAAATGCTTGCAGATTAAATATCATACCGAGCAAAACGTACCGATGGAGTTTTTCAGAACAAAGAATTCAGGAGTCAGAATTCAGAATCAAGGTGGTGCTTCTGGGTGGCAGTTCTAAATCTTCACTTCAAGCACTGCTGAATTGGTGAATTCTCTTTTAAGCTCATCCAATTATCAGTTGTAGTGTGGCTTTTTAGAGCATTTAGTAAGTTAAAACCTAAGCACAAAAGCTCTTATAGCCAATTTCAAAAAATTTTTCTGAAACCCCTTGACACTCTCTTGTAGTATTATGTAGTATAAATGTAGTGAAGCAAAAGACAAGCTTCGCAAAGGTCAAAGTCATGTTCTACATACAACTCCAGGACAGGCGTTGGAATAAACCAAAGTCTCCAAATAACAAAGCTGCTGCTACTTGCAAACCATCGGAAGTAGAGGCAACAAACGAAAAAAGTTCTAACTTTGCACTCATTAAAACCACGGAATACATCAGGAATATACAACAGGTTTACTACCTAGAATTTCCGTTGTTTTCCTAACAGTTTGTAACACAAAAAAATAATTTTTCTGAACCTTGAAAACTGAATAAGAAATGGGCAAGTTCACCAACAAAATATGTGCCTAAAAACCTCAAGTTTTAGGCACAGATTCCCAAAAATCGGGGTGTAGCTCAATTGGCTAGAGCGTTCCGTTGTCTGCGGAAATGTTGCGGGTACCCTTCGGGAAGCAAGCTACAAGTCCCGTCACCCTGGTTGAAGTCCCGTAGGCGAATAGTTGAAGCCGTCAGTATCTCAAACTGAAGATTGCGAGTGCAAATCTCGTCGGGACTCCCAAACGGCTGAGTAGCCAAGTGGTTGAAGGCATTGGTCTGCAAAACCGACATCGTGAGTTCAAATCTCACCTCAGCCTTTGGTGTCGCAGTGTAGCTTAACGGTAAAGCCCCTGGCTCATAACCGGGTCGATGCGGGTGCAAATCCCGCCACTGCTACCAATGCAGGGATGGTGTAACGGTAACACCTCGTGACTCCAAATCCGATGTTCTGGGTTCAAATCCTAGTCCCTGCGTCAAATTAATTCGCAAGTTGCAATTCGCAATTAAACTGCCAATTGTTTGATTAATCATGCCCCTGTGGACGAATGGTTAAGTCGCTGTTCTTTCAAACCAGAGATTGCGGGTTCAAATCCCGTCAGGGGAATCATTAGGGGTCGATGGCCGAGTCTGGTTGAAGGCGACAGTCTGTAAAACTGTTCTATTTTGCACGCAGATACCCTGCGGGAAGCAAGCTACAAATCCTGCTCGACCCACTGTGGAGAGGTGGCTGAGTGGCTCAAAGCGTCCTCCTGCTAAGAGGAAGCGGATAGTTAATGTCCGTCGCAGGTTCAAATCCTGTCCTCTCCGCCTTGAGAGTGTGGTGTAACTGGATAACATCTCAGTCTACGAAACTGAAGACATGAGGGTTCAAATCCCTCCACTCTCGTTACATGGGAGAGATGATGGAGTGGCTGATTCGAGTTGAATTAAACCAGTCCACTGGGTAAAATCCATCTCTCCTCCTTATCCCCTGGTAGCTCAGTTGGTAGTTAGCGCCTGTTTGAAAAACAGGAGGTCGTCGGTTCGATTCCGACCTGGGGGGCTTCGTTGCCTCATAGCTCAATGGCAGAGCAAGCGGCTGTTAACCGCGCGGTTGTAGGTTCGAGTCCTACTGAGGCAGCCAATCATAATTCGTAATTACTAATTCGTAATTCGTAATTAAATAGGGGTTGATACCCAGGTTTCTATAAACGGCTTGTATGTTAGTCGGGGTTTAAATCCCTGTCACAAAACATAATTACGAATTACGAATTACGAACTACGAATTCTTTAATGCCGGGTGGACGAATTGGGAAGTCACATCGCTCTGAACGATGAGGTTGCAGGTTCAAACCCTGCCCTGGCAATAAAGCCCTGTGGTGTAATTGGCAACATAACGCCCTTTGAAGGCGATGATTCCAGGTTCGAGTCCTGGTGGGGCTGTCAAACTTGCTCCTGTAGCCCAATTGGAAGAGGTAGCAGACTTAAAATCTGTTTCGTTGTGGGTTCGACTCCCACCAGGAGTACTAACGGGGTGTAGCGCAGCTTGGTAGCGCGTCTGCTTTGGGAGCAGGATGTCGCAGGTTCAAATCCTGTCGAGAGTACCAAAATATCTGGGTGTGGCGCAGTTGGGAGCGCGGGAGTTTTGGGAACTCCAGGTCGTAGGTTCAATCCCTACCACTCAGACTTCGCCCTTGTAGCCCAACGGAAGAGGCGCTTCGCTTAGAACGAAGAGGTTGCTGGTTCAAATCCAGTCAGGGGTATTGGTGAGTATGCGGGGATGGAGCAACGGTGGCTCATCAGGCTCATAACCTGAACATCGGCAGGTTCGACTCCTGCTCCCGTCACCAAAATTAGTGCTGGTGTAGCTCAATTGGCAGAGCAACTGACTTGTAATCAGTAGGTTGCAGGTTCAATTCCTGTTACCAGCTTGATGCGGGTGTGATGTAACGGCAGCATGAGACGTTTCCACCGTCTTCGTGCGAGTTCAAATCTCGCCGTCCGCTCTAAAACTTGCGGGTGTGATGTAATTGGTAGCATCTGAGTACGCCATACTCAGTGCGTGGGTTCAAGTCCCTCCACTCGCTTGCGTAGTCCTGTAGCTCAATTGGTAGAGTGTCTTCCTTACAAGAAGAATGTTGCGGGTTCAATTCCTGCCAGGACTACCAAATTTTGGGAGTGTAGCTCAATGGAATAGAGCTTCGAGCTTCTACCTCGAAAGTTGTGGGTTCGAGTCCTACCACTCCTGCCTGAAAATGTCTTGAATTTTAAATTTTTATGGGGTCATAGCTCAAATGGCTAGAGCGCCTGCCTTGCAAGCAGGAGGTTATGGGTTCAATTCCCATTGATTCCACTGATGGTGTCTGAAGCCAAAGCGGTCGAGGCGCTGGTTTGTGGAACCAGTCAGAGCGGGTTCGAGTCCCGTCAGACGCCCCTGATGGAAGATGCCGCTGAATGGACGGCAACTGGTCTTGAAAACCAGGGTACGGGCAACTGTAGGGGTACCCTACGGGAAGCAAGCTACGATTCCTCCATCTTCCACTTTTTCCACCTGGAGCCGAAAAGCGAGGCGCTGTGCTGATAACACAGAAATAGGAGGGGCAGTACCTCCCTGGTGGATTGATATGTAGTGTTCGTATTACAGATTTTGCGATGTAATACGATCGCACTTGCTCATTTCTTGATTCAAATTCACTAGGGTGGTTGGCATACCGGCTGTGCAGCGGGCTTTTAACCCGCAGAAATAGGTTCGACCCCTATACCACCCATTTAGGAATTCAAAATTCAAGTTGTGCTTATAGCCGACCAAAGGTGCGACTCAAAATTCAAAATTAAGAAATGCAATCCTAGCTAGGCTTTTGGCGATTGGTAATATACTACTTGAATGCACGTTGGATTATGAATAGGAACTGGCGATCGCTAGTTGAGCATGTTGCAATAATACATCTTTATCCAAAGCCTGGACGGGATATTGCGGTGTTACTGCCAGTAGTTTTTCAATTCTTTCTCTAGCTGCTTCCACAACTGATTCATCTAAGCTACCGTTAACCAGAGAATCGGCAAAATCTTCAGCAATGCGATAAGTTCTTTCAATAGATGACGAATTAATATTACGGGAAACAATAAATAGGTCGCAGCCAGCATTAAATGACCTCGCTATAGTACCAGTTTGAGTCAGCATATCTGAAACTGCTTTCATATCTAAGTCGTCAGAAACAACGACTCCCCCAAAGCCAAGTTCTTCCCTGAGTATGTTTTTGAGAATAGGTCGAGAAAGGGTTGCTGGCACATCAGGATCTATCTTTGGAAATAAGATATGAGCAGTCATAATTAAAGGAATCTGTACTTCGATGAGAGTTTTGAAAGGTATAAGTTCTCGAAGTCGCAGATCTTCTAAGGTCAAATTGAGTACTGGTAGCTCGATGTGAGAATCTTGGCTAGTATCTCCATGTCCAGGGAAATGCTTGGCAGATCCGATAATTCCGGAATCTCGAAGTCCAAGGTAGTATTCACGGGCATCTTGAGCAGCAGTTTCCGGAGTACTACCAAAGGCACGAGACCCAATTACAGGATTATTGGGATGGGAAAAAATATCTGCTACAGGCGCCCAAGATAAATTTATTCCGAGAGATTTTAGCTCAATAGCTGTTGCTTTTGCTACTTCGTAAGCGTGCGATCGCAACAACAACGCATGAGGAAATCGTGTAATCGGTAAAGGTGTGCGAACAACACGACCGCCTTCGTGATCTAAAGTAACAAACATTGAATCACGTTCAGTATATTCTCGTATTTCTTTGTTCAAATCCTTGAACTTTTCTAGCCAAACCTGATAGGGAGTGCCATCAAGAAAATTCTTAGCGAAAAATATTACCCCAACTGGCTTTAATTCACTGAGTGCGCGTTTATCTTCATCACTTAACGTAGTGCCGGAAATACCTAGAATCAGGTGGTGTCCAAAGCGATTTAGCTCCTGCGATCCTGCCATAATCTTTTACCTATAGTTGTGTAGCAAACAATATCAACCCTAATCCTATACTTTTATCGGGCTAGGGAAGGCAGGAGCAAACCAGACAAGAGGACAAGGAGAATAGAATAACTTCTGACTCAACAGCCAACACGGGCTAAACGCCCCGCTACCGCTAACAGCACTCGAAATGACTTTAAGAAACGGTAAATATACTCTTAAGTAAATATATTTATTGATTTTTAATAATTAAGGTACGAATTACATGGTATTACTTACGTAATTCTAGAACAGCGATCGGTAAAAGCATTTTTGCTTTAACCCAAGAGTACTTTGCCACAGGCATTGCATCCTGTTGTTTTCATATCGGGAGATTTATGTCAATAAGTGTATTTAATAACTGTCTCGATAGAATTACTTCCAAAATTTATAATGTTTGTTACGAAAATTACAAAGGATTGACTAAAAATCCTAGATGGCTTTTGATGCGTAAAATTGCTCGATTTAAAATTGGACGAGCTATTATGATTTATTTCTTAAAACGCTCAGCTAAATTAGATTTTAATGAAAGCAATTCTTGTTTTGCAGATTTAAATGTAAATGACGTTGTTAAGCATCTAAAAGCTGAAGGCATATATTCGGGAATTCAACTGCCTGAAAATATTGTTCAAGAAATAGTGGAATTTGCCTATTCAACACCTTGCTATGGTAACCGAAAAACAGATATGGGTTTCTTTTACCATAACAAAGAACAAGCACAAACTAAGTCAGAAAAAAACTTTACAATTGGTAGTTATTTTAATACGGGTTTGCTTTGCCCTGCTATAAAGAAACTCCAAAACGATCCAAAATTATTGGCAATAGCCGCTGCGTTTTTAAATGCTGAACCTATACATCAAGGGAATTTGATGTGGTGGAGTTTTTCAGGCAACGCAACATATCTCGAACAAAGTCAAGCTGCTCAGTTGTTTCACTACGACCTTGACGATTATCGTTTTCTGAAATTTTTCTTCTATTTAACTGATGTAGACGATCGCAGCGGCCCTCATGTTTGTGTTCGTGGTAGCCATAATAATAAAAAATGGTCACATCTGTGGCTACGCAAACGAGAAAAAGATGAAGATATCATTAATTATTATGGTTTGGAATCTTTAGTAAAAATTTGTGGCAAAGCTGGTTTTGGATTTGTAGAAGATCCACTTTGTTTCCATAAAGGAATTACTCCTACTCATCAAGATCGTTTAATATTACAAATAGAATTTGCCAGAACTGACTATGGGATGCAGCACGATTTACGACCAGCTGCCCTACTGAAATGTATTTAGTTTAGGTTGTGCGATCGCCGCTAATCTCCAATTCTAGCTACTACTTAATATCCACAAGCCTAAGTCAATTACAACAGTCAAAATACTTAATTAGAAATAAATTAAAGTCTTTATTTTTACATTGAAAGAAGTATTTCAGTAAGTAACCTGGAAATGAATTAGCAGTAAGCTAATAATCATTTAAATTGCATCAGAGCGTCTCCCCTTCTCCGTGTCCCCGCGTCTTTCTAAGGCTAAGGATTATGCAACTTAAAGGCAGATTAATTTATTGGCAGCGTGACATCAGCGGGGCGTCTGCCTTAATGAATGAAAGAAACACTTTTTTTCCTCGACTCCCGGCTCCCCACGTTTCTTAAGAGCAGCCAGAGTGGTGGCACACTACGCGCTACGAATGAAATAAACATCGGTAATTTAATCCTTTTCCCTTTTCCCCTTTCCCTTTTCCCAGTGTTTCTTGAAAGCAAATACACGAATTACCAAAGAAATCAACTGCTTAGAGACAACAGTTAATTACTAGTTTTTTTAGTCAGAGGTAATGACTTTTGCTTCTCCACATCTGGTAGTCTAAATCTAGATAAAATCAAGGCAGTAAAGCCATTGTCAACAATGGTTGCCTAGATGGGTGTGTATCAGGCAAAATTCCCTTTTAAACAAGTTTTTTGGGAAAGCGATCGCACAACGACCACTAAATGTAACGGATTGCAACGTATAATGAGAACGACAAAACCATTAAGAAATATTGAAAGGCAGTAGGGTTAAATGCGAGTAGCGATCGCGGGTGCTGGTCTAGCAGGACTTTCCTGCGCGAAATATCTTACAGACGCAGGTCATACTCCCGTTGTCTTGGAAAGCCGGGACGTACTGGGTGGTCTTGTTGCGGCTTGGAAAGACTCTGATGGCGACTGGTACGAAACCGGGTTACACGCCTTCTTTGGGGCATATCCGAATATGCTCCAATTGCTCAAGGAGTTGGGCATTGAAGACAGACTCCAGTGGAAAGAGCATACACTGATTTTCAATCAACCAGATAAGCCTGGGACATTATCACGTTTTGATGTTCCAGATATTCCCTCTCCATTCAACGTAATTGCGTCGATTCTTCGCAACAAAGACATGTTGACATGGGAGCAGAAGATTCGATTTGCGATTGGCCTACTTCCAGCAGTGGTTCGGGGTCAAAAGTATGTCGAAGACATGGACAAGTACAGTTTCCTACAGTGGTTGGAAAGGCAAGGTGTTGATGAGCGAGTAACCAGTGACGTTTTTATCGCTGCATGTAAAGCCCTCACCTTTATCAACCCCGATGAAGTTTCTGCAACGATTCTCTTAACTGCGCTCAATCGCTTTCTGCAAGAACGATATGGCTCTAAGATTGCATTTTTGGATGGTTCTCCCACAGAACGCCTATGCAACCCTATCGTTGATTACATCAGAGAACGTGGCGGCGAAGTGCGGTTAAATGCCCCATTGAAAGAGATTTTGCTCAACCCCGATAACACAGTCAAAGGATTCTTAATTCGGGGGTTAAATGGGGCAGAAGATGAAATTATCACGGCTGATGCTTACGTATCTGCCATATCAGTAGACCCGCTCAAAGCGATCTTGCCTGGCACTTGGAAGCAAATAGAGTTTTTCCAGAAGCTAGAAGGCTTAGAAGGAGTACCAGTGATCAACCTGCATCTGTGGTTTGACCGGAAACTTACACAAATCGATCACTTGCTATTTTCGCGATCGCCACTCCTAAGCGTTTATGCTGATATGAGCAATACCTGCCGTGAATACGCCAACCCTGACCGCTCGATGCTGGAATTAGTTCTAGCACCGGCAAAAGATTGGATAGCCAAATCCGATGAGGAGATTGTGGCTGCGACAATTGCCGAGTTAGAAAAACTCTTCCCCGACCACTTTGGGGGAGACAACCCAGCAAAACTGCTCAAATCTCATGTGGTGAAAACGCCGCGTTCAGTTTACAAAGCGACCCCCGGTCGCCAACAGTACCGTCCTGCACAAGTCACGCCGATTGCTAACTTCTATCTCGCTGGAAGTTACACCATGCAACGCTACTTAGGCAGTATGGAAGGTGCCGTACTTTCTGGTAAGCTGACAGCACAGGCGATTTCTGAGGCCTTCCCGGTAGCAAAATCCTCAAACCTGCAAACGCTCACCCGACCGCCTGCAACGAATGCTGCAACTGCCTGAATCCAAAGCCCGCATGAAAACGCTGGTCTCTGTGGACGAGTCCTACGAACTTTGTCGTCATCTCATAGCCAAATACTCCACGACTTTTTACCTCAGTACTTTGCTTCTGAGCAAGGAAAAGCGTCCTGCTATTTGGGCTATCTATGCTTGGTGCCGCCGTTTAGATGAACTGGTCGATGGCCCTGCATCTGCTATTACCACACCAGAAACCCTAGACCTATGGGAGCAGCAGCTAGAATCGATTTTTGCTGGACACCCATTGGATAATTTCGACGTAGCTTTGGTAGATACGGTTCAACGATTCCCGATGGACATCGAGCCTTTTCGGGATATGATTGCTGGTCAACGTATGGACTTATACCGAAGTCGCTATGAAACCTTCGAGGAGTTATATCTTTACTGTTATCGTGTTGCCGGCACTGTAGGCTTGATGTCCACAGCAATCATGGGATTGGATACTAGCAAAAATACAGCTCCGTGGAACTGCGAACAACAGCCACATAATCCCACCGAAGAAGAAATTGCCTTGGGAATTGCCAAGCAACTCACCAACATCTTGCGAGATGTTGGCGAGGATGCCCGACGCGGACGAATTTATATTCCTCTAGAAGATTTGGCAAGATTCAACTATACCGAACAAGACTTGTTCGAGGGTATAGTTGACGATCGCTGGCGTTCCTTGATGCGCTTTCAAATTGCTCGCGCACGACAGTTTTATCGCAAGGCGGAAAAAGGAATTTCCTACCTAGCTCCTGATGGTCGTTGGCCTGTGTGGGCAGCTCTAATGCACTACAGTGGGATTTTAAGCGTAATCGAACGTAACGATTATAATGCCTTTACAAAACGCGCCTACGTGCCTCAGTGGCGAAAGTTACGTTCTTTGCCAGTAGCGTGGATGCGATCGCAAGTCCTGTGAGAATTAGTCATTGGTCATTAGTCATTATGACAAATGACTATTGACTCTCCCCAATATATCTGCTAACATCATTATTCGTGACCGTGGAGAGGTGGCTGAGTGGTCGAAAGCGGCAGATTGCTAATCTGTTGTACGGCAGGCAACTCCGTACCGAGGGTTCGAATCCCTCCCTCTCCGTTTTTGAGACTTTAAGCTACATATCGCACTACATTGTGTGTAGAAAAATATTCACACAAATGTTAAGGACTTTTACTCCTTCAGAGGGATGCTATGATTTATCCTTTGGAGTCCTGATAAAGTCAAACTAACTTCTAAATCTAGTTTGAACATTACTTTTAGGCTCCTAAATATTCTGAGGAGTGAAAGTAACTTATGCGAAGAATTAGTGCAGCCTTAACCTTGAGTATAGCTACCTTGGGAAGTGGGTTCCTATTGGGAGCTTGTGAAGGCGGTGGTGGAACTAACCCCACAGCTAGCGGACTAAAAATAGGTTCCCTTTTACCCACAACAGGGGATTTAGCATCTATTGGGCAGCAGATGGCACCAAGCGTTCCCTTACTAGTGGAAACCGTCAACGCTTGCGGTGGTGTAAACGGCCAACCTGTTACCCTTGTTGCTGTAGACGACCAAACAGACCCAAAAGCCGGTGCTGCTGGTATGGCTAAACTCGCATCAGTAGATAAAGTTGCAGGTGTCGTTGGCTCTTTTGCTAGCAGTGTCTCCACAGCCGCTGTTTCAATTGCTGCTCAAAATCAAGTGATGTTGATTTCACCAGGTAGCACCAGCCCTGTATTTACAGAAAAGGCACAAAAAGGCGATTTCAAAGGTTTTTGGGCACGTACAGTTCCGCCTGATAGCTACCAAGGGCCAGCTTTAGCCCAACTCGCCACTAAAAAAGGTTTCAAGCGAGTATCTACCGTCGTAATTAATAACGACTATGGTGTCGGCTTTGAAAAAGCATTTGTTCAAGCTTTTGAAAAATTAGGCGGAACCGTAGTTAACAAAAAAAATCCTGTGCGTTACGACCCCAAAGCAACTACCTTTGAAACTGAAGCCACCGCTGCTTTCGGTGGGAAACCCGATGCAGTCTTGGGAGTTTTTTACGTAGAAACAGGTAGCTTGCTGCTGAAGTCAGCATATCAGCAAGGTCTAAGCAAAGGCGTACAGGTGATGCTCACAGATGGGATGAAATCAGACGAATTCCCCGGCCAAGTCGGCAAAGGTAGCGATGGGAAATTCATTGCATCTGGAATCATCGGCACAGTACCTGGTTCTGATGGTAAAGCATTAGAGGCTTTCAAAAAGCTTTGGAAAGAGAAAAAAGGGGGTTCACCAGGCGAATTTGCTCCCCAATCTTGGGATGCTACTGCTTTATTAGTATTGGCAGCCCAAGCCGCTAAAGAAAATACAGGGGCTGGTATAGCCAAGCATATCCGTGAAGTTGCTGACGGCCCTGGTACAGAAGTTACCGATGTCTGCGAGGGATTGAAGTTGCTGCAAAAGGGTCAAGACATTAACTATCAAGGAGCCAGTGGTAATGTAGATGTTGACGCTAACGGTGATGTTGTCGGTGTTTACGATGTCTGGACAGTAGGGGACGACGGCAAAATCAAAGTAATTGATAAAGTTACCCCTAAGTAGAAAGTGAGGAGTTAAGAGTTAGGAGTTAGGAGTTATGAGTTAGGAGTTAAGGAGTACTAACTTCTAACGTGAGAGTTGAGAAGTCAGAGTTTAGGAGTCAGAAGAATTCAAGAATTAGGAGAATTTGCGATCGATGAATACACAAATCATAGTAGGCTTGTTATCATTTTTTGCTCCTAACTCCTAACTCCTAACTCCTAACTCCTAACTCCTAACTTTTAAAAGCCATTGAAGTTGTAACCAACACCTAATAACAAGCCCACATCAGTTTGATCGAAAAATCCCGCATTCACAGACGCTGTTGCCGTAAATTGAGAATTTAGAGGCACATCGATGCCACCAGATACTAAAAAGGCAAATTCAGAATCATCGCCAGTTTTCCAAGCTGCACCCACTCCTACGTAAGGTGCAATGGCTAACGGTTCCTTAAAAGGATCTGTTGACTGGAAGGAAAAATCATAGGTGACCGGAAGTAAAATTGTGGTGTTGTCACCAAATATCGCGGATGGCCGGACTGATATAGTATTTGTTAAGCCGACTTTGCTGATTACCGCAAAATTGCCATCGCCTAAAGCTGAACTGTCACCACTCAAACCAATGTTGGCAGCAACCCCAACATAGCTGCTACCGCCACGGGTAGTTGTACCTAGATCGATATCTGATTGTGCCACTCTGGGGTCAGATGGTTGAGAATTTACTTGCACAGGCTGAGAATTAAGCGTTGCAGATGAAGTTGCCACTGTCCCTGGAATGGGTGTGAGGGTTTCCTCTGTCCCACCATGAGAAAACTGCTGGAGCTTAGTTACATTTGCTACTGTTGATGGTTCAGTTGTTTCTGTAGTCTCTAATTCAGTACTTAATTCATTGCCAGACACTACAGCTGCTGGAGCCTCCGTCAATGGCTGAGTGTTTACCGGATCGACTGTCTGGGCAATAGCAGATAAGCCGCTACTCAGGACTGTCAGAGCAGCTATACTTGGTAACCAAAAAACACCTTTACGAAGAAAACTAGTATTCACGTTCACTCACTCCTAAAACAATTATTGTCGCGAAAAATAAAGGGTTTTGTTGATTTGAGTCAACAAATTCGGACAATACTCAAAATTTAACATCAAAAAATCGGTTTTTACATCCTGGTTTTGATGGATTTATTTACTTAACAAGAAGTAGCAAATAATCAATTACTACATCCTAAATATCCGGAATTTAACAGATGACAAAAATTATCCAGGTTTTACCTGCTATTATATTTTTTGTGCTTGAGAGCAAAGCTTCTACTTACAAAGGAAGCAATCATCAATTTAAGTAAAAGCTTAGATTCCCCCAAGATAAAACTTTCTCAGTCTTTAATTCGACAACTAAGTTGGCATTTCTGCTGTTACTGGAAACTTGGTTATTATAACTCCAACTACTCCTGTAATGCGGTTGATTTTAGTGTTCAGATTTAAAAGAAAAACTGTAACCTATCAACAATTAGCTATCAATTTTCACTGATGAGCGATCGCACAGAGTTACAGTCTGCCACAACTATTCCTTAGCTAATTTGAGTTAGGCTTTAAATCTGTAACTTCAACTTCAGATCAATATTCCCTAATCCGCTCTAAAAATTTCCTTTATATAATAAAAACAGTAAATATGAACTTATATTACGAACCTTGCAAAAATATTTAGAAATTGTCTGCAAGCCAAACATAGTTTTAAGGTAGAACCTATAGGAGACACTTGAGGCAAATGTGATGAGCGGAAATAATATTCAAAACTATCGCTATGTCTGTACCCTGACCTTTGGTGATATCTACGGTCAAATAATTGTTTGGTTAATTACAATTACCCTCAGTTTGGCATCAGCCTTGGCACTAATGGGTGCTAAAAAGCCGGTATACGCTTTAGCAACAGTAGGTCTCGTTGTTCTGCTATCGCTGCCTTTCTTGCTGTTTGCGTTTGTGACTACATTGTTAAATCATATTGAAGTAGTTCCTGTAGAACCTGGAACCAAAACGGAACCCATACCAGGTAATGTGTCTCAGCAAAAACCTGTACAACTAACTAGCTAATAAGTTAAGAGTTAAGAATTAAGAGTTAGGAGTCACAGGATCTGGCTGTTAATTCTGAATTTTTAACTTTTTTCTTGAAAATAGGGAGTCGGTAAAGACGCGATTATATTCTTACGAGAAGCCGCTCTTCGAGCGTCTACGCGTCTGTACGGAGTAGGGAAGAAGTTATTTTCATGACCTTGCTGTGTGATTTATTACATAACCATCTAACTTCAAAATTTGTAATAACATCCCTGTCTATGGGCAGGGAATTTTTTTATAGAGATGGATAGTTAAGAAAGTCGGGAAAATTGCACAACCAAACATCAAAAAGGTTTTCTGCCGTACTCCTCATTCCCTGCTCCTTTTTCAAGCTAGTTCAATCAATTGAAAAAGGCTTTCATCAGGTTTCTACAATAGAACAGCAGTGGTTTGCAGTCGGGGGCTAAATAATGCTGGAACATGATGTGATTATTGTTGGCGGTGGATTGGCAGGATGTCGCGCTGCTGTGGAAATTGCCCGCACTGACCGTAGTTTAAATGTTGCTGTGGTTGCCAAAACCCATCCCATTCGTTCCCACTCGGTGGCAGCCCAAGGTGGTATGGCTGCGTCGCTGAAAAATGTTGATTCAGAAGATAGCTGGGAGGCACACGCTTTTGACACTGTTAAGGGTTCTGACTATTTAGCAGATCAAGATGCCGTGGCAATTCTCGCCCAGGAAGCGCCAGATGTGGTAATCGACTTGGAACACATGGGCGTTTTGTTCTCGCGGTTACCCGATGGTCGCATTGCTCAACGGGCTTTTGGCGGACATTCCCATAACCGGACTTGCTACGCCGCAGACAAAACTGGTCACGCAATTTTGCATGAATTGGTTAACAACCTGCGGCGCTATGGCGTGCAAGTTTATGAAGAGTGGTACGTGATGCGTCTCATTTTAGAAGAGGGGCAGGCCAAGGGCGTGGTGATGTTCCATTTGTTGGATGGGCATGTTGAGGTTGTACGGTCTAAGGCCGTAATGTTTGCGACAGGCGGCTATGGCCGAGTTTATAATACCACCTCCAACGATTACGCTTCTTCAGGTGATGGTTTGGCTATGACCGCGATCGCCGGTTTGCCCTTAGAAGATATGGAGTTCGTGCAATTCCACCCGACAGGTTTGTATCCAGTTGGGGTGCTGATTTCCGAAGCAGTACGCGGGGAAGGGGCGTATTTGATTAATAGCGAAGGCGATCGCTTTATGGCTAACTACGCACCTAGTCGCATGGAACTGGCTCCTCGTGATATTACCTCACGGGCGATCGCCTACGAAATTCGCGCAGGGCGTGGTATCCATCTCGACGGTAGTGCTGGTGGCCCCTTTGTCTATTTGGATCTGCGGCACATGGGTAAAGAAAAAATTATGAGTCGCGTTCCCTTCTGTTGGGAAGAAGCCCATCGACTAGTGGGTGTTGACGCTGTAACTCAACCTATGCCAGTGCGCCCGACAATTCATTATTGTATGGGTGGTATCCCAGTTAACACTGAAGGTCAAGTCCGCAGTAGTGGTGATGGTTTAGTTGAGGGGTTCTATGCTGCTGGGGAAACAGCTTGTGTTTCTGTCCACGGAGCAAATCGCTTAGGTAGTAATTCGCTATTAGAATGTGTAGTTTATGGCAAACGCACTGGGGCGGCGATCGCCCAATTTGTCCAAAAACGTAAATTGCCCTCTGTGGATGAGCAACGCTACCTCAACGAAGCCAAGCAACAAATTCAAGCTTTACTAGAACAACCAGGACAATATCGCATTAACCAAGTCCGTCAAGCCTTCCAAGATTGTATGACTGAGTACTGCGGTGTTTTCCGCACTGAGGCATTAATGAGTGAAGGGTTACAAAAACTAGAAGAAATCCAACAGCGATATCCCCAAATTTATTTAGATGACAAAGGTAGTTGCTGGAATACGGAACTTGTAGAAGCCTTGGAACTGCGAAGTTTAATGGTAGTGGGACAGACGATTTTGGCCTCAGCCCTAAATCGCCAAGAAAGCCGCGGCGCACACTTCCGCGAAGATTATTCCGACCGAGATGATGCTAACTTTCTCAAACACACAATGGCTTACTATTCACCAGCGGGAATTGATATACAATATCGGCCTGTAGCGATTACTATGTTTGAGCCAAAAGAACGGAAGTATTAGTTATTAAATCTTGGAAATTAAAATACAATTTCTTTTAACGATTTAAATCTTGCGTATAATATTTGTTCGTTATACGCAATTTTGATATTTCAACATGTTTATTTAGCACTCAGTCAAGAAGAACAGTAAGTTTCTATTGCTTATGCTTAATGCACCAATTTTTATCAGTTATCGAAGAGCTGATAGTGCTGCCGAAGCTGGACGTTTGCACAGTACTATTCTTCAAGAGCTAGGAAAAGGTACTGTATTCATGGATACATCTTCCATTGAACCTGGAACACAATGGCCACAAGAACTGGAAGATTCTTTGCAAAAGGCTCAAATTGTCATCGTAGTTATAGGTACTGAATGGATTCGCATTAGTGATGAATTTGGGTTGCGTCGTATAGATCAAGAAGATGATTGGGTTCGTCGGGAAATTGAGTTTGCACTTCGTGAGGATAAAAAATTACTACCGTTATTAATTAGGGGTGCTAAAATGCCTCCCTCTAATAAGTTGCCTACATCAATTAGTGCCTTAACTAAAAGACAGGCAGTAGATATTCGGGATGCATATTGGGATCATGACATCAAGCTTGTTCTTGAGCAATTAAGATTAGTTACGGATCAAAATAAAAAGAGTGAACGTTCCCTTAAAAGCAAGAATCCCTGGGGAATCTACCCCACTCCTCACCCAGAAAAACCGGAACCAATTAGTGATGAGAAACTTCAGATTGCACTCAGTGGTAACTTATCAAAATGGAAAAAAGTAGTTAGTCCGCTTCCCGAAGATTCAACTAAAGTGCGTGTTGAAATTTTTCGCCACTACAACTTCAAAAGTTTCCGCTATGCCATCGAATTTATGAATCAGGTTGCACCTGGGTGTGATATTGCACTTCACCATCCTCGATGGGAAAATGTTTGGCGAACTGTTAGAGTCTATCTAACAACTTGGGATATTGGTCATCAAATCTCTGACCGAGATATTCAATTAGCAAAATATTTTGATAAGGCTTTTTCTGATTTTCCTGGAGCCAAACTGGATAGTTAGGCTGTCACTAAAAGTTGAAAACGCTTTATATTCAAGCTGGTTTGAAGGATGAGATTGCAGTCATAATTAATCAAAATGGGAATTGGAAATTTGTTCTACGATCAGAACCTTAACCAAATGACCAATATAGAACTAAAACGGTATATTTCAGAACATAGATAATGATGAAGAAGCATTTGGGGCTGTATTGTAAGTTTTGATGAGTCTTTGTGACTCTGCTACAGAACAACCTTATCCTTTCGAGCTAGACAATGCTGAGAGCGAGGTAGAAGCTCTGCTTTTAGAAAAACTTAATCGAAGTGAGTGAAAAGCGATCGCCAACCATAACACCTAAACCATCAGAGGTGGTAACCCAGTGATGTAAAATCCTGGAGATAGTAAAAGATGATTAATAGAGTCTCAAGAGAATGGCACAGGATAGGAAAACGGTTGTAATTACAGGTGCCTCTTCGGGGGTCGGTTTGTATGCTGCAAAAGCTCTTGCCCAGAGAGGATGGTATGTGGTGTTAGCATGTCGGGATTTAGCAAAGGCACAACAAGCTGCCCAAGCGGTGGGAATCCCTTACAACAGTTATACCAGCATACATATTGACCTTGGTTCCTTGGAAAGCGTTCGACAGTTTGTGAAAAACTTCCGCGCAAGTGGCAACTCCCTCGATGCTTTGGTTTGCAACGCGGCAATTTATATGCCCTTATTAAAAGAACCATTACGCAGCCCAGAAGGTTACGAGTTAACCGTCACTACCAATCATCTTGGGCATTTCCTTTTGTGCAACCTCTTGCTAGAAGATTTACAGAAGTCTTCTTCACAGCCAAGGCTGGTGATTTTGGGAACTGTCACCCACAACCCAGACGAACTCGGTGGAAAGATTCCCCCGCGTCCAGACTTGGGTAATTTCGAGGGTTTCGCAGCAGGATTTAAAGACCCAATTTCGATGATTGACGGCAAGAAATTTGAACCCGTTAAAGCCTACAAAGACAGCAAGGTTTGTAACGTGTTGACCATGAGAGAACTGCATCGGCGCTACCACGAGTCAACCAAGATTGTCTTCAGTTCTCTCTATCCCGGATGTGTTGCAGAAACGCCACTATTCCGAAACCACTATCCACTGTTTCAGAAACTTTTCCCATTATTTCAAAAGTACATCACTGGCGGATATGTGTCTCAGGAGTTGGCTGGAGAACGGGTTGCTGCTGTTGTTGCCGATCCTGAATATAATCAATCCGGTATCTATTGGAGCTGGGGAAATCGTCAAAAGAAAGATGGAAAGTCCTTTGTTCAAAAAGTTTCTCCTCAAGCCCGTGATGATGAAAAAGGCGAGCGGATGTGGGAACTCAGCGCCAAGTTGGTTGGAGTTGAATCGCCAAATGTGGTTTTGCGTTAACCTTGTGTATGATTAATCGATTCATCAATTCAGTTTTTTGAATGAATTGACATGATGCACAAGTCAACAATGGTTGAGGTGATTATTAAGTCATCTCAACTATTGTTTATATTTTTACTGGATTTTATTTTCAGATGTGAGCTTTAATTCTGGCATAATCTTCAGTAAAAGCAAAGAAGATTGCATGATCAATCTCAATCATAAATTATCAATAGTATGGCCGAATAAATACAGGAATTTCTATAAAAAGCTCATTCTGGTTTCAGGACTATTTCCGTTTTTCTCTTCGTCAAAATAGCCTGTTTATAAAACAATATTCTTTACCAATCTTTAGAATTTTTCATCTATTCACCACCTGAACTTAAATTTCTGTCTGCTTTTAATGGAGAATTTCAGATGTAGACAAGCACAGAAATTTCAGAAAATATGATGCTAAGTCTAAATATTTAGTATTCTGGACTGCTTAATATATTAAACTAAATCACCTATATATAAAATTCCACATATTTGCGGAGGCTGTTTAATTTCAAAAAAGCGAAGCTCGATGAATTGTGCGATCGCATTTTTACATAGTAAGAAAAATAGCGATCGCACTTACAGTATCAATCAAAGTCTGATTTGGCTTGTGATTGTGTATCACAAGGTTTAAGGAAAAATGGTTATGGCAGCAGAAGAAGGATCGATTAACCTCATCAAAGATCTAAATACCAGTGGAGTTTCCTCTAACCCAGCATATTTAACCAATGTCAACGGTACACTATACTTCGTTGCGATCGACAACAGCGGTGGCTATGAACTGTGGAAGAGTGATGGCACCGAGGCTGGTACTTTCCGTGTTAAGGATATCTTCTCTGGCACAGCTAGTTCTTATCCGCAAAACCTGACCAATGTTAACGGCACGCTGTACTTCAGTGCCACCGACAGCAGTGGCGGCAATGAACTGTGGAAGAGCGATGGTACCCAAGTGGGTACTATCCCCGTCAAGGATATCTTCTCTGGCATAGGTAGCTCTAACCCCCAAAATCTGACCAATGTCAACGACACGCTGTACTTCGTTGCCACCGATAGCAATGGAGGTCGCGAACTGTGGAAGAGTGATGGCACTGAAACTGGTACTATCCGCATCAAGGATATCGTCCTGGGAACAGGTAGCTCTAACCCCCAAAATCTCACCAATGTCAATGGAACACTCTACTTCAGCGCCAGCGACAGTAGTGGGGGTAATGAACTGTGGCAAAGTGATGGCACCGAGGTTGGTACTATCCGCGTTAAGGATATCTTCTCTGGTGCAGGTAGCTCTAACCCCCAACATCTAACCAATGTCAACGGCATCCTCTACTTCGTTGCCTATGACAGTAGTGGTGGCTATGAGCTGTGGAAGAGTGATGGCACTGAAGTTGGTACTATCCGTGTTAAGGATATCTTCTCTGGTGCAGGTAGCTCCAACCCCCAAAATCTCACCAATGTCAACGGCACGCTCTACTTCACTGCCACTGACAGCAGTGGCAGTTCTGAACTGTGGAAGAGTGATGGCACCGAGGCTGGTACTGTCCGCGTCAAGGATATCTCTGCTGGTACGGGTAGCTCTAACCCTGCGTATCTGACTAATGTCAACGGTACGCTGTACTTTAGTGCCACTGACAGTAGTGGAGACAATGAACTGTGGAAGAGTGATGGCACCCAGGTGGGTACTGTGCGCGTCAAGGATATCTTCTCTGCTATCGGTAGCTCTAACCCTGCATATCTAACAAATGTCAACGGTACGCTATATTTCGTTGCTTATGACAACATTGGGGGCAATGAACTGTGGAAGAGTGATGGCACTGAAGTTGGTACTGTCTGCCTCAAGGATATCTTTTCTGGCATAGGTAGCTCTTACCCTAACAACCTAACTTATATCAATGGCAAGCTCTACTTTTTTGCTGACAACGGGAACACTGGACAAGAACTTTTTGTGCTTGACCTGAACAATACTCCCACTGACCTGAGTCTGAGTGCCACCAGTGTTGACGAGAATGTTGCTACCAATACAGTAATTGGTAACTTTAGCACCACTGACCCTGATATAAACGACACCCATACCTATACCCTAGTTTCAGGTACAGGCGACACAGATAACAGCGCCTTTACCATTGTTGGTAACGAGTTACGTATCAACGTCTCCCCCGACTACGAAACCAAGGATAGCTACAACATCCGTTTACGCACCACAGATGGAGGAGGCTTATTCCACGAGAAAACGATCGCGATCGCAGTCAACAATATTAATGATGCCCCTACGCTGGAAAATAGTATTACCGACCAAATAGCAATAGAAGACACCACCTTCAATTCCACAACTGACAGTCTCATTGCTGGTTCGGGCAATAGTAACTTGTTGGGCGGTGTAGGTAACGATGTACTCATCGGTGGAAGTGAGCAAGATGGCTTCAACCTGGCTGATATCTGCACTGGAGGCTACAATCCTATTGCTGATTTTGCGGGTGAAAATGATACTATCTCCATTTCCAAAGCAGAATTTGGATTGAGCCAACCTCAGGATACAACGCTCAATTCGACCTTGTTCCAGCTTGGGGCTAGTGCAACAACGGCAAGCGGCTTTATCTATAATCAAACTATCGGCAACCTATTCTTTGATAAAGATGGAGTTGGTGGTACGGCACAAGTTCAAATCGCCCAGTTCTCAAATTAGGCAATACTGGCTAGTGCAGATATTACTGCGATCGCCTAACTTTTCCCAGAGTAAAATCACAGTAAAGATATGCCGCCCAGTCTCAAACTCTATCTTGAGACCATTTTTGCAGAGTGTTACGCACAAGCAGTTAAGCAAACAAAAGCTGAAACTGGTTTGTCGGTGGAATCCTTTCCTGCGAGTTTTCCATATCAACTATCAGAAGTTATAAATGATGAATTTTTACCTCAGTAAACGCTGAATTTAGGTGTATGTTTTCGCTTATTTACGCAACAGGTAATAAGCGTGTAAAGGTTTTACAGCTTATGTCCTAATTTAATTGGTAACTGCTATATCTGTGGTCTTGACTTGTACCTGAAATATAGGTATAATTGCACTCACAACAGAAGGGGAGTAGCTGCTGGCAAAAAATTTATCAGCCAGTGCATCTGAATCAACATACTGGCGATAAGCCTGGTTCAGGTGGCAAGTAATAAAATATTTGAAAGCGAGACCTTCACTAAGTTCACACCGAAAAGTGTAAGCTTGGTGAGGTTTTTTGGCTCTCATCAAGCTTCACATCGGGCAACCATTTTTCAGGAGCTTGAGAGAGTGTTAACAGCTTTTACCGCAGGTTTGTTATTAATTACAGTTTCAGAACTAGGCGATAAAACATTTTTTATTGCTGTAATTTTGGCAATGCATCACTCGCGACGGCTGGTATTCACAGGTGTGGTAGCTGCCTTAGCCGCGATGACAATTCTTTCGGTGCTATTTGGACAGGCAGCGTCGTTATTGCCTAAAGTTTATATTCATTATGCTGAAATAACTTTGTTTATCGCCTTTGGTATCAAACTGCTCTACGACGCTAGTAAGATGCCTGCCTCTGCTTGCGACACTGAAATTGTAGAAGAGGCCGAAGCTGCGGTAAAGCAGGCAGATTTGCAGCTACCAAAGCGAAAAAGTTCCTTATCAATTTTAATAGAAGCCTTTGCATTAACCTTTATGGCAGAGTGGGGCGATCGCACTCAAATTGCCACCATTGCCTTAGCAGCCGGCAATAATCCAATTGGAGTAACCACAGGTGCAATTTTGGGACATGCGATTTGTGCAGCGATCGCTGTTATCGGCGGCAAAATGATTGCAGGCCGCATTTCTGAACGTCAACTAACCTTGATTGGCGGATGCCTGTTTTTCATCTTTGGTATCGTTGCTGCCATTGAAGGAGTGTGAGAATTGGGCATTGGGCAAGCAGCAAGTGTGGGAGGGGTGGGAGGTGTGGAAGGTGTGGGAGGGGTGGGAGGTGTGGGAGGTGTGGGAGGTGTGGGAGGTGTGGGAGGATGGGGAAGCATTAATTCTCTTTCCCCCCACACTCCCCTCTCTTCCCACACTTCCCACACTCCCCTCTCTTCCCACACTCCCCTCTCTCCCCTCTCTCCCCACACTCCCCACACTCCCCTCTCTCCCCACACTCCCCTGCCTCCCCTGCCCCATGCCCATCACTTAGGTTTATCCGACGGAGGTGTGCCAGATGCAGCCGGATTGGGGGTGATAGGATCTGTCGCGGCTTTGTTGATTCCGTCTTTGTATTGAGCGGGTGCTAAAGCTGCGGCGCGATCGAATAAAGGTTTTGCTTCTGCATTTTTGCCCTGCTTTTTCAGGAGCATCGCTTTTGCCACAACGGGACGAAAATCTTTCGGATCTTTCTTTATTGCCTGGTCATATACAGAGGAAGCTTGGGCGTAGCGTTTCTGGGAAGCGTGAACATTACCTAACAACACTTGCACGGCCACTGTGTCCATGCTTCCAGGTTGATTTGTATTTGCTTGGGCAGCATTAGTAAGAGTATCTTGCAATAAGCCAATGGCTGCTTCCGGGCGTTGTTGACTGAGCAGCAGAGCCACCATTCCTTGTAAAGCGTTCAAATCACCCGGCTTTGTGTCTAAAATCGAGCGATAAGCTTGGGCGGCTCCTTCGCGATCGCCTATTTGCTGTTTGGCTTGAGCCAAGAGTACTGCGTATTCTGACTGTTCAGGATTGAGTTTAGCTAGCTTTTCTAGAGGTTCAATAACGACTTGAATATCAGAAGGTTTGACCTCGCTTTTTTCTTTTTGGCTGAGTAATTGTAGCCGCGCTTCTAATAAGCCTTTGAGCGCAGTCTGATTTTCTGGTTCCCTTTGCAAAACCAGCTCATATCCCCGTACTTGGTCTTCGAGTTTTGATTTTTGGTCAGAGGAAGTCAAAGTGCCTTTGGTGTTAGCGGTATTCTGGCTAGAAAATGGCGTATTATTCAATGCTCCAAATAAAGGAATCACCGAAACACCCACAAAAGCGAGAATTGCCAGCACCAAAATAACTTGAACTATCCAGCGATTGCGCGGTTGAGACACAGTTTTGTCTTTCTCCTGAATTCTAATGACATTATGATTTAGACAAATCGTAAAGTTAAAAATTTCCAAAACTTTGCGGAATACCGCTCATTGTCTGTGAATTTTATAACAATTAACTATCCACACTGCTAAAGTAAGTGATGACTTTAGGAGGAGCCGTCAGAATTGTAGCTGTGATATGCTTCCGAAACTAGTGTCTAGAGCGCTAGATTAGACTTTTAGTGTTTACACACTAAATTTAACGCCTTTAGGATTGTGTAGAGTACTCTAGTGTGACTTTGTGAAAAGTAAATATACTTTCTTTACTCCGCACAAACGCTCTTTTCAGCTGCCTTTGTTAAATCCCAAAATTGGGATGTGTCTGTGCCGCAAGGAGTTTTTATGAATTCCGACCTGATGCCATTGCCCGAATCTTCCAATTCTTCTGCCTCTAACCAGGGAAAAAATACCATAGAGGTAGCCGCTAATGTTATTAATACAGCAGCAAACCAGTCCTCTAAAGTTGAAAATTCGCCTGTTAACCCCAGTGAGACTGACCCAAATGGGAACTTAGCCAATCGACAGCAACCGATTCCGCCTCCCAGCGAGCCGATGCAATATCGAGCCATCGGTTTAGTCCGAGGTCGATATCATGCTAGCAGCGAACAATTTACCCAAGGTACGCTGCTAACCACAGATGGTGTAGAACTCAACGCCGTCCTTTTAGGGCGGATTATGAGCCTAGTCAAGAATCACTTAGACTTAGAGAAAGAACATTTGTGGGTAGTATATCCACGTACAAGACAAGAAAATGATACTTTGCATATTCAAATTGTAGGAGTTTGGGAGCCAGAAAACCTGGCTAAAAACTCAATAGATGAGGACGAGCTAGACTCGGAGTCACAAGAGGTAGAAACGCCTGATGATGGCTTATCTGAAAACTCTGAACTCAATACAATTCCCGTGATACCCTCATCAGAAATTGCAGATGGTGGCTTTTCTGTTCGTGGTGAGGTAGTATACCAGTCTTTTGATGCTAAGAGCTTGGTAGTCAAAATTAAGCAAGCTCCACGCAAACCAACTGATAAACCCAAATATTTTAAATTGAAATTGAGGGGTGTGCTAACCACCAAAGCAGTAGGGAAATTCTGGGACTTCCAAGCTAAGCGGGAAGCTGATGTTTTAGTGGTAGAAAAAGCTGAGGCGATCGCTGATTTGCCCAAAAAACGCAGACCAGGAGTTAAAGGAGGCCCTCGTGGTGGTGGTGGTAGAAAACCATTCCCCCCCAGACGCGGTAGCGAAACTCCCCGTCCCATCAAGAAAGCAAGTGCAGGTAGCGATACTCCTGTAATTTCCAAACCTATACCCAAAACACCCACTCCTAAGCCCATTAAGCGGCCGAAACCACCCCAAGAGTAGGGATAAGGGGACAAGGGGACAAGGGGACAAGGGGAATAATTCATAACCAATGCCCAATGCCCCATGCCCCATGCCCAGTCTCCAAGATCAAAAATCCGTCCAACGATCTTGGGGTAGAAAAGAACGCTCCATTGGAATTGGGGAAACTGGTTCTGTAAGGGTAAACTTACCTGCTTCAATCCACTGTTTTAACTCTAGGGCAACTTCCCTGGAAAAAAACAAACTCGCTAAGGGGGCAGAGCGTACCGCTTTGCCCTCGATGGTAATCCGCCCAGATTTGAGTTGGGTGTAACTCACTAAACCAAAGGTGGGACGCACCCGACGCGGAATGGAAAAGTCTACGATTGGGGCTACTAAATCTTGGTCTTGGACGGCACAGCGTTCAACTACTTGTTCGTTTAATACCGGAAGTGGTACACCAACGCCTAACATTAATGAAGGGCCGTAACTTTTGAAGTAACAACCCCGTACCCAATGAGCATCCATTTGCTTGGCATCGCCAATTAAAGCTAGAGTAGCCGCAGGGCCAATGGGTGTACGATTCGCTAAACGCTTTTGTAAGGGAAAGTGCTGAGTGCCTTCCCAGGCGACATAGCCAACACCACCGCCTAAAAAAATTCTTGTACCTATACCAATAAGTTGCAGTTCCGGGTCGTTGAGTAATGGGGAAATAGCGCCGGGATTAGAGTAAACGGCATTCCCCAAACGCGGTTGTAAAGGCCCCAAGTAAGTAAAAAGTGGGCGATCGCCACCATTCACACCAACGATAAAATTTTGATAAAGATTACGCGGATTGAATAAATAAAACTGATTTATTGTTTCACTGGTAATTGTAGTTTCAAATGTTGCTCTGGGGTAACAATCTGTTACTTGCCCTTGCGCTCTGACGTGTATCGGTTTACCAGCGATCAAATCTTCGATGACATGACCGCCACCGCGTTCTCGCGCTTCCTCGCCATCCATCACTTCCACAGCACAACTGGCGCCCAAATATAAATCTACCGCCCCAAAACCAGAGTAAGCTGGAACACCATCCAACCAACAACGGCGAATTTTGATTGGGGGGTCAGTGTGTCCAAGGTTGATAATTGCACCACTTGATTCCATCGGCTCAAAAGTTCCAGTGGTAATGACATCAACTTCTTTGGCAGCTTTAGTAACACCGATTTCTATAACTCGTGCTTTTAATTCTTCGGTTGTCAACACTACCGCACGTTGGCGGCTAATTTTTTCGTTAATTTCTGCAATTGTTCGCATCTTAATTGGTGCTAGCGCCTTTTATTGTCTTCTTTTATAAATGACAGATGACATAATTTCTTCTTGAAATAGTTATAAAATTCAAGTTTTTTTAAGGCCGAAGCCGACTAAAACCCATACAACAAGCCGACGGCCTCTTCATGGACTCATAAATGCCATTCAGAGCGACCTTCACAACACCGTAACTATCACTACGCTAGATGCTATCCAAAAGTAAAATTTTTAGCTAACTTTCAATCTGTATACTAAGTATCCTTTCTTAGCTATCTTCCCGATAGCCGTAAAATTAATACAACAAAAGTCTTGCGTTATCAATCAAATGTATGTATGGTTAAGATTGACCACAGTTTACTACATTATACCCGTTAATAAACTGAGAAAGAAGCAATGACTACTTCTGAATTAACTAATCTTGAAAATAAAAACCAAAGCCAAATTTCTGATACATTTGAAAATTTATCCTCTCAGCCAGAAGAAAAAAGATTATTTACCTTAAAGGTAATTGAGTATTTATTACTTGCGATTTTTGTCTCTTCTGTTCTGTTGATTAGTTTTTACTCAACTGATAGAACAGTTGTAATTTATGGAACGATATCTCTAACTATTTTGTTTTTTTTGTTATTAATCAATAGACAAGTATTTCAGAATTCCAGAAAGTTGGCTGACAAGTCAGAATTAGCCAAAAAAGCTGAACTTTATACTTACCTATTGGCTAATAATAATTCTTGGAATCAAAATACTCTGACTTTAGCTAGAAAAAAAGCTTTACAATACTGTCAAGATTTGATTGATGATTATAAAAGAATTAAGAATGTCTCAAGGAACCTTTACTATGTTTTGCAAATAGCAACGGTTATTTTATCAGGGGTTACACCAATTTTAGTTCTAGTGGATAAATTAGAAACAGGACAACCTTGGTTAAAGTGGCTCCCCGTTCTTTGTCCGGCTCTTGCTTCCATACTCGCCAGTATAGTTACCTCTTTTCCTTTTCAAAAGAATTCCATTGCTGCTAATACAGCCGTTGAATTGTTAGAGGCTGAACAAGAAAAATTTATCTTGGGAGTTACTCAGCCTTATCGTTGCTATGATGTGTCTGACGAAATTCAACAGCAGCAAAAAGCCAGTCAGGCATTAGAATACTTTATTGTTCAAGTGAACAACATTCATCTCAACCAAGTGCAACAAGCCTCTGAAACTCAATCAGAGAAGACAGAATCTGCTCCATCTAACGAGCCAAATCAAGAGGCAATTAGTGAGAAAACAAAGTGATGAATTGCTTCTGGTAAGAAATCAGCTAGCTATTCTCCGTGGTGATTTTTGCCAACAAGATTTATTAATCTAACTCTAAAGATTGAATTCCCGATTTTTTAAAAAGTCGGGAATTTTCTTATTTACAAATGATTTATTATTATTGCAGTCGTCAGCTATGTTAGGACATACAGGGTCAAAAAGCTAATCTAAGAAGATGTAAAAGATTATTTTTTAATTAGGAAGACAAGAAAATTTTACTCTAGAAGTACTTGTCCGAGTCGCTTTAGAATCTGTAAAACTTCACCCAATTCGTGTCGGCGAGGAAATAGCGAAAACGTGCGTGATACGTCGTACTGAGGAGTATCTGTGAAAGTGAGCTTGAGAAACACAAATTCATCACCGTTTGTTGCCATACCGAATACTGGGCGATCGCTCCGGTCATTACTGAGCATATAAGCTAATAATTGCGGTAATGCGGCTGGAACTGGAATACTTGTTCGCTTGGATTCAACAACCAAAATCCAAAGTTGTTCTTGTACAACTAGTGTGTCGATAAAACCGCGAATTGTTTCTTCTGGATCGTCGAGTTCTAAAGCGATACCATAGGGTGAGCGAATTCGGAAAGGTGGATCGAGAAAACCTGCAAGTTCCAACAATGGAGAAACTACTAGGAGGTTAATTGTACCTTCTAATAGCAGACCATCGATACGATGATAATCATAACGCTGTTTGATTCGAGCAATACCTACTTTTTCTTGGGGATTAAGTTCTGGTAAGTTTTCAAACCATTCTACGAAGAAATGATCGCTATCTGTTTGACGCAAATTACAGCGAGTTTGTAAATCGCTCAAGCTTTTAATATTGTCAGTAATTCCGATGCGAGAAACCATTTACTGCCATCTCATTATTGTTCTTACTTTAGCTGCGAGAAATTTTCTCTATAGCAATCCTATTTCAGTTGTGAAAAATACCTGTTATGGTTGTTATTTGACTACCGTTGACAGTCAACAAACCTTTATGCAATATTTCACTCGATCGCTATATGTACTCAATAACTATTCGTCTTTGGGGAAAGCGTTATCAACTGGTTGTTCTCGATCGCTAGCTGGAGTTTCTGTTGACCAAGGATCGTCTACTTGAGGAAATTTAGAACTGATGACAAACTCAGTTTCTTGTAGATGGTGATTTCCCCATTCATCTAAAACATCTTTAATCAAAACTTCTTGTACCCAAATCTTAGCGACAACAGTTAAGGGTAGTGCAAGAAATAATCCTAAAAATCCAAAAAAAGTGACGAAAAATAATTGAGAAATTAAGGTGACAGCTGGTAGCAATGAGACTTGATGCGCCATAACAACGGGTGTGATGAAATTACTCTCAACCTGTTGAATGATGAAGTAAAGAATCAAAACAGCGATCGCTTTCCAAGGTTCGTCTAACAAAGCGATGGCCATTGCTGGTACTACACTCAGTGTCGGACCGAGGTTGGGAATTAAGTTCAAAAATCCTGCCAAAACCCCTAAAGCGAGTGCTGCTTTGACACCCAAAACAGATAAGCCAATTACGCTCATTAATCCCACTACACCCATCGCAATAACAGCACCTGTTACCCATCCCCCCAAGGAAATTTCGCACTTACTTAAAATCCCTTCCACGCGTCGCCGATAAAATGAGGGAAAAAGCCGGACAAAAACTTTGCGGTAAGCTAGGGGATCGGCTAACAGCATTCCTGTTAAAACTAGCACTAGTAAAACCTTGAGAACGACTTCCAACGAACCAGAGACAAAAGCAAAGGAGTTTCCTAATAACCGATTGACAAAAGGCTGTGCTTGTTGGATCAGACTGTTGAGATCTGGAATGTAGGGAACCAACTCACTAGGAATGCGGGTTCTGAGTGCGTCTAGCCAACTATTAAAGCGCCCAAACCCTTGGGGAACTCGATAGGTTAATTCTTGAAACTGCTGTGCAAAAGGCGGCACAATTAGCCAGAAAAAACCCACGATTACTGCAAAAAAGATAGCGACTGACAACAGTACGGCCAGTCCACGCTTCATACCTGAGCGTTGGAAGCGTTTCGCTAGCCGATTTAAGGTGGTGGCTAAGACAACTGCGGCAAACATCAGTAATAGTACTTCCCGAATTTGCCACAAAATGTATAAAGAAAGAACGATCGCAATTAAACCGATCCATTGACCCAAGTTCACAGGCTAACTCCCAGCAGTTGGTGAGATGCAATTTTGTTGTAATTCAGCTAGGTTAGCTGATTTCGATCGCTTGTGCCTAGATAATTGAAGTTAACTTTGTTTGTATGCTTGGAATCGCCACAGTAGAGCGATCGCCACGATGGCGATCGGTAATAAAACTATAATTAAAGCATTAGTTGTTGTTGCCGAAATTGATAAATATGGAGCAACGTACTTTATTAACACCGATATCAAAGCCGAAAGTAGAAGTAATTTGAGAACAAATCCTAGCTGATTTTCCATAACAGTACGGTAATACACATTTTTCTGTTGGGTGTACGCGAATTTGGACTGCGCTATCTAGTTTCTAAAATAGAAACCAATAGATTAGCTGTAGCGCATCTAACACAGCACATCTTTTGATAGTTGACAGTTAACAGTTAACGGTCAACAAATTTTATGAGTCGTCGTGCAATTTCAAAGTGTAATAGCCTAGTAAATAGATAAAAGTCTTTCCTACCTACATTTTTCACCTATAACTGTCAATATTCCTAGCAGCTTAATTACTACTTAAGCATTTGTTGAATGAATCGATATAGCATCTGTAAATGTGTTTGTGTGATATGACACAATTATAAATTTTCTCATCTTATGATTTACCTACCAGTTTCATTACTGCTATTTCTTGTGTTGTTACTACTACTACCATTCATTTGGTTTGCTGTGGCAGTAGATGTGGTGGAAATCGCAGTAGCCAAGCTGGGATTTTCTTCCAACATCGCTTTTTTATTGCTGGTGCTAGTAATTTTCACAAGCACTATCAATATACCCCTATACCGCCTAGCCACTCCAGTCCATCTGGCAGATGATTTTGCGACACTATGGTTAAAAGAATTTTGGGGTATTCCTTTAAGGAGAGTTGAGCGTTCTACCGTGGTAGCACTAAATGTAGGTGGTGGCTTAATTCCTGTGTTGTTGGCACTTTACCAATTTGCTCATGCAAATGCTCTCTTCATTTTGCTTGTAACTGCGATCGTTACCGTCGTTAGCTATTATGCAGCGCGGGTGGTGCCCGGAATAGGTATTCAAATGAATCCTTTATTGGCTCCCTTGACTGCTGCTTTATCTGCAATGTTAATCGCTGTACCCCATGCTGCTCCTGTAGCCTTTGCTGGTGGTGTGCTGGGAACCTTAATTGGTGCTGATTTACTACATCTAAAAGATATTCAATCTATGAGTGCAGGAGTACTCAGCATCGGTGGTGCTGGTGTATTTGATGGCATTGCTTTATGTGGATTATTTGCTCTGTTACTAAGCTAGTGAAGAGTTAGGAGTTAAGAGTTAGGAGTTAGAAATTCAAAGTGAAAACTCATAACTCAACACTCATAACTCAACACTTATAACTCAATTGAGGGTACATCAAAATGCCTGTTGAAACTAATAACAAAAGACCCATGAAACCGCCCAAAGGTCGACAGTTTGGTGGCAGTTTCTTCATTTTATTAAGCCTGTTGTTACTGCTGAACTTTATTGTTCCCAGTTTTTTTATTTCGCGATCGCCCCAGATTCCCTATAGCACATTTTTGGCTGAGGTGGAAGCGGGGAAGGTAGATCGAGCGATTGTTAGTGGCGATCGCATTGAATATACCATCAAAACTCAAACTCCCGATGGCAAAGTCACCGAACAAGTTTTCATCACCACCCCGGTAGGTATCGATCTAGATTTGCCAAAAATTCTCCGCGAGCATCATGTCCAGTTTGCAGCACCACCGCCAAACCAAAATGCTTGGATTGCTACTTTACTGAGTTGGATTGCACCACCGTTAATTTTCTTTGGGATTTGGGGCTTTTTAATGAGCCGCCAAGGAGGCCCGGCTGCACTCACGGTGGGTAAAAGTAGAGCTAGGATTTATTCGGAAGGTAGCACTGGCGTTAAATTTACTGATGTGGCTGGTGTAGATGAAGCCAAAGCGGAATTAGAAGAAATTATTGATTTTCTGAGAAACGCTGGAAAATACACTGCACTAGGGGCGAAAATTCCCAAAGGTGTGCTGTTGGTAGGGCCTCCGGGTACTGGTAAAACATTACTAGCAAAAGCGATCGCTGGTGAAGCTGCTGTTCCTTTCTTCAGTATTTCTGGTTCCGAATTTATCGAACTGTTTGTTGGTGTCGGTGCTGCACGCGTCCGCGATTTGTTTGAACAAGCCAAAGAACAAGCTCCCTGCATTGTCTTTATCGACGAGTTAGACGCACTCGGTAAATCTCGCGGTGGTGCTGGGCCGATTATGGGGGGAAATGATGAACGGGAACAAACCCTCAACCAGTTACTCAGCGAGATGGATGGCTTTGATACCAACACAGGGGTAATTATCATCGCCGCCACCAACCGTCCAGAAATTCTCGATCCGGCTTTACGCCGTCCTGGTCGATTTGACCGTCAAGTTGTCGTCGATCGCCCTGATAAAATTGGTCGAGAAGCAATTCTCAAAGTCCACGCGAGAAACGTCAAATTGGCTGATGATGTCGATTTGAGTACCATTGCCATCAGGACTCCTGGCTTTGCTGGGGCAGATTTAGCCAACCTTGTAAATGAAGCTGCACTCTTAGCTGCACGGCGAAATAGCCAAGCAGTGACGATGGCAGATTTCAACGAAGGTATCGAACGTCTAATTGCTGGCTTAGAAAAACGCTCCCGCGTGTTGAATGAGACTGAGAAAAAGACCGTAGCTTATCACGAAGTTGGTCACGCTATTATCGGTGCCCTGATGCCTGGTGCGGGTAGAGTTGAAAAAATATCCGTTGTTCCTCGCGGTGTTGGTGCTTTGGGTTACACAATTCAGATGCCGGAAGAAGACCGTTTCTTGATGCTAGAAGACGAAATTCGCGGGCGTATTGCTACTCTTTTAGGTGGACGTTCTGCCGAAGAAATCGTTTTTGGCAAAGTTTCCACTGGTGCTGCTGACGACATCCAAAAAGCGACTGAGTTAGCCGAACGTGCTATTACTCTTTATGGAATGAGCCATGAACTTGGGCCAGTGGCGTTTGAGAAAATTCAACAGCAGTTTCTCGAAGGTTATGCCAACCCACGCCGTGCTATTAGTCCCAAAGTGGCTGAGGAAATCGATCGCGAAGTGAAGCAAACGTTGGATAATGCTCACCATATCGCTTTGACTATTTTGCAATATAACCGCGAGTTATTAGAGCAAACCGCAGAACAACTGTTGCAAAAAGAAATTTTGGAAGGTTTGGAATTGCGGGAATATATTACTCAAGCAAAATTGCCGACGGAAGTACAAGAATGGTTGCAAACAGGTAAGGTATCGCAAGATAAGCCATTGTTGCAATCTATTCTAAATTAGAATTTGAGATTGAAAAGCGATCGCTCTAAAAGTGGGCGATCGCTTTTTCTAATCAGTTCTATGTTTATTACAACAGAATTAATACCAATTTTTTATACTATATATTGCAAGCTGAAATTTATCTGGTTACAATCATCTCTCTTATTTGCTTACAATTAATCAAAACTCATTTTATAAAAAAATTCAGTTTTTAATATGGATTTTATAAAAACCTTCTATCTTAAATTTTTTTTTAAAGGAAAATCAGAATTCAGGAGTAAAATATGCTTTATACCTGAGTCAAAGACACTTCATTTTTCTTGAAACCTGCTCTAACTTGAAGTTCGCCTTAACTCCAACTCAGCCAAGCAAAAACCTGTTCTACAGTCAGTTCCAAATCGATACCCTCAACAATGGGTAATTTATCAGCACCTTCGTATAATTCCACTCGCTGTTGAGGAAATACTGTCAGAATACTTTCATCCTCTGGGTCTAGCAACCAGCCAAGTTCAGTACCATTGCGCGAGCAATGCAATAATTTACTCAAAACTTTTTTTAAGTTTTGCTCTGGGGAAAGAATTTCAATTGCCCAGTCGGGATGAATTTCAAAGCGATTAGCAATTTTGCCAGATGGAGTTTTGGGAATTCTATCCCAGCGAAACACAGACACATCAGGGACGATAGAAGCACCGCCAAAGGTACAGCGTAGTTCTGTGAAAGCGTAAGCAATTTTTTGGTTTTCAGTTACGTTATTAATGACATTACAAAATTTAGTCTGTAGTCGGCTATGTTCAGCTTGAGGCATAGGTTTTTGAATGATTTCCCCGTTAATAAAATCTGATGCTGGTTCAGTTTCCGGCAGTTTGAGGAAATCATCTAAACTTAGTTGGGGTTGACTGGCAATAGTCATAAGCAAATAGCGTAGAGGGGATAATTTAATTATGTGCGAACTCGCAAAGCGCCCATTGGAAGCAGAATCCACTTTACATAAATGCCATTTGAAAAGCTGCGTTGCCTCTAGTAATACCAATTCTGTATGAAGATGCGCCATATATTAATAAACGAACCGCCTTCTCTACGAGAGGCTTCCGCCAACGCGTTGGCGAAGCCTCTCGTAGAGAAGCGTCTCGTTCGCTCTTAGCGTCTCGTAGAGAAGAGAAGAACGCCAAGGGACAAAGAAAGCAACAAAGAATAAGTAAAAAAATTTGGCGCACCCTCACAAAGAAATGCTATAAGCAATAATGTCTACGCAAGCGTAATTTTAGCAACATCAAACCCTATTATTGTCTGCATTTCTCCAGTGTCCTTATTGATTTTGTCCACGTGTTTAGGAGATTCATACCTAAATGCAACTAAGGCGAATAATTCGTTTGATAAAGTGCAAACTAATCCGTCACAACCATTATTCAAAGCTTGACCTTGGGATTTCAATTTTTTTGATTGCTTCTGGCCGATTTGGGACAAACTTATTTCGCCTACCTTATCACTATCAATCCCATACAAACTTCCGTCAGGACACTCAGCTAGAGCAATCACCCGCTTTTGTTCGGGTATTTTGCTTGTATCTGTAACCTGACCTGTATTCAAGTCAATAGTTACTATCCTAGAAGACCCCTTTCCTTTTTCTTTGATGACCAAGGCAGCAAGCGAACCGTCTGTCAAACGCAGTAATTGGTAAACTTCTTCCTTGTTTTTCAGTCCTGAAATATTTACAGTTTCTAGAGAATTTAAATCAATTAAACGAACTTTTTTGTCCTTTTTCTTTCTTGTACAGATATTGCTCGCGGCTGCTATAAGTTTGCCATTTATGGACACAAAACCGCTCAACTGCTCGCAAGTCTCCAAAATCGGTGCGGTGGTCAGCACGGTCTTGATTTCCTGAGTGCTGACGTTAAAAGATTCTACAATGATTGGCTGTAGAGTAGATGGATCGTTGGTTTGGCTTGCGTCACCGAGGTCGGTGATATTTGAGTCTAGGTTGGTAGGAGTAGGGTTGTTAGTAATACCGTTTCTGATGCCCAGAATCAGGGTATCTGTGTTGGACTCTTCTGCAAGGGTTTTGCTCAGAACAACCCCCATAGCAGCAACTGTGGTGCTTGCCAACGCCAACTGACCAAATTGTCTGCGTGTTAACTTTAGTTCCATATGTAACTCCCAGAATTACTTGCCGTTTGCCATTGTTCTACGCTTGCTGTAGTTCCTCAACATTGGCTAATACTGCTTTGATTTTTGAATTGATTGCTAATTGAACGCTGGGGATTATTTTATTTGAATCCAACTTGCTACCGAGGGAACATTGTTGTTGTTAACAACAAACAACATATAGTAGCCAGGAACTGCAATGTTGCGATTAGCTGTTATTTGGGCTGTCAAAGAATTGCCGCTCCTAGATTTAATTGGGATATCTACTAGTCGTTGTTCTGTATCTAGACTATGAGTAGGTGCCATTGGCCTAATCACATGAACCCATTTGATGCTTGTTGCAGGTACGTTTGTAGAGATCGTGATTGTTGCGTTATATGTTGCTGTTGCGGGAACACTAATAATTGTGGGTCTTGTCTGCGATATGTACGCTGGACTATAAATTTCTATCCGATTTTCATAAGTACCACGTCTAGGATTTCCCCCTGCTACAGCTACTGTGCCATCTGGGAGCAACACCGCCACTGAATGATAGACGCGGCCATTTACATTTGGTGTCTCTACGGTTTTCCAGGTATTCGTCGCGGGATTGTATATTTCTGCTGGTAGTGTCGATTCTGTTATACTTTCGTTCCCTCTGCTGCCATTACACACAAATACTGTGCGATCGGGCAATATAACAGCATTATGGTGCATCCTTGGATTATTGAGATACGATGCTGCTGTATAAGTGGGAGTAGTAGCATTGAAATTGATAATATTAACTCGGTTGGTTGTTGCAGTCCCACCCCCACCGATAATCATCACTTTTTGGTCTTGAGCTGGTGGGAGCAATAGGCTAGCAGCTTGGTTACCATGAGCTGGAGCTTCTAATCCAGACACTGCCTGTTCGGCGATCGCTTGATTAAATTGTGAGGGTAAAGTAAGAATGCGTGGTGACGTACCTCTGTTACTCCCCATCTGAGCGCCTGTATAAAAAAGTTTGCCACTACTCAACAGAATCAAGTGGGCATAGTTAGCTAAATTACTAGTTTGTTGTGTAAAAATGTTCCAACCAGTAAAAGCGCTAAAAATTTCTGGGTTGCGAGTATTACTGCCATTTACATCTAAACCTGAGAGCGCAAAAATTTGACCGTTACCCAATGTTAAGACGGTAGGATACCAGCGCCCTCTATTCATTGATGCCACTTTTGTCCAACTTCCATTGCCGTTATTGGCAGTAAAATTAAATAGGAAGCAATCGCTAATACCATAGAATGGGTCATATTGTAAAGTTCCACCTGCAACAAACAGTTGTCCGTCAGGTCGGAAGGAGTGACCACAACAGAAAACGTCAATAGGGTCTCCATTAATATCTAGTGGAATCGTCGGAGTGGTGAAAGTTCCGCTCTTCGGGTCCCAAAGTCTAACCCCTTTCGGAGAATTGTTATATGCTGCTAGGCTCGGATCGTTACCCGAACCACCAAAGAACAATACCTTACCTGTTCTTCCCACAGCAGCATGGACAGGATTAATCGGAATTTGAGACGATAGTTGCCAAGGCATTTTGTTGACTCCCCTGGTTAAAAAACTAGAATTTTTATGTTGTCTTTCACGAACTACGTACAGCAACAACGTATGAAAAGGCTTCTTACTATTGCCTTGTGGGATGGCAAAGTGTAAAACCTGTAATTTGGGAACACATAAAAACTTTTAAGATTTTTCTGTCTATCTAGACACAATTAAAATTGTGAAATAAAACTTTTATTAAGCAACTTCAAAATTAGACAACAGCCTTTACTGTTATGAGAATTTTTTGCCAAAAGTAGTTTATTTCTACAATTAATTAAATTTTTTATGCCAAAATTTTGTATGAAATTGACGTATCAAATTGATACTATTTGCTAGATTTATTTTCCTTCTAAAAACAGAAATGTTTCTTTACATTCATTGGGAATGGATAGACACAAAGCGACATTGTGCCAGAGATCGCTTTCCTATGAAGCTTCTGTCACTTTTAGAAAAAAAGAATCGAATCCAGACTCTGGAGCATTGATTTAAGCAAGGTTTGAGGCTTTGTTTTCTAATATGAATTAAAATTTTTAGTCAAAGGTGAAAGACAAAGTTACAAAAGCCTTTAAACCATTGGGTTTTCTAACTTTAACAAAAGACGACTATAGCGTTTCCTAAGCAAATTAGGTACACTAAATTTATTTTACCAAGCTTAGTGGTGTTGAAAGCCTACCTGACCAGATTGGGAACCGCTATAATTTGAAATTTATTTAATTAAATGTGTAACAGCTAATAATTTATTGTAGCATTGTTTCCTCTTGGAATGCGATATCAAGACATTAATTCCAATTTTATTAATCTTTCGTTGGACGATTAATTCTGTTTATATTTGCTGCACTATCACCAAGTAGTGGTATAGTCTGCACTTAATATTAATACCTAACTTAATACTGGCGATCGCTTCATTTATATTTCCGATTGTTAACAATCTGCTGACAAGCCACCACTATCCGGAAGTTACTGTGATTCTGAGTTAATTACCTCAAACTCGTGGCTCTTGAGTGACAGCACAATATTTTCAACATCTACTTGAATCAGCCAACGGTTGGTTGCTTGACCATCTGAGCGTGACTCTCGGCCACAAACTACCCCAACTTTTCCTGCTACATAGAAGGGGCGTAAAATCAAAACTCTGTCTCCTACTTGAACCGGATCTGGGGTGTGCAATAATTTTTTCTCAACTAATGGTTTGAGAAAATTAACTTCTACAAGTTAAATTCTGTGCTTTATAACCTTTTCTTAACTAAAGCTTAGTTTTTAGCTAACTTTCTTGTCAATACTTTTGATGGAATTTTGCAAACAGCCGACACTTATATATCAAAGCCAACCCAGAGCGGGATTGCTTTTTTCCTGAGAGTGCTTTTCTTTATCCCTCTGTTCATTCCTCAAATGGTGTTTTTCAGGAATCGCCATTTCTACTTTTGTAGGTTCATCTATCTTGGAATTAGGTACATGAATACTAAAGCAACTAAAGAAATGCATATAAATATTACGGTTAACTTGAAGAAGCGATTCCATGCCACTTGCGTCATGAAGGGTAAGAAGATGAGCCAAGTAGTCATTGAGCTAATCGAGCAATGGTTAGAAAGCAAGGAGTTTTCCCTAACTGGGGAGACAAAGAGCATATAAGCTAGTAGCGAATTTATTGTCTTGGTAGTAAAACCAGTTGAGTAAGAAACACTTTGCGAATTTATATAATTTATGCCCATATCTACATCAGCCACAAATCTTATAGAAGTTTTCTTCTCCTACGCTCACGAAGACGAAGAACTCAAAAATGAGCTAGTGAAACATTTAAGTATTTTGAAGCGGCAGAGTATAATTACAGCTTGGCATGACCGGGAGTGAATAATGGTTAAATAGGTAGACATTTATACCTCTTGCCCTTTGAGGGTATGCGATTTCTACCGATTTTTTTTGATTGCGATCGCAGTTCCATCGTCTTTAATCGGTCATCAGCGACCCCAATAAACCTAACTAGCTCTTATCGCCATTTATCATTTGTTCTTGGTAATTGGTAAGAGTTTCAGGTTTATTTACGTTTTGTAATATAGTTTGATTTATTCTAGCTAACTTACTTAGGATAAAAGGCAATTATTTAGTTTTATATAGCCCCTATAATTTTTTCTCTAGAGGGAATTTGGCTGCTCAAATCATCTCCGTAGCGATCGCACTTCGGCGGAACTAGCAACTTAGGTTAATAAGAGTTTGTCAAATCTAGTACTTTGGAAAACGTCACAATCAGTTATTATATGAGCGTATGTCTAAGTTCAGCTAATGCTACCTGATTTACTGCTCCCCTCGAACATTCATCAAACTATTGCTGAATCAGAGAGGAATATGCAATATTTATTTGCAATTTTGTTAAATCTGTTTTTTGCTGAACTCATCGCTCTTTGTTGAAAATTACCCGATCTCACATGACTATTTACGTTGGAAATCTCTCCTACCGCGCTACTGAAGCAGACTTAAGAGCAGTGTTTGCAGACTACGGCGAGGTCAAAAGAGTTGTCTTGCCTACTGACCGCGAAACAGGACGACTGCGGGGCTTTGCTTTTGTTGATATGAATGAAGATGCTCAAGAGGACGCAGCCATCACAGAATTAGATGGTGCAGAATGGATGGGCCGTCAACTGAGAGTTAACAAAGCTAAACCACGAGAGGACAATCCACGAGGTAGCTGGTCGAAAAAACAAGATTTTTAATAATGACGAGTTTCTAGTATAGCAAATTATTTCTTAGTCATGTAAGACTAAGTGGCTAAAATTAACTAGAAACAATTTGGCAAGAAACAACTTCATAGAACTACGTCCGACCAGTCGCAATTGGTTAAAAAATATCGCGACTAGTCGGTTCTTCTCCCGTAAAAGATATTATAGCTACCTCGATCTAAATGGAAACATGGAATCCCTAACCTCTCGTATGCAGGCGATACAATCGCCCATTATTCCAGTGGTTGGGGAACTAATTAAAAATTCTCCTGGAACAATTTCTTTAGGACAAGGTGTTGTTTATTACACCCCTCCACCGGAAGCAATAGAATTTTTGCCAAAATTCCTCGCTGAAGAGAATAATCATTTATACAAATCAGTGGAAGGTATTGCGCCATTGGTGACAGCACTTGCAGGAAAATTGCAAGCCTTTAATGGTATTGAAATCAATGGAGAAAACTGCATCGTTGTGACAGCGGGGAGCAATATGGGATTTATGAATGCCATTCTTGCTATTACCAACCCAGGCGATGAAATTATTTTAAATACACCCTACTATTTCAATCATGAAATGGCGATCGCAATGGCTGGTTGTCGTCCGATATTAGTAGCAACGGACGAAAATTATCAACTGCAAACAGAAGCGATCGCTCAAGCAATTACACCCAAAACACGCGCTGTAGTCACCATTTCACCAAATAATCCCACTGGGGTTGTTTATAGTGAAGCCACATTGCGCCAGGTCAATGAAATCTGTAGAACTCGCGGCATTTATCACATTAGTGATGAAGCCTATGAATACTTTACCTACGATGGGGTAAAACATATTTCACCTGGTGCATTTGATGGTAGTAGCAAATACACTATTTCTCTTTATAGCCTTTCCAAAGCCTATGGTTTTGCGAGTTGGCGTATTGGTTATATGGTAATTCCTCAACATTTACTTGTCGCCGTCAAAAAAGTCCAAGACACAATTTTAATTTGTCCGCCAGTAATTTCTCAATATGCAGCCTTAGGAGCATTACAAGCAAAAGAAAAGTATTTACAGGAAAATATTGGAGCGATTTCTCAAGTACGACAACTAGTCCTAAAATCCCTCAACCGCCTCCAAGGTTTATGTACTATTACACCTGCTAATGGCGCTTTTTATTTTTTCTTGAAAGTTCATACTCAAATCGATGCTTTTGAATTAGTTAAAAGACTCATCCAAGAATATAAAGTAGCAGTTATCCCAGGTACAACCTTTGGCATAGATAATCAATGCTATCTACGCGTTGCTTATGGTGCGCTGCAACAAGAGACCGCAAAAGAAGGTATAGAAAGATTAGTTGAAGGGTTGCAAAATATAATTAGGAGTTGATATTAAATTTCTTAAGATATTAAAAATTGTTAGCCGACTATTGACAAAACCAAAACTTTAAAATTTAACAGATGCCAATTATTAATAAATTACTTGAAATTGAAACAGAACCAAAAATTAATATTCATAATATAACACCACAAATTCAAGAATTGATTGCTTCAACCTCAATCAAAAATGGACAAGCTTTAGTATTCTCTCGACACACTACAACAGCTTTAGCCATCAACGAAAATGAAGTCAGATTATTAGAAGATATAAAAGTATTCTTGCAAAAATTAGCGCCAGAAACAGACAGCTATTTGCATAATGATTTGCACTTAAGAGATGTTCCAGAAGATGAACCGATTAATGCTCACTCTCATTTAATGGCAATGATGCTCGCGACTAGTGAGATAATACCTATTGTTGATGGTAAATTAGCTTTAGGAACTTGGCAGTCTGTGTTGTTTTTTGAGTTAGATGGGCCGCGTAAAAGAACAGTATTTGTGCAAATTTCTGGTGAATAATGCAACTAAAAATAGCAGTCAGAATTCAGAATCCAGAATTCAGAATGCAGTCAGGAAGGGATTTAAAACTACTATAAATTTTTTGGATGACTTAAACCTGTTTATACTCTTAGTCGAAGCAAGCTACATTTACCAGTCGGACTCAAATTAAATTCGATAATTGTGAGTAATGGCTCCTGACTTTTTTTGTTGTTAACACTCAAAATACTGCCAGAATAACCCAATTTAAGATGTAGTTAGTGATGAAAAATAACGATAACTTTTTTTTGCGTAACATTTGGTACTATGCTCTGCCTAGTAATCATTTGAAGCCAGGTAAAATGGTCAGCCGCGTTTTCTTAGGAGAACCGGTGCTGTTAATTCGCGACAAAGATGGGAAAGTGGCTGCGATGCAAGACATTTGTCCGCATCGTGGTGTCCCCTTGAGTTGTGGTAGATTCGACGGACAGGAAGTGGAATGTTGCTATCACGGTTGGCGCTTTAATTCTGGTGGGGGTTGTACTGCGATACCGTCCCTTGTGGAAGAACAGCAGATGGATTTGAGCCGCTTCGACGTGCAGTCTTATCCAATCAGGGAAGCCCAAGGAAATATTTGGATATACATACCCGATCGCGATAATCCTCAGCCTCCTGATTCTGAAATGGAAATTCCTGCAATCCCAGGATTTGAGGAGCGATGGCCCCAATTTGTAGAGGTGATGCGCTTCCCCTGTTTTGTGGATCATGCAGTGGTAGGCCTGATGGACCCCGCCCATTCACCTTATGTTCATCGTGCTTGGTGGTGGCGAAATGAACAATTGCATGAAGAAGTCAAGCAATTTGATGCTTCCCCCCACGGCTTCACAATGCGGCGACACCGATTACCAGCCAATGGGGGTCGATTATATTGGCTCATTGGTGGCGGTGTACCGGAAACTGAGATTTCTTTTCGTTTACCTGGAGTTAGGGTAGAAGAAACCACAATTGGCAAACATCGAGTTGTGAATTTAACCACAGTTACCCCCATTTCAGACACAGAAACCGAGGTAACTTTTTCTCTTTACTGGACACTTCCTTGGGTGGGATTTTTCAAACCGTTACTGCATGTTTTGGCGCGGACTTTTCTTGGTCAAGACCGCAGTGTGGTGGAAAAACAGCAAATTGGACTCAAATATAATCCTGTGCTGCGGTTAATTAAAGACTCAGATGTCCAGGCGCAGTGGTATTACCAGTTGAAGCGGGAATATGCTCGGTCTATTGCAGAAGGACGGCAATTTGTCAATCCTGTTAAGGGTCAGATACTTCGTTGGCGTGCCTAATAATAGCAGGCAACAGGCAGCAGGCAACAGGCAACAGGCAACAGGCAACAGGCAGCAGGCAACAGGCAATAGGCAATAGGCAACGAAAGGCTATTGTTCTGAGGATTTTACGATCGCGTTATATCTTAAACGATTAATCCAAGCTAAACTCAGCAAATTCTGTTTGCCCAAATAGCATATTTCGGTCTACCGCTGACAAGATTTTATTATGAGCGCGTTGGCTATTTAAACAGCGACAAACTAACTGGGCTACATCTTGGCGATTGATGCTACCAATGATGCGGGGATCTTCAGTTAAAACACCATTACCCGTTGCTGGTTCTGACTTCAGCCCACCAGGACGGATGATGGTGTAGGTGAGTCCGCTGGCAATTAAGTGTTGTTCTGCTTTATTTTTCTCGGCTAAAACTGTTCCTAGTGCTGCTAAAACCTGGGGGGACAAAGCATTTACACTTTCACCAGCACCAATGGAAGACACAAGAATAAAATTTTGGACTCCAGCTTTCACTGCTGCGTCGATTAGATTTTTGTTACCGGGGTAATCTGGTCTTTCTGTGTCTGTTGGTAAACCGCCAATTGTACTGATGATAGTGTCAATCTGTTCATCTGCTTGTACAGCACGTTCGACATCGCCAACATTCAAGGCATCTCCCTGAACTACTTGAATGCCGATTTTTTCCAATTCACTAGCAACTGTTAGTGTTCTCAGGAGTGCCTTTACCTTTAGCTGTTGTGTCCTCAAGTATTGAGCAATTTCTTGACCAACACCGCGACTTGCGCCAGCCAGAAAAATGTAAGATGCACTTGTCATACTCAGCTTAACTATTTATGTCCAAAGGATTTTATCAGAAGATTGGCACTAATGAATAAGTGCTTGAGCATTAGTCCCCACCTAAGGACTAAAGTGCTTACTACGAACTTTTTTTAACCTGGGTTCATTGGACTTGCTAGACTACTAGAACTGTTTCCCCAGAGACAGTATCTTGTTTTCTTTGTCCGTTAGAATTAATTGATATCATCTAAATTCTATGTAGCTCGGCTACATCTGTTCATAAAATATCTAGGTGCTATACAGATGCTTATGCTTGTGTTCTATTAGACTACTAAAATTACTGAATTTTTAATTAACTAAAGATTATAAACTTGAGTAATTCCATTGGTATAGCTTACCTTAGGTATGCAATAGTGCGCCCCTCTAATGCAGATGGATTGGATTAGCTTGCTCAAAGCTCAACAAACTGACTTCCTTCAACGTGTGAAAAAACCCAAAACTTACGATTTGTCTTTGCTTGAAAGTCAAGTCAAAGGTTGCCACACAGAAATTATGGCATTTTGGGGTGAGGCATTGGCGAAACTCCAAGAGCTTTCTCGCGAACAAGCAGAGGTTCTCGCCAAAAATCCCCCGCCCATGCCCCCTGAATATCCTGAACCTCCAGATTGGACGATACCCTTTCCCAAATATTTTCAGCAACAAGCCCAAGATTATCTTTTACGGGAAAAAATTGTCGATCGCATAATCACCGAACGTCTAGGCAAGTTACTCAAAAAAATCCCCCAAGATACTTTAGAAAACATCACTTTAGATGATGAGGGAAATTTATCTAGTCAAAGCAAATTTATTTATGTACTCAAAGATAATCCCCAACTGAGCGTTCAAGTTTACGTCGCTGATGGCGAAAGTTTTAATGGTATTAAGAAAGACAAAATTAGATGGTCGGTAACTCAAGAAGATTTGAGAAATCACCAAGTCTTAATTTTTCTGTGTTTATTTTATCCATATACAGGTAAATTAGGTTATGAAAAGCAGAGCATAATCACAGGCTTTTTACCTACAAATCAACTAGAATTTTCTGAACCCAAAATACACGTTACTCCGAGCAATTTGTTATATGCCGGGGGGTTAAGTTGGTATTTAGAATCACTTATTGGCAAAAAAGACACATCGCCAATAATTCATGAAACGACGATAGAGACAATCCAAACTCTACCAACAGAGCATTCTCTGAAAAACGTAGTAGGTGACTGGGAATGCTGGCAGACTCTACAAGGGCATACCAGAGGAATTAATTGTTTGGCCTTTAGTTCGGGGTGTAATAATGGTAACGCCTTACCCATATTGGCAAGTGGTAGCCGTGGTGAGACGAAGCTATGGGATTTAAGCAAAGGTGAATTAATAGATACATTGTCAGAGTATCCTTGGGTGATATCTGGGCTAGTGGATGAAGTGAATTCCCTAGCTTTTAGTTCCGATGGGCAAACTTTAGTCAGCTGCGGTGCAGACTCGACAATTAAAATTTGGCACGTGGGCGCTCTAGACTTAATAGATATCCTGCACAAACATCATGGAGTAGTGCGCTGTGCTGCTTTCACCCCAGATGGTAGGATGTTAGCCACCGGCGGAGATGACAGAAAAATTCTATTTTGGGATTTGATTCACCGTCAAGTAGCGATCGCTCTCTCTTTAGATGATACAGCTGCTCATTCCCTGGTTTTGAGTCCCGACGGGCAAACTGTGGTCACAGGTAGCTATCGCAAAATCAAAGTTTGGCGGATTTCACCCCAAACAGGGATCAAAAGTTTAAAAGATACACAACCTTTGCATACCCTCATGGGTCATTCTCACATCGTTTGTTCCTTGGCAATTAGTCAAGATGGTAAACTGCTTGTCAGTGGTAGCTGGGATCAAACGATTAAAATTTGGCATTTGGAGACTGGAGAATTACTTCATACCCTCAAAGGACATAGAGATAGAGTGTATGCGATCGCTTTGAGTCCCGATGAACAAATCATCGCCAGCGGTAGTGCTGATAAAACTATTAAATTATGGCATGTCCAAACCGGGGAATTGCTCGGTACCTTTACAGGTCATGGAAATATAGTTACAGCATTAGCCTTCACAGCTTCCGGCGAGATGTTGGTGAGTGGGAGTTTGGATAAAACAATTAAAATTTGGCAAAGGAGTTAGGAGTTATATCAGGTTCAGATGAATACGGGGACGCGGGGACGGGGAGAGATTTGAATAATTCAAGCGGCGACAAGCGAGTTAAAGTGCTTGCTGTATAAGCTTCATAGCCCTTAAACCTCGCCGATAATATGCTTGCTTAATCCATAAACTCCTACCCCCTACACCTTTACCCCAATCCCATCTACCTGAGATAGTGCGTAAACCATTCACTTGCCAGTTGTGCGGCTGCGGTTAATGCACCTGGTTCTTCAAACAAGTGGCTGGCATTAGGGATAATCACTAAGCGTTTTGATGTTTGTAATTGCTGTAGTGCATCTTCATTCATTGCTATTACTGCCAGATCGTACCCACCAACAATCAACAATGTCGGCGCTTTGACATGAGGTAAGGCTGAAGGAGCTAAATCAGGTCGTCCGCCACGAGAAACAATAGCCTGCACCGCCTCTGGACGTTCTGCGGCGGCGACGAGGGCTGCACCACCGCCTGTACTCGCGCCAAAGTAACCTACTTTTAGATGTCGAGTATCTGGGTTATGTGTCAGCCAATCTGTAGCCCCAACTAACCGCGAGGCTAACAAACCAATATCAAAGCGCAAGTGTCTTGTTCGCAGGTCGATTTCTTCTTCTTCCAGAGTCAGCAAATCAATTAACAAAGTTGCGAGTCCCGCTTGTTGTAAGACTTCAGCAACATAGCGATTGCGAGGGCTGTGACGACTGCTACCACTACCATGAGCAAATAACACTATGCCTGTCGCATAATCGGGAATCACCAAATTGCCCTCTAGCTGTACCTTACCTGCTGTCACTAAGACCAGATGTTCTTGGGGGTTCTGCGTTAATGTCCTATTCATTGACTCAACCTCTACTTACGAGTCGTTTGCTACCAGTAATTTTTGTCTTGTCAAAAGTTCACATACTTCTGCGTCGGTTGTTTGCTCAAAATTCTCGTACCAAAGACCGATCGCATATAAATCTTCTGGCATCATCATACATACAACCCGATCAACCTCTGCTTGTAGTTCTTGACAAGTGGCTACACCTGCAACGGGAACTGCAACTACCAGCTGGCGGGGTTGTTGCTTTTTCAATGTAGCGATCGCTGCACGAATAGTAGCACCCGTAGCAATACCGTCATCTACAAGAATAATTGTATGATTTTTGACTTTTGGTAGCGGACGATTACCCCGATAGATTTGGTTCCGACGCTCTAATTCCCGCATTTCGATTGCTGCTACTTCATCAATAGTTGCTTGGGGAATCCGCAACCAATCTACAACATTTTCATTCAAAACACGAACTCCTCCGGTAGCAATTGCACCCATCGCTAGTTCTTTATGTCCAGGTACACCAAGTTTCCGCACTAAGCAAACATCTAGAGGTGCATCTAGTACCTTGGCTACTTCAAATGCTACAGGCAAACCGCCACGAGGAAGCCCTAATACTAAAACATCTGAACGATTGGCATACTCTGTTAACTGAGCAGCTAACAGTTTTCCAGCTTCCGTGCGATTACGGAACTTTTGCCACATAGTTTTATACCTCTAAAATAAATCACTAATTGAACCATCAGTTTTAAATCGTTGAATAGTAGTAGCAATTAAAGGTGCGATCGAGACAATTTTTAATTGCTGCCAGTCGGTTTCTTTGGGAGTTACACTGTCGGTGACAAAAATCGCCTTAACACTGGGATGGCTTAACTTAGCCCGTGCTTCCTTGACAAACAACCCGTGAGTAGCAGCAATAATTATTTCTGGACGTGCTTCGGCTTTGAGTAACGCTTCAATACTTTTAGCAAGAGTGCCGCCAGTGGAAATCATGTCATCGATAATTAAGCAGGCACAACCCTTTACATCCCCGACAACACGAGTCACCTCTGTTTCTGTGCCACTGGTGCGGTGTTTGTGTAGCACGACTACAGAATTATCAAGTTTTTGGGCATATTGAGTAGCCATCTGTACGCGACCCGTATCTGGCGATACAACTACGAAATTAGGCGGTAAGTAATGGCGTATAGCTTCGCAAAAAATTGGTACAGCCGTCAGACTGTCTACAGGAATGCGAAAGAAACCTTCAATTTGCAGCGTGTGTAAATCTAGTGTGACAACATGATTTACCCCGACAGCCTGTAACACTTCAGCTACCATACTGGCGGTGATTGGTTCGCGCCTACCGTGACGTTTATCTGCACGGGCGTAGCCAAAGTAAGGAATAATCGCTGTAATTCGACTAGCCGCCGCCCGACGACAAGCATCTGCAAAGGCTAAAAGTTCTACTAGATGGTCATTAACAGGTGGTGCAGTGGACTGGAGGATAAACACAGCCTTTTGGCGTACCGATTCCAGAAGTCGCACATTTACCTCACCATCTGGAAAGCGTTCAACTAGAGATTTACCCAAGGGGATATTGAGTTTCTGGGCAACTGCGGCAGCTAAATCAGAGTTAGCTGTGCCAGCAAAGAGGATGAAATTGTCCATAATCAAGACTTGATTTGGTGGATTTGCTTCCAGGCGGCATCTAGAGACGCTTTTGCACGCTCTCCTGCACGGGTAATACTTTGCTGTAAACTATGCCATTGCTCTTGCAAAAACTCCGTAGCTTCCTGCAAGGCGTGATGAGGATGATTAGTAGAACCTGCCACTTCGTCGCTGACTTCCTTGATTTTGACGCGGACAACTTCTGGTTTATCGCTGGGGGAAATCAGATGATCTAGGCGATGCCTTCGGCGGGCTACGCCAACGCCTATGATATGTACTAAATGTTGCACCTGTTGTGATTTCTCGCTGAAGAAACCCTTCAATCCCTCTGACTCAGCCTCAAGTTGATGTTTAACATCTTCACTGATAATTACTTTATTGATGGCAATTTCCTCAACATCTTCGGGATACAATACTGCGCGTCCACCAAAAGGAGCAGCAATTTCTCCCGCCACAATGTAAGCTGCAATTTCTCCCGTTTGCCAATCAAATAAAAAATCTTCCACCCAGCCAAGAGGCTCACCTAGTGTAGATTCAACTGTAATTTCATGCAAGCGGCGGAGATTTTCTGGCGTGTCTTCAACTGGCGGATAATAGACAGAAACCGCACCCATACCTACCCCAGCAATTCTTTTCACTGGCAAATAAGTTTCTCCACCTGAAAAATAGGCAATACGCCCAGAATCATCTAACCAAACTTCTTCTAACTCACCAAAACTATTAGCGGTTGAGCTATCTATTGCTATCCACCCGATAATTTGACTACGACGTACAACGTTGAGCATACTTTTCCTCCAATATTCTCTATTTCTCTTGGAGTTTGATGAATATATACAGTGGCTCACCTCTTGCCACATTGTTGTTTTAAACATGAACTCTAATTTAAGGTTAGAAATAAAATGTGAAGAAAATGTGAGGAATTGTTTAATCAAATAATCGCACATAGATGAAAGTAAATAAAATGTTAGATAATCAAGTATGAATGAGTGGAGAATAAAATAAAAATTGCTTACTTTATCTAATTTATACAACAATCATCAATACCTTTTCTAAAAGTAGGCGATCGCAGCGATGCTCCATAGAAAGGCAATCTCTAGCAAATAGCTAACACAGACACTGCGATTCAGTAAACCATCCCATAGATAACCTTTATGTTGAGGAGTAAGACTGCGCTTGAAAGTATAAGTCCAACTACCGTAAATTTTAGGGCTACATAAACCATAAGTATTAGCAAAAATGGCTTCTATTTGAGCAACACGGGGATAAAAACCACGCTGAAAATGTTTCCATTGACTTTCGAGAATCCAGAAAAATAAGGGTATAGCACAACCCATAAAGGCAATGCTACTGACGCTGAGATTTTGTTTTTCTCTTAACATGAATCCCAAAACAGCACTAGTTCCAGTAATACCCAGCGCCTTGATCACCCAAATCTGTTTATTGTAGTCTTCGATAGTAGTTTGAAGAAAAAAATATTCCTGTTTGAGCAAATCAAGTTGAAAATCATCCAGTGGACTCGACTGAGATTCAAAGGACGGTGTTTTAGACATTGGTGAATCCTGATATCATAGAAATTAAAATAGAGTTTTTAGCAACATAGAATGCTGTTTGATAAAATTTCTTTCAATCTGTAATTGCTCGTCAGCTGAATTGTTGCTAATTCCTTAGCAATAAAGTTTTTGAAAGTATTGTCAACCTATTATGCTGGCAGCATTATCTTCTTTTGAGATGTAAAGAAACATGAACTATCTTTTTTAGGCTATCGGGAACATCAGAATAATGACCTTCGGCAATTTCTTCTAAAATCTTTAATAAAGAGCCTGGATAAATCATTATTGATAAGTCGTCTTTAACCAGACAGGCAAAGATAGCTAATTCTTCGAGTAAATATCTAGATGACAATTCTATATAACTATCAAAATTTTCAGTATTTTTCTCAAAGTGCCGAAGGACAAACTCTTTCACAGAAAATTTAACTGAATTGGCAAAATTATCATTCTGCCTAAGAATATTTTGTAACTGTTCATAATATTTAAAATAATCTTCTGATTTTTGTATTTCTGAGCAAAAAATTACATTAAAAAGACAGCTAACATTGTAATTACCAAAAACATAATTTGCATTATATACATACTCTCTTCCTAAAAACAGTCCCTTGTTAAGGGACTGTTTTTCATTTAAACCTTGATTTATTTGTAAAGTAATCCGATGTATGCTATCACCAATTAAAACAGTACATTTTTTAAAATGTTTGCTAATCCAATCCGTCATTCCTATTAATCTTGCTATGGAAAAATTTTCACTTTCTAAACTTATCCCTAAAAAACAATGTTCATATATATCAAGTTTATGCCTAGCAAATTGTGGGATAACTGCTGCAATCTCTACCCGATATTTTGGTCTAGTCAAAAATACTATGCCCTTGTGAGGATTGATTAGTTTTTCAAAATCAGCATACTTCATTCTAACCAAATGAGCATAAGAATAAGCGTAGAATGCAACCTCTTGGTTTTTAGCTAAATCTTGCCACCAAAAAACCTCCATATTGTAAAATTCCCCGAAGGGAGGAAGTGTACCAAATTCACAATAGGGGAATAAATGCTCAAATTCTTCCTGCTGAAGTAATCTAACTTTGTTTGTATCTAAAGCTGCTTGGAGAGAGCCTACATTGGCTTGTAAACTGGCTGGTAAAAGAATCACAGCTATTTTTTGTCCGTCAATTTCTACTAGTACAGACTCAATTAAATCTATTCCTAACGTATGTTTATATATTGTAAGTTCTTGTGACGTATGAGCAGGTGAATAATGAATCGTTTTATATTTAATTTTGTGAAAATTGAGAAATTCTTGAAGTTGCTCGATAGACATAAGTAAAATAAGATAATTTATTGAGAAATGAAATTTTTAAATATCAATTTATATAACCATAACAACAGTTAAACTACGAGGAACTATCTGTGTTGTCACATACCTTTAAATCTTTTCGATCATGAGAATAGTTCGCAAAATAGTCCTTGAGCCAATTACACCCTCTTGCCAAAAGAGACTCAAAATTTTCAATTGACCATAGCCGAACAGTTCCATTGACGGAAGTTGTGGCTAACATCTGCCCATCGGGACTAAGGCTGATACAGAAAACCCCTCCCTCATGGTCTTTGAATTCTTGCACTAATTGTCCCTGTAAGTCCCATAGGCAGGCAGTACCATCGGCAGAACCAGTGGCTAGCATTTGTCCATCAGGGCTAAAACTGACACTCCAGACCCAGTTCTTGTGACCTTTAAATTCCTGCACTAATTTTCCCTGGAAGTCCCATAGGCGGGCTGTACTATCGGCAGAACCAGTGGCTAGCATCCGTCCATCGGGACTAAAAGTGACACTCCAAACCCAGTTCTTATGACCTTTGAATTTTTGTAATAACTTACCTTGTAAATCCCATAGGTAGGCTGTATTATCGGCAGCACCAGTGGCAAGTTTCTGTCCATCAGGACTGAAACTGACACTCCAAACTGGATTAGTGTGTTTAAATTCTTGTAGTAAGTTGCCTTGCAAGTTCCACAAGCGAGCTGTACCATCCTCAGATGAGGCAGTAGCAAAATACTTTCCGTCTGGGCTAAAACAGATGCTCCAAACCCAGCCTTTATGACCTTTAAATTCTTGTAGTAAATTGCCCTGTAAATCACACAAATGGGCAGTACCATCTTCTGAGCCAGTGGCAAGTTTCTGTCCATCAGGACTAAAACTAACACTCAAGATAGGGCTGTCATGATCTTGAAAAGGATTACCAATAGCATTACCTTGTAAGTCCCACAAGCGGGCAGTTTTGTCAGATGAGCCAGTGGCTAGCATCTGTCCATCTGGGCTGAAACTCACACTCCAAACCAAGCCCTTGTGACCGTTGAATTTTGCTAGATACTTGTTTCTTGAGTTCCACAGGCGAACTATACCGTCAGCAGAGCTGGTGGCGAGGTGCTGACCATCTGGGCTGAAACTAGCACTCCATACAAAGCCCTTATGATCTTTCAATACAGCTAATTGATTACCTTGTATGTCCCACAGACGGGATGTGCCGTCAGCAGAGCTGGTAGCGAGGTACTGACCATCGAGACTAAAACTGACGTTATATACCCAACACTGATGGCCTATAAATTCTTGCTGTAGGTTGCCTTGTAAGTCCCATAGGCGAGCAGTACCATCAGATGAGGCACTAGCAAAATACTTTCCGTCTGGTGGACTAAAACGGACACTATAAACTGTACCCCCATTGACTAGAAATTTATCCCAAGAGTTATTTTGTAAATTCCACAAGCAAACATGACCATCAGATGAGGCAGTAGCAAGGTATTTGCCATCAGGTGGACTAAAACTAACGCTCCAAATCCAGCCCTTATGAACTTGGAAAGATTCACCAATCTGATTACCCTGTAAGTCCCATAGGCGGGCTGTACCGTCAGCAGAGCCAGTAGCCAGATATTTACCATCAGGACTAAAACTGACACTCAGCACCCAGCCCTCATGTCCTATAAATTTTTGCTGGAGATTGCCTTGTAAGTCCCACAGGCGGGCAGTATGGTCAGTAGAGCCAGTAACAAGATAGTTACTATCGGGGCTAAAACTGACACTATAAACCCAGCCCTGATGACCTTTGAATTCTTGTTTTAAATGACCTTGTAAGTCCCATAAACGGGCAGTACCATCTTCTGAACCAGTAGCAAGATACTTACTATCAGGGCTGAAATTAACCTTATAGATGGTTTTTATGTGTGCTTGAAATTGATTCTCCTCTCTGATATTGTCAAGAATCTTCTGCAATGCAGTTTTTAATTGGGGAGCGTGACAGTCTTGCGCTAAGAGTCCATTTTGAATGTTATTCTGAAACTCTTGCCCAGCACGCATCACTGTCAGTAATGCTTCTAGCTCAGAAAACTCGAACTGTAGCAAAGCATCTTTCGCCATCTGCTCAATTTCTTTGAGTTTGCGTTGACGCTGTAGTCGCTTCCAAATTGCTTTAGCTAAAACATCTAAGAAAATTTCATAGTAATCAGCAGCTAGTGGGCGGATAATTCGAGCCTCGCCTTGACTTAGTTTATTTAGCCATTTATAAACCCTTTCTATCTCAAGTTTTTCAGTTTGGTTTGGTTCTGCGTTAACGTAATCGCATAAATCTTGGGCTTTGAGGGCAAGTTTATCACCAGATGGTGTAACTAAGTAGTAAAAGAGACGATAAGAAGTATCAATCTTGAAATCAGTCTTTAAATCTTCTAGCTTTTGATCGAGATGATCTTGGACAATTTGCTCTGCTTTGCCTAAGGTTATATAGCTTTGTTTTTCTAGGCTGCGAGATGGAGATTCGCCTCTCATTTCCTGTTTCCATAAACGAAGCATTACCAGTTGGAGGTAAGGAGTTTCAAACCTCTGTTCTGATGGTGTTGGCGAAAGAGCTATATCATCCAAAACTGCTGTAACTAAGTCTGGTTCAATACCGACTAATTTATCTTCGATATGTTGAACAATTTTAGACTCGATAAAATTATCTACAATGGGTTCTTTTTTGACAAAACCTGATGATATATGTAAATAATATGGGCATAATTTCACTATATCATCTTTAACAAAATCCAGCTTGTGAAGAGTATTTTTATGAAGACAAAGGAGCAAATTAATATTTAGTTCAGGATGATTTATCGCACGAAAAAGCTCATAAAAAAATAATTTTGTTTGATCTATTGGAGAATGAATTAAGTATTCCTCGAACTGGTCAATGATAATGAATAGCTTAGCAGACTCATCAATATTAATAAACTTTGTCCAGGCCTGTAAGGTGTCAGTAAATGATAAATCTAAGTGAGGAAGTTCAATATTTCCTATGTTTTTAATATATTGTTTAATTTGCAACAATAAATTATCTAATGGTTTTCCATTATTCCAAGAATTAAATAGAGTAATTGCTAACTTTAGCTTGCTGGATTTTTGCAGATTTTGTTCTGCTGCTTGATGCAGATAATAGGCAATACCATCTCGCAAAATTGTACTCTTACCTGCACTACTGTCACCGTAGAGTACGGTTAATTTTGATTTACACAGGTTATCAAGGATAGTTTGCTGTCGGTTATATTCAGCGATTGGTTTCTCAATAGCATCCTGGGCTGATTGGCGGTTTAGATGTTTGATTGCTATACGATTATCTAATAAGTTACGGAAGATGCGACCTTTAAAATGGTCAAGTTTAGACAGGGCATCTTCACGAATAGAAATGAGGAAATGAAGATTCAAACTAGAGTTATTAACAGCTTGAGAAAATTCATCAGCAAAGGTGTCTTTAGCATTATCGTTTAAGAAATCAAAATAATCCTCAAACTGATCCAGGATAATAAATAACCTACCGCTCTCATCTTCTTGGTGAATAATCTCTATCCAAGCCTTCAAGATATCGGTAAAAGAAGGTTGTTCTGGATTTTTGGCAATAGCTTTGAGCGCTTGCTCAAATTGTTGCTTAATTTCATGTGGTGATTCAGTTTTGAAAAGATTAGTTATTTCTGCTTCCATCTGTTTCTTGATCCCTGTCAGTGGATCTTGCCAAGACAAACTATCATCTAATTCGCCCTTTAGTGGGGGAAAAACGATCGCACCCCACCCTGGCTTACCAGTTGTTTCTTGGTTTTCTAAGGCTGCTTGACGCAAATTATAAGCAACACCTGCCCGCATAAGCGAACTTTTACCTACACCACTAGCCCCATAGACAACTGTCAGCCTTGAAGCCCACAAATTTTGAATTACTATTTGTTGTTCTTTTTCTCGCCCAAAGAAGAACAACTTATCTGTTTGTGAATAGGGAATTAGCCCTTTGTAGGGTACAGGAATCTCAATGCTATCACAGTACATAATTTCCTCTACTTCTCAGCTTTTAATTTTTACTAATGTTTTTTCAGTTTTTTGTTCAATTCATCAAAATATATTTCTAAAGATATTTCACTCATGATTTCTACATCTTTATTCTTCCAAAGGAACTTATCCAAAGCATCAGGTTTTGGGTGAACTGCCCACCATGTTTGTGTCTTCCTTTGTTCTTTCTCTGGCAACAAGCGGTGTAAAATGACACGCTGATGCCAATAGCGTAGGCTATATCCTAAAAACCAAATATGGCTGTTGCTGAGTTTACCTAACAGATAGCTTGGCAGTAAATCCACAGGTTTGTTATCGGCATAAGCCAAATAGTCAATAAAATGATCTTCTGTGATCGCAAAGCTTTTTCTGGGACGTTCTGGCAAATCAACAGGGCCATAGAGTTTTAAGATGACTGGACGCTCATTGAGTGAAAAGTCTGAATATTCGTTAGCAGTTCCTGGCGGAATCGGTTTTAGTTGGCCTTTTTGAACTACTGGTGAATCCTTATCTTCCTCAATTGTATGTTCAAATCTTTGATGGACAAACTGTTTAACAATCTGTCCTTCGCTATCTTCACCACCTGCCGTATAGGAAACTAAATCGAATGGCTGCTTGGCGTTTATAAAGGCTTGTTCTAGTGTTCTATCAAAATTGGTCGTTACTATTAGTTGATAACGAGTTTTTTCACCTAAACTTTTAATCCTCGCAGAATAGCCCATCTCATCCATGAAACGAGGAAGTTCAGCAAAGAACTGATGCAATCGATTAGGTTTGTATTCTTTTTCAGTGATGGCTGTGATTGTCTCTTTGATGTTCTCTTCACCCTCACTCAGAAGATTGAAGTATTGCGACACATTCTGAAGATCCAGTCTAGTCACAAATTGTGTCACAATTGGACATTTAGCAGGCAAATTTTCTTCATCGCATAACGGACAACGCATTCTCTGTAAGTATTTATGGCTTCTGTCTAGGTAAGCAGCGAGTTCTACACTAGTAGGTGGATAGTCACTGTTAAGGTTCCATTCCCACGGTTTGGGTGCCAAATTTGGATCTTGTGAGCGATCGCATAAGTTAATATCTGCTCCTAAGAAAGGAATTACTAAGCCATTTTTGATTTTGGGAATTAGCCAATCGAAGTGTTGTTTAAGCGTGTTTTGTATTTCATCTGGAACTGTGACAATATTTGGGATGTTTGGGCGTTTAATCTCTTTTTTTGGAAGTTCAAAGATTACATACCCATGCTCATGCGACCTTGCTATATGTTCGCGCCAGTAGTTTTCATCATAATCCCAGAGACGCAGATATACGTTTCCTTTATTAGTTGCAAAATCAAGGTGTACAAAATTGTAACCATTGTGATAACCACGGTTGCTGTAGCTGGAGCCAGCTGGAATAATTACACAGTTTCCTGTTGTTCCAGTTACTTGATAAGCTTTAGCTTTATGCTGATGACCACACAGAAGAAAATGACACCCATCATTGTCTTGAAGACGTTGTGTGATTAAATCACGTTCAAATTCAGCTAGCAATTCTAACGGATGATGCAGCACCGCAATCCGAACCTCATCACTAGCTATCTTGTGGAGGGCATCATACAATTGAGGTTCTCCAACAATTAGTTTTCCATCATCATTTACTTCTCCTCTTTCATTTACCCGTCCAGCCATTAAAGCAGAGTTTAGACCAAGCAATGCTACCCGCTTTCCTCCGATCTGTAGTCTGCGGATACTGCTGTAGTCAGGTTGGGTCTGATGTGTATATTTAGTCACAAATTCCCTGTAGGCTTCAAAGGGTTCCCGCAGGCGATCGCATTTTTTTTTGTTCGTCAGCCAATCTTTGACCTGCTCATTAGACTCAAAAGGCTTGAGGATAGAATTTGGTAGCAATTCAAAGGCACTGCGATCGAGGTCGTGGTTGCCTGGTACAATAAACAGCCGCTCGGCAGTTAACCCAGTTGCTTGAAGCACAGGCTCAAATAAATTTTCCCACGCTGCTGTATATTCTTCCTTTTTACCAGCGTGAGCCACATCACCACTAAAGATGATTAAATCAATCTTTGCTAAGTCTGGACTGATTTTCTCCCGCTCCTCAATATCTCTAATTAAGGCATCACGTACAACCTGCCTGTCAAATTCTTTCCCCTTCTGATGCCAATCTGAAAGATGAAGCCAAGTCATTCCCGCCATTTTAATTTCTCCCTAGAGGAGTCAAGGGTAATTGGGAATTAAGAAGAGAACTTTCCCTATTACCCTTGACCAGTATTAGAGCATCTGTTCTGCAATTTCTACTCGTAGGAGCGATCGCACGTTTTCGATTTGATTGACAATAGTAGCTACTGACGAGCCAGCAAACAGCAACCCTACAGCAGCCGGGGTGTTATTCACCAAAGTCGCCACCAGTGAACCAGAATCACCACCAGCAGAAATGTTAGTGGTAATAATTTGATCCTTGAAGCGGGCTACCTTGCCGTTACCATAGCCGACATCAACAGTGGCGCTAATCGCTGTAATTCTACCGCTTGTAAAGTTCGTAGTGCGTCCAGTTTTAAACACAGACATTCCCACCGTTACATCCTGCTTGCGTCGCCAGCCTCGTACATAACCCAACCAGTAGATTTCCCGATCAATATCATGGAATTGTGCTTCTGCGATCGCAGCATCTACAAGGTTGCGGTGCTGTTCCCTGGGAATTGTTGGTTCAAAGTCAATCGGTACAAATCGGTTCAGACGCGCAATGATATCTGTAGAAGCATTTCCGCCATCAAAGGGGCCTGGCTGCAATATCGGATCTCCCACCGCAGCATCGTTGCTGTTAGCCAAAACGTGATTATTGCTGAGAATATAGTAACGGGATGGAATACCAACACCATGCACAGGAGGGTTAGTAGAACCCCCTGGCAAAATATCATACACACAAGTAGCAATAGTCCCTGCGGTAATCTTGTAATGTCCGACGCTGTAGCCTCCTTCCGCCGGACGAGCGCGTCTAGCCAGCAACTCAACCCCAGTCTCTGGTATCTCCATCCTTTCAGTAACACGGTAAGTTCCAGTTGCACCATTAGTAGGTTGTATTAACTCGGTTCTTACCTGTGTGGGTTTCTGGCGTAACTCTCCCACTCCCGCGAAAGGATAACCTATTTCCAAAACATCAGTTTGCATATCTGCCAATCTCGATGGTATGAGATCAGCCCTACTCAACTCATCTCTTGGTATCTTGTGAGTTACTAATGTTAACAATGCTGGCTCACCTGTAGGTTCTCCATTCCGCCATTTGACGCCCACTCCCAAACCAACAACATTGGGTCGTAGCTGCCCTGGTTTCATAAATTCTTCTACGGCGGCTCTGTGAGCTGTTTGTACCTCTGCTGTGTACTGTTGAGACAGTATCATCTTATTTTCATCTAATTTCATATCAAATCTCCCGTTGATTTGCTTAAATTTGTGCTGTTACAGTCCCAATTTCTTCAACATCTGTCTCACACCCTTCTATGGACTTCGGCACAACTTCATGGGGCTTTAAGTTGGATTCTGGAACTTTTTGGGTGACAAAAACCTTAATCACTGTCTTTCCCCTCCTCTCACCAATGCCAACCCCTGTAACATTGGGTAGCCTCATCAGTTGTGCCTCGTAATCCTGTTTAACTGTATTAACTTGGTTCATTGTCATTTCCTATTTGCAGAGATAAAATGCTTATTATTGTTGAGGCTGTGCTTTAATAGCTCCTGTCACTTGTGTATCTACTTTAAATCCATCCAATTGCTTTGGTATTTGCTTTTTTAAATTCGGAGATTCATTTTCTAAATACACTTTGATGCAAGGTTTCTCTTCACATTTACTAATTCCCACACCAACCACACCATTAATACGCAGTAAATCAGATTCGTATTGCTCTTTTACCTGTTCAATAGTTGGGCTAATTGATAAGGAGTTTGACAAAAACAAAGGTTGTTTATCTTGATTTATGGTAAATAATGGTAAAAATAGTAAACTTGCTAATACTATTGCAATAAAAATAAATATTAATCTTTTATCCATATACAGTTAATTAACTTAGAGTAATTAACAGACTTGCTATAGGATTATTATTTGATTTTTGATAGCTTGCGTGGCGTAGCCATAAAAAAAATCAGTATACCTTGATTCCTCCTTCTCTGTTCCCTGTTCCCTTCCTCTACGGGTAACTTCAGTAATCAAACCGGATTCTTATAGTTATTCCTAAATAGTAAGAAATAACTGGATTAACTTATCAATCAAAGGATGTAGTTTTTCAAAATATTTATCTCTACCTCAAGAATGTGAAAGAGATGACAACCTATGTCTTAAGTAGAAGGACTTAATAAAATTTAAGTTTGTAGTAAGGGCTTTAGCCCTGGAAAACTATGCAAGAGAGCGATAAATCGCTAACTACGAAGAAAACTTTATTTTATAAAAGGTATACTGATACTAATTAGAACAACTATTAGTTTTATCAAAACTGAGGAATATAGACAGCATAACCTCTAGGAGGAGACCAAAATTCAGCCCGGCGACAATCGCCTCTAAACGCTGTTACAAAATCAGAAACAGGGTATGGGTGTCAAGTATGGGTCGAGGAACTAGTCGGTTCGATTCGCAATAAGCAAGCATATTATCAGTGAGGTTTAAGGGCTATGAAGCTTATACAGCAAGCACTTTAACTCGCTTGTCGCCCCTTGAATTTGAATAATAAGAATTATCCGAACGTCAATCTGTTTTAACTTAAACCTGCACTGTACATATCAACTACTGCGGCTGAAAAATACAGCCGCTACGACAATCAAGCTTAAAAGTGCTAAAGGAACCCAAAGATTAGGGACATCGGACAAACTCATATTTAATTACGAATTACGAATTACGAATTATTCTAAACCTATGCCTCCCTGGGCGAAATCTTCAACAGTTTTTTGTGATAATTCATGAGTAGCGATCGCTTGCAACATTGCTAAAGGTAAAGTCAAATGATGCGCCCCGGCTTGCAATGAAGCAGCTGCTTCTTGGGGAGATTTTATACTAGCTGCTAATATTTCCACGTCGCTACCTTTAAGTACGCTAGCCATTTCTCGGACTAAAGCAATACCATCACCTAACAACCGAGTCGCGCGATTTACATAAGCTATGGCAATTTTCGCTCCTGCTTCTCGTGCTACTGCTGCTTGTGCTGCGCTATAAATTGCTGTCACCGAACAAGTAATTTCTGAAGACAAATTTGCTACTACTTCAAAGCCTAAAGGTGTTGCGGGAATCTTCAAAATTGTTTGGGAACCAATAATCTTGAAAGCTTTTTTACCTTCAGCTAACATTGCCGTTTTATCGCCTGCCATAAGTTGATAGTATAACGGACCATTTGTCAAGGTAACTAATTTTTTGAGTGTGATTTCTGGTGGGGTATCACTTTGAGCTAAAAGCGTGGGATTAGTAGTAATACCCTTTACCCAACCCCAATGCTTGACGATTTCAGCTTCAGATGCGATCGCCGAGTCTAGATATAATGCCATAATTTCCCTGAATCATTGTCAAAATTAATTCACCAGATGTGCAATTGAGACTTTCCGATATCACAAAATATTCTGCACTATTTCCTAGTCCCTAGCAATAAATTATGGATGATAATATTCAACAGTTAATACAAACTAGCATTTATAAATCTTTACCTTCTCATGAGGAAAAGATAATTTTAGAATATTTGAAATCAATACCTGAAACTCAAGCGTATGAAATCCTCAAGTTAATGATTGATGAAAAAAGCCAAATTACTATTGCAATGGCAAAGAAGGTTTTACATACAAGAGATTACGTAACGCTGTTATTTAATTATGGAGTTGTAAAATCTAATGCTCAATCTATTAAACTTTGATTAGAATTTGCGATTCCGAAGCTGGGATTTAAATCGGTAGTAAGATTGATTGAAAATTTGAATGATGATACTAATAGGTTACTAGAAAAAGCAGTATACTGGCTTCCATTGTTTGTCTCCAAGAATGAAACAAGTTATTGGGACTTACTTCAGAAGTTGAGAGAAAAGGCAAACTGTAAGCAGATCTAAACTTTATCCAGAATTGAGAATTGAGAATTTTGAATTCTTGACCAGCTTTCAAGCGATAATTCCTTTGATACGGCAACCTGCACGGAGAACCGAATATGACATCTCCAGAAATGGTTACATGGCTACAAGAACGGACGACTTTAGGAATTCTCCCACCTGAAGTGTTAAATGCGATCGCTCAAGTCATTGAAGAACAAGTTTTACCAGCACAAGTAAACCTTGTGGAGGAAGGTACTACTCCAGAAGCACTTTACATCCTCAAAGATGGTCAACTTGAATGCGACAATACCGATCATAAGAACTCAGCTTTAGTTCGTGGCTTCCTTCCCGGAGCAGTCATTCACCTCCAAGAGTTGGTATTGGATGAGTTAGCCACCTTCACAATTGTTACCCTTACAGAATGTCATTTGTGGGTTGTACCTGCTACTAAATTTCGGGAATTAGTCGCGCAATACCCCGAAATTGCTCAGGGTTTTTCCCGTCAATTGGCTCAAGAATTAGCTCAAGTCACCTCTGCACTTGGCTACGAACAAGAACGTTCCATCGCTTTGCGACCATATTTAGTTACCAAAGCGCAACGGGGAATTGTCGGTACAAGCCGCTATGCTGTACGTCTGCGGGAGCAAATTCGAGAAGCCGCTAATGACCGCAAGTCAGTGGATATTTTCGGCGAACCAGGATTAGAAAAAGACAATATCGCAGCCTTAATTCACTTTGGTTCCCCCAAAAGACGAGAACCAATTATTAAAGTCAATTGTGGTATTCTGCAAACCAGCGGTGCAGATTTATTTGGTCGCGTTGGCGGTAAACCAGGACTGTTGGAATGGTTAGGAGAAGGTACGCTAGTTCTCAACAACATCCAAGAATTACCTTCTGAATTATTACCTGCTGTGACGCAGTTGCTCAAAACTGGTACGTATACTCCCGTCGCTCGTCCGGGAGAACCAGAGACTGAACCTCGTCCTAGTAAAGCACGGATTCTTATCGTTTCCGAAAAAACTCTGCCAACAATCGATCGCTCCGTTGGTCATATTATTAAAGTACCGCCGCTACGGTTGCGGAAAACTGATATTCAAGGTCAGGTGGAATATTATGTCAGTCTCTACGTTCGGTCTAGAGGCGTTCCCAAACCACGCATCACCCCAGAAGCTTTACGCCGCTTACAGTCTTACGATTTCCCCGGTAATCTCAAAGAATTAAAAAATCTGGTAGAAAGAGCGATCGTCCAAGCTGAAAATGCTAATGAATTAACAGAAGAAATCTTTTGGCCAGCTGAAACAAAGAAAAAGCGATTTCGAGTCAATCTTTTAAATATTTATCCCGATTTACGTAAATTTTTACGCAGTCCTTGGTGGCCGGATCGGATTAATTATGGTTTTACCGCAACTGCTTTTGCAATCATTGTTGCGGTATTATTTATCGGCCCGCAAACCCGCGATCGCAATTTTGTTTTAAATTTATTTTGGGCTTGGTGGTGGCCTTTTTTCCTATTTCTCTTTCCCTTTTTAGGACGTATTTGGTGTTCTGTTTGTCCCTTCATGATTTACGGAGAAATTACCCAAAAACTATCTTTATGGTTGTGGCCGCGAAAACTCAAACGTTGGCCTCGACAGCAAGCTGAAAAATGGGGCGGATGGTTTCTCTTTGGACTATTTACCCTAATTTTCTTATGGGAAGAACTCTGGCATCTAGAAAACACAGCCTACCTTAGTGCTTGTTTATTATTATTAATTACTGCCGGGGCAATGATTTTTTCGGCAATTTTTGAACGGCGATTTTGGTGCAGATATCTTTGCCCTATAGGTGGAATGAATGGTTTATTTGCTAAACTGTCAATGACAGAACTACGGGCACAACAAGGAATTTGTTCTGCAAGTTGTACTACTTATCAATGCTACAAAGGAGGACCGCAAAAAGGTGAGGGAATGGAAACAAATGGATGTCCTTTGTATTCTCACCCAGCCCAGTTAGAAGATAATAGAGATTGCGTGTTGTGCATGACTTGTCTCAAAGCCTGTCCCCATCGTTCTGTGGAATTCAACTTGCGTCCTCCTGGTATTGAATTGTGGACAACCCATGTACCCCGCGCCTATGAAGTAGCATTGTTGTTTTTGTTATTAGGTGGAGTATATCTACACCGCTTACCAGAATTGCAATCTTGGTTGGGTTTACAGGTGGATTTAACTGTGTTTTGGCAACACTTAGGATTGTCACTGCTAGTGTTAATTATTCCAGTGGCTTTTGTCTTCGCAGCTTATGGCTTGCTGAAACTGTTCAACTTTAACCGTAAACCAAAATCATTTGTAGAGCTTACCTATGGATATTTACCATTAGTTTTGGGGGGAAACTTAGCTCATTATCTGCGTTTGGGTTTGAGTGAAGGTGGACGCATTTTACCTGTGAGTTTTGCTACCCTTGGTTTGAACGGCGAACAACTGCCAATGTTAATTGCTCATCCGGCTGTGATTAGTTTTTTGCAAGGTACAACTTTAATAATTTCAGTGTTGTTGACGATATTATTAACACAAAAAATTGCCAAACAATCTTTGAGTTCCCTTCTTTGGCAACATTTAGCAGCGATCGCTTTGGGTGTTAGTATGTGGGCAATTATTGTGTTGTAAAAACAATACAAAATTGTTTGACTTTTGCCTGGTTTGGTGCTGGTAGTTTTGCTACTCTAATGTATTAAACCAGGTTTCTAAATCGGCGATCGCTTGAAAATCCAACAAAGCTTCGCCAAGATTTTCTAATTGTTCTAAAGAGAGAGTTTCAATTCGCTCTAGCACTTGTTGAGGTAATTCTCCCACACGCCGGGTTAATTGACGAAGAATCAGCAATTGTCCTTCTGCTTTTCGTCCTTCTTCTCGTCCTTCTTCTCGTCCTCGCTGTTCCCCTCGTTGTTCGCCTTCTTTAAGAATTTCTTGATAAATTACTGACTCGCGCATCATACCCTCCCGAAACATTTGTCGAATCAAGTCCTGATTGTATTTTAAGCCCGCTAAGATTTGAGTGTAAGTTGAAATTTCTGGTCGTTGTCTTGGCTCAAGTTGATTTACTTTCGCCACAACTTGTTGCAATAAAGCTTGGGGTTGGGTGGTTGCGGTCAGTGGTGCTAAGGGTAACAAAGCCGGGTCATTGAGGAATGGTTCGGGATTTTCTGACCACATACAAATCACGCGATATTCGTGACGAGTAGTTTCCACTGCAAAAGCTGTTTCAATTATCGTTTCTGGTGCAGGCGGAAGTAATAAAACGATAACTTGCGTTATTGGTAAGCGATACAAACGATACAACCGCACCCAATAATCTACCATTCGCAACGGTAGCGGCGGCGTCGATTCTAATTTGGTTTGAAATTCCAGGTGGAGTATGCGTCCTTCTAGTTGTAAGAATGTCACATAATCTGCGCGAATTGGTTCAATGCTCAATTCGGTTTTCAGAACTTTGACAGAAGTTTGCGGTGTACCCAAAACCCAACTGGCAAAACGTTCTGGATATTTTTCTGACAGCAGTTTGCAGAGATTATCAAAGGACATTGACCATCGCCAACAATTGAATGAGGTATTGTTATTATCTCGTCCAATGCTTTGAGTAAGCGATCGCATTCCTAAATATATCAACGTTGAGTCTTTAATACTCGGCGACGAGTGTTTAATACTCGTGAACGAATTTATATCAAATACTTTACGTCAGCGAAGCTCGTCGTAGACATCGTTCTTTGAGCAATACCCAGAAACTTTTGAATTGCCAATACCAGCAACCTATATAATTGCACCTGATGGTACAGTTGCTTATGCGTTTGTTGAGCCAGACTTTACCAAACGTTTAGAGCCTGGGAAAATAATTGCTAAACTGCATACACTACAGGCAATATCCTGAATTCTGATTTAAGAATTTTCAGCAGCAGGGAGTTTAAATTCTAGACCATATTTTGTCACAGCAAGTGCGATCGCCTTCTCGATATCAGCAGGATTAACAGTTCCGAAAAGACTGCGTTCTTCCTCACTCAATGGTAAGTTAACCGGATGCCCTACCTCTGCAAAAAACTGCTCACCCCCTGCTGGTGTAACCCACATCAGTAATTTGACAGGTTTCGAGCCGATATTTTTAAAACCGTGCCATTGACCTTTAGGAATATTTAAGAAGGTTCCAGCACTTGCAATGATAGTTTGCTCGTCAAGCTGGTACTCAACCTCTCCCTCAAGAATATAGTGCGCTTCGTCTCCATCGTGAATATGGGATGGTACAGTGCTTTGTGGTTGCATCAAAGCCTCTACTAAACCATACTTGCCGTCTGTATCTTTTCCTTCAGCAAGGAGAGTGTAGAAATCACCTAGCACTAAATATGTGGAACCTTTACCTGGCTGAACTAATGAAGCTTGTATATTGAATGTCATTGTAGTTACCCTCTTTTATTTGTACTTGAAAAATCTTGTAAAAGTTATTAATCACTCATGTCTACTTCAATATTTCAGCAGAATTTTAGGCATTTATGCACAAGTGTTTACTGACAATGGGGCATAGGTCAAACAGGGAGTGCTGAGTTAGGAGTAGAGACGCGATTAACCCAAGTTTTTCCAAGAGTGAGGAGTTATTCTTCTTGTCTCCTTGTCCCCTTTATTTGCCCCTCTGCCTCTTCCAAGAAGGTATTAATGACCCTTCATCCTCTTAAAATGAGCGAACGGATAGTTATTAACGATTCGCTCTTGGAACTATGACAAATTTTATCCAACCACCAAGGTTACGTATTGGTGAAGAGACTGAAGAAGAACGACGCGCCACTTGGCTAGAACTTTTTTATGATTTGGTGTTTGTAGTTGCAGTTTCCCAACTCGCTCACAATCTCAAAGAGGATATCTCACTTTCAGGATTATTTGGATTTATTGTTTTATTTATACCTGTTTGGTGGTCGTGGATTGGCACTACATTTTACGCTAACCGCTTTGATAGTGATGATGTTGGACATCGGCTGCTGATTGCTATACAAATGCTGACAGCAGCAGCAATGGCTGTGAATATACACCACGGTTTAGGTGAAAGTTCTCCTGGTTTTGCCCTTTCCTACGCTCTCGGTCGGACTGTGCTGGTGATAGAATATGTGCGTGCTGGAATACACATTCCCTCAGCACGACCTTTGACGACTCGCTACGCAATTGGTTTTGCGATCGCTGCTTTGCTTTGGTTAATTTCGGCATTTATACCCATTCCTTGGCGATTCGCACTCTGGACATTGGGAATCATCATTGACTTTGCCACACCCTTAACAGGACGCAAGTTTCAACTAGGATTACTCCCTCACGCTTCGCATTTACCAGAACGTTTCGGATTGTTTACGATTATTGTTTTGGGTGAAGCAATTATCGCGGTGGTCAATGGTGTTTCTGAGCAGAAATGGAATACTTTAACCGTAATTTCCGCCGTATTTGGTTTAGTTATTGCTTTTAGCTGGTGGTGGGTTTATTTTGATAATCTGGGCGGTAAACCGATTGAGATCGCGCGGACGGATGGAAAAGTTGGTGTTGTCAATCTCTGGCTGTACACTCATTTACCCCTAGTGATTGGCATTGCTGCGGCTGGAGTCGGCGTAGAACAAATCTTGTTGAGTAAACCAACTCTGGCTTTACCGGATTCTCACCGTTGGCTGATCTGCGGTTCAGTGGCATTATGTTCCCTAGCTGTCAGTATTCTCCATAGATTTGGGGTGATTCGTTATTGTAAAATCCGTTCCAAGTATCGACTTGCAGGTGCAGTTGTGTTGATGGCGATCGCTATTTTTGGCAAAGGTTTGTTACCGATCGCAGTCATTACCCTTGTAGCCCTAGTTTCTGCTCTCCAAGTCATTCAGGATTTGTACCAAAGTCGCCCCACTACCCGCTTAGCTGACCCAGAAATCTAACTCCTAGCGCACCCTTGGGGCGCACAGCTGTGCGTCCCTACAAGGTATCCACTTATTCTAAATATAAATAAACTTTTAGAATACATCTATCTTAAGTAGTATTTTAAATAAAAAATCAATAAATATTTATATAGTTGTCTAAAGATTGTGTAATTTCAGCACTAAAGTCTTATCCTGTAACGCTTGAGGCTCAATTTATTACCGTCTATCCGAGGTGGCAGAACCAAAGGAAGAATGTCAAGATTAGGAGATGTACCTTTGGGTGGTGAAGTCAAGTAGGTGAAATATTTATTAATATTATTAATAGGTGAGTCTAAATTCAGCCTCAAGAATCACAAAAAGTTCTTCTAGGTGTGTATTTCTCACTAATCACTAGATTCTCCATCAAGGGAGCAGAAGATCGTGAAAGACCAAAAACCATCAGAGTCTAAGGAATTCGTAGGAAATCTCAAGAATGGGATTTGGCTGTTTGGGTTGTCATCTTGGGTATTTGGGATTACAGATCGCAGTATTGCTTCATTTGCTGATGGCTATCTGTCGGCTTTGGATTTGACGCAACTATTCACAGCAGCGACGTTCTTTGTGGCATGGCTATTTTTAAAGCCGACATCTAAAGTTTAAAATCCGCGTAGGCGTAGCCCGCACTTCTCTACGAGACGCTCCGCGTAGCTTGCTTCCCCGTAGGGGTACGACAAAGCTCAGTGACCACCGCAGGCATCGCTTGAGTGTTGAGTCACTTATCAAGCTAGTCTTACAAAGATTCAGGAAAATTATTTAGAGAAGAAGACTTTTGATTGTTGTAGGAGGTGCTATGCAGAATGCATCAATTTTCTGCATTCTAAATAATCCGAGTAATTCTTTAAAATCTCAACATTACCTTGAAGTAAATACAAATATTTGCGCGTGTTTTATGAGAGTCAACAAGCTTTGCACATGCTGATTATACATTGATGTCAACATGATGGGTTAGGAATTTTTTGGCAGCGTTTTTCATGATAATTTAATGTATTCAATAAAATTAATGCTCTACCATAAAGATATTGGTAAATGCCTAGAAAAATTTTGTAACTTTCCGGAATTGGTGAGAGTGGAGTGGTAGTCTCTATCAGATAAGTAATTTATACTGAAACTCTATAACTAAACCTCCGGGGTATATAACCCCATATTAAAAGCTCGGTCTTCACGATCGGGCTTTTAATGTAGCGAAAAGCGACCATAAGCAATATTTTCCGCGAATGTACCGTGAAATAAAAACACATCCTGACTTACCCAACCAATACGAGGCCGCAGTTATTACAGCTATGCACGCCCAGCTTATGGCTTTATGGATTTAGGCTACGCCAAATCTTGTATACTCTCGCACGTAAGGGGCTTGAAACCCTAATACGATGTCTTGTTTGGGAATTCCCATTGCAGCTAGTTCTTGGGCAATTTGAAGTTCGATTGTGTTGTGTTGTATCCAAATTTTGCCGTCTTTGATATCCAAATGCAGAACGCAGCCATGTACACGCCGATCGCCATCCCAGCCTACATTCATCATCTGATAGCGATCTTGAGGCACATCAAAAATCGTCTGCGATTCGATATCACCGTTGGCGATCGGTATGGCAGCATAATTTCTGAGCAGTGTCGTCTGTGATGACCCATTGCTCTTTTTCAAGTGCTTTCCTTACCGCTTCATGAAACAGATCCTTCGCTGCCGTATTTAGTTTTGTGTTGTTGTCAACTCTATTTTACTTAGGGACTTCCAATTAAAAAAAATAGCCAATCTTGTAAAATCGGATTAACTAACTCTGGTGCTTCATCTTGGGGACAATGCCCCACTCCTTCTAAAGGAATAAACTTTTGTACTTGGGGAAAGTTAGCTAATTCTCTACCTAATTCAATCGGTTCCCAAGGATCTGCTGCTCCCCACAAAATAATTGCCGGACAAGGTAACAACGGTAAAAGGTCTTCTGGTAAAGGCCCTGTGGAATAAGAAGTAAATGCCAGAAACACAGCCACAGCACCAGGATCGCTGGCTGGAGAAGTCAGAATATCTACTAATTCATCTGTAACTACTTCTGCATTGGCATAAGCTTTGAGTAGAATTTTCCTTACTGTTTTCGGTTTGGCAAGTTGATTGAAAAAGAACTCGCCAACTGGTTTAATAGATAACACCTGTTGCAGTAAAGGCGCTCCTGCACGACGAATCCAGGGTAAAGTTGCCCGTTTGCGATCGTGCAACAACCGTAGAGAACAGTTGAGCAAAGCAACTCCCAAAGCAATATCTGGCTGACTCACCGCTGCTTGCATGGCTACAATACAGCCAATGGAATTTCCCACTAAAAAAGCTGGTTCGCCCACTACTTCGCGACAAAAATCTGCTACCTGCTGTCCCCAGGTTTCTAACGTATAGGCAATTTTTTCACCGGGTTTGGGTTTGGCTGAAGCACCAAAACCAATCAAATCAATAGCATAAACACGGCAATTCTCTGCTAATACAGGAATATTTTTTCGCCAGTGCTGCCAAGAAGCCCCAAATCCATGCACCAGAATAACAGCCGGCCCAGTGGTTCCTTGGGTTTGATAGCAAATAGTAAAACCTTGCCAAATCCAGGTTTTTGTAGATGTAAGCGCTGTTTTTGAACTTGAGGTTGTCATAGGGAATTTGATGAACGCAAGGGTATAAGATTTTTAGCTGTAAACTCAAGCAAGATGATTTTGATTTTGAGTAAAATTTATCAGATTTTCAAATTAAATCTTTTGGTCTGGTGATAACTTAGACATAGAACCCAAAAGCTTCTAGGCATTTAATACTAGCGTTATGCTAAATAGTTTTATCTAGCATAGGCAGTGTTCATAATTGTTGATAAAGCTAATTTACTCACAAATTAGATTATGTCAGTATTAGGAGCTACAGTTTCTCTCATCTGAATCAAATTATCGCCATGTTGGCACACATTTATACTGTGATGCTATCCTTGAGCTTTGATAACGGTGCTACTTATGATACTTTACATTTATTAACATTACTTACTCAATGATTTGTAATATATAAGACTATCTTAGTACTTAGAAAGGTGATGAAATTAGCATCAGTGCTAGATTCAGTAGTTTCACAATTTACGATCGCCAACCTGGTTTATAAAATTGTTGGACATGAGGCATCGGCTAAGGGGTGGTTTGCAACTGGAAACTGACGCTGAATTTAACAATATTTTTCTTGTTCCTAGTCCTGCGAGCCAGAAAAGATGAATATACTAGAAACAATTGATACTCCCATCGGAAGCTACGCACCAGATTTTGAACTCCCAGGAATTGATGGTCAAGTTCACCATCTTAGCCGTTATCTTGAGAAGTTCCGTGCAGTCGGTGTTGTTTTTATATGTAACGACTGTCCTTATGTAGAGTTGTATGTAGACAGACTCAAAAAGATTCAAGCCGAATTTGCTCTGTCAAGCTTTACCTTGATTGGCATGAATGGTAGCGACTCAGGGTCTACCTTTGAAAATATGAAAGTTTTTGCCCAGCGTCACGAGTTGAACTTCCCTTACTTGTGGGACCCAACTCAAGATGTAACCCGCAGTTTTGGCGCTACAAAAACACCAATGGCATTTTTGATAGATAGTACAGGCATAGTACGCTACAAAGGTCAAATTGACGATCGCCCCCAAGATCCATTATCTGTGGGACAGAATTATTTGAAAACTGCGATCGGGTGTTTGTTTGCTGGTCAAGAAATAGCCATACCACAAACAGAACCAATAGGTACTACATTGATTTGGCGTAACTAGACATAGATAGTCCCTGTAACTGCTATCTTAAATTGGAGGCAATTGCAACTTTTTTGATAAAGCGTAACTTCATGGGAACGAATTACCGACGGGTTTTACTCAAACTGAGCGGTGAAGCTTTAATGGGCAACATGGGCTATGGAATTGATCCAGAAGTGGTGAAAGAAATAGCCCAGGAAGTAGAAGAGGTGGTAGCCACTGGGACTCAAATCGCCATCGTTGTTGGCGGCGGCAATATTTTTCGTGGCGTCAAAGCAGCATCGGCGGGGATGGATAGGGCAACCGCTGACTACATAGGAATGATTGCCACGGTAATGAACGCCATGACGCTGCAAGATTCGCTGGAGCGAATAGGAGTGCAGACGCGGGTGCAAACTGCGATCGCTATGCAAGAATTAGCGGAACCGTATATTCGTCGTCGTGCCATCCGTCATCTTGAAAAAGGGCGGGTGGTAATTTTTGGCGCTGGTTCTGGAAATCCCTTTTTTACCACAGACACCACTGCCGCATTAAGAGCCGCAGAAATTGATGCCGAAGTGATTTTTAAAGCCACCAAAGTAGACGGAATATACGACGCCGATCCTCAAATTCATCCTAACGCCAAGCGCTATAAAACCCTCACCTACACGCACGTTTTGGCTCATGATTTGCGAGTAATGGATAGTACTGCGATTGCCTTGTGTAAAGAAAACAACATTCCGATTTTGGTATTTGACTTGACGGTGCGAGGTAACATCCACCGAGCAGTCATGGGAGAAACCATCGGCACCCTTGTGGGAGGTTCTTGTGAAATTAGCTGAAGCTGAGAGTACGATGCAAAAAACCGTTGAGGCGACTCAACGAGCTTTTAACACAATTCGCACTGGCCGCGCCAATGCGAGTTTACTAGATAAAGTCTTGGTGGACTACTACGGTTCGCCTACACCCCTAAAGTCAGTGGCAAACATTAGCACGCCAGATGCCTCGACAATTTTGATTCAACCTTACGAGCGCAACACTTTAAACATCATTGAGAAAGCAATTTCTCTTTCGGATGTAGGTTTAACACCCAGTAATGATGGTACCGTAATTCGGCTGAATATTCCGCCTTTGACGAGCGATCGCCGGAAAGAATTTGTCAAAATGGCTGCTAAGTATGCTGAAGAGGGTCGTGTTGCCATTCGCAACATCCGTCGCGATGCTCTAGACTCCATTCGCAAACAAGAGAAAGCCTCTGAAATCTCCAAAGATGAATCAAAAGACCAACAAGACAGCTTGCAAAAACTGACAAATGAGTATATTGCCAAAATAGATGCATCGTTGGCAGAAAAAGAAAAAGACATTACGACTGTTTAAAGTCTAAAGTCTAAAGCATAAAGGCTGAAGAATTTATCCCATTCTTCAGCCTTTGTCTTACAGTAGGTTGGGTTGAACGGAGTGAAACCCAACATTCATAAACCCAACATTTATAATTGTTTACTCGATTTTATAATTGTTCAATATCACTTAACATTTTATTTCAGCTTAGAAGTTGGGTTGCGCTGCGCTCAACCCAACCTACATAAGATTAATTTTAGTTTCAAAAAATTTTTACAACAAATGCAATATCGTCGAGCTACTGTAGAGGGTGGTACTTACTTTTTTACCCTGGTTACATATCACAGACAAAGATTATTCGACTTACCTAGTAACGTCTCTTTATTGAGAAATGCTTTTCGGCATGTTATGGAACAACATCCATTTATAATTGATGCCTTTGTTTTATTACCCGACCATCTGCATTGTATTTGGACATTACCACAAGGCGATGTCTGACGACAAGCCGCTTCGCGTCTACGCAATTTTCCTACTCGTTGGCGTTTAATTAAAAGCTATTTTAGTCGCCAATGTGATACTGTATCACAAGAAACCCTATCTACCTCTAGGCGAAATAAAAAAGAGCAAGCTATTTGGCAGCGTCGTTTTTGGGAACACTTGATTAGAGATGAGGTAGATTTTAAAAATCACGTTGAATATATTCATTACAATCCAGTCAAACATGGCTTAGTGAAAGCTCCCAAAGATTGGGAATATTCCAGCTTTCATCGTTCGATTCGTCAAGGTAAGTATGATATTATGTGGGGTACTGAACAAGAATTTGTATTTGATTCCAATATCGGCAAAGAATAAAATTACTAGCTAGTAGGTTGGGTTGTAGCTTGCTTCCACGAAGTGGTACGAAGTGAAACCCAACATTAACCTCAGATATTGTCACAGATAATGTTGGGTTTCGTTCCTCAACCCAACCTACAAAAAACTACAAAAAACTGAATTAAAAATAATTTAGAAGCATAGTTTAAAACGTAAGTCTGCTCTAAAACCCAGGCACCAAAATAGTTTCAAGCCTATTGCCCATTGCCTCTTGCCTCTTGCCTATAGTTGTTGGTAGACGCGTTAGCTTAAACTAATTGAGAAGCAAAATTTCAGCAATATGTACGATTGCATCATTGTCGGTGCTGGGCCAGCTGGTGGAACGGCTGCATATCATTTAGCGAAACAGGGTCGCTCAGTATTAGTTTTAGAAAAAGAATCCCTGCCAAGATATAAACCTTGTGGTGGTGGTGTATCTCCAGCGATCGCTCAATGGTTTGACTTTGATTTTAGCCCAGCAATTTCTTTAAAAGCAGACTTGCTGCGCTTTACCTGGAAACTAGGCGACCCCGTGGAAGCTAAAATCGCCACAAAAGAACCAGTTTGGATGGTACGGCGGGATGTTTTTGATTATTTCTTAGTCCAGCAAGCCCAAAAACAAGGCGCAAGACTCCAAGATAATACTGAAGTAACTGGTATCGAATTTCAAAGTGATTATTGGCAAGTTAACACAGCCAACGAGCCAGTTACAGGTCGTTACTTAATTGCAGCTGATGGTGCTAAAGGCTCGATGGCGAAATGGCTGGGTTTCAAAGAACGTAAACGTCTCCTTACAGGAGCTTTAGAAGCAGAAGTTCCTGGTATTGCAGAAAACAACCCTACAATTCATTTCGAGTTCGGCTTGGCTAAAAACGGCTATCTGTGGAACTTCCCTAAAGCTGATGGTTATTCCATTGGTGTGGGAACCTTCATTGGTCGTCAACCCCAGAACTTTAAAAAGATTTTGGATGAGTACGCCAAATCGTTAAACGTAGACCTCAAAAACACCAAACAATATGGTCATCCCCTTTGTATTTGGGATGGTAATCAAAAGCTGCACGCTCAAAATGCGCTTTTGGCTGGGGAAGCTGCTTGTTTAGTCGATCCCATGACAGCAGAAGGCATTCGCCCTTCAATTTTTAGCGGTTTACTCGCAGCCGCAAGCATTAATGAAGCACTTGCTGGTGATATTAACGCTTTAGAAAAATATAGCGAAGCCATTAATGAAGAATGGGGTACTGAAATGGCTTGGGCGCAAAAATTAGCTACAGCATTCTATCGATTTTCCAACATTGGCTACAAAGTTGGTATTAAGCACCCCTCAGCTCCCCAAGTCATGGGTAAAATTATGTGCGGCGAACTCCGCTATGGCGATGTTGCCAGTCGGGCGCTGAAGCATTTAATTCCTGGGTTTAGCAATTAAATCTATTGGGGCATTGGGCATTGGGCATTGGGCATGGGGCATTGGGCATTGGGCATTGGGCATTGGGCATTGGGCATTGGGCATGGGGGAGGGTTAAAACTTAAAACCTCAACGTTCTCGTTTAAAACCTCAACGTTCTCGTTTAAAACCTCAACGTTCTCGTTCAAAACCTCAACGTTCCAATTCAAAACCTCAACGTTCTCGTTTAAAACATGCCCCATGCCCTAATCTCCTAAATAAATACCCATACCACGGGCGGTTTTAACTAAGGTACCGTTGGGATCGACGGCGCTATATTGAGCGATCGCTTCTGTAATTGGTACGCTTAATACTTGGCGATTTTGCCATGTGACCATGCGATCGTATTTAGCCTCTGCAATCAGATTAACTGCGGCTACGCCAAAGGCTGTTGCAACTAATCTATCCAATGGCGAAGCAGTTCCACCGCGTTGAATGTGTCCTAAAACGGTGACTCGCGTTTCTACACCAATGTGTTGAATAATTTCATCCGCTAGATATTCGCCAATTCCACCATATCGAGATTGACCTAAGCGATTTGTAATTGTGACGTTTTCCCCATCTTGGGTACGAACAGCTTCAGAAACAATAATCAAACAATAATTTTTGCCTTTCTCTTGGCGTTCTTTGATTTTGTGGCAAATGTGTTCAACTGTGTAGGGAATTTCGGGAATTAAAATTACATTTGCTCCGCCTGCAATTCCCGCAGCTATGGCTATGTGCCCTGCATCACGCCCCATCACTTCCAAAATCATGACTCGGCTATGACTTGCAGCGGTAAAATGTAACCGATCTAATGCTTCCGTGGCAATATTTACTGCTGTATCAAAACCAATGGCATGTTCGGTAATGCCAATATCATTATCAATGGTTTTAGGAATTCCAACTAAGTTAATACCACCTTGTTGTGCGAGGCGGCGGAGAATTGCCAAACTACCATCGCCGCCAATACCAATCAAAGCATCTAATCCTAGTTGATGATAACCTGCAATGATTTCTTCGGAGCGATCGCATAAACTTCCATCCGCCATTGGAAAAGCAAAAGGATCGCCTTTATTAGTTGTTCCCAACATTGTGCCACCCGCAGTTAGCAGCGAATCAACTTTATCGATTTCCAAGTTAGTGAATTGTGGCGGACGCGCCATTAATCCAAGAGTTGCTTGATGAATTCCTAGAACCTCCCAGCCGTAAGTACTCACAGCACAAGTTACTACAGCCCTGATGGCAGCATTTAAGCCAGAACAATCTCCTCCACTTGTAAGAATTCCAATGCGTTTGGGTTCTCCCATATCTTTTCTTGACATTTTGATCCAAATATATCTATTAGCCGATTAAACTTAAGCCTGAGTAAGTAATAGATTAAACCCAAACAAACATCTCTCTGTAAATGCAAAGGTAATTTTATGTTGCTTTTGTGTTTAAAAACAAAACTATGTTTAATAATTCATAACTCAAAAGCCAAGAGTCAGAATTCAGGAGTAAAGCTGAAGGCTTTGGAGTAAGGCGCTAGAATCAGTCGAAAATCAAGGCTACTATAGGTGCTTGACTTTGTTCAAATTTACAAAGTTGGGGTTTCTAAGTCTGATAAAAAATTCACCTATTCTCTATTCTGACTCCTGAATTCTGGATTCTGAATTCTGACAACTAACTGACCCCAGCTGTAAAATATGAGTGTGCAGCTAGTAGTAGATTAAACCTCAAAAAGTAATCCCCGAAAATGCTAGGGTGATTCTATGTCTGTTTTCAGATCGAGAAAAAACCAAGTTATTCCAACTCTAAAATATGAAGGTGGAGCAAAAGGTGACTAGTATTGATAATTACACCTTCTCTTTTTCAGGAGAAGTAACAATCCCTGAGGCTCCTCCTGGCTTTAAATCAGGTTTTATCGGCATTATTGGTCGGCCGAATGTCGGTAAATCTACCTTGATGAATGAATTAGTAGGGCAAAAAATCGCTATCACATCGCCAGTAGCGCAAACCACACGTAACCGTTTGCGCGGCATTTTAACTACATCAGAAGCGCAGTTAATATTTGTAGATACGCCAGGAATTCATAAGCCCCACCATCAATTAGGGGAAGTCTTGGTGCAAAATGCCAAAATAGCCATTGAATCGGTAGATGTAGTGCTGTTTGTGGTAGATGGAGCAGTGGCGTGTGGAGCAGGCGATCGCTACATTGCCGATTTGCTCAGTCGCAGCCAAACACCAGTAGTTATGGGTTTAAACAAAATCGACCAACAACCGGCCGATTCACAGTTTTTAGATGATAGTTACGCCGAAATGGCCAAGTCCCATGAATGGGAAATTGTCAAATTTTCTGCCAAGACGAGCGCAGGATTACCACAACTGCAACAATTATTAATTGAACATTTAGAAATCGGCCCGTTATATTATCCGCCCGACTTGGTAACCGACCAACCAGAACGCTTTATCATGGGTGAATTGATCCGCGAACAAATTATACTTTTGACTCGCGAAGAAGTACCCCATTCAGTAGCGATCGCCATTGACCAAGTAGAAGAAACTCCTAATATTACCCGTGTACTCGCCACCATCAACGTCGAACGCGATTCCCAAAAAGGCATACTCATTGGGAAAGGCGGATCGATGCTCAAAGCAATCGGTAGCGCAGCCCGCGAACAAATTCAAAAATTAATCGCTGGCAAAGTCTACCTAGAACTATTCGTGAAAGTTCAGCCAAAATGGCGACAATCGCGGGTGAGTTTAGCCGAGTTAGGCTATCGCGTGGAAGAGTAGAAAAATTGGGGACTGGGGACTGGGGACTGGGAAGATGAGGGAGACGCGGGGACACGGGGACGCGGAGAATAACCAATGCCCCATGCCCTATGCCCTATGCCCTATGCCCCAAATGAGAAACTTATGTTAAGAGTGTTAATTGTTGAAGACGATCCAATGATGCAACTGGGGCTAGAGCAATCCTTAATGGCTCATCCCGATTTAGAAATTGTTGGACAAGCCGAAGATGGTTATTTGGGCGTGCAAGCTGCACTGCAACTCAAACCAGACGTGGTGGTTATGGACATTGGGTTGCCGCGATTAGATGGTATTGCAGCGACACAACAAATTAAGGCAGCGCTGCCTGCAACTCATGTGGTGATGCTGACATCCCATCAAACGGAGACAGAAATTATTGCTGCACTGTCTAGCGGCGCCGATGCATATTGTATTAAAGGTGCAAGTGTGGAACGATTGTTAAATGCGATCGCTGCCGCAGTTGATGGTGCAGCCTATCTCGATCCGCAAATTGCCCGACGAGTAATTGACAACCTCAAACCACCCTCACCCACTAACAACAACGCTAACTTATCTGCACGTGAATTAGAAGTATTGAAACTCATGGTAGACGGATTGAGCAACCCAGAGATTGCACAAAAACTCTATCTCAGCCCCAACACCGTCAAAACTCACGTCCGAGGGATTATGAATAAATTAGCAGTGGACGATCGCGTACAAGCAGCGGTAGTTGCATTGCGTTCGGGTTTAGTTTGATTAATAAACTTTGTGCTTTGTAAATTACTAATGACTACCTAAAGTTTCTTTTTTTTGATGTCAGAAGAAATCGCAACTTTCACTACTGAATATTTAGAACGGTGCGCCTATTTATATGTTGAAGTGTTTAATAGTGAACCTTGGAACGAGCAATGGAGTTTTACTACTGCAAGAACCCGCTTGTTTGAAATTATAAATACACCAGGTTTTGTGGGATTTGTATTTAAACAAGATGAACTGCTAGGCTTCCTGGCAGGTTATTGTAAACAAGGGCAAAAAAGTAAAACGTCTTTCACCAAACTTTAAATTTGCTCTATGCGTTAACTAACAATTTTAGACGTGGCTTGCTTCTTGCAGAGCCAGTATAAATTAACTTGCTCTCACACCTTTTGAAATTGTGGATTTTGAAGTTTTAATCCAAAATCCACAATTTAAAATCTAAAGTTTGGTGATTTCTCTGGTTATTCATCTATCGGTTCAGTTTTGATGTCCGTGTTCAATGTCTTGTGATATCAAAACTTGAGGTAGATGGTCAGTACCTACCTGTTCTTTTTGCGACAGTTCTTCACCTTTACCTTCCCATGAGTAGTTGCAAATTTTAGTACTAAGTAGTAAACCTAGTGTTTTGTTAATCATAAAGGCAAAGCTATCGATAAAAATCAAATCCAAAGTTCGACTAATCATAAATTCCTTTTCAGCTTTGTAGCATCAACTAACATTTCCTACAAATGAGATAATGTAGTTTCCAGAAATTTACTGTCTCAACATTTGTAAATTTATAATTCCTACAAATAAAACTGGTGTGATATACCTATATCTAGAGATATAGATATCAGGGGGTGTAACCCTGCACCCCTGGCACAATTAATTCGGATTATGAATTAATTAGTAGTAGACGATCGCGTGGAATCCTGCATGGTATTGTTAACGCTAGATTTAATCGATTCTTTGTTAGAAGTCGCTAGATAAATACCTCCTAAAATTAAAGCCAGGCCTAGCAAGTTAAAAATACTCAAATTTTCCGAGAAAAGTATCCAAGCAAGAATCGCAACAATCACTGGATTGAGTAACAATAGTAGTGAGATGAATCCTGAAGAAAAAGTTTTCAGGCTGTATACAATCAGTCCATGACCCAAGGCTTCACAAATAGCACCTAGCGCAAATACTACTAGCCATCCCGATAAGGTAACTGGGAAAACTTGTTTTTCAAAGATTAGTACTACTGGTATCATCAATGAAGTTGCGATCGCACAACGCCACACAAGTATGGTGAGAATTGAAAATTTATTACGAATCTGCTCGATAAGTAAAAAGTTTGCCGCATAAAAAACCGATGAAATGACGGCAACAACATCACCTGTAATATTATTATTAGAGCGCAATAAATCTTCAAATCCAACAGCGATCGCACCCAGTACAGCCAAAACCAAACCGATGATAAATTTGCGCCCAAAAATTTGGCCAAAAAATAGCCATCCCCCTAATGTAGTAAATATCGGATTGAGACTACCTAAGGCATTAGCATTAGCAGCACCAGTTTGAGTTAGCGACCAAGTCCAAGATAATCGACCTAATACATGAACTAAACCCACTGCTATTAAGAACGCTATCTCTTTAATTGCATAACGCTGCTCAGGTAAAATCGGTTTATCATCTTTAATTTGAGTACGTGCTTGGTTAATTCCAGTCCATAACCCAAAGATAATAGTTGCTATCCACAAGCGATTAAATAATGTAGCAACAGCACTCATTTGGCTAACAGCAATTTTAATAAATATTGCTGTTGTAGATAAAGCTAATAATGCAATTATGACTACTATTATCGGCAGAATGTTTGAAGCTTTATCAGATTTTTCTTGTGTTAGACTTAATTTATTTTCTACCATTTGATTATATTGATTAAACAAACTGCCAATTTCTAATTGGTCATTAGTGATTGGTCATTTAGTGATAATAAAGCGTAAAAGACTGTCTTCTCCTATAGGAGATGCTGAACTGCGAGAATACATAAAAATCTACAATTTAGACGCCCATCAACTTATTACTATTGGCATTACTGAGGTAGTAGTGCCAGAGAAGTCTTGCAGCGATCGCTCGCCAGGGTCGCCAGTGTTGAGTCATTGTTTCTAGTTGTGCTGGTGTTGGACGTGTTCCCAAGTTTTTGAGCTTTTGTAAAGCGATCGCTAATCCTAAATCGCCTTTGGGAAAGACATCAGCACGTTGCAGCGCCATGAGTAAATAAATATCAACTGTCCAATCTCCAATCCCTTTGAGACGCTTTAATTGAGTTCTAATAGCAGTTTCGTCCATTTTTGAGAGCTTACTGAGGTCAAGCTGACCAGTGGCGATCGCATCCGCCAAACCACGACAGTATAAAATTTTTTGGCGACTGAATCCAATCCCTTTTAATTGAGCATCATCCAATGTGAGAAAATTTTCTGGCGTCAGCGTTACAACAACCCCACATAAACGTGTAAATACAGCTTTTGCAGCTGCTAAGGAAACTTGTTGTTCGAGAATTATCCACACAAGGGTTGCAAAACCCGGTTCTCTTGACCAAATTGGTGGAGGCCCCAGTGTTTCTAAAATCTGAGCCAAATCATTGTCAATACTGGCAAGTACCATTAAACCACGGCTAAAACTTTCTTCAGTCAGCAATTCTAGTTCAGGTATTTGAGTCATTTTTGTAATAATTCTAATATCTAGCAATTACTAATGTATCAACTTTAACGCCAAGCAAATGCAGCAAAATTCAGAGATAAATCCAATCAAAACGGAGAATATTGGTGTATCGAAATTAAATAATGAATTCGCCACTTTTTGCCCCAATAGCCGCGAAGAATGGCGAAAATGGTTAGAAACAAACCATCTCACTTCTTCTGGTGTGTGGCTCATCTACTACAAAGTCAAAAGTGGTAAACCAAGTGTTCGATATAGCGAAGCAGTAAAAGAAGCCTTATGTTTTGGTTGGATTGATAGTAAAGTCAAATCATTAGATGCAGAACGTTATATGCAAATTTTTACACCTCGAAAATCAAAAAGTGTATGGTCAAAATTAAATAAACAATATATTGAAGAACTTATGGAACAAGGTTTAATTACTAAAGCGGGTTTGGAAAAAATTGCAATTGCAAAACAAAATGGAGCGTGGAATTCTTTAGATGCGATCGAAGCATTAATTATTCCCTCAGATTTAAATCAGGCATTAGAAGCAAACAAAACTGCTAAAGATTATTTTGAAGCATTTAGCAACTCATCCAAAAAGAATATTCTTTTTTGGATTGAGAATGCTAAACGTCCAGAAACAAGGTTGAAAAGAATCGAACAAACTGTTAATTCCGCAGCGCAGAAAAAAAGCCCATTGGAACGCTAAAAGTTTTTGTTAGTATTAATCTTGAATAGCATCTATAAATAAAAGGCGTACCTATGTACGCCTATATAGTCAATTCATTGATTACAAAGTATTTTCAAAAACGGTTGAACTAAATGCATTTTAATTAAAAGATCTTGAGAATTGGTTAGGATCTAAATCAGTAGGAAATATTAAAATTTCCATACCTTCTAGTTTTGCTTTGTGGCACAATAAAATTGCCTTTTGCAAAGAACAATATTTAATTGGAACCCACCCGTCGCTATAAAAGTAGACAGTCACTCGGCTCATCGCATACTCTTTCAACGGTAGTGGAAGATGCCAGGACGAGTCCACAATTTGACCCTTACCTGTTGAGTCCATGCTTTGAACCTCTATTACTAAGTATATTTACCTCACCGATTTCTCCCACTACTTTCGCTGATTCAGGTGAGTATTAGTAACTATCATAGGTAATAAACAAAATTGTCTTAAAGTCGCAACTTTAAGACTCTAAAGGAATGTTAATGCTAGGAAGAGAGGCAGAGGGGCAGGGAGCAGGGTGGAAAGAATTAGAGGCTAATCATTGGTATCGAGTATTTTGTGAAATGCTATCATTTGTAAAAGTTTTAATACTAAGTTTTAATACTATTCTCTTGTCTGTCTGTTTTAAGATTACGCTCCTCGTTGGCGAGTATCAAAGCCTCATTAATAGAGTTCAAAGGCTCATTAATGAAGTTCAGATACTCATTAATAAAGTTCAAAATTAGAAATTACGAACTACTTAAAGCGGTGCTAGTGTTGGTGGACTCGCTCCAGCAACCATAATGAGGCGACAGTACCTAGATAGTGAGCAGCAATTCCGGTGATGTCTGCCACAGCAACAAAAACATCCATCGGCCGAATAATCCTGTAGGGGTCAGTGATTGCCACCCCTGGAGGTTGAGATATAGATTTTGCAACTAGGACAAATATAGTTGAACTAGCACCTAAAAGAGTTAATAATATTCCTACTAAACTTATAATTATCCCTAAACGGAGGATTTTAGTTGTATCTGGCTTACTAGGATGTAAAGCTGGATTGCTATTTTCTAGAGCTTTGCCTATGCGAGTGTAACGAAAATCCAAATAGAGACTAAATAACAACACCACAATTCCGCATACAGCCCAAAATACGCCAATTCCAAGACCGGTATTCTGTTGTTGAACGAAGTTACGACCAGTCAAGGCGAACAACAAAGCTAAGACAGAAACTGCTCCAATTGCCAATTGGAGCCACAGAGTAACCCAGCCTGTCAGGCGAATAGTATTGCCAATTCCTCGCGTTTCAGGTGCTAGCGATGGTTGCGCCAACGTCTTCGATGAGCGCATTTCCGATTCAGTTTGCATATTAATTACCATTGAGTTTAATTACCTTATCCCCCTATTGCTCAGAATATTTCCCCTCTCTACCCTATACCCCCACCTTGAGACAGAATAGGGTTGTCATCTTTGGGAATAAATGGGAAGTGGGGCATAGGGGATGGGGGACTGGGGACTGGGGACTGGGGACTGGGGATTGGGGACTGGTGACTAGGAAATAAATATTTAGGAAAGAAATACTTTCTCACCCAATGCCCAATGCCCCATGCCCAATGCCCAATGCTCAATAATTTAAAATCATGCCAAACGATGAAAAGTTATCAAACTCAAGGATGATGAGTCTTTAGCAGCTAAATTGACAAAATAACACTATAAAGAGTGATATTTCAGCGATAGATAGCGCTTGTAAAGGATAAGGGGCATGATAAAATCTTGGATGGTAATTGGCGGTGTAGCTTTTTTAGTTGCCTTGGCGGCTAACGCGATTACACCTGGCGATCGCCAATGGTTCAAGCGCTTACAACGGCCGAGATGGCTAACTTTTGAAGGCGCGATTCCAATTATTTGGACTGTAATATTTATTTGCGGTGCTTGGTCAGCTTATATTGTTTGGGAAAAAGACCCAGGGAGTACTTCAACCTGGTTAATCATGGGTTTATATTTGCTATTAGAAATTGTGACTATTGCCTATACGCCCGTAATGTTTAGACTTCGTAGCTTAAAAGTCGGCACAATTCTCGGTGGTACAGGTTTTCTCATTGGTGCTTTGTTGATGCTTGCAGTCTTAAGTATTTCTGGTTGGGCAGCACTGTTACTAATTCCTTATTTGCTCTGGAGTCCCATCGGAACTTATACCACTTGGCAGATGATTAACCTCAATCCCCAAGATGCCTAGTACTATTTTAGATTTTGGATTTTTCTATTAAGATTAGCACCAGCGAATGATTTAACCTATCTTCTAAATTGTCAAACTTGCAGTGTATGGCTAGACAAAATACACAAGCAAGAGTGGAGTATGATTTCATCTTGGATAGTAATTGGGGCTGTAACTTTTTTCGTTGCCCTTGGTAGTTTCTTCATCACGCCCCGCGATGTTAAATGGTTTGCAAAATTAAGTCGCCCTCGATGGCTAGTTTTTGAGCCACTGATTCCATTCATCTGGACTGTGATTTTTATTTCTGGTGCAGTTTCAGCCAATATTGTCTGGCAAAAAAACCCAGGAGGCATAATTACTTGGCTGTTAATGGGTTTGTACCTTTTGGTGGAAATTATCACAGTCGCCTACATACCTTTAATGCTGAGGTTTCGCAGTCTTAAAGTAGGAGAAATTCTCGGACTAGTTGGTTTGATTTGTGCCGTTGTCCTTGCTATCTGCGTTTTGCCGATTTCTCCACTAGCAGCGTTTTTACTCCTTCCTTATCTAATTTGGACTCCCATTGGAACTTACACCACAGAGGAGTTAAGGGAATTAAATCCTCAAGATGCGTAATCAGCAAACCTCTGCGTCCCTTCGCGTTGACTCTGCGCCCCTTTGCGTTGAAAAAATAGTGTTTTAACGCAGAGTCACGCAGAGTTTTCCTCTGAGGTATCTATAGAACACGTCCATAACGTGCGGTAACGGGATTGACTCTCTGAGATTGATTATTCAGCCAAGCCCACATTTGATCGCCAAAGGAAAAATGCCACCACTCTTTAGGGTTGCGTTGAAAGTCGGCTTTTAACATTACCTCTTGCAATAGCTGACGGTGAGCATGATATTTTTCTGCTTGTGGGTCGTCCTTATTGGCATAATAATCAGGATGCGATCGCCCTGACATTTCATCAATGGGCGAACCCATATTCACTATTTCCCCAGTATCATCTACCAGCGTTACATCCACCGCAGCGCCGGTACTGTGAGGAGGGGGAGTTTTTTCATCCAAACTCGGTACAGCCCAAATTTCATAAACCGTCTGCCAAATTTCTTGGCGTTGGTTTGGTAATAATTCTGCCTCAGTCAGTCCCCTTTCTTGTACTGCTTGCGCGAAGCTGTAATCTACCATAAACTGTTGGACTGCTACTGGGCGATAGGCATCAAAGATTTGAATTCGCCATTTCCGACGCAACAATTCCAGGTAATTTTGCGCTTGAATCAAGTTTTCAATGACGCTTTGACGGAGATAATAAGGAGAGCGATCGCCATAAGGCGCACCTAACTTTTCATAAGGATGGGGAGATTCCACCGCAAACAATTCCAAAGGAATCGCCATCAAAGGTTCACCACACTCAAAAATCGCAACTTGATGATAAGGCCTCATGTGAATAATTCGTAATTCGTAATTCGTAATTCGTATTTATTACTCTATGCTGTGCATGAGGAATAATTTATAAGCGATCGCAACTTTATTCAGATATAGACCCTAAAGTAAAAAATTAGGCAATTGCCAAATCATAATGTAAAACTAAGATTTCATCTGCTCTCAAAGTCGCCATTGCATATTCACAACCTTGGGTATCAGCAAACTCGACTAAATAATGATATTCTTCTTCTTGCTCATACACTTCTACAATTGTTCCAACTTGCCCACTGGGTAAGCTTTCGATAGAAGTATAATCTTCTTCCACTAGTTCTAATCTCTCAATAGGAATCGGCTTGAGTGTAGCAATAGTATCCAAAAGTTTAATTTTTTTCATTCAATTTCACAAATGCTGTAATCAAACGTGGATAGGGATTATTAGCTGTAGTTTCCCAGATTGTCCGCAGCCTGATTGAGTCTGTATCAGGTACTATCCAATCTACCTTAAACTGTTGACCAAATTGTGTAGTACTTTGCTGAACAACTTCACCTGTAACTGCTGCTGTTTGAATAAGTTCACGCAAAACATCGGCATTTTCTAGCGTGATTCCTAGAATTGATGCGAAAACTCTGGCTTTATGTTTCCCACTCGGATGTTCTGGGTTTAGACAATAACCTATGAGCTTTTGCATAGAAATCTCTGCTTGCTCGCCGTTGGGTAATTTCATCGTTTATGAATATGCCCTAACAGACTTGAAATTTTATCATTAACGGTTCTTTCTCTCTAAATGCTCGATCAAAACCAAACACCCCTCTTAGACGCCCTAAAAGCCAACACAACACGTGCCCATGCTCCTTTTTACACGCCAGGACACAAACAAGGCAATGGCATTTCTCAACCTCTAGCCGATTTACTTGGCAAAGCTGTCTTTCGCGCTGACTTAACCGAATTAGGAGATTTAGATAATCTTTTTGCACCCCAAGGCGTAATTCAAGAAGCGCAACAATTAGCAGCCCAAGCATTTGGCGCTTCCCAAACATGGTTTCTGGTTAACGGTTCTACCTGTGGAATTGAAGCGGCAATTCTCGCTACTTGTGGTGCAGGCGATAAAATCATTTTGCCTCGAAATGTGCATTCTTCTGCGATCGCTGGTTTAATTCTTTCCGGTGCAATACCAATTTTTCTCAATCCTGAATACGATTCAGTTTTAGATATTGCCCATAGCATCACACCGACAGCTATAGAATCTGCACTCCAACAACATCCCGACGCTAAAGCAGTGTTGACAGTCTACCCAACATATTACGGTGTTTGTGGAGATTTGAGGGCGATCGCCAATATTACCCATCAATATAATATTCCTCTACTGGTAGATGAAGCACACGGCGCACACTTTAACTTTCATCCCGAATTGCCCACTCCAGCTTTAGCCGCAGGTGCAGATTTAACTGTACAGTCCATCCACAAAGTACTTGGTGCCATGACACAGGCATCAATGCTGCACATCCAAGGTAATAGGATAGATAGCGATCGCATTAGTAAAGCCTTGCAACTCCTACAGTCTACCAGTCCCAGTTATATACTTTTAGCTTCCCTAGATGCAGCGCGTCAGCAAATGGCACTCCACGGAAAAATGCTGATGTCTCACACTTTGCAACTTGCCCAAGAAGCCAGAACCAAAATCAGCCAACTTCCTGGCTTATCTGTCTTAAGCCCCCCTTCTCAAGGGGGGTTGGGGGGATCTACTGGCTTTGTGGCTTTAGATAAAACGCGATTAACTGTAACTGTTTCTAATTTAGGTTTAACCGGATTTGCCGCAGATGAAATTCTAGATGAAAAGTTTGCGGTGACTGCTGAATTTCCTTCCCCGCAGCACCTAACTTTTATTATTAGTTTGGGCAACACCGCAGCTGATATTGAACAATTAGTCCAAGGTTTTTCCATCCTCGGCAAAGAATATCACCGAACCAAGTTGAATGTTAAAAACTATATTTGCCAGGATCTTACCGAAACACTCGATACTAATTTATATTTGTCTCCCCGTGAAGCTTTTTTTGCTGTTAGTGAAACATTACCTTTAGCAAAGACTTGCGATCGCATTTGTACCGAAATCGTCTGTCCTTATCCTCCAGGTATTCCCGTATTAATGCCAGGGGAACTCATCACCAAACCCGTTCTTGACTACTTACAACAAATCCAGGCAATGGGAGGATTTATCAGCGGTTGCAATGATACTACCCTCAAAACGTTAAAAGTTGTTAAATAGCGTGCTAATTTTGTAGTTTTCCCACTCCTGCTTAAGTTAATACAAAACTAGTCGCAAAAGCTGGTTTTAAAGTCGCAAAAGCTGGTTTTAAAGTCGCAAAAGCTAGTTTTAAAGTCGCAAAAGCTGGTTTTAAAGTCGCAAAAGCTAGTTTTAAAGTCGCAAAAGCTAGTTTTAAAGTCGCAAAAGCTAGTTTTAAAGTCGCAAAAGCTAGTTTTAAAGTCGCAAAAGCTAGTTTTAAAGTCGCAAAAGCTAGTTTTAAAGTCGCAAAAGCTAGTTTTAAAGTCGCAAAAGCTAGTTTTAAAGTCGCAAAAGCTAGTTTTAAAGTCGCAAAAGCTGGTTTTAAAGTCGCAAAGTTATAGTATTTGGTATATTTCGCCACAAACACAATCAAACAACTTGCTTAAAATAATCCCAAATTTTTGGCAGCATAGCGCATGAAGCGAACTTATTTACATATTTTCGCTCATGCGCTATTTCCTTGTCCCCACCTTCTACAATAAAAATAGATTTATTGAGATTTGTATAGTTGGGGAAAAGCTGTCATGGCTCCCGCCGTTTTAATTCAAAATTTGCAAAAATCCTACGGCACGGTGGTTGCCGTTAAGGATGTTTCTTTTCAGGTAGAGTCAGGAGAAATCTTTGGTTTACTTGGCCCCAACGGTGCTGGAAAAACTACCACCTTGCGTGCCTTGTGTACACTCACAACACCGGATGCTGGCAAAATCGAAGTATCCGGGATCTCTGTCTTAGATAATCCGAGACTAGCAAGACAAAAACTAGGCTATGTAGCTCAGGAAGTCGCTATAGATAAAGTGTTGACTGGACGAGAACTGCTGCAATTGCAAGCAGCACTTTATCACATCCCAGGCGCAGTAGCCAAACAGCGTATTGAGACAGTATTGGATTTACTCGGTTTACAAGAATACGCCAATAAAAAAAGCGGAACCTACTCTGGTGGTTTACGCAAACGCCTTGATTTAGCTGCTGGCTTACTCCACGCACCAGATGTTTTAGTCTTAGACGAACCAACCGTAGGGCTTGACATAGAAAGCCGATTTGTGGTATGGGATTTTTTGAGAAAATTACGTGCCTCTGGGACGACGGTAGTAATTACCAGCCATTATTTAGAAGAGATTGACGCCCTAGCCGATCGCGTGGCAATTATCGATCGCGGCGTTGTGATTGCGGCTGGGACACCTTCCCAATTGAAAGATAAAGTAGGTGGCGATCGCATCACTTTGCGAATTCAGGAGTTTTCCCCCATTGAAGAAGCAGAAAAAGCCAAAAACCTCCTCCAATCTTTGCCCTTCGTCCAAGAAGTTATCATCAACAGCGCCCAAGGTAATTCTCTCAACTTGGTGGTGACGCCCCAAAATGACGTTCTCATCAACATACAGCAAACCCTAAATACCGCCGGCTTGCCCATATTCGGCATCGCCCAATCTCGCCCCAGTCTTGATGACGTTTACCTCGCCGCCACAGGACGTACCCTGATGGATGCAGAACTAGCAGCGATCGCCACTCGCGATCCCAAAGCTGAGAAAAAGCAGAATATGAGATAGGGAATGGGGCATGGGGTATAGGGAGGATGGGGAGGTAGGGGAAAAGGTTAAAGGGTAAAGGGTAAAGGGATATATTTAACCTTTCCCCCTTACCCCTTTCCCTTTCCCCCTTCCTAATGCCCAATCCAAAATCTAAAATCTAAAATCCAAAATCCAAAATCCTTATGAGTGTTACTCCTAAATCCGATCTCAATTGGCAGACATTAGCATCGCCCCAAGCAGATGCTAACCCTGCTCCTAATTTTTTCGGCGAACTGGTACAAGAGACGTTGGCTTTAACTCGTCGCTTGTTTATTCAATTGCAACGTCGCCCTTCGACATTAATCGCCGGAATCATTCAGCCGGTGATGTGGTTGGTGTTGTTTGGCGCTTTATTCCAAAATGCGCCCAAAGGCTTATTTGGCAGTACGACAAATTACGGTCAATTCTTGGCTGCTGGAGTAATTGTGTTTACAGCATTTGCGGGAGCGCTGAATGCTGGTTTACCCGTGATGTTTGACCGCGAGTTCGGCTTTTTGAATCGTTTGCTGGTAGCACCTTTAGCATCGCGGTTTTCCATTGTCTTTGCTTCAGCAATCTTCATTATCAGCCAAAGTTTACTGCAAGCAGCAGTGATTGTGGGAGCAGCGGCGTTTTTAGGTGCGGGAATACCTGATGCAGCTGGTTTAGGTGCGATCGCTTTAATCGTTTTCCTCCTCGCTTTGGGTGTGACAGCCATTTCCCTGGGGTTAGCTTTTGCCTTACCCGGACACATCGAACTAATTGCGGTAATTTTCGTCACTAACTTACCACTATTATTTGCTAGTACTGCTTTAGCTCCTCTATCGTTTATGCCCCAGTGGTTGCAGGTTGTGGCTACCTTGAATCCTCTCAGCTATGCGATCGAACCCATTCGCTATCTCTATCTCCACAGCAGTTGGGCATTGGATAGTGTAGTCATGCAGGCTCCTTGGGGTGATGTTACCTTTGGGGGGGCGTTGTTGGTGTTGTTTGGCTTTGCCCTTGTCACCTTAGTTAGCATTCAGCCCCAACTACGACGGACTCTTGCTTAAGATAAAAGAGAGCAATTTTTGAGTCAAAATCCATGAAAAAACCATTTTTACAAATTACTAGACTCTTCTTGGCTACCGCAGCCGGAATTAGCTTCGCTCCCTTACTGATGGCTCAACCTAGTTTGGCTCAACTCAGTCCAGCGGATGCTTTTCCTAGTGGTAGTACAACAGATCAAAATACCGATCCCTTTTCCCGCTCGAATTCAGACAATTTCAACATGTTCGATCTGATTCACCGGGCAAATTTCGGAACTCTCAACTGGAATTCTCAGCAACAGAACGAACAACTCAACTCAACCGCAGAAGCTTTTAAAGCTAGGCAGCAACAATTACTCCAATGTCGTCAGCAAGGGCAACTAACAACCCCAGGATCGACATCGGTTGCATCAGCGTCGCCGACATCATCAACTCAACCAGCAACAGCAGCTCCTTTAAAAGCAAATCAACAGCAAACACTCCAGTGCCAGCAAGCACAACAAGCGACCCCACAGTTACCATCATTTAAATTACCATCAGGTAACTGAATTCAAATGAATAATCCCAACCCCAAGCTTTTGGGGTTGGGATGAAACTTTTCAAAAACCCTTAGTTATAGCAGTTGCAAGTTAGGTTGCGACATAAATTAATTGCCAAACCCCGACACCAAGAAACTTTTCAGCCTGTTGCCTATTGCCTATTGCCTATTGCCTGCTATATCAGCCAAAAAACTACAACCCAAGTGCAGCTAAAACATCCTCAGCATGGGTGGTAGTATTTACACTAGCGTCAACATGGGTAATTTTGCCGTCAGGGCCAATTACGTAGGTGACGCGCTTGGCGTAACCGCCGCCATCCACATCGAAAGCTTTGATGAGGGATTTGTCGGTGTCAGCCAGTAGAGGAAAATTCAAATTATATTTTTGGGTGAATGCCTGATGAGAAACTTCATCATCTGCACTGACTCCCAGAACTACAACATCTTTATTTTGATATTTAGATTGGGCGTCCCGAAAACTACAGGCTTGTTTGGTGCAGCCTGGAGTGTCATCTTTAGGGTAAAAATACAAAACAACTGTCTTCCCAGCAAAATCAGATAAAGAGACTGTGTTGCCGTTTGTATCTTTGGCGGTAAATGCAGGTGCATCCGTACCAACTGCTAGAGGCATAATTAACCTTTCCTGTTTCAGATTGTTGATGCACTTGAAATTTTACAATAATTTATAATGATTAAATATATTTACTAAAAAATAACATAACTATACTATTCTGCTCTTAATGAGCTAACTGGTGCAAAAAAATATATTCTGAAATTAATTTTTATTCAAAAAAAAATTCCTAATTATACACAATGCCTCCTGTTGACTTCCAAAACCCAAAAGCTTTTGTCTATCCTCCTAAAACAATCGAAAGGGCCGATCGCTCGCTAAGATGTTCGCCCTTTAATCCATCTTTATTTAAACTCATGCGGCACCAGAGTGTATCGTTGAGTGCGATCGCCCTGGAAAATGGATTGAAGCAGGGTTATACTCAGCGCCCTTTATCAGAATTAGCATGTGACAACGCCTTAGGTTGGCTGATTGAAGTGGGCGTATTGCGCCGAGAAGTCGATGGTCAGGGAATTACAGATAGTTTTCGCCTCACTCCCTTGGGACGCCAGTTGATAGAACAACATCAGGGGGAAAATTGGCGTACTCCTTCATGGCGCGATCGTTTATACAATGCAGTGATTCGTTGGTTGCGGTTACCTTTTTAGAACAGAAAACTAAAGAGTTAGGATTAACGAATCAAAGGGAACAATTAATATACGGAAACATGACACCCATTCATGAAGTCTTTACAATGTGGTGAGGCATTGGGCATTGGGCATGGGGCATTGGGCATTGGGCATTGGGCATTGGGCATTGGGTGAGAAAGTATTTCTTTCCTAAATATTTATTTCCTAGTCCCCAGTCCCCAGTCCCCAGTCCCCACAAGCCTAAAATTTCACCTTATATATTAAAAACCTGAATAGTGACTATGAAATCAATTATGGTAGTGGGGACAACATCCCACGCAGGGAAATCACTCTTAACTACAGCTATTTGTCGAATTTTATCGCGGCGTGGTTGGCGAGTGGCTCCCTTTAAAGGTCAAAATATGGCTTTAAATGCTTATGTCACTGCCAGTGGTGGAGAGATTGGTTACGCGCAAGCAGTACAAGCTTGGGCTGCGGGAGTTGTACCTTGGGTAGAAATGAACCCAATTTTACTTAAGCCCCAAGGGGATATGACTTCGCAAGTAATTATTAAAGGTAGGGCTGTGGGCAAAGTGGGTGCCGCAGATTACTACGAGCAATATTTTGAACTGGGCTGGCGGACAATTGAAGAATCGCTACAGCATTTAGGAACAGAATTTGACTTGCTGGTTTGTGAAGGTGCGGGTAGTCCAGCGGAGATTAACCTCAAGCACCGTGATTTAACGAATATGCGTGTAGCAAAATATTTGAATGCGCCAACCCTACTAGTAGTTGATATTGACCGGGGTGGCGCTTTTGCCCATGTGGTAGGCACTTTAGAGTTATTAGAACCGGACGAACGGGCTTTAATTAAAGGTGTAGTAATTAACAAATTCCGAGGACAGCGATCGCTCCTAGAACCAGGCATAAAATGGTTGGAAGAACGCACAGGTATTCCTGTCGTTGGCGTTATACCCTACTTACAAGAAGTATTTCCGGCAGAAGACTCCCTTGACCTGCTAGAACGTCAATCAAACAAAGCCCAAACTGACCTCAATATTGCCGTTATTCGTTTACCCAGAATTGCCAACTTCACTGATTTTGACCCTCTAGAATCTGAAAGCTCAGTTTCAGTAAAATTCCTCAGCCCTAAGCAGGATTTAGGACATCCAGATGCAGTAATTATCCCAGGGACAAAAACCACAATTGCTGATTTGCTACTACTGCAAAAAAGCGGCATGGCAGAAGCTATCCAACATTACGCAGCCTCTGGGGGAACGGTTTTAGGTATCTGTGGCGGGTATCAAATGCTGGGACAAATCATAGCCGACCCAGAAGGAATAGAAGGACAAGCCGGTAGATATCAAGGGTTAAATCTTTTACCAATCAGAACTGTAATTACAGGACAGAAAATTGCCCGCCAACGGCAAGTTAGCTCGAATTATCCACAATTGGGCTTGCCAGTTAATGGCTTTGAGATCCACCAAGGGCGATCGCGCATTGAACAGCAAGGAATAGATAGCCAATCTTACCATGCACTATTTGACGATGTGAACTTAGGGTTAGTGGATAGTTGTCAATCAGTCTGGGGTACTTACCTCCACGGAATTTTTGACAACGGCCCTTGGCGACGAGCTTGGTTAAATCGCCTCCGTCAACAACGGGGTTTAAAATCTCTGCCCACTGGTGTTGCTAACTACCGGGAACAACGAGAACAGATTTTAGATTCTTTAGCCACTGAAGTTGAAAACCATTTAGACTTAACTCCGTTTTTGTCTTAAGCTAATACCATTTTGAATACTGAATAGTTTTGGTGAATCTAAGTATAGTGAATCTATCCGTCACAATGATTTTTCAAATTGGTATAAGTTACATAGAAGAGATTGCACATTTTTTCGTTAAGATGGTTATTTGTCATTTGTCTTTACAAAGGACAAATAACAACCCTTACGAATCAATTCCAAATCAAAAGCGTAAGATTGATGATTGTTCGTGTCCGCTTTTTACCAGATGATGTCACAGTAGAAGCCGAAGTGGGAGAAGCCCTTTTGGATGTAGCATACCGGGCTGGAGTATTTATTCCCACCGGTTGTCTAATGGGGTCTTGTTACGCTTGCACCGTGGAATTAGAAGATGGAGAAAACATCCGCGCCTGTATCACTGCGATACCACCACGCGAAGAATTGACAATTAATTTATTTAGCGACCCAACTTGGTAGTTTTTTAACCCTCTAATATCAACTCTCCATGAAGATGCACTTAATATTTTTTAAACGTAGACGCGCAGCGGCTTGCCGCAGGCTACCGCAAAGGACGCAAAGGACACAAAGGAAGAGATAACTTACATTAATTATTCAGTGCAAGTTGACAGAGAATTGGTATAAGTGCAGAAAGTCAGATAAAGAAGTAGAAGAGAACAAACGATATGAGTAAGCTTAAGTACCAAATGCTTATTCAATGGTCAGAAGAAGATAATTGCTTTTTGGTAGGCTTCCCTGATTTCCCAGGACAACGCTGGCGAACTCATGGGGATACTTACGAGTTGGCAGTGGCAAATGGAATTGAAGCTTTAGAGTCTCTAATTATTGCTTACCAAGCTGTAGGCGATTCACTTCCAAAACCATCTTATGAGGCTGGATTATAGGGAATTGAACTACCAAAAAGACTTTCACTAAAAAGATTGTGCAAATTCACAGTTTCTATATCACCATTATCAAACTGAACAACAACATCATGAGATAAAGTCTCTTTCAGAATTGTTGCAATCCTACCGGATGGATAAACTCTACATTTACCACCAATATAAAAATCGTAAGTTCCTCTATCAGCTTTAGAGCAAGGTACTCCTTTAAAGAAAAGTGTATTTATACCAGATTCATCAATGATGTTCAAATTAATGTGACGACGCATTGAATTTTCACTTAATTATTAACAATAAAGCAAATTATAACATTTTATAATAAGTGTTATAGTCTAAACAAGATTTTTGTGTATTAAAAATCTCTTAATCCCTAATCAGTAATAGAGATGTGCGATCGCATCTCCTTAAACCTTTAAAAATCCATATTGTCTCTATCAGACAGCAAGAAACTTTTATACTTTGTTTCTTACTGCCTGTTTTTGCTATCTATATCAATTACCTTTAATATTCAGCGCGTATTGTCTAAACCTTTCCAAATCAGCTTGGATTGTTGATTCAACTACCCGCCCCAAAAATAAGTTATCCATAATTTTGCCAATAATGCCGGGGATAGCGTAGGAAATAGTCATTTTGACGATAGTACTACTGTGGCGATCGTAAAAGCGAATCGCTCCTTGATTCGGCAAACCATCAATGGATTCCCATTGAATAATTTGGTTGGGGATAACTTTAAGAATTCGGGATTTCCAAGTAAATTCTAGACCGCCGCTCTTCAATTTCCAAAGAGATATATCCGGATTATCTGGTGGAATCTTGACTGAATCAATCCACTTCATCCATCGGGGCATTTGTTCTAAATCAGACCAGAGGCTCCATACTAAATCTATGGGAGCTTCTACTTCTATTTGCACAGTATGTTCTAACCAATCTGACATTATTTTTTCTTCCTTGGCGTCTACTCTTTGACAAAAGCCACTGGGTGTCTATGTCAATTTTTCAAACTCTCCAAAATCACTTTTGCTGCACGCCGACCAGAAATAGTAGCGCCTTCCATGCTATCTATATAGTCTTGCTGCGTATAACTCCCCGCAAGGAAGAAATTATGCACTGGTGTTTTTTGGTTGGGACGATACACATCCATTCCTGGTGCTTCTCGGTAGAGAGACTGAGCAAGTTTTACCACGCTGTACCAAGTCATATTTAAGTCGCGCGATGAGGGGAACAGTTCGTGGACTTGCTTGAGGACATGTTGAGCGATCGCTTCATTACTTTGTGCAATAAAGGGATCTCCCGGTGTCAACACTAGCTGTAATAAAGATCCTTGTCCTGGGCGATAATAATCGGCAGGGCTAGTCAAAGCTAGATCGGCAAAACAAGAAAAGTCTGCATCGGCTGTGTAAAGTAAATTATCTATTCCAGCTGCTCGATCTAGCTGTTTACGCTGTTGGGCATCGTTGAGTTCTGTGACCCAACCATCGAAGCGTAGTTGCACTGTTGCCACTGGCACTGCATCGAGTTTATAAATATTGTCAAATTCTGACCACTTACGCCATTCTTGGGGTAATATTCGCTGAATACCTGGAACATCACAGGCAAAGACATAAGCATCAGCAGTAATAGTTTCTACTGTATCACCTTGGGCAACTGTTATGCCCGTGACGCGGGTTTGTTCGTCAGATTCTGTAAACTGGATTTCCCGCACTTGCCGACGGGTGTAAACTTTAGTGCCTCTAGCTTCCAGATATTCCAGAATTGGCTTGTGCAAATACTCAGCTGGAGAACCTTCCAGCATTCGCAGGACTGAAGCTTCAGTTCTGACTGCAAAGAACTGGAATATTGTTAACATACACCGGGCAGAAATGTTTTCGCAATCAATAAATCCCAGCGCGTAGGCGATGGGATTCCACATACGTTTGATGCTGCCATTACTGCCGCCATGACTGCGGAACCAGTCGGCAAAGCTAATTTTATCTAAATTGCGGATGGTTTTCATCGCCCCGTTAAAGTCCACTAAGCCCCGAACTATGGGACTAGTACCCAAGGCGATCGCATTTTGCAATTTATCCTGCAATGATAATTGAGAAGTTGTAAAAAATGCTTTTAATCCATTAAAAGGCGCACCTGTAATAAAGCGAAAATCTAAACCACCAGTCCGGCCTCCTTTGTTAATAAAAGTGTGGGTATGTTCTTTGAGGCGTAAGTTTTCTAACACCCCCACTTTCTTCATCAAGTCAAATAATTGGTAGTAGCACCCAAAAAATACATGCAACCCCATTTCTAGATGGTTGCCATCTCCATCAACCCAGCTGCCAACTTTACCACCCACAAACGGACGAGACTCAAAAATCTGTACTTCACAACCAGCATCGGCTAGATCCACTGCGGTTGCTAGCCCAGCCAGTCCCGCACCTACAATTGCAACACGCATTCCGTCGTTCCTTTTCAGTTTCTTTACAGATTGTAACTGGGTTGGCGTCGGAATTTGCTACTTAATATCAACTCACCAGCATATTAAGGCTAGGCAATGTCAATACTAAAACGTCTTTGATTACTCCTTCTAGCCTCAGCAAATGACCAGACGCGGGAAAAACGCGCCTGTATCGATTAGACCAAATCTTGTCCATTGCAGTGGACTCAAAAAACTATCACAGTTATTTTTTTGCTGGCAAAGCAGTTATCTGGTAAGTCGTAAAAGCATCTTCTTACCTATTTACATCTTTGCCATCCTCAGACATAGGCAAACTTCTAATCAGTTCACGAATGACATCAGTTGCGGGTCTACCTGTTTGCTGACAATATTTTTCTAGTTTTTCCGCTTCTTGTGTTGCGAGATTGACAGTTATACGTTTTACGGCCCATTTTTTATTTGTCATTATCATGCTATTTGCTGTATATTTACACCGTCGAAAAAGGTCTAAGTAAAGAGGAAAACGATAAGATTATCAGAGTTTGTGTCATGAAACAAGTAATACCATTAATATTAAGATTGTTGGTTTTGTCAAAGGTTTCATCATTTTCTAAAAAAATCAAAAAACTACACTTTTCGTTACCATTGTGACAGCATAAAAAGCACATACTTGCTTGTGCAAATAATAACCCTAGTAACAGCATGAGTAAACCCTGACGACTAGATTTTCAATAGTAAATTTGGCATATCTACTATTGGCTCAATCAAGATTTCCAAAACTATTTTCCAGGTAAAGCATTTGAGCTTGTGTTTTAGCGAAGTTTACAACGTCCTTGGAAAGAACATCTGAAACTCCAGCTTGAGAACCATTTTTGTGCCTAAATGCTTACTCTGATGTAGGTTGCAATGGTATATATAACTAGCGAAGGCTTACTCAAAAAGTAGGTAAATAAGCGATTGCTTCAGACCAAACGCCGATCTACAGGCATTACTGCAACCAATCAGCTAATATTTACTTCAAGCTTTATAAGTTTTAGTTTTTGTCGCTCTAACTGATTTATTTGTTCTGTGAATTTCGCAGCCAAAAAATCTGCGGTGTAAATATCCAAGATTTGCTGGTAAATTTTAACAACATTGTCTGTAATATTACACAGATTAATCAACTCCAAAAATGTGATGTTAGTTGAGTGTTGACTCTAATAATATTTTAGTTTTGTTTCATACTTTTGCATTAACTCCCCGTAAAGATACGATGAATTTTTGGATATTTTTTCTCTTCCCTCTAACGATATAATTTGCTGCCATATCAACAAATTATTTTTGTTTTCCTTGTCTTCATCTATCTGAAGGTATTAGAAATTGTTTTTAGGCAATTATTTTTTTTACATATTGGCGAGTCAATTTTTCCTCATAGTTCAACTAAAATAAGAATGGTTGTCCCAAAATATTTAATTTGAAATTAAATATTTATTTAAAAAGTAAATATACTTATAAATAACGATTTTATATTTCATTTAAATTTTTAGGTAGTGTGTTTATTATAGCTGCAATATACGCACTTTAAGTAATCTTTATTTAGACAAAAAAAGCCTATTTTAGCTACTTTATAAAAAACTTATAAAGTAAAATATATATTCTTGAGATTTTGCTTAATAATACCGATACATAGGAAAATACTAAGCTCAAAAAATTGTTAAAAAAAGATTTCGAGATTTAAAAGCATCAGCTAAGTTGAATTCAATAAAAAGGAATTTATAAATAGTATTGATTAAAACTTAATAAACTAATTAAAAAATGTATAAATTCAAATATCGGTAAATTTGAAAATATCGATACTTCATGAAATTTGCGTAAAGTAAACCTCTAACCATTGGTGCGGTAGGTTTTTAGTCTAGGCATAGAAACTAATCTGCTAAAAGTTACCTTTCAGCTTTGCGCGTGGCTAGAGGCACAATTCATAGCGTCTGTACCAAAGTCAGGAATAGAAACTTCTAAATTACGCTTGTGAGTGCAGCTGCGGTCAAATATGTATAAATTCTGTAAAAATCAACTCAATCTTCCATAGCCGCAATCTAATATTGAGGATTACGGCCAGAATTGCAACTATTCAAATTTAAGCTGGGGCATGAGTTGGAGAGTGCCAATACCCAAATCTTTAGGTGAGAGCGATCGCGCTTCAAACAAAGCCATCATATCTCGTAATTGAGGATTCCCGCGGGAAGCTCCAGTCAGTCCTTTGGCAATGATTAAACCGCAGTAGCCTTTAGTATTTTTACACCGCTGATTCCATTTTTTCCGGGCTTCTACATGAATTGGATCTTCATCCAAAAATTCGCCAAAGAGAAATAATTCACCATTTTGAGTTTGCAATAAACCGAGGTCGTAGCGATCGCCATCAAAGGGGTCGGCACCTGGATTAAAGCAAATTGCTTTGAGTCCGCCTGTTGCTTCAATTCTTTCAATTACAGTTTTAGCCTTAGGCCGAGAAGTTTGAATTAAAATCACCGGCAAACCGTCACCCACTTGTTTGATTTCGCCAGCCTTATGGTAGTTGACACCTTTACGCAGATACTCCAACATTTCCCAGGACACCACGCCTAAACTGAGAAAAGAATCTTCTGGTATCAAGTCATCTTGTAACGAGCGGAAAGTCGCAGAGCCAAGATTGTCAATTTCTTCATCCTCAACACCAAAGCCAGCCATTTCTTCTAATTCTGCTGCTAACTCCGGCATGGTAGAGACTGTCACAGCCACAGATTTAGTTGATTCTTCAGACTGCGGGGGAGAAATGCGATAGCGACGGCTGAGGGTGGGGAAAGTTTCGGAATGCAGTTGGCGTCGGTGATCGCGAAGAAAGCGGCTCAAGCTTTCAATGGCAACATACATTACTAGTGCTTCCTCATCATATAAAACAGAACGCAGCCCTTCTAAAGGGTGGATATTACCGAAAGTGGGGTCAATATCTGAAAGTGGCAAATCTGCCAAATCATCCATATCATCCTCATCTTCGTCAATTTCGTCAGCACTCTCAAAAGTGAGAAACAGACAATCTTGCTTGAGGAAAGCTTCTTCTAAACGCTCTTTTGATTCTTCATCTCTTAAAACTGCCGCTCGAAACCGCTTGAGGGATTCTTCTGAACGATAAAATAAAATCCCATACTCCATTCCCAGCATTCCCATAATGGAGGCGTAGAGCGTACCAACATCCCACTTATTAATTTCTATTGATAAAATTTGTTGTTCTTCCAAAAATTCCCAAGGTGCAGCTTGCCAAATTGCAAATGCCTTCTCTCGCAAAATTTGTGCGTACTGTGGGGGTAAGTCGGGGGTTTGGCTATCAAGGATATCAGCGAAACCGCGAAACAACTCGTCAATTAAAGGTAATTCTGGTGCATAGTCAATAGCGATATCCAAATCTTGCAGTACCCCTCGCAGGTAAAATTGGATCTCGCGGTCTTTGACTACAATTCTTTGGGGTCTAGCGGGTTTTGCTGGACTGTGGGGATGTTCCATTGCTCGCATCAAGGTGCGAACTATTGCTTCCGGGCCGATATCTGAAGCTACCACATCCATACCTCGGACAATACCTTGGGAGTAATCTACCCAAAGAATGCACTCTCCCTTAGCTTCCGAGTCTGAATGTTGGCCTGGTGATGACAACGGACGACGATCGCCCTCCCATACAGAAGGAATTTGAGTTAATTTCTTCAACCGACGACTGGTAGAGCGATTAAAACTTGTCATAGAGTAACTTAATCAAAAGAAGCAATTTAGGAAGTAAACTTTTGGGGATGGCTAGCCTCGGATAAAATTTTCATGGCTGCACCAGAAGAGTGGTTGCATCTGTGGCTGCCAAAAGGCTTGAACTCCAAAAATAGAAATCGATAAAATACAGTGAGTCTCTCAATTCTAGAATAAAAATCTTTGGCCGCTTTTGACGGAGTGTTTACAATTTGGCACTTAGCGACATCTATGCCGCTAGAATGGATACAAAAACACCAAGGGCAAATCCAGAGGCAATAACAAGCCTACACAGGGTAACGCTTGGAATAATTAAGGAGTTGAAAAACCAGATGACACAAGCAACTGTGCCACAACAACGCGGAATTCTATTGAGTGAAGCCGCACTGCGCCAAGTAAAATTACTCCAAGAAAGGCAAGGCAAAGACTTGTGCTTGCGGGTAGGAGTACGCCAAGGTGGCTGCTCTGGGATGTCTTACATGATGGACTTTGAAGACACCAGTAAGATCGGCCCTCAGGATGAAGTTTTCGATTATGACGGCTTCCAAATTGTTAGCGATCGCAAGAGCCTATTATATCTCTACGGTTTAATGCTGGATTACAGCGATGCAATGATTGGCGGCGGTTTCCAATTTACTAACCCCAACGCCAGCCAAACTTGCGGTTGCGGTAAGTCATTTGGGGTGTAATATTGTCATTTGTTAGGTGTCCTTTGTCATTTTTACTTTGTCAGTTGTCATTTGTCCAAAGCAAATGACAAACGACCAATGACAAGTGACTAATGACTAATGACCAATAATTAATGACTATTGACTAAATTTAGTATGACTCAAACAGTTGAATCCCTGTTTGACACAGGTTTAGAACGTTATAAAGCTGGAGAACCAGTAGAATCTTTAATTCCTGTGTTTAAAGAAGTGTGCGATCGCGCTCCCAAAACTAGTTCGGCTTGGATTTGTTTAGCGTGGTTATATCTACTCAATAACAAACCCAGCCTGGCTTACAAAGCTGCAAATAAAGCAGTCAAGTTAAATCCACAAGACCCACAGGCAAGAATTAATCTTGCCCTCGCAATGCTGGAAACAGGTCAAAAAGGTTTGCGAGAACACATCGACTTTGCACAACAGTTGATTTTTGTCAACGAAGAATGGGCAGATGAAATAAAAAATAGTATTGAAGATGGTTTAACCAGGAAACCAGATTGGCAGAGTTTGATCAAAGTCAAAAAATGGCTGTTTGAAGAGTAGGGAATGGGGCATGAAGAGGCAGGGGAGGCATGGGAAGAATAAGTTTCAACTGTGAACTCCTCAGTCATCAGTAAACACTTCCAATGCGCTATTTGGCTAATGCCCCATTCCCAATGCCCAATGCCCAATGCCCCATACCCTAATGCCCAATCTCCAATCTCTAGTATCCAGTCCCCATCGCGATCATGAAAGATAAGTTATTAAATTGGCTAAACCTGGTTTTAGTGGCAGATGTGTTTTTAGTTTTGTTTGGCTTTGGTTGGTTAGCGATCGCGGCGATCGGCGATGCTGCGGGAGTCAACCTGGGTTTAGATTTGTGGCATCAATTGTGGCAACCCTTATTTAACCCGGCAATTGGTATCCTAATGGGCGGTGCCATTCTTAGCGGTATTATCAATTGGGTTTCCAGAAAATTTTTCTCTTCTAGTCAATAGTCAGGAGACTGGGGATTGGGCATGGGGCATTGGGCATTGCTTATTGATTATTCTCCGCGTCCCCGCGTCTCCCCATCTTCCCACTCCCTACTCCCCAATCACTATTTAAGAATTTCTTTTAGCGCTGATTGTAAATTAGAATAACGGTACTCAAAGCCAGTTTCTACGGTGCGCTTGGGTAAGACTTTTTGACCTTCTAAAACTACTATTGCCCCGTCTCCTAAAAGTGCTTCGATGGCAAAACCAGGAACGGGTAACCAAGAAGGACGGTGCATCACTTCTCCTAAAGAATGGCTTAAGTCTGCCATCCGCACTGGGTTAGGGGCTGTGGCATTATACACCCCTTCGATTTCTGGTTTGGTTAAAGCTTGCATAATCAGGTTAACTAAGTCATCTACGTGAATCCAAGAAAACCACTGACGACCGGTGCCAATGGGGCCGCCAGCAAAAAGCTTAAATGGTGGAATCATTTTAGCTAAAGCACCGCCGTTGCCTAAAACAATACCGAAACGCAGAATTACTAAGCGCACACCAGCGTCTTTTACTTTTGTAGCTTCTGCTTCCCAAGCTTGGCAGACTTGGGCGAGAAAATCGTTACCAGATAAACTTGTTTCATCAAAGGTAGCCGTTTCGCTGGTGCCGTAGTAACCAATAGCCGAAGCATTCACTAATACAGTTGGTTTTGGATTAACAGTGGCTATCGCTTCCACGATTTTTTGTGTGCCTAACTTCCGACTATTGAGGATTTCTTGCTTGCGTTCTGGTGTCCAGCGTCCCTCACCAATGGGTTCTCCTGCCAAATTAACTACCGCATCACAAAGGGCGATCGCACTTTGCCAAGAACCGGATTCAGTCGGCGTATAAGCAACAATTTCCAGATTAGGGAAAGCCCCAGATGGAAAAACTTTTTGAGCAAAAGTGGTGTTCCGAGTTAACACCAGTATTGTGTGCCCTTCCCGGTGGAGTCGTTGTATCAAACAACTACCAACAAACCCTGTTGCTCCAGTAACTGCTACTTTCATTTTTTACCTCTGCCAAAGCCTCATTTTAAAGTTTTTTATCAAATTTTAAGCTTACGTTACAAGGCAGCAAAGTTATAGTCTCTGTCCCAGACAACTCCTTGCAACCAATCTCGGTATAAATTTTTATTTTTCTTCATCAATGAATCTATTGCCTGCCAAACCCTCAAAACAAGAGGGCAAAGGGACAACAGTGAAGAAAATGGGAAGACAAGGAAAATAGAGCACAAGGCCAAAGACTTGCTGCAACTTTCTCTTCCTTGTCCGCTTGTGCCCTTGTCCCCTTGTCCTCTTCGGTCACATGCTTCGGTATTATAAGATGGACGGAGTGTTGCAAGGCGTGGGGCTATTATGGGTCGCTATACCTGTTCATTTCTTGTTTCTGTTCCTAGTGACCATCTCCAGCCGTTACTTGTAGAACTTCTACAGGACTGTCAGTTGGATGTTCAATACCAGACAGGCGATTATATTATCGCTCGTGAGTTTCCTGGTAATGTTCCTTTTTCTAAATTAGTCACAGTGGAAGTACTGATTGACAAATCAAAAAGTACTGAAACAGAAACCCGGATGAGTATTGTGATTAAAAATGAAGAATTGCCACTGCAAGTCGATAATTACTGTCGACAAATGTTTGAATTCATCAAGCAGGCGATCGAAAGTAGCCGTCATTGGCATTTGATTGAAATTCTTGCTGGATAACTTTGATGCTAATTATTGAGAATCCCACAGCCCAAAGCTGTGGGATTCTCAAACTTTTATTGATGAGCTTTCCACTTTAATGGTTGTAATTCAGTCTCCTAAATCTTCTAAATCCTCAGTCATACCGGGGTTTATTAATGTAATATCGTACTCACTTGAGTCTGTTTGCCCCAAACGCTGAGTATTTCTTAAGAGGTAATAAATGGCACGCACTTGAGGCCCAAAAACGATCTCGTCTTCATTTTTTAGATCGTGGGCTGGCATCTTGCGTCCATTAATCATCAAACCGTTGGAACTAGGCTTTCCTTTGGCATCGCCATCTACTATTCGGTAATAGTAGCTATGACTATTATGCTCTCGTGGCAACCTCACTAATGTGGCATGACGGCGAGAGACAAACTGCGACATCAAACGGATATTACATTCGCGGTCTCTACCAATAGAATAGACGGGCTGCTCTAAAGAAAATTCCTTGCGACCTTGATCGTCTTCAATAATCAGTAGATGGTTTTCATTGATTTCTGCTGCCATTGACAAATCGTTGCTAAAATCGGTGGAACTTTGATTAATCAAGATTTGTTTAGTATCATATCTTACCATTCTCACGCACCGTAGTTTGTGGTGGCTATTTAAATCAGCTTTAAAACTGCATAATACCTTGAAAGAGTAGAACATGGCCGTTCTACTCGTCATTAGTCATCGGTCATTAGTTATTGGTCATCGGTCATTTGTGAATAACCAATCCCCAATACCTCATACCCAATGATCTTTTACGGATGATGAGCCAAGCGCCGTAATAATATTGAGTTTGTAACGACGCTAACAGAGCTAAAAGCCATTAACGCGGCAGCACCCGATGGGTTAAGAACAAAACCAATACTAGGGAGTAAAACACCTGCTGCTAAAGGAATACCAACTGTATTATATGCAAAAGCCCAGAATAGATTCTGGCGAATTTTGTTGAAGGTAGCGCGACTGAGTTGAATAGATTCGACGACATCATTTAGGCGATCGCGCATTAGCACAATTTCAGCAGTTTCCATCGCCACATCTGTCCCAGAGTACAAAGCAATTCCAACATCGGCTTGGGATAAAGCTGGAGCATCGTTGATGCCATCGCCAACCATTGCGACAAAGGATTGGGGATTGGGCATGGAAAGAGGCAGAGGAGCAGAGGGGCAGAGGGGCAGAGGGGAAATACTATTGTCACTTCTCCCCTGCTCCCCTGCTCCCCTGTTCCCCTGCTTTGCAGTCCCCAGTCCCTCTTGCTGGAGAGCTTGTATTGCAGCGGCTTTTTTAGCCGGAGGGACACCTGCGATGACATCGGCGCTATCTAACCCTAATTGTTTGGCTATGGCGTTGGCTGCTTCTGGGCGATCGCCACTGAGTAGCATTACTCGTAAGCCCATGTGACGTAATTTGTCAACGGTGGTTTTGGCATCTGGTCTGAGGCGATCGCTAACAGCAATCAGTCCGGCTAAAGTTCCTCCAACTGCCACGAAAACCACTGTTTTACCAGCTGTTGCCCAATCCTCTGCTAGCTGTTGTGCAGTGACGTTCATCGCAATTCCATGCCAACTCAACCAGTCGGAATTACCCAACAGCACAACTGTACCGTCTACTACTGCTGATACCCCTAGTCCTGGTTCCGTGTGAAAGTCCACAGCTTCTGGAATCGATAACTCCTGCCGCTGTGCTTCTTGCTGAATCGCTTTTGCTAGGGGATGGTGAGTACCGCTTTCTACAGCTGCGGCTAGTTGTATTAGGGATTGGGAACTCTCAGTCCCCAGCCCCTCAATTAACAAACAATCTGTGACGAGGGGTTTACCCGTGGTTAATGTCCCGGTTTTATCAAAAACTACGGTCTTTAGCTTGTGGACTTTTTCTAAAACATCACCGCCTTTGATTAACAGACCCCGTTCTGCCCCCATACCAGTACCAACAAGAATGGCTGTTGGTGTAGCGAGTCCCAAAGCACAGGGACAGGCGACTACCATAACGGCGATCGCTAATTTTAAGCTAATTAATAGCGGGGAGTGATTAGAGACGTGATTCATCGCATCTGTACTCATTAGGGAGTGGTGAGCCATTTCCATACCCCCAGACATGGTGACATTAGGCCAGATGTGAGTGCCAAAAAAGTACCAAAAGAAAAATGTCAATACAGATGCTGTCAATACACCGTAGGTAAAGTAACCTGCTACTGTATCTGCTAGTTTTTGTACTGGGGCTTTGCGGGTTTGGGCGGCTTCTACCAGGGCAACAATTTGAGCTAAAGTTGTATCACTGCCGACACGTGTTGCTTGAATGGCGATCGCTCCTGACTGATTTAGTGTCCCGGCGGTTACTAGATCTCCCGGCTGCTTGCTCACTGGTACTGCTTCCCCAGTCAACATGGACTCATCCACTGTTGTTTGACCAGCTACCACTTCACCATCGACGGGGACTTTATCACCTGGTAGCACCTGTAACCACTCCCCAACCCGCACCTGTTCGGCGGGAATCTCTACACTAGAAGACCCAATTCCTGTTTTCTCTGGGTTGGCAATTAACCGCGCTAAGAGTGGCTGGAGTGCCAGCAATTGCCTAAATGCTGCGGCGGCGCGACCCCTAGCTTGTTGCTCTAATGTCCTTCCTAGTAAAATAAAGCCCAGCATCATTACTGGTTCGTCAAAAAAGCACTCCCAACCCATTTGGGGAAAAAGCAGCGCTACTAAACTCGCAAGGTAGGCTGTCAGGGTTCCCAATCCCACTAAGGTGTTCATGTTAGGTGCGTTTCGCCGCCACCCCAGCCAACCATCTACTATAATCACGCGGCCGGGAATTAGTATGGCGATGGTTGCTAGCCCACAGTGGAACCAGATGTTATTCAATATTGGCAATACTGAACTGCCAATATTACCAAAATGTCCACTTGCCGACAACACCAGCAACAGTGCAGCAATCAGCAACTGCCTTAGTGAAGAGTGCATTTGTTGGCGTTGTCGTTCTGCTGGGTCTGTTAATTTAGATATCTCGCCTGCTATACCACTAGCTTTTCGAGGTTGAGTCGGGAATCCAACAGTAGTTAATTGCTTTGCCAGTGCATCTGCATCTACCATACCTGCTTCTGACTCTACAACTGCTACCTCTGTAGCTAGGTTCACACAGGCACTTTTGACTCCCGGATGCTGGGTTAGCTGTCGTTCAACTGCCTTCACACACCCGGCACACTTCATACCTCCAACATCTAGAATAATTTTTTCTAAAATTGGGGCAAATTCTCGGTCTACCTTCGTTTTGGGAACAAGTTGCATGGCAAGTGTTTAAATTCGCTACGAAAATTCAACGCTTGACTAAAAGCGTCTCTAATTCGAGCGTAGGCGAAATATGGAACTACGACTTAATGTCAACCATATTAAATTTATTAATTTATCGGGAAAGGCAGAGGGCTGGAGGCAGCAGTTCGACAAGCTCACCGACCAGGCAGAAGGAAATTCTGACTCCTGATCTCTGCCACGACGCCTTGGGAGTAAGGGTTTAAGACCCGCACCAAATTTTTAATTTGGTGGCTCTTGTTTAGGAAGGGTCTGAATCCCTGATCTTACAAAACCTTCTGCCTTCTGCCTTCTTCAACGTACCGCGCTGAACGTCAATCGCGGCTCCAGCGTAGATAAGTCACATAAACGATCGCTGCAACCTGCATTGGCATGAGGACAATCAGGCTTTTCCAAAAATTCTGAATTTCCAAATTAGACATGGCGCTGAAATAGCCAAAGCCCAAGAACAAGAGAAAGATCCAGATTAGATGTTTACGTTTGATACTTAGCATAGTAGTAGAATTCAGAATTTTTTTAACAAAAATATTTAGTTATATCTAAATATCCTTGACAAAATACGCAATAACTTAAATTACTAGTTATTCAAAAAAGAAGTTTGCCCAAAGGTGAGTTAATAAAAGAAAAATACATTTCTCCAGCCTGTGATAACTTATACAAGCGGATAATATAGTAAGTCAAAACTAAAAATAGCCCTATAAATAATTTGTAACTTTCTTTGTTTTAATAGATGACATAAAATGCCATAATCCGGCGTTTTGTGAGTAGTTCCACAGTAATATGAACTGCCACAATCCCAAAACTGGCAAATAAAAGCGGGCCGAATAAATTTTCTGCTACCGCTTGACCCAAATTTCCTTGGTTAATATTAGACACTATGAGGGATACTCCTCAACTGTAAATGACATCCTAGATTCTAATGTAGTTATTCTTACTTGCCATCTGCATATCTCTCACAGTAATAAATTGTCAAATTTCAACCTTCATGCTATTGACTGTTGAAGGTTAACAGTTAACCTTCAACAGCCAAGACAGAAATATTTGCTGCGTTAAATGGGCGACAGTTTATATAACTTCACACAGTAACCCCAGTGTGAAAAATAACTTTCTAGAACCAACCTTGTTTATTCACAAAGTAGGTGTTGACAAATTCTTCAGGAGATTTATTCAAGTAGATCATGCCTTCAATTAAGCCTACAAGTTGCATAATCAATAAGGCAACGCCGTAGGTGAAAGAACCGCCCACTACGGAAATCACCAACATGATAAAGCCTTCTGGGGCATATCCGAGAATAAACTTATGAACGCCAAATCCTCCCAAGATAATGCCACAGTAACCAGCTAGAAGTTGTTTGGTAGGATGACTGGGATTGAGATTTGCCATATTAGTGCTGCTCCTTAATTAGTGAAGTATAAAAATAAAGTCTTTATTGTAATAAAAGTAAGTAAATATATTTGCTAAACAAATATATTTTTAAGTTTTTAAGTATGAATAAGCGCCAGGATAGAAACCACAATCATCGTGCTTCTAGTCTAGAAAAGACCTTGGCAAGATCGGACATCAAATGTCTTAAAAATTTGTAGTTCCTTGAGAGCTTTTGGTGGATTTGATTACAAACCCTGGTGCGGCAATTGTGCAGATTTTCTGGCAAGGCATTTATTCTCGATGGGAATTAACCCTAATTATCAGAAATAACTGCTATGCACACCACTTTTTACAAATCCATCAGTATTATTTCCGGATTTTTTTACGATCGCAGCAATCACAAGTATTGGTTGTGTGGCTAGTACAAATGCAAGATTGTAACTCCTGTTTAGTTATCAATCACTACTTGCACAAGTGCAAACAAGATTTGCAATCCAATTAATTACAGACACAAATAACTGTGTAAGCCAATTAAAATCTCGAAAATGGCTAAAATTACCCTATGAGAATAAATGCTTAGCTCGATAGTTTGTTGTCTATATCCAGAACATTATTTAATTTGCTTTTGCCTTTGTTTGGCTTTTAGCGAGTATTTATCCTTACAACCAATTATAACCAGTAAATTGTTGCTATCTATGGAGATAAAATCAGATATTTCCATTTTTAGCAACCGTACATTGCTAGTATTAATTGCTGCCAAGTACAAAAAGACTTAATAATGTACCACTATTCCAGAGGCTGTGGAGGAGTATGGGAGCGAGGAGATTGCGCGATCGCGTGTAGACTACGCCCAATACAATGCCCAATGCTGTGAGTGGGAGAATTTCTGATAGGCTCAGGTGAGCGATGGCAAACAACAGACTACTGATAATAATTGATGCCCACACGGGTAAATAGCCAGTGAGAGAGGGTAACAAAAAGCCGCGAAATAGAAGTTCTTCAAAAAATGGAGCCGCGATCGCCGCTGTAAAGAAAAATATGCCAAGCGCTACAGTATCTTGGCTTTCGAGGGCTAATTGCAACAGTGGATTGCTACCACCTTGTCCTTGCCAAAGTTGTTGATTAATTAAAGATACTACTACAACTATAGGTAAAGCAGCGCAATAGCCCCCCAATCCCCACAAAAACCACTTATCTTGAAAACGGAAGCGAAACCAGAGTTCTGGTAATGGAAAAAAGCGTTTAATAGACAAATACAGTACTAACAAAGCTCCTGATGCTACCAGTACGTAACTAACTAAAACTGAAAAAGCTTGGAGTCGCACATCAGTCACCGGACGCGGGATGGGGAGCAGCGATAGTAGTGCGGGTACAAAAAGTTGTCCCATGAAGAAAAAGCCGACGACAAAAACCTGCAAAACCGTTTCCACATCCCAAGGCGTTGACCAAGCTAAATCAGCATTTTGAGCTAATAAAGAGGTTTTTCCTTTGAGTAAGCGTTGAGCAAACAAGAAAATCAGCAGTATTAGACCAATTAATGCCGCCAAAGTCGGAATAGTACCAATAAGTGCTAACTTCAACACTGCACTAGTAGCAGCTTCTTGTTGTGCCGCTTTAACTTCCGCTAGAGCTTCTTCTCGCTGCTGGAGTTGATATAGCTGAACCAAAGCAGTAGAGCGAAACCAACCTTCTAAATTCTTTTGAATCGGTTGTTGAGCATCGGGGAGCAGCCGGGGAGGATTGCTCCACAACCCACTCAATACAGCAGCAGTTTTCCCAAATTCTGGATTGATATCTGAGCGCTTTTGTAATTCGCTCCAAGTTTTGAGGGCTGCATCCGTTTGTCCTTGCTGTGCTTGTAAAATTCCCAGTCGCAAGTCTAATTCAGCTAGTAATTTTTGTAATTCCCTAAAGGACTTCTGTAACTGTTGCTGCTGTCCTATTTGAGAAGTTTTAGTAGTAGGAGAAACATCCGGTAAAGGCTTAGGAGGTGTGGGAGTTATTTCAGATTGAGAGCGCAACTGTGCAAGTTTGTTGTTAACTTTTTCCAAATTAGTTTGAACAGATTGACGCGCTTCTTGATACTGCTTTGTAGCGCTTTCTAGGGGTTGCTCGCCAAGTATCGCGCCTCGAATCGTCTGGAGGTTGTCATCGCTGCTATTTTGCGATCGCCAAGCTTGGGCTTGTAGAGCGATATTAGTTTGGTACAGTTCTAAGCGGCTTTGAAACTGAGGTTCTTGCCAACTACCGAATAAAGACAAAACTGCCAACAGAACTGCCATTGGCGTCATAATGAAAACTAAAATCAACCGCTTGAGTGTCATCTATACCTCTTTTACCGTACTCAGTGCTGAGTTAGGAGTTAGGAGTTAGGAGTTAAGAGTTATTCTTTCCACACTCTCCATCTTCTCATCTCCCTCATCCCCGCGTCCCTTCTCTTTACGTCCCCTTGGGAATTATCGCAAGAAAAAGTCAGAGGTGGATAGATATTATCAATATTATGAGTCTGCGATGTCTACGACGGGCTACGCCTACGCACCCGCTATGTTAAATTACAACCCATTGCACTGCTTACCTTCTGCCGAGGATTTGCCCGATTCTGACGATGAACCTGTCGATAATCAACTACAACACTTGATTCCCGGCTTGCTAGAAGCCATCTTAGCTTGCCTGTGGACAAACCGCATGGATTGGTTTTTTGGCGTTGATATGGGGATTTATTACGATCCCGAACTACCTCCAATTGTCCCAGATGGGTTTTTAAGCTTAGGAGTCGAGCGAGTTTTTGATGATAACTTGCGTTTAAGTTATGTGTTGTGGGAAGAAAAGGCGATGCCAATTATGGCATTAGAAGTTGTTTCTCACAGACGGCGTGGAGAATACACCAGCAAAAAGAAACTTTATGCTGAGATGGAGATTTTGTATTATGTTGTCTACAATCCCCAACGCCGGAGAAAACCGCCTTTAGAGGTTTACCGTTTTGTAAATGGCGAATATGTATTGCAACCTGGAAATCCAGTTTGGTTACCAGAAATAAATTTAGCAATTGGCTACGAACGCGGAACTTATCAAGGAATTACGCGAGATTGGTTGTATTGGTATGACGCGCAAAAAGTCAGATATTTGACACCAGAAGAACGGGCTATTGTTGCAGAACAACGTGCTACTACTGCCGAACAACGCGCTCAAAGATTGGCAGAAGAATTGCGAAGGTTGGGGATAAATCCAGATACTTTGAGTTGATTTGGTGAGGGGGCGATCGCTCTGTTTATACTCTTATTAATAACTAATTCTATAACGCGAATTATGAATATTTAAAGTAATTGAACGTAAGATAATACAAGCGTTCAAATATTTCTGTTTTGCCATTGTTTAGGATTACGTTTGACGTGGTAGCAAGCAATTACAGTGATGACATTTTCTTCTACAACATAAATAACACCATAGGGAAACCTACGTATTAATGCTCGTCGTGCTTGCCGATACACCACAGGATAAGCTAAAGGCTTACGACCGATTAAAGCTAAACAGCTATCAACCGCACGTACAAATTCTGAACCTAATCCAGAATCGCGTTGCTCGTACCATTCAAAAGCATCTTGAATATCTAATTCTGCTTCTGGACTAATTATTAACTGATAGCTCATTCAGATAAACCTAGTCTTTGCTTGACTGATTGCCAGCTTGAACCTCGGTTTGGGTCTTGGCGATGCATTTCCAAACGTCTATCTAATTCTTGTTTTTGCTCATCGTTTAGAGGAACTTCATCTGGTGTAGCAAGAATACTGTCCCATAAATCTTCGGCAAGTTGTATGCGTTCTGATACACTGAGTTCAGAAATATCTACTTTTAATATTGGGTGCATATTCTTTGTTAATTTAGTTGCTCAATGTAGTCTTATTTTAAATTATAAATTACTTATATTATTCCCAATAAAATAAAGCCTCAAGTTTACCGGCAAGATAAATCAGCGACGAACTAACCTATCCGCTTTTGCACCCAAGTGCGAAATGATTTAAGCAAAGCAATTTCCCCACTTGTTTTACTCTGAGCAATAAATCTACTTATCTCACTAACTGAAACTATAGGAAAGGCAATACTAGACTCACACTCAACATATTGCCCTTCTACCAACTGATAAAATTTCAAATCTTGTCCGTTATATCTCCAGAGTTCATTTACACCTAATGCTGCGTAAATATCAAATTTATTAACTGAACTGCTAGTGATGTCAATCTCAATTGCTAAATCAGGTGGCGGATCTGTTTCTAAATTTAGTTTTTCCTTACCTCTAATAGCTGCTTCATTCTGGATATAATAACAAGTATCTGGTTCTATTCCCTTCTTTGCAATTCTTCGTTTCAATGTTGTTGAACCAGCACTTCTGACTTCAATATCTAATTCTTCAGCTAAAGCAATGATGAAATTACCAAAATTGCTTTTAGGGTTTTCATGCTCAAACAGTGGTGTCATAATTTCTAAAGTGCCACAGTCATAAGCAAACCGAGAACCTCTATCCTCGCCTGTCTCTTGAAGCAAGGCTTCAAAGGTTTCCCAGCTAATGTTGTATAGGACTGTTCTTTGTTCAGCAGGTGTTGATTGGACAAGCATATCTTCTCGGAAATAATAAGCTATTAATTAGAATTGTGAATAATGTATATTTTACTCTAATTTACCTTGTACCCAAGCGCGGAAAGATTCCACTAAATCTACTTCATCCATAGTTTTACTTTGCTGGATAAATCTATTCATATCGCTAACAGAAACTAAAGGAAAAGCATTACTAAAATTAATCTCAATATACTGACTTTCTACTAACTGATAAAATTTCACAACTTCACCGTCATATCTCCACAATTCTCCTACACCTAAAGCCGCATAAATATTAAATTTATTAACAGAACTACTAGTAATATCAATTTCGACTGCCAAATCAGGTGGTGGGTCTGTTCTTAAATCTAATTTTTGTTTACCTCTAATTGTTGGTTCATTTTGAATATAATAGCAACTATCGGGTTCTATTCCTTTGCTTATTGGTTGACGTTTTAATGTTGTAGAACCAGCACTTCTAATTTTAATTTTTAATTCCACTGCTAACGCGAATATCAATCTGTCAAACTGAATTTTAGGGTTTTCATGTTCAAAAAGTGGTGTCATAATTTCTAAAGTGCCGCAGTCATAGGCAAAGCGAGAACCTCTATCCTCACCCGTATCTCTCAGTAAGGCTTCAAAGGTTTCCCAGCTAATGTTATATAGCACTGTTCTTTGTTCAGCAGGCAGTGACTCGACAAGCATACTAAAATACTTCTTCTGTCAGAATATTAGATAGATAAAATTCCTAAAATTTTACCTATGTCACTAATATAATGTTCACCTAAATCAATTTCAACTACTTGCCCAATCAGCTTTAAAAATTTCCAAGTGGTTCCAGTGGTGACAGTACCATAAATTGTTTTAATGTTATTTCCTTCACGTTCATTAAACAATTTAGCTGCTAACATCTCTGCAACCGAAGCTTTTTCTAATTTTGTCAAGAGTAAAGTCAGTGTAAGACATTTTAGCTACTCCTGTAAATAATCCAGGTAGTGAAATTGTGCCAAATATTATTACTTAATAATTGACACAATCAGTATCTAAACATTGTCTACTTTTAACTAGAGAATTCAGCAAAAAAGTCTAGGGTTTCCTTTAGTGCTTTGATGAAAATATCAATTTCTTCACGGGTGTTGTAGAACGATAAACTGGCCCGTGCGCTTGCAGGAATTCCTAAGTAGCGGTGTAATGGTTGAGTGCAATGGTGTCCAGAACGAATGGCAACGCCTTCTTGATCTAATAATGTAGATAAGTCGTTGGCGTGGACTCCTTCGGCTGTAAATGTAGCTAAGGCGGCTCTACCTTCACCTTGAGCGTTTGGCTTGGGGCCGTAAAGTTTAATTTGGGGAATTTGCTCTAATTGTTGGAACAAGTAAGCGGTTAATTCAGCTTCGTAGGCGTGGATTTTATCCATGCCGATATTACTAAGATAATCTACAGCAGCACCTAGAGCGATCGCTTCCCCAATTGCAGGCGTACCAGCTTCAAATTTATGCGGTAATTCTGCATAAGTTGAGTGGTCTAAATACACCTCTGCAATCATTTCACCACCGCCAAAAAATGGTGGCATTGATTCTAATAATTCCAACTTGCCATATAAAAATCCAATGCCAGTTGGAGCGCACATTTTATGGCCGGAAGCAACCAACCAATCACAATCTATTTTTTGGACATCAACCGGAAAGTGAGGAACACTTTGACAAGCATCGACTAAGAATTTCGCACCGTATCTGTGAGCAATACTAGCAATTTCTTGCACTGGATTAATACAACCCAAAGCATTAGAAATATGTACTACTGACACCAGTTTTGTTTTATCAGAAATCAGCTTTTTAAACTGCTCTAAATCAAAAGTTTGTTCTGGTGTCAGTTCAACAAATTTCAACACCGCGCCAGTTTTTTGTGCCACCAATTGCCACGGCACAATATTACTGTGGTGTTCCATCACTGAGAGAATAATCTCATCTCCCGGCTGTAAATTATTCATTCCCCAACTGTAAGCGACTAAATTAATCGCCTCACTAGCGTTGCGGGTGTAGACAATTTCTTGACGCGATGCAGCGTTAATAAATTTAGCAACTTTGTCTCGCGCAGCTTCATAAGCATCGGTAGCCTTAGCACTGAGAGTATGGGCACCACGATGCACATTGGCATTATATTGCTCGTAATAATTCCGCAGGGTATTTAATACGAGTAAAGGCTTTTGGGATGTTGCAGCATTATCGAGATAAACTAGGGTTTTCTCATTGACTTCCTGATGCAAAATCGGGAAGTCAGCACGAACTTTATCAGCAAGGGTTTTAGTAGTGGTGAAAGTCATTGGTAGATTTAGTAATTAATCAAAAGAATTCGTAATTCGTAATTCGTAATTCGTAATTATTACTCCACGACTAAAGTCGGGGAAGCAAAAATTAATTAAGAATTATGTTGTTTATCTCCATCAATAAATTGAGGGACTTGTACAATCAATTACGAATTACGAATTACGAATTACGAATTATTCAGTCGTTAGTTAGAGACTTGAGACTATTGACTGTGTTTAGTAATATTTCCCTGAGAGAGGGAACGGGTATTTGGTTGATAATTTCAGCAGCAAAGGCGTTAATTAACAATTTACGCGCATCGTTTTCATCAATTCCCCGGCTTTGGAGGTAGAAGATTTCATCATCCTCCAATTGACTGACGGTGGCGCCGTGAGCGCATTTGACGTTATCCGCAGTAATTTCTAATTGCGGTTTCGTATCGACTCTGGCTTTTGATGATAGCAGCAAATTCCGATTTAACTGAGCTGCATCTGTGAGCTGCGCCGGCTTGGGCACAAAAACTTTACCATTAAACACTGCATGAGCGCGATCGCCGACAATACACTTATGTAACTGTTTGCTTGTACCATAAGGATAATTCAGAGCGATCGCACTGTGAGTATCCGCTAACTGTTTGCCAGAAATCATCGTCAACCCATTGAGAGTAGTTTGGGTTTGTTCGCCAGTTTGCAAAACTTCCAAATTGTGGCGCGATAATTTGCCACCGAAAGTTATCGCATGACAAGTATATCGGCTATCACGGGACTGAGCGATCGCAGTTTTCCCAATATGAAAGGCCTCTCCAGTTTCTCGCTCAACTCTAGTGTGACTCACCTCGGCATTTTCACCAAGCCACACTTCCGTTACCGCATTCGTAAATCTCTCCTTCTCTGTGTCCTCTGCGCCTCTGCGGTTCGTATACTCCTCCACCAAAGTCACCTGCGAACCACCTTCCGCCACCACCAAACAACGCGGCTGTGAAATCGTCGCACTCTCACCCGTAACCGCAACAAACACCAAATGAATTGGCGTCTCAACTACCACATTTTTCTTCACCCAAACCACCGCTGCATCAGTGATTCCAGCAGTATTGAGAGCCGTAAAAACTTCCTGCGCTCCCTCAGCTTGAGCTAAATACTGTTGTACAGCTTCCTGTTCAGCTACAGATAACCCAGCCAAATTACTCACCACTACTCCAGGCGGTAAATCTTTGACTGCGGATAATTCCGGCGCGTAAAGGCCATTGACAAAAACCAAACGACTGTTAGCTGCTTCTGGCAAAATCTCCGCTAGAGACGTTACATCTAACGTCTCTACATTAAATTGCACTTGTCGCAGAGCAGATAAATCTGTAAATCGCCATTCTTCTTCGCGGGTGTTGGGAATAGTAGAGTGGCGTACCACATTAGCGGCGCTTTCACGTAAAGCTTGCAACCACCCTGCGGTTTTTGATGCGGTTACTTGATTTAACAAGCCAATTAAATACGCATCTTTATCCAACAGAGTCGCTGTCAAACTTACTGCATCCGAGTTAGGAATTGGACTAGGAGAAACTTGAATACTCATCAGATACTCGTAAAATCATTTAGAATGTTAAGCGGCGCTAGAATTAAAAATCCCTATGAGGGATTGAAACAGCTGCGAATTCTGCCAGCACCCAGTCATAACCGCGAGACTCCAATTCTAGTGCCAACTCTTTCCCGCCACTGGTGAGAATCCGCCCGTTTGCCATGACATGAACAAAATCTGGCACTATATAATCGAGTAAGCGTTGGTAGTGGGTAATTAAAATCGTGGAATTTTCTGGAGTTGCCAGTTGATTTACGCCATTGGCCACAATTCTCAGCGCATCAATATCTAAACCCGAATCAGTCTCATCCAAAATTGCCAACTTCGGTTCTAATAGCGCCATTTGCAGAATTTCATTCCGCTTTTTCTCACCACCAGAAAATCCTTCATTCAAACTTCTATTGAGGAAAGCGGCATTCATTTTTACCACTTCCAGCTTTTCCTCAATTAAATCGTCAAAATCAAACGCGTCTATTTCTTCTAAACCCTGTGCTTTGAGCCGGGAATTGTACGCCACCCGCAAGAAATCCAAATTGCTCACACCAGGAATTTCTAACGGATATTGGAAAGCCAAAAATACACCACTTCTGGCGCGTTCCTCTGGTTCCAACTCCAGCAGATTTTGTCCTTGGAAAATCACTTCGCCGCCAGTCACCTCATACGCCGGATGTCCAGCCAACACCTTAGAAAAGGTACTCTTACCAGAACCATTCGGCCCCATGATCGCATGAATTTCACCCGATCGCACCTCCAGGTTCACACCCTTTAAAATCGGTGTCCCATCAACATTAGCCGTCAGATCCCGTACCGACAGCACAACTTCACTATTTTCAATAATCATCTTCTCTCCCTTCTCCTTCTCTGCGCTCTCTGCGCCTCTGCGGTTCGTTATTCTTCCAGAGATGAACACTAAATCCGTGTCCATCCCTGCTTCCATCTATCCAACACTGCCTTCCAACTTCAAACTCAACAACTTATCAGCTTCCACAGCAAATTCCATCGGTAGCTGATTGAAAACATCCTTACAGAAGCCGCTAATCATCATGGATATAGCATCTTCTGAAGAAATACCCCGTTGAGCGAAGTAAAATAGCTGATCTTCCCCAATCTTGGAAGTAGAAGCTTCATGTTCTACTTTTGCAGTATTATTTTGCACCTGAATATAGGGGAAAGTATTGGCGTGGGCGTTATCCCCAATCAGCATTGAGTCGCACTGAGAATAGTTTCTCGCCCCTTTAGCAGTCGGGTTTATTTTCACCAAACCCCGGTAACTGTTACTGGATTGACCTGCGGAGATTCCCTTAGAAATAATTGTACTGCGGGTATTTTTACCAACGTGAATCATCTTTGTACCCGTATCGGCTTGCTGCATGTTATTTGTCAGCGCCACCGAGTAGAATTCACCCACAGAGTTATCACCCACCAACACGCAGCTAGGATACTTCCAAGTAATTGCCGAACCTGTTTCTACTTGAGTCCAGGAAATCTTGGAATTTACGCCCTGACACAAACCGCGCTTGGTGACAAAGTTGTAAATACCGCCTTTACCGTTAGCATCTCCAGCGTACCAGTTTTGCACGGTGGAATATTTAATTTCGGCGTTGTCTAAAGCGACGAGTTCCACCACAGCCGCGTGCAGTTGGTTGCTGTCATACATTGGCGCGGTGCAACCTTCGAGGTAGGAAACGTAGCTACCTTCTTCGGCGACAATCAAAGTCCGCTCAAATTGTCCCGTATCTCCAGAGTTGATGCGGAAGTAGGTAGACAGTTCCATCGGACATTTGACGCCTTTAGGAATGTAGACGAAGGAACCATCGCTAAATACGGCAGAGTTGAGGGCCGCAAAATAGTTGTCAGCTACGGGGACGACGCTACCCAGGTATTTTTTTACGAGTTCTGGGTGTTCCTGCAACGCTTCGGAAATCGAGCAGAAAATCACGCCGTCTTTGGCTAGCTTTTCTTTAAATGTAGTGGCAACAGAAACGCTATCAAAAATCGCATCTACAGCTACGTTAGCCAGTCGCTTTTGTTCGGATAAAGAAATACCCAGCTTTTCAAAGGTTTCCAGCAGCGTTGGATCTACTTCTTCCAAGCTGTTGAGTTTTTCTTTCTTGCGTTTTGGTGCTGAGTAATAAATAATATCTTGATAATTAATTGGCGGATACTTGACATTAGGCCAAGTTGGTTCTGTCATTTTTTGCCACTGGCGATAAGCCTTGAGGCGAAAGTCCAACATGAACTCTGGCTCGTTTTTCTTCGCTGAAATTAAGCGGATAACGTCCTCGTCTAGTCCACGAGGGATAGTATCCGTCTCAATGTCGGTGACAAAGCCGTATTTGTAAGGTTGGTTGACTAAGGTTTTGACAGTGGCACTCATCGGTAATAATCTCTCGTGTTCAGTTCAATCTCTTTAAGGATGGGAGACAAGATCTTTTGGCAACTCCCATCTGGCGTTACGGAATGGTTACACGGCTGCTAGAATGGGTGTGGGGACTAAAGCAACATAGTTGTTGTTTTATGTATCTCCATTTTACGCTAAATTAACAACAACAATGTTGTCAAAGTCAAATTTTCAGAGAAATTTTTGGGACGTTCCCGCAGCGTCTGACATCAGAAGATGGCGACTATCAACCAGTCCTCAACCAAGCAAGAAATCCTAGAGTACCTGCACAAGCACGAAAAAGCAACGGCTATTGAGTTAGCTGAAGTTTTGGAAGTAAGCAAGCAAGCGATTCGCCGTCACCTCAAAGATTTGGAGACGGAGGAGCTAGTTTTGTTTTCGATCTCAGAACAAGCTGGAATGGGGCGGCCGCAGCATGTTTATCAACTGAGTCGTCAAGGACGCGATCGCTTACATCGGACAATGAGCGATAAGTTTGGTGATGCTAGCGGTAATTTTGCGGTTTCGTTGCTCGATACTTTAGCTGAAACCGTCGGATACGACCAATTTAAATCGATTTTACAAAAGCAGTGGGAGCGTAAAGCAAAAGAATACCGCGATCGCGTGGGTAACGGTTCCCTAAAAGAACGTGTAGCCAACCTAGTAGAGTTGAGAAAAGCTGAAGGCTTCATGGCTGAGTATCACTCAGTTGATGTGCCTGACTCCTCTAGAGGCGAAAGTTTCATATTATTAGAACATAACTGCGCCATTTCCAACGTTGCTGAATCTTTCCCCACAATTTGCGGTCATGAATTACAAATGTTTGCTGCGGTTTTACCAGATTGTACTGTAGAACGCACCCACTGGATTATCAACGGCGAACACCGTTGTGGTTATTTGGTGCAAGCTTGTAATTAGTCATTAGTAATTAGTCATTGGTCATTAGTTTTTTCTTCCCCTGCTCCCCTGCCCCTCTGCCTTCCCATGCCCAATGCCCAATCAATTAAATTTTAGATAGCATTTTATGGACGTAGCACCACAGCAACCATCAACCCAATTTTTAACGTTGGAAGAGTCAGAAAAAGTAGACGCAGCTTTGTTGTCTTCCCCAGAAAAGTTTTTAACAAGATTAACAATTTCATCACTTAAACTTTTAAAATATATTGCCCAAGAGTACGGTGTTGCTATTGAAGACTTGACAACACAACAAGTAATTGCCTGGTTTGAAAAAGATGGCAAAATCCGCCGCGAGCAGGGAATTGAAGCTTCATATTTGAAGTGGTGAACTGTGGTAATAAATTTTAGTATCAGTGAAAACTAAATATACACAATATGCCGCTTATAAAAAAATTTATGTTTTTTATAAGCGGCATATTAATAGATAGGATTCAAGTTAGCGATCGCTCTAAGCTATTACACTTTTAAATTGCACAATTATTCACACTGTTGACTGCTAACGGTTAACTGTTAACTCTTAGCAGTCAACACAAAAATATCTGCAAATTAAATGCGCGACAGCTTATCTATTTATTCTTGTGACTCTGGCGTCCTGCTTTAGAGTGTTGTTCTGATGTACCTCCTTGGGTTCCCTTTTGTTCAGTATTGGAATCTTCATTATCTTGATTACGATTGCCTTTGTGGGAACTCTTGCCACCTTCACGGCCGATTTCAGCCATGTGTTCTCTATCCTGACTTACAGCTTCGCCACCTTTGTGTCCAGCTTCACGAGCTTCTTCAGATGTAAACTCATGAGCAGTACCCTTCTCATGGGCAGCCTGTCCGCCCTTGCTGGCTATTTCACGTTGCTTGTCTTCATCCATCGAAGCAAAACCACGTTTGCTTGTATCTGACATGATAATACTCCTTGTAACTAATTAAAGCTTTTGTTTTTTCAGCCAATTAAAACCTGAAATCGGTTTTCCATTACATCAATTATTGACCTTCTCAATTTAGCTACTGAAATCAGCTATATTCATGAACCTTAAGAAATAAAAAAATAAAGTTTTATTCAACTTTTGGCGTACAACTAAAGTCGTTAGTTAGTATTAAACTTACTAGTCATTTTAGAGTTAAATACTGTTAATTATTAACCGTATATTTTCTATATATATTAATTTAAAAAACTTCTACATTAAGAATGATTTATGTCTGCTAAAATGCAAGTTTTTATATTTAAATATATCTTTATATTCGTGTTGATAGGATTATTTTTAGTTAGCTGTAATTATGGAGATAACTCTAATACCCTAATCAATTCCAGCAATAGTAATCAATCAAAAAAGGATGTGAAAACTATGAAATTGGAAAGCAGTGCTTTTAACCCTAATGAATTAATTCCTGCTAAATACACTTGTGATGGAAAAGATATCTCTCCACCCCTCCTTTGGCATGAAATCCCAATAGGAACGCAAAGTATAGCATTGATTGTTGACGATCCTGATGCACCTGGACGAACATTTGTCCATTGGGTTATTTACGATATTCCAAATACAATTCACCAACTACCAGAGCATACTCCAACGGTAAAAACTCTACCCAATGGTGGAGTACAGGGCAAAAATGATTTTGGCAACTTTGGTTATGGTGGCCCGTGTCCACCAAGTGGTATTCATCGCTACTTTTTTAAACTTTATGCTTTAGATAAAAGTTTAGATTTGCCGGCAGGGGCTACAAAAAACCAAATTTTAGCAGCAATGGAAGGTCATATTTTGGCAACCTCAGAATTAATTGGGCGATACAAACGCCAGTCTTAGAGGATGTTTTAAAAGCCCTTTTTTGAGAAAGTATAACCCCCTACGTAGCCGTCACTGGCTTTTGCAAAAGGCGAGGTATATTCCCGTCTTTTTTTAAGGGAGGTTAGCAAGAAGCGATAAAGTGGCTAAAATCACAACCAACCACTTTTCAAACAACCTCTTAAATAACAAAAAAAAGCACCTTTTTTCAAGGTACTTTTTTTTGAAAAAATATAGCATTTGAAGCATAATTTAGGACATAAACTGACTATCAAAGTGCAACATTAAGTGACTTTCTTTGCCTGTTCACTCTTCGCTGCTAAATCAATTTTTTAAGGATTGTAATTGTTAGTCCGAGGACTACGGGCACCGCTTACAGACCCGATCATTGCGGCTACTAAACCCAACAACGAACCAAACACAAACCACCACAATCCCGAACGTACATTTCCCGCAATCTGACGAGCTTCTTGAGCACTTACGTTTGTTCGCGGTAAGTTAGGGGTGCCAACTTGATTTATTACTTCACCAGCGTTTGAAGCAGCAACACCAAAAGCACCAGATACTCCATTAGCCAATAGCCAGGAACTAACTGCTAAAGTAGTTGCCCAAAGAATTGCGCCGTTAAGAAGAGCTGTATTGCGGTTCATTGGCCCACAAGCACGAGCAGTAACCCAACCACCAGTAAATAAGGAAATTAACAAAGCGATGGTTGACCAAAGCCCCGCATTACCCGCAGCATTGGGGGCAATTGACCTGGGTGCACCTGAACCTTCAACTGTACCTGCTGCAACAGCACCAATTATGGCGCTCAAAATTAATTGAGTAGCTAAAGCAACCAACAAACCAGCGATAATTGGTCCCCAGCGAACAAGATCGTGATATTCGCCTACTCGGCCTGTCACCACAGGCTCGGTAGAAATAACTTCATTGCCTGTTCGATTTACGTATGACATAGCTTATATTCTCCAGTGCTGTTTCAGCAAAGTTTTTGTTCAGGTATATTTATGTTCTATGCTCAAATTAAATAACTAAATTATGTGTTTTAATATCTATCAATAGAAATAACTAATATGTCTATCTTTAGTTATAAAATAGAGACTTTATTTAATAGGTTGTAATACAATTTAGTTCTAATTGACTTTTTGAATAAATAATTATTCAAAAAATGCATATGTAAAAATTTTTAAATTAAAACGCAACGATTAACTTCTCTGATAAACTAGCCTAGTTGTATCTGCAATTAGGTTTAATACAAAACTTTATAAAAGATTGTCAAAAGTACAAAGTTATCAAAAATTAACGTATTCTCACAGCAGTACCTGTGGCGGTAATCAGCATTAAAACTCCTGACTGGTCAACATTGATTGTGCCAGTATCAATTTCAATACCGATTACAGCGTTTGCTCCTAAACGTTGCGCTCGTTGTTCTAATTCTTCTAGCGCTTTACGTTGACCCTGCTCAAATAAACGCTCGTAACTACCGGTGCGTCCACCAACAATATCCCTAATCCCGGCTAAAAAATCTCGCAAAAAATTGCTTCCATAGACGACTTCTGCTGTCACAATACCTAAATATGATTCGATAACGGCTCCTTGAATCACATCAGTGGTAGTTATAATCATAAATTAACCTCATCAATCTATATCAATATTATATCTAGTAATCTGCTTTGATGTTTCCAATCATCTGCGTAGTAAGACAGTTGGGAATAAAAACTTTGTTATTTAAATTTTCCTAGTCAAGGAGTGGTAGAGAAACGATTAATCGCGTCTCTACGTGTTCTCTTTTCACAACTAAGTAGACATGATTAAACTAGCGAATAAAAGTAATTTATACTTAGACAACTAGCTTTTATTGTAGACAAGTTTGATATATATACTCTTACACAATTGAGAAAAGCGATCGCCACTCTACTTTAGAGTATTGTCTAACTACAAATAGCCTTTTTAGGAACATTTTATTTCTTGGATCGATCTTACTGTGTAATCATTAAAAAATTGTCTTAACACCTAGATATTGGTCTACGGAATTTAGTATCAAGGACTAAAATTTGAGAAAAATTGGATACAGACTCAGCAAATTTTTCAACAAAATAACTAACAAGTATGAATGTTTTATTCTCTACAAATATTGGTGCATCGCCCATTGAACATTTTTCGTAATACGTATAACCACTGAGAAAAAGCTGTAATCTTTATTATTTTAATGATTTATATGTAGAAGAATTTGCTTTGCTTATCGAGAGTTTAAACTCTAGCATTCAGTAAAAACTCTGTTATCTCATGCTGATTGTAAAGGAAAGAGCAAATGAACAATTAATATCTTAATCAATGCGAAAAAATACAGTTTTCAAAAGTCCACATTTTTGTTTTAATGTACAAGAAAAAAGTCGTCTAAAATTTCAGGAAATTTACTGTGTACAAGCCAACATCATTTGTGTTTAGTGTGGTGTTACTAGGATGTTTTGCTTTTACTACGCCTACGCCGGTTCAGGCTCAAGTGTTAGTGGCGCAAAATAAAAACCCAGAATTAAAGCAATTACTAGAAGAAGGGCGGAGGTTAGTTGATACAGGCGATTATGGTGGCGCGATCGCTGTTTATCAACAAGCAGCTAGCCTAGATCCCAAGAATGCTAAAATTTATTCCGGTATTGGTTACTTATACGCTCAACAAGGAAATTATCAAGCGGCATTAACGGCTTATCGTCGGGCGATCGCTATCAACCCTAACAATAGTGATTTTTATTACGCTGTAGGTTACATCAAAGCTAATTTGGGAGACACCGCCGGGGCAAAAGAAGGTTACCGTCGTGCTATACAGTTAAACCGTAACAATGTTAACGCCTACTTAGGCTTAGCTGTAACTCAATCTCGTCTAGGAGATTATACCGCTGCTAGCTGGGCATACGAACAAGCGCTTAGCTTAGATAAAAACAATGCCCAAACTTATGAATTAATGGGTTCAATGTATAAACAGCGACGGCAAGCCAAACAAGCGAACACTGCCCTTCAAAAAGCCCGCGATTTGTATAAGCGCCGCAATGACTTAGATGGCGTGGACAGAGTAGAAACCATGCTCCGACAGTTAGGAGGATGAGATTAATCTAACTGGCGTCCCGTTAATTCCACAAAAATATCTTCCAGGTTAGAGGGACGCACCATCATTCCGGTTTTATCGGGCTGTTCATTCAAGTAAATATTTGCTTCTTCCAACGAAGGGAAAAACAAATATTCCCAAGCTAGGGCGCTGTCACTTCCTACTTCAGATAAACCTAATTGCTTCATCACCAAACCTTCACCATGAGTAGAACGCAGTTGTTTTAGCGTTCCCAAAGAAATCAGCTTACCGCCATCCATAATACCGATGCGTCCTGGTTTGGCGGAACCGAAAGCATCGCACAAAAATTCGACTTCATCCATATAATGGGTCGTTAGTAGCATCGTCATCCCCTGCTTATTCAAATCCCGAATAATTTCCCAAAGGCGTCGTCTGGTTTGGGGGTCTAGTCCTACCGTTGGTTCATCCAAAAACAACATTTGCGGTTGATGCAATAACGCCCTCGCTATTTGCAACCGCCGTTTCATCCCCCCAGACAGGGTTTTGACCAAATCATTACGTTTTTCCGTTAACTCAACATATTCCAGCCATTGATTAATTAATTGTTGTCGCTGCGGGTTGCTAATGTGATGTAGCCTCCCATGCAGTTCCATATTTTCCCAAACAGTTAAATCGTTATCTACACTGACTTGCTGCAACACTACGCCAATACTTTGTTTTGCCAACATTGGTTGGCTTACCACATCATATCCATTGACTTCTACCCGTCCCTGGGAAGGTTTGGTTAATGTAGTCAGCATCCGAATAGTCGTGGATTTTCCTGCACCGTTGGGGCCAAGTAGAGCAAATATTTCTCCGGCTTCAATTTGGAATGACAGGTCATTAACTACAGGTATCTTGTTGTAATACTTGTAGACGTTTTCTAATAAGACAGCAGCAGTCATGATAATTTTGCCCTGATTAAAAATTTCAAATCACCCAGTTTTGATGGTCTAATCAGAATTCAGAAGTCAGAATTCAGAATTAGACTAGGCTCTGTGCCTAGATACTAGATATACAGCGTATTTATGTAAATGAAGTACATCGGTAGGGGCATAATACCAATTCGCAATGGACTTCGCTTCCCCGCTTGCATAGGTGTACAGACAAACGAGCTAACGCTAAAGTAGCAAATTTAGTCGTCGAAATAGCAAATGGGTTCGCAAAAATAACAAATGCGATCGCGAAATAATAAATGCGACCGCGAAAATAACAAATGCGAGCGCAAAAATAAAAATACAAGCGCAAAAATAATAAATGCGATCGCGAAATAATAAATGCGAGCGCAAAAATAAAAATACGAGCGCAAAAATAATAAATGCGACTGCGAAAATAAAAATGCGAGCGCTGAAATAAAAATGCGATCGCGAAAATAATACTGATTCAAAAAATGTTTGCGACAGATACCCCACCCGCCTAACGGCACCCTCCCCTTGTCAAGGGGAGGGTTGGGGAGGGGTATTGTCTATGTGTCGCATTCTTTTTATGCGATCGCCCCCCGACTTCTTGAAGGATACAGTTGGCGAATAGGGGGTAAGACCCCTCGTTTACCTACAAATTGGTTTGTAGAGACGTAGCATTGCTACGTCTCTACATCTGATGGTATGACGAAAAATCGTTCAATGAGGGGTGTCACCCATGATTCGCCAACAGTCGTCATGAACCAGCACACATGTAAATCTATTTCCAAGTTAGTATCCTTCAAGAAGTCGGAGATCTGGGCACAAATGAAAACTTATCTCTGTATCCTCTGCGTCTGGAGTTGTCAAATAAATAGCCCATAAACCACAAAGGTTTTCCAATCACATTACCCCGCAAGGGGATGGAAACACAAAAGGAATCCCAGACTTTCCCTAACGACGATGAAAACTTATGGAAACACCATCGCTCCACAAGTGTGCGTAATACAACGCTTGCCGAAGATGACTGGAAAGTTCTACCCTGGAAAACTCAGTCAGTGAGTATTTTGCACAAATGAAAAATTCTTTGAAATTTACCTTCGACAGCGGACAAACAGCATTAGCTATTCGAGTTAATCAGCAAGCAGAATTGCCAAATGCTCTAAAGCAAATAGGACTTAATGATTCGCGTCCGGTTTTAGTGGTGGTGGGGGGTGCAAGTAATATCAGCGAAAGCGACTTTCTCGGCATCCAACGGTTGTTTGTGGAAGTTTTAGCCCCCATCGTTGAAGCTTTGGGCGCTTATGTCGTGGATGGGGGTACGGATGCAGGAGTTATGCGATTAATAGGTGCGGCTCGTACCCAGATAGCTGCTAAGTTTGCTTTGGTTGGCGTGACACCCGCAGGTAAAGTGGCTTTACCAAGTGAGTTAGAAACTGATTCTGATTTGACGCCCTTAGAGCCAAATCATACTCATTTTCTGCTAGTTCCTGGTAATAATTGGGGCGATGAATCTCCTTGGATATCTGATGTTGCGACTGTCTTAGCTGGTGGCGCACCTTCAGTAACAGTGCTTTTGAACGGTGGTGAAATTACCTTTAAAGATGCGTTGTATAGCGTTAATGCTGGTAGGTTAGTTGTAGTCATTGCTGGTAGTGGTAGAACCGCAGATATACTAGCTGGTGCTTTGGCTGGAAACGCAACGGACGATCGCGCCCAAGAGTTAGCAAAATCTGGTAAATTGCAGTGTATCAACTTCGGCATAGAGAGCGGAGTTGATAACTTAGGCCAAATAATTAAGGGTTTGCTTTCCACCAAGGAGTAAATAATGGCAAAAAAAGATAGTTATCAAGAATTTTTAAAGGAAGATTTTAACAAATTATTTGCAGGGATGAGCTTAAGTGATGTCCAAAGACATTTTTTGCGATCGCGCTGGTTAGACCAAGTACTTTGGATGGAAGGTAAGGCGAGTTTTGCACGCGATCGCTATTATTTTTTGCGGCTAACAACTATTATTGGTGGCATCATTCTTCCTGCGTTAGTCAGCCTAAATATTAATACTATTTCTCCTGAAAGTAAAACTACAAGAAATTTTATTATCGGTTCAACTTTTGTTATTAGTCAATTAGTTGCTATTAGTGCTGCCATTGAAGAATTTTTTCATTATGGAGAACGCTGGCGACACTATCGCCGTACTGTGGAATCTTTGAAAACCCAAGGATGGCAATTTTCGCAGTTGGCAGGCCCTTATCGTAATTATACAAATCATGAACAGGCATTTAATTTTTTTGCTGGTCAGGTAGAAGATATTATTCAGCGAGATGTGGAAGTATATGCCACTCAAGTTGTACAAGATAAGAAACAAGAACAGCAGAATCAAGAAAACTATATTTCCACGCAAAATACAAAAAAAACGAATGTTGAAGAAAAGAAAGAAGAATAAGCGGCCGAAAGCATTTAACGTTTGAATTCACCGCTTGGGTTCTCCTCAGGTAAAGCAAGAGGCATACGTGGGGTTTGTAATGCAAGAATTTGGAATTTTTTAAATAAACTCCCCCCTGTTCGATAAAAACAAGGGGAGAGCTAAAACTAAAGTCCGGTAGGGTAATCGGGCTATTTAAGTTTTTATTATTTATTGACTTTATCTTATTCCTCCTGAAGATAGAGAAATATCTGTTTGAATTTCTGTTTTGGTAGCTTTTGAAAAAAAATTCCCCGTTTCTCAAGAGAAATGGGGGAATGTGGAGTTAAAGTTCGTCAGGTGATCGGAATATGTGTTTATTTTGTCCTGATACTATCTTTCTCAATTCCTCCGTCAGATAGATAAATAGCTAATCAATATACTGATGGATGTATTCTTCAACACTTTAGTACCAAAGAATATCTCTTCTATTCGCGAGGTGAGGGGAGTGAAATTGTCTCCCCATCTCCCCTATTCTCCCTCAATGTACGAGTTCGAGTTATGTTAGCTACCCTTGGGCACAGAATCTCCAGGGCCAGCTGTGACAATCACCAAATTTTCTGGCTGAATTAAATCCTGAATTACTTGTTTGATTTGAGCCATAGTAACTGCTTGAATTTGCTGAGGGAATTCTCGAATTTCGGTTCTTGAAAGTCCTAAGACAGCATTATCTAAAATGATGCTAGATACATTACTAGGATTAGCTAAATCCACTGGATAACTGTTAGTAATTGAGCGTTTTGCTGTGTTGAATTCAGCTTCAGTTACTCCTTGTTCGCGTAATTGTTTGAGTAAAGCAATAGTACTGGCGATCGCTTTTTGAGCATCTCCGGGAGCAGTCTGCATTTGAATCAAGAAGGGACCGGGATTAACTCCAGCAGCAAAAGCACTGTAAATACCATAAGTTAAACCTTGGCGATCGCGCACTTCCGTACCCAAGCGACTCGCTAAGGTATCACCACCCAAAATTTGATTCAGCACTAATGCTGCATAGAAACGCTTGTCTTTTCTGGAAATACCGTTGTAACCGATGTAGGTTACAGCCTCTGCTTTACCGGGAATTACTTTGTTTAATTGTGTCAAAGTTTGCGGTAATTGCACGGTCGGAACTTTCAGAACAGGTGGCTTCCCTGTAGCTTCCCATTTGCCAAATTCCTGATTTAGCAATGCTTTTACCTTAACTGGATCGAAGTCTCCCACTAATGCGATGGTTGTAGTATCTGGTCGGTAATTTGTCTGGTAAAAGCGAAGCAAATCATCACGAGTAATACTTTTTAAACTTTCTTCCGTGGGGAAACTGTGGAATGGATGGTTTTCTGGGTAAATTGCCTGTTGAAATACCCGTCTTCCTAGACCGTTGGGGTCATCTAGCTGGACTTTGAGACTTGTTAGCGCCCTTTGGCGACTGAGTTCTAACTGGTCGGCGGGGAATGTCGCATTTTTTAAGACATCTGCCAGAGTTTGAATCAAAATTGGCAGGTTTGCTGACAACCCCTCACCAGTTATGTTTACGCCTTCGCGGCTAGCACTGAAGTTTAAACCGACTCCTTGGTCTTCTAAGGTTTTTGCTAGGGTGAGAGCATTTTTAGTCTTGGTTCCATTCATTAAGTTGATTGCAGTCAGATTCGCTAATCCAGCTTTTTGATTACCATCAAACTCGGTACCAGCATCAATTTGACCGCTGAGATTAATGGTAGGAACATTGCGATCGCTTAACAACAGAACTCGCAAACCATTATTCAAGGTAAACTCTTGTGGAAGCGATTGTTTGTTGGAATCTGTAGTTGATGTGGCAGGTGGCAAATATTTAGCCAATTCTGCTGGGTCTACTGGTTTACCAGGGCTGAAATTTTCCACTGTGCGCCCAGAACCAGCGCTAGAAGTTCCTGGTTGACCATCTGGTTGGGTCGGTTCAAAGTAGCCGATGGTTTGTTTGGCGGGATTCAGGTAAGTTTTTGCTGCTTTTTGTATCTGGTCTGGGGTGACTTTAGCGATCGCAGCGAGATACTTTTCAATAAAATGATAATCCCCGGCTACAGTTTGGTTATATCCAAGGAGGTTGGCCTGACTAGTGATGTCCTGGTTACCCAATATATATGAGGCTTGGAGTTGCGTCTTAGCTCGCTTCAACTCTTCTGGGGTAACTGGCTGCTGTTGGAATTTTGTCAAAGTTTCCTCAAGTACCTGGGCAATTTTGCTTAATTGTTGACCAGGAGCCGCCGTAGCATCAATTTGATACCAACCTGGTTCGATGAGTTCCACAGCACCACCACTAACTGAACTAGCGAGTCCAGTTTCTACCAAAGCCTGGTAAAGCCTAGAACTACGTCCACCCGTGAGGACAGCATCCATTACATCAATTGCTGGCACATCGGGATGCTTGATATCTGGGAGAGGATACAGTGCTTGTAGTAATGCTGCACTTCCAGGTTGCTTGAGGACAATGGGAGCCTTTTTCTTAGCAGGATTAGCCGAGGAAGCATCGGCAACAAAGGAAGATGTCAAGAAATTATCCAGCGCTTTGCTTGCGCCATCAAGCACCTTCTCTTGTTTTGCTTGTGGCGATACCTTACCAAAAGTTGCTTGCACGACTTTCAGCACAGGTTGTGTAGCAAAATCCCCGGTAATCACCAAAGTGGCATTTTCTGGGCTGTAGTACTTTTGGTAATAATTCCGTACCTGCTCCACCGTGAATTTCTCGACATCAGCTTTTGTACCTCCCACTGGTAAGCCATAGGCTCGATTTGGGAAAGCATTCCGCATGACTTCCCGATTCAAACGATACTCAGGTGAATTTTCGTAGCCTTGTAATTCAGAAATTACTACTCGCTTTTCACTTGTAAGTTGCTCAGGGTTAATTAAAGCATTTTTCATGCGATCGGCTTCTAGTGTCAGCAATGCTTCAAGTCTGTCTCGCTGCACTGTGCCAAAATAGGCTGTTTCGTCATAACTGGTAAAGGCATTAAATTGGCTGCCCAAGGCACTAAACAACCGTCCAAACTGCACTGGACGGTCAGTTGTGCCTTTAAACATCAAATGTTCTAGCTGGTGGGAAATACCATTTTCTCCCTTCACCTCATTGCGCGAACCGACTTTATACCAAACCTGCACGCTCACCACAGGAGCGGTATGAACTTCTTTGGTTAGCACGGTTAAACCATTATCCAATACCGTTTTTTGCACTCCTTGGGTAAATGAGAGCGCAGATACCGGTGCAGTGGCTGTTGGTGTTGCAGCAATAGTAAAGTTGCCCGAAAACGGCATCAAGGTGAGGAGAAGACTCAGAAAAAATCCAATAAGCATGTATGCACGTGGCTTCATAAGCAGTGGGAAATGAAAAATTTAAGTTGATGAAACACAATTTCAGAAGAAATGCCAAGTTTTGACAAAGTTGAAAAACCTCTAATTTTTAATTTTGGATTTCGGTGAGCAAAAACCAGAAAGTAAATCAGCGTTTTATTGCCACAGTTTTTTTTACTTACTAGTTAAATGAGCGATTTTATAAACTAGTAATTATTTCATCCTAATTCATGTCTCAAGTTCCCATACGGTTGGAAACACCACGGTTGGTGTTACGTGGATTTCAGGATAGCGACATAGTGGCGTTTTTGTCCTATCGCTCCGATCCCCAAGTGGCGAAGTATCAAAGTTGGGATACGCCTTACCCAGAAGTAGAAGCGTTGAAATTTATACAATTAATGAAGCATTCAACACCAGGCGTATTAGGTGAGTGGTATCAGCTAGCCATTGAACTGAAGGATACAGACGAAATGATTGGTGACTGCGCCTTCTGCATTTTAGCTGATGACGGACGGCAGGCGGAAATTGGCTTCACGCTGATGCGATCGCACCAAGGTAAAGGCTATGCAACTGAAGCTGTAACTAAGTTACTCGAATATTTATTTACAGAATACAAACTGCATCGTGTACGTGCAAACTGCGATCGTGCAAACATCGCATCCGCTAAACTTTTAAAGCGAGTTGGTATGAGGCGCGAAGGACACTTTATTAAAAGTTTGTGGTTTAAAGGCGAGTGGGTAGATGAACTATGGTTCGCTATTTTGGGCGATGAATGGCAACAATGAAGTTTTGAAACTATCAAAAAAAAGAAAAAAAGAAGCAAGCTTTAGACGACGAAATGATTCGTAATTCTATTGAGGGAAAGTTTGAACAAGGTAAAAGAAGATTCAGCCTGAATAGAGTGATGGCGAAACTTTCTCATACTTCTCTTACTGCAATTGCTATGACTTTTTTAGTGATGAATCTATCTACTCATCTATCACGGTTATTGAGTGCTTTTTTGTGTATTTTTTGAAAGATACACCTTTTTTCCGGTCTAATATGATTGAAAGTTATATTTGAGCTAATTAAAAACAATAAAAACTTATACTTAGGGCTTGCTTGAATAATTAACCAATCCTGATCTTGCTTTTTTATTACTTTTTCAGCAAGCCCTAAGTACAGTCATATAATATTATTCACCTCATATTTAGTCGCGTTTCGGCTCGTAATTGATAACAACAATTCCACAGTCAAATGATGTAGCTTTTACTAATGTCAGATATTGTTTGCTATCAAGTTCTTTGAAAATTGCCATTCCGTCACCAATTGCAATTGGATTAATGAATAAATGAAACTCGTCAATCAATCCTTGTTTTATTAGAACCGATACAAAGGTCGCACCGCCATAAGCGATAATGTCGTTACCGTCTTGTTTTTTTAATTTAGTGATTTCGTCAACAAGGTTGCCTTTTGCTAAAACGGTATTGTCCCATTTTGATTTATCAAGCGTTTTGGTAAAAACAACTTTGTGTGTCTCCGTAAATTTCTTACCAGATGTAAACTCCGGGTCATCAGGATTTGCAGCTACGCTACCCCAGTAAGGAATGAACCCTTCGGCAAGTTTTCGTCCAAGAATAATGCAGTCAACAGGTTCAGTTATATCTTTGACATATTGTTTTAATTCGTCGTCCCAATTCCACGCCATAAAGTCCATTTCGCCATTTAGTCCGGCAATGTATCCGTCAAGGGTCATTTGTATTTGAAGTTTTAATTTTCTCATTGTCGTATTCTCCTTTGTGATGAATTAGGTTCATATTCAGCCTCTTTATGGTACATAAGTACTATACAAATGTCCATTTATGAACAAAGGCGAATTAGTGGATGCTGTCGCAGCAAAGACCAACATCACAAAAAAGCAAGCCGATGAAGTCATTAGTGCTTTTTTGTCAGTTGTTACCGAAGCTGTAGCTAATGGTGAAAAGGTAACGCTCATTGGTTTTGGGTCATTCGAGCGACGCGATCGCTCAGAACGCGAAGGGCGTAATCCGAAAACCAATGTTCAGCTTCTGTATCCCGAACACGGTTAATTAACAAAAGTGTGACACCAGGAGCGACAAGGGAGGCAACCGAAGAAATAAATAAAGAACGCACATTTAACGGCAGAGCTTGAATGTTACGGCACGGCACTCGAATACAAAGTCAAATCCAAGATGCCATTGTGCCGGAAGTACAAACAAATCTGCGACTACGTAGTTAACCGAAGAATCAGGAAATCACCGAATTTATTTTGTTTTAAGTGAAACGGTATGACAGGTACGTAGGGGGTTCCGGGTTCCCCCTATGAGCAACTGCCGTACAAAGTCTCCAAGAAAAAACTTTGCGCCTTTGCGATTATATTCTTCTAAACTTCAACATTTAAAGTACGCACCAAAAAAGCCCATTTATCGGCGGCTTCTTCGATAATTTTAGCTGTGGGTTTACCTGCTCCATGTCCTGCTTTAGTTTCAATCCTAATTAACACTGGCGCATCACCTCGGTGATTTGCTTGCAAAGCTGCGGCAAATTTGAAACTATGAGCGGGAACAACGCGGTCGTCGTGGTCGGCTGTAGTAATCAAGGTTGCTGGGTAAGCTGTGTCTGGTTTGAGATTGTGCAATGGTGAATAAGCATACAACGCAGGAAATTCTTCTGGATTATCTGGGGAACCATATTCAGCAGTCCAAGCCCAGCCGATGGTAAATTTGTGGAATCGCAACATATCCATAACGCCGACTGCTGGTAAAGCTGCACCAAACAAATCGGGACGCTGGGTCATACAAGCACCCACTAATAAACCACCGTTACTTCCACCTGCGATCGCCAGCTTATCAGTTTTAGTATACTTGTTAGCAATTAACCACTCAGCCGCCCCAATAAAATCATCGAAGACGTTCTGTTTTTTCTCTTTCATTCCTCCTTGATGCCATTCTTCGCCATACTCACCACCACCACGTAAATTCGGCATTGCATAGACACCACCCATCTCCATCCACACCAACAAACTCACAGAAAAACCAGGTGTCATGGAAATATTAAAACCACCATAAGCATAAAGATAAGTCGGGTTATTCCCATCCAATTTAATGCCTTTCTTGTGAGTGATAAACATTGGCACTCTAGTACCATCTTTGCTGTGATAAAAGACTTGTTTTGTCTCATAATCATCAGGATTAAAATCTACCTTTGGGGCACGGAAAACCTCGCTTTTTCCAGTTACCATATCGTAGCGATAAATAGTTTCTGGTATGGTAAAGCTAGTAAAATTATAAAAAGTTTCAGTGTCGTAACGCTTACCACCAAAGCCATCTGCGGAACCAAGTCCCGGTAATTCTACCTCGCGTATAAATTCACCCTTGAGGTCAAAAATTTTAATTTGGGTGTGAGCATCTTTCAAATAATCAGCAACCAATTGGTTATTGAGAATACCAATACTTTCCAAAGTTTCTGCTGACTGGGGAATAATTTCTTGCCAATTTTCTGGTGCAGGGTTGTTAGTATCAATGGCAATTAATCTTCCCCGTGGGGCATTTAAATCTGTGCGAAAATAAAAGACGCTACCATCATTATCGATAAAGCTGTAATTTGCCTCAAACTCGTTAATTAGTTCTACAACTTCAGCATTGGGATTAGCCAAGTCTTTGTAGAAAACTAAATTTTTAGAATCAGTTCCCAGCCAAACAGAAATTATGAGATAGCGCCCATCTTCAGTTACACCACCACTAAAACCCCATTCTTTTTGGTCAGGACGATGGTAAATTAGTACATCTTCTGATTGGGGTTTACCTAGTTGATGATAGTAAAGTTTTTGATAAAAATTAACATCTTCCAATCGACTTTGTTCATTCGGTTCATCGTAGCGACTGTAGAAAAAACCTTGGCGATCGTGTGTCCAAGATGCACCAGAAAATTTAATCCATTTCAAATGGTCTTGTAAGTCTTCTCCAGTTTCAATATCCCGGACTTTCCACTCTTGCCAATCAGAACCAGATGTCGATATACCATAAGCTAAAAGTTTACCATCTTCACTAATGGATAATCCCGAAAGCGCAACAGTACCATCTTCTGATAATTTATTCGGATCGAGTAAAACTCTAGGTTCAGCATCGAGAGATTTCAGTGTGTAAAGGACACTTTGATTTTGCAACCCATCATTTTTAAAATAAAAGTATTGTTCGCCTTCTTTAAAAGGGATACTGTATTTTTCATAATCCCACAGTTTCGTCAGGCGTTGTTTAATTTTTTCCCTAGCCGAAATTTCACCCAAGTAGCCAAAAGTAACTTGATTTTGTGATTCAATCCAAACCCTTGTTTCTGGGGAATCAGGATTTTCTAACCAACGGTAGGGATCTGCAACTACAGTACCGTGATAATTATCGACTCGATCGCTCTTGTGGCTGGATGGGTAAGTGAGAGATTTTTCAGACGACGGCATAATATCAGGTTAAAAGTACTATTTTACATCTTACAAACATAGACCCAGATTTGGAGTATATACTATGCGAATGTATGCCCAAGTTGTAGATTATTTGCTTAAGACTGTCATTAGTCATTAGTAGCTCGTTCTTTGCTAATGACCAATGAAGTAATTATGCGATTGAGTGGAGACAAATTAATTATGACTGTTTTAACTTTACAGTTACCGGCTAATCTCCAATTTACGGATGAGCAATTTGAACAAATTATTGCTGTCAATAAAGATTTGCGTTTGGAATTAACGGCTCAAGGAGAATTAGTAATCATGCCACCCACAGGAGGAGAAACGGGTAATCGTAATTTTGATTTATTAGGACAACTCTGGTTTTGGCACAACAAAAATAATTTAGGGAAAGCTTTTGATTCTTCCACTGGTTTTAAACTTCCTAATGGTGCAACTCGCTCCCCAGATGCTTCTTGGATAAGGTTAGAAAGATGGGATGCTCTCACGCCACAACAAAGAAAAAAATTTCTCCCCTTGTGTCCAGATTTTGCTGTGGAATTGGTTTCTGAAAGTGACGATTTAGAAGATACTCAGACTAAGATGCACGAATACTTAGCAAATGGGTTAAAACTGGGTTGGTTAATTAATCCCAAAGATAAACAAGTAGAAATTTATCGTCCTAATCAAGCACCTGAAGTCTTACAATTTCCCACAAGTTTATCTGGTGAAGATGTTCTCCCTGGTTTTATTTTAAATCTACAATCAATTTTTGGATAATCGTTCTCAAACAAAAAGCCCCGTCAAAAGCCGGGGCGGATACGTGCTATTTCACTTTATAGGACAATTGTACTATAAAATCGGGCTTTGTAGTGTCTTGCCTACGTAAAATCCGAATCTTTTAGTTGGTTTAGCTAACTAGTTTCTCTCCTTTAAGCATTCGTGATGCAGCTTCCAGTAGTGCTTCTTCAAGATAAGGCTTGGTAAAGTAGCCACTTGCACCTAGTTGAACTGCCATTTGTCTGTGCTTGTCTGCGCCTCTTGAGGTGAGCATCGCAATGGGTAAGTGGTTGAGGTTAGAGTCTTTCTGAATGCGAGAGAGTAACTCCAGACCATCGCAACGGGGCATTTCAATGTCGCAAAATACGATGTCGCAAGGCAGACCGGAGCGGAGTTTATCCCAAGCTTCTTGACCGTCACGCGCTTGTTCTACGCGATAACCTGCTTTGTTGAAGGTCAAAGATAGCAATTCTCGGACTGTAATTGAGTCATCAACAATCAGCACAGTTGGATCGATCTTCGCAGCAGGAGTGTCTGTAGGAGTAGATTTTTGTTGCCAAGAACTACCACCAATTTGTGTGGAAATTCGTCCTTGGAAAATGTCGATGATTTCTAACACGTCAGCGATGGGCATAATGCGACCATCACCCAGAACTGTAGCACCAGCTACCCCAATGGGTTTAGGTGCTGGCCCTTCAAATTGCTTAATTACAATTTCTTGTTCGCTCAACACCAAATCAATTTGTAGGGCAATCAACGTATTTGCCGATCGCACCACAACCACAGAAACCATATCATCATCTCGGTTACCGCCATACACGTTACCGCGACTAATTTGGCGATTGAAGGTTAAAAGTTCCTTCAAAGGTCGGAATGGCAGCAGTGTATCCCGCCAAGAAATAAATGATTGTCCGTTGGCGTTATGCTGAATGTTTTTAACTGGGATATCGAGAGTATCTTCTACACCATCCATCGGGAAAGCAATTCTGGCTCTATCCGAGACACAACACAGAGCTTTACAAATACTCAGAGTCAGTGGCAAACGAATTGTGAAAGTGGTTCCCTTGCCAATTGCAGAATCGGTGTTCACTGTACCCCGAATTTCGCTAATGGCAGAACGCACTACGTCCATACCCACACCACGACCAGAAATTTCGTCTGCCTGATCTTTGATGCTAAAACCAGATTGGAATAGTAAATCGTACACTTCCAGGCGAGATATGCTTTTCGCCTGAGCTTCGGTAATCATACCAATTTTGATTGCCTTAGCCTTAACCCGTGCCGGATCGATACCTGCACCGTCATCGCCCACAGAAATCACAGTTTGGTTACCTTGGTGGAAGGCACGGATAGTAATGATGCCTACGGGTGGCTTACCAGCCGCTTGTCTTTGCTCTGGCGTTTCGATACCGTGAGCGATCGCATTATTGAGCATGTGCGTTAGCGGATCGCTGAGATGATCTAAAATCATCTTGTCAATTAAAGTATCGCCACCTTCAATTACCAACTCCACTTGTTTGCCACACTTGATGGCATTGTCGCGCACACCTCGCCGCCAGCGATCGATAGTTTGGGCGAAAGGCACCATTCGCGCTCTTGTGAGTCCCTCTTGTAGCTGGGTGGTAACCTGGCGGAATTGCCGTGCTACTCGTTCGGTTTCTTCGGTGACAAAATCAATGTCGCTAGCTGACTCACGCACTCGGACAATGCGCTCAATCATCTGCTGAGAAAGTGTATGGAAGGGAGTAAAGCGATCCATCTCTAGCTCGCTAAAACCTCTGTCGGAATTAGAGTCCTGGGAATGAACGCCAGATTCTTTGGCTTTGCGTCCGGCTAACAGAGAAGCTTCTAAAAGCGATCGCTCGTACAACTCTTGCATCCTCGCTCCCACATCAGAGAGTTGTTGTACCTGAATCAGCAAGTTATCTAGTGATTGCCGCAACCGTTCGTGATCCTGCTCTAAGGTATTGCGGTTTACCACTAACTCCCCAACTAAATTACTCATATCGTCCAGTTGCTTAACTGGAACTTTCATGGTTTCTTCAAATCTCGCAGTACGACGAGTAGAGGGGCGTGGAGTTTTAGTGGTATTCGGTTTTGTCAGTGCTGAGTGTGATATTGTTTGATCTGCTTCTGCCAGCAACTTCTCCAAATCGCTAAATTCATCTACGCGTGCTGCTGGAGGGGGATTTGTCGCTGCGATTGGTTGAGTTAAGGGTTGGCGTTGGCTTAGCCCGTCGTAGACATCGCTAGATGCAGGAGCCTCATTTTTATCTGTACCCAACAATTCTTCCAGGGCAGCAAAATCTAATTCTGGTATCTCTTTAGCTTTGGGAACAGGCGCTAATTCATCTCCTAATAATGCTTCCAAGTTTGCAAATTCATCTTCTGGAGCAATTTCTTCAACAGTTTCTGTTTCTGTCAATTCTTCAGTCAGAGCAACAGCATTTTCCGACTCTAAGACTGGTGCAGCTTCAAATGTCTCTCCTAAATTAAATAAATTTGTTTCCAGCTTCTCATCTGTTTCTCGACTTTCAGAACTAATTGTTTCTGTTAATTCATTTACGGTTAACGAATCAATGGTTGCTAGGTTCTCTTCTAATTCTAATAAAGGAGTTTCTGTAAACAATAAATCATTCGGAAAACTCAGATATGCGTTTTCTAAATCTGTGTTTTCAGCAAATTCAAAAGCAGTTTCTAAATTATTATTTTCAGTATCTAAAACTTCTGAGCTTGTCTGGAATAAAGTTGAAGTTTCTGAACCCGGTAATTCACCCACCAAATCATCTGGAATCTCCATTTGAATGTAGGTGGAATTATCAACCACTACATCCTCAAACAGCAACTGGGGATTTTCATCAAAAGAACCGAACAAATCATCTGGCTGTGCTTGGGTTAATTCTGAAGTTTCTGAACCCGGTAATTCACCCACCAAATCATCTGGAATCTCCATTTGAATGTAGGTGGAATTATCAACCGCTACATCCTCAAACAGCAACTGGGGATTTTCATCAAAAGAACCGAACAAATCATCTGGCTGTGCTTGAGTTAATTCTGAAGTTTCTGAACCCGGTAATTCACCCACCAAATCATCTGGAATCTCCATTTGAATGTAGGTGGAATTATCAACCGCTACATCCTCAAACAGTAACTGGGGATTTTCATCAAAAGAACCGAACAAATCATCTGGCTGTGCTTGGGTTAATTCTGAAGTTTCCGAACCCGGTAATTCACCCACCAAATCATCTGGAATCTCCATTTGAATGTAGGTGGAATTATCAACCGCTACATCCTCAAACAGCAACTGAGAATTTTCATCAAAGGTGCTAAGTTCTAGCTCTGAAGATGTTTGATTAGAATCCACAGCAGATATCTCTGGGGACTGATTAGTAAACTCTGGAATGAAATCAAGAGTTTCTGGCTGTTGCGATGAGCTATGAATTTCCTCTTCTACAGTATGCGCTGCGAACAACTGGGCTGATTCTTCTAATGTTGCTACTTCATTAATTTCAGATAAAATAGTTGAATTAGTAGGTGTTAATTCTTCAAATAAATCATCCCCAGCATTTAATGATAATGCCAGAGCCAGGTGTTCTTCATCTTGTAAATTCAGATCGAAATCTTCTATATCGAAACTGCCTATCTCAGAAGGATTGGAATGCTGATTATCAGTAAAAATATCATCACCGCTGCCAGAAAATAAATTATCTTCTAATACATTTTCTAAATTTGCTTCAGATAAAGTATCGAATTCATCGTTTGATTCTTCTGTACCTTCCTGGCTCCAGAAGTTGCTCAAATCATCTTCTGCTGGAGAGAATTCAGATGTATCTATCGAAGATATATCAAATAAATCAGCAATTTCAGAATCGCTATTCGGCAGTACTGCATGTTCTTCTTTGTCAGCAAATAGGTTATCTAAAGACAAGCCTGTTGCCTGAGGTAATTCTATATAGTCACTAGGAGTAATTTCTTCTACCCAATTTTTATTTTCAGCTTCTAAAAATAAGTTATTAAGAGTGTTTTCTTGGTTGCTAGATAATTCTACACTAGCAAAGGTGTCATTTTCAGGTTGAGTTACTTCGCCTGGAATCAATAGCTCGTTATCATCTACTGTCAGTGATAATAAATCTGCAACAACATCGTTATCATCAACATTATTTGGAACAATTTCTTCATTTTTTTGTTCCGTAAGTTCTGATAAAATTGCTTCAGAACCTGCATCTAAATTAAAATCGAGTTCATTGATATCGCTCAACTCTACATTCGTAGCAGAATTTTGTTGAATTCGCGGTTCCGAATTATCTTTTTCTAGGAAGTTGTCGCCAAATAACAGCGATAAATCTTCTGTCTTAGCAGTGGTTGTAGTCTGCGGTTCATTGCTGGCATCCTCATCAAATGAAAGTAAATCTGATAAGTCGCCATCAGAATCTTCCGTTTCATTAGTGTTGAAACCAATTCCCAATTCATCAGTAGAAGTAATTTCTAAACTTTCTTCTTGATGCCAAGGTTCATCTAAATCAGGAGTCTCACCTTCAAATAAATCGGCAAGAGTATTTAACTCAGCTATTCCTACCTCTGGCCCGTTGGGGTCATGATTCTTACTAATTGGATGTACTTCTTCGTGTAGAGTAAAAGTAAAGCTAGCCTCAGTTGCAGCGTTTGGTGATTGTTGTAACTCAAAAGAGGCGCGATCGCCTGTATCTTCTTCAAAATTAAGTTCTTCAATTGGCTCAGATAAGTTAGTTATCGCTAACTGTTGGGCATCTTCAGTTTTTTGAGCAATTGACTCTGCTGGAGACTGTTCGTCAACTAAATCACGGGAAATTTCTAACAACTCAATTTCTGCAAAGTTCAACAGTGCTTCTAGTTGTTGACTAATTGCAATTTCGGCTTCCTTGCCTTGCAGAACTAATTCTTGAGCTTGCTTGATTTCGGTAATGACGATTTTAGCTAAAGTTAAATAAGTATTTTCGGGATTGGCGATCGCACTCGCCGCCGCTTGGCACAAACCGCACCACTTGGACAAATTCCAAGCCTCGCCAAGTTTCACTAACTGATGACAGCATTCCTGGAGATTTTGCCGAGTTGAAGATGTTGTTGTTTGCTTAAACAATTGCAACATTTCCCGCAGTGTTTGTAGCACCTGGGTTTGAAACTCGTTCCAATCAAGATTTTGTTTGGCGCTGGCTGAAGATGACACCTCTTGGGATGCTACAGCGAAAGATATTTCTGTAGATTCCTGATGCCCGTCTTCTGCCAAACTGGGAATATCTCGCCGCAGGAAAAGTTCGGTCAGTGTAGAGACATTCTCTACGGAACCCCCATGTTCCGTTGCAGATGAACCGGCTACTCCACTATTTCCTTGTTTTACAAGTTGTTCTAAATGCTCATTGAGCCACTGAAAAACAGGCTCAGTTTCTGACATTAATGTATTAGCTGTCTCTTCAGAAAGACCATAGGGCCCGCTTAAATGCTCTAACAGCGCTTTCAGGGTATCAGATACACCGAGGAATAAAGACTCTAACTTTTGGTCAATCTGAACCGGATGTTCTTTAAGAACTTTGAAACAATCTTCCAGACGGTGGGATGTATGCTGGATGCTAGTCAATCCAAGCATTGCCGCTCCTCCTTTGATGGAGTGAGCCGCCCGGAAGACTTCGCTAATCATTTCCGGGTCGTTAAGGGTACTTTCTAGATTCAGCAACCCCTGTTCAATTGTATTCAGGTGATCCCTGGCTTCTTCAATAAAGTAACCCAAAATCCGCTGTTGTTGTTCCGGCAGCATAGTTTTTTAGTCAAGAGTCATTACTCATTAGTCATTGGTCATTGGTCATTAGTCATTGGTCATTGGTCATTAGCAAATAACGAAAGACGAATGACAAATGATAATTTATCTACTTTCAAGGGTTTCCACTCGGAAACGTTCCACGGAGGCGATCAAATCGCGGGATACACCTACTAAGTGTTGTAGGGCACCTGAAACTCGCTGTGCTTCTTGGGAAGTTTCTTGGGCTGTGAGTTCTACTGATTGCATTACGTGAGCGACGGCGCGAGAGGTTTCCGTCTGTTCCACAGTATCGCTAGTGATGGAACGCACCAAGATATCGATGCGATTTGCCACTTGAATGATGTTTTCGAGCGATCGCTTGGCTTCTTCTGCCAGTTTTGTGCCTTTAATTACCTGTTGTGTACCTTCTTCCATCGCGGTCATTACGGAGCCTGTTTCGCTTTGGATTTGCATCACAATTTGTTCAATTTCTTTCAAGGATTTGGCAGATTTATCTGCTAACTGGCGCACTTCATCTGCTACGATTGCAAACCCGCGTCCAGCTTCTCCCGCCCTTGCCGCCTCAATACTGGCGTTAAGTGCGAGCAAGTTGGTTCTGGAAGCAATCTGAGAAATCAATGCCACAATTTTAGAAATTTCTTGGGAAGATTCCGCCAACCGCTTCACTTTTCGAGTTGTTTCGGCAACAGTTTCGCGAATTTCCAAAATCCCTGCCACAGTATTTTCTACTGCTTCGCCACCCTTGAGAGCGATCGTACTTGCATCGCGGGCGACGGTTTCGGCTTCTCGCGCCGCTTCTGCTACCCGCTGAATCGAATCGGTCATCACCTGTACAGAATTGAGCGTCACTGCCAATTCTTCTGCTTGGCGCAAAGCATCACTAGACAAGGCTCTAGCAAAAGTTTCCGAGTTAGTTGCACCTTTTGTCACTTCCTTGGCTGCCACTTTTACCTGTTGGACAATATCCCGCAGGTTTTGAATTGTTAGGTTAAAGGCGTCAGCTACGGCTCCGAGTACGTCGGCTGTGACTTCAGCTTGCACTGTTAAATCGCCTCTGGCTGCTCCTTCCACATCGTCCAACAACCGAATCACCTGGCGTTGCAGATTTTCCTTGGCTTCCTCTTGTTCGTCGGCTTTGCGTTGGGCTTCATTTGTGGTCGTGAAAATAATTCGCGCCATTTCATTAAAGCCACTGGCTAAATGCCCCAATTCATCTTCCGAATACACTGTGGCTTGAGCATTCAGATTTCCTTGACTTACAGCGTCAAACTGAGCTTGCAAATCCTTGGTTGTGCGCCGAATTTGCTTGAGTGTGATATTTCCCATGAAGCCTGCGGTAGCAAAACCCGTCAAACCAGCCGCTAGTGCCATTGCCCAACCTGTATTCCGCACACTTTCCCTTTGTTGGGCTGGAGAAAACGTAGTAGCAACAAAGCTAACTGTGGCTACAACCAGTGCTGAGGCAATACCCACAGTCCCAGCAATTAACCATTGCTTCCTTTGTATGGGGGCATTTTCTAACGGTGCTAACCAGCCTTGCTCGACGCTGACATTGGGTTCTACCTTCGAGACCTCTGCTTGGGTAAAGGCTGGAACTGGTTCGTGCGAACCAGTGATCGTAAATAGTTCCTCTTCCCGATCTGCTGTAGTACTTGGAAAAGCCTCCAGGATTTGAGCGCGTCCAGTACTACCGGTTTCTGCTGCGGCAGAATGCATCGCCACATCAGCAAAATCAGAATCTCCTTCGATGAGGTCAAACCCTGGAATATTACCTAAATCATCGAATTCCTCAAAGTCATCTAAAAATTCTATATTGCTCTTAGAATTTTCTCGATTCATTATATTGTTTGGTTCTTCATCAGAGTCAAAGCTCTCTGAACCAAAAGCAGACTCAAATGCCTGGATATCAAAACTTTCATCGTCATCAAAGCTATTTTTATCTAAGAATTCAACTGATTTAAACTGCTTTTTATCCGAAATGAAATTGTCGTCACCAGGTGAAGAATTATGAGAAAAATTTGGTTGGAATTTTGATTCTGTATCCAAGTCTTTTTGTTCCAACCAATTACTTGATTTTTTTGCTGAAGAATTATCTTGAGTGTTATATTCTAAGTTATTGGTTGGAAATCGATTGTTAGGTTTTTCTTCAGCAATCAATACAGTTTCGTCTGCAAAATGAGGTTGTTCAAGTTCTAAACTCTCAACACTATAATCTTGAGGCTGGGAATCACTCAAAAAATCGGCAAAATTATCGTTATTATTACCAATTGATGAGGTAGAATTTGAAGAGTAGTTATGATTGTTAATAGCTGAGTTTTCGTTAGTGGAATTTATTGCATTTTCTGTAAAATGACTACTCACTAATGATTCTTCCAGACCTTCTTGGGAGGTATCTTCTTGCCAAAAAGCAGGTAACTCTAATTCGGCTTCTTCCTCCAAACTATTGCTATTGGACTCTTGTTCCTCTAATTCTTCATTTAAGGCAAAAGGATCTTCCCCAAAATTTATAGAAGAATCTGATATGTCTTCTGCTGCAATATTGCCTTCTGTGGGTATATCAAATGGATTATTTGAAGATAGTTCTTCAACTGGATTCACAGTTTGTTGAGCATCTTCAAAAAAATTCAAATCCAAATTTTGGCTGTCAAATTCCTCACTAGCAGGCAAATCTTCTAATTCTTCTTCGCTATATGCCAGCGGATCGGACATTTCTAGGGAATTTATTTGCTCTTGCCTTGCAGATGTATCAAGCTGACCACCAAACGACTCTAGGTATTGATTAATATTCTCAATTCCATTATTGGCAAAACCAATAATTTCTGGGTCGTCAGTTAAGTCTAATACCTGCTGATATTCTTGTTTTGCGACATCGTACTGCTGCAAAACATAGTAGATGTGACCCCTTAATAAATGGGAGTTTGGGTCATCTGGCAAACTTTGCACCACTTGGTCAACTAAAGTGGCGGCAACGTCGTAATTCCTTTGAACATAGGCGGTCATCGCCTGTTGATATGTTGGTTCGCGATCGTCAATACTTGCTCCCATTTCCTCCTCCAATTTCATCCTGCCCATCGCGCACTCCGTAAAATAGCCGTTTGATCGAGCAGTCGTAGACACTGATTATTTTTAGCACCTAATACCCACTCACCACGTAAAAAAGGGGCCATAGTATCTGGAACACCTGTTGGTGGCATGAGATTCTGGACATCCAGCCAGTCCATACCGCCGATTTCCTCTACTGCTAAACCCACTATTGTGTCTTGTTCTTCAATGGCAATTACTGGAATTTCAGCTTTATCCGTGTTTAATACACTTGGTTCGCCTAAAAATTGACCCAAATCAGCCACCCAAATAACTCGACCTCGTAAATTTAGAGTACCCAAAAGTAAAGGAGAAGCATTAGGAATCGGGGTGATTCTATCAGGACTTAGTTCGATTACTTCCCGGATGCCAGTTGCTTGTAGTGCAAACTCCTGATGCGAGGGAATGTAAAACCTCAAATGTAACTCACCTTCAGGACTTTCTACTTGTAATTCTGGTCGGAAATGATCTTGACCACTGCCACTTAAAAAGTCCGGTTTGCTGACCATATTGCTTTTATCCTTATCCTCGCAGCAGTTGTTTGACTGTTCCTACCAACTCGGTTGGTTGAAATGGTTTGGCGATGTAGGCATCTGCACCTTGTTTCATGCCCCAGTAGCGATCGAATTCTTCGCCTTTGGAAGAACACATGACCACAGGAACATTTTGGGTTTTTGGATCGGACTTTAACCGCCGACAAACTTCGTACCCATTCATCCGGGGCATGACAATATCCAACACCACTAAATCGGGAGGTGCTACTTGAATTGCCTCTAATGCTTCTAATCCGTCACTGGCATGGGTGACTGTTAGTCCAGTTGCTTTGAGGAGGTCTGTAATCATCTCCCTTTGCGCGATACTGTCTTCTACAATCAGAACTGTACTCATAAGTGTCTATCTACCTCCTGATGTAACGTTCCTATTTGGAACATTCCCTGATTCCCCCGCAAGTATTAACTGTATAAATTAAATTTAGCTTTTCACTAATTTCCTAGATATTGAGGTTTCACTGGGTTGGCTCATTCTGTGATAACATCTTTTACCTCATCTTTTAGTAGATCCACAAGTATTGAATCTGTTTATCTGTTCCGTAGATGAGGGAGATGAGGGAGACGCGGGGACGCGGGGAATAAACCAATGCCCCATACTTCTCTACGAGAGGCTGCGCCAACGGCTGCGCTCAGTACAAGTGCCCCATGCCCAATGCCCAATGCCCATTTTCATTAGTTATTGATATATTTCCCTACAAGCATTAGTAATTCATTGTCTGTAAATGGTTTAGTTAAATAATCTGTTGCGCCGACCATGCTAGCTTTGACTCGATCGATAAATCCATCTTTACCCGTAAGCATGATAATCGGTGTGAGCCGAAATGCTGTTGAGTGTCGCAGCATAGCGCAAACCTCGTAGCCTTCTAATTCCGACATAGCAATGTCGCATAAAATTAAATCTGGTTTAAGTTGAAAAACTAGACCCATCGCCTCCAAGGGATTAGTGAGGACGATCGCTTCATAACCTTGTGCTTGTAAGATGGAATTTATAGTCTCACCGATGGCGATCGCATCGTCAATACATACTATCCGCCCCCTGTTTTTTTTATTCAATTCTGAGTTGTCAGTGTTAATCTCCGGTTGATTTGTTGGTGAATATACTAACTGAAGCCAACTCTGTTGCACATATGGATATATTGCCTTAGCGACTGTCAAAATGTCTCGGTTAAGATAACGAGCTAGTTGACGCAGGGATGTTTTACCATCAGCCCAATGTTGTAGTTTATTGACGGTTGCTGCTGGTAGCGACGAGTGTGTGTGAACTTTGTCAGATAGCACCAGTAATTGTTCGGGAGACTGAATATGCGGATAAAGTTGCTTCCATTCTTGCACTTGCCTAGTAATTTTTGTCACAAAGCGAGCAATCTCAAAAGTGTTTAATTGTGGGGCGAGTGCCGCACCTTGACGGAAAATGAAGTTACCTTGATGTAAGCTCAGCAAATCAAATAGGGTTTCATGCACCAAACCCTGGATAATACTGGCGGCTATTTTGGGGCTGATGATATTCTGTTCCAAGAGTGCCCAAAGATAGGCATACTCTGGTGCGTCGGTTGATGAGAGGGAAGCAATTTGTTTGTCGGCAAGCCGCATCTCAACTCGGTAATGATGTAAATAATCGCTAATTCTGGATAAGCTACTTTCCCCTTGTTGGCAATAGATGATTTGACCATTAAGGAAAAAAACGAACCAAGACTGTTGTCTGGCGGGATATTTACTAGCTTTGTCTGTACCAGATTTGTTGTTATGGTAATAGCTATGAGCTTCTACCCATAGTTGCCCAGTTCGTTGTCCCAATTCAATTAGTTGCAAAATACTGCAAATATCAATTTCATTTAAATTTCCCTGCATTGAGTTAAAAAATACTCCTAATAGTGGCGTTTATATTATTTGTGAATTGTGTCTATCAATCAATTTTGGATTTTAGATTTTGGATTGAAACGATCGCTTTGGGTAAGGACTTGAGAATTTGAAATTTTGAATTTTGGATTTGCCGACGAGCTACTGTGGTGCAGGGGTCTCCAGACTTGAGCGGACTCTCATCAATTTACATCGGAGCATATAGCTTGTTTCTTTGTACCACTTTGTGGAAGCAAGTTACGCATGGTGTTCCGTAGTAAAGTAGTACCAAGGTAATTTTTAATCTAAAATCTAAAATCTAAAATCTAAAATCTAAAATCGACACAGCTATAAACCTTAATCTTTCGTAATACACTTTGACAAAGCTAGTGTTAACACGGAAGTCATCATCACTGTCATCAGTACAAAATATAAAGGCGCGGCCAACTCGCTTTTATAAGTATCAAGACGTAACATCTCGCGTCTATAAATAGTTTTGTCTGTTTTGTTCTCCTCAACTTCGGTTCCGTGAAACAAGTTAACAGAATTATCTCAGGTATATCTCAAAACACGAAATTTAAGTGCATCAATAAGGACTAACAGTGTGCTGTATTTAGCAGAAGTACAAAAACAGAAAGGTGGTTTACTCAGTGGTGGTGGCAAAACCGAACTGAAACTACTAGCTTGTCAGCGAACTGACCAGAATTGGAGTACTGTGTCGGAAGAAGTGATTGCCGCTGAAGACGCAAGTAAATTAAATGATGGCGCCTTGGTACTGGTGGAACTGAATCCGAATCGTCAAGTACAAAGGATTCAAGAAGCAGGGCGGCCGCTAGTCAATATTTTGCAGAATTTTTCTCGCCAATTGGAAAAATTTAAGCTCAAGGAAGATGAGATAGATCAGTGGAAACAGTCGCTGACATTTCAGGCGCAAGAGTTGAATCGCCGTGAAATGGAAATGGAAGCACGCCTGGAACAGTTGCAAAACATGGAAGAGGATTTGCAACAACTAGAGGAGCAAAAACAGGAAGTTGATACATCTCGTGGGGAGATTGAACGCTTACAAGCAGAAATTGAGCGCAACCGTCAGGAATTGGAAGGCGCTTGGGAGCATTTGCGCGGCGAGCAGCGCCGGTTAGAGGAGCGTCAAGTTGATTTTAAACAAGGGACGACTTTGGATGAAGCGCAAAGTCGGGCGATGAGTGAATTACTCGATCGCTTATCAAATCGCATTCTTCCCACAGAAACAGTAAAACAAGACCTCGATGTTAGCTTTGAATTGCTAGAAAAGCAGCAAGCTATTCTAAGTCCCCATTGGGAACAACTACAGCAACAAAAAACTGCGATCGCTCAACAACAGGAAGAAGTTGAGCGCTTGTCACAAATATTTAGCGATCGCCAAAACGCATGGCAACAAGGACAAAATTCGCTAGTCCAGCAAACAGCGCAATTGCAGATTAGTACAGCAGAGCTTAACAGCAAGCAAGACTATATTCAAATACTTAAAGAACAGTTACGCAATCAAGAAGATTTATATCAACAAATTCACACTTTAGCTGCAACATCTGGTGATGTGGTTCTTGGCCAGAAAATTGATGTGGAAGCTTTACAAAAAATGCCTCTAGATGAACTACAAAAGATAGTCCAAGACTTAGAGCAGAAATTAGAAATAGACGCAAGCTTTGTTCACGATCAAGAACAAGAACTGAAATATAAGCAAGAAGCTATAGAAGAACTAGAAAAGAAATTAAACCAAGCATCTGACCAGGATCACATCAATTTAGAACTGGAACTAAGGGATGAAAACGACCACTATCAGATGTTAAATTCTAGTTTAGTGGGACAACGCCGCAACATGCTACAGCGGCAGAAGTTTCTCAAGCAACATCAAAATATATTGCTGCGGCGACAAGGACATACTCTTCCTGACGAACAAGAGGGTAATCAAATTAATTTAGAGCCGATTCTCTTACAAATTGAAACCCAGCGACAACAATATTCACAGGAAATCCAAAAGTTGGAACGCGAGATTGAACAGATGCGTGCTGGTATCGATTTAGCCCAAGGAATGATTGACAATCAAACCCACGATTTGGAAGACAAGCAGCAAGAACTCAAAGCGATCGAAGAAAACTTGCTGTCTTTAAGAACAGCAACCGCTCAATGCTGTGGTCGAGTGAACCTCTACGAAGAAGCACTACAACCAATTCAGGATTGTCTAGACAGTTTACGGCAAAAACTCCAAGGAATTGGAGAATCTTTGGATCGATTCAAGGAGACTGGCGATCATCAGCTACAGGCGATCGCTCAGATGCGCCAAACTCTTCAAAGTTTGATATCTCAACCAGAATTGTTAGCGTCTTAAAAAGTCCGTTGACTGTGAACAGTGGGATATTTTTTTATTTGGAAGTCCCTAAGAATAACTTTAGCTATTAGCCTTGAACTAAAGTTCAAGGCGGGTGACTAGGCATTCTGCTGTGCAGCAAGCCGGACAGATGCTACATCAACATTGAGTTGTTGAGCAATCTCTTCTACACTCATCCCTGTTTTTAGTAATAGGGGGACAGTAACTTTCAGCATTTCAGCTTCCCGTTCTTCTCGACCTTCTTCTCGACCCTCAGCTTTCGCTTCTTGGTAAACTCTTGTTTCTTGTAAAGTCAATCCCAGCATAGCTTCTACTTCCTCTCTACTCAAGGTCGAAAACTTATAAACAGCAATTGTGGTAATAATATCTATGATTTCGTTTTTCGGCAGTGCGTCTGTTGACTCTAATTGTACTCGTTGAATTAATAGACGAGCTTGTTGTGCGATCGCTTTCTCCAAGGCGATTGTTAACTGCATTAAATTGATGCCTATTGGCTACTGATTGAAAGTGCCTAACTCATCCAAATAAATGCGCTGCACTTGGTCACTGTTTAAAAATATTCGATGAGTTCTGGTATCGCTTGCCTCCAAACTGCGTGATGGAAAAATTACCACACAATACCAGTCATCATATTGAGACTAATTCCGGTTTAAATACATCATCGACTCAGTAAAGAACCGATGATAAAGAGCTTCATCTTTCTAAAATTGAACTTCTGCAAAAAAGATAGTTCTGGGTTTTACATCCTCTGGAGGTAAAAAGACGCCATCAATACGAAAGGCTGTTTCTTTCACCTCAACGGACTCAAATCGATAGTTCTCTGCCTGCTCAGGACGGTAATCTATGAGTTCAAAAAGTAACCCAGGAAAGCGCTTAAAAATTTGGTAATAAATTGAGTCGCGTTTCACTTAAATATTGAAATTATTCATTTGATTGATTAGTATTAATTCTATGGTTAATATCTACAAATATATTAATTATTTTCCTGCTTTTTATATAAATGCTATGCTCAAAACTATTTCAAACAAATCCAATCGCCTTGTACTTGAGCGATCGCACCACCAGGAAAAGGATCGGTTTGCGATCGATTTGGTGCTGTAATCAAAGCGGTTAATTTTTCAATGTGTTCAAAACTAGGCGCATCAGGAAGTACTTGCTGCAATACCTGACGCATTACGCGACGTTGCAATGCCAATGGCGCTTTCTGCAATACTCGACGATTTAACCGTAAAGTAATAAGAGAATTTTCTTCATCCCCCATGCCCAATGCCCCATGCCCCATGCCCAATGCGCTATCCCGCAACTGCCCAGCAGCTTTTTCTAAATATTCCACTTCAGCTTGCAGAAGTTCTGCTGTTTGAGCTAAGGCTGATTCTACTTGAGGATTAAAATTTTGCCGCAAATATGGCAATAACTCTTGACGGATGCGATTGCGGGCGTATTGCAAATCTTGATTAGTGGAATCTTCCCAAATTGGTAGTTGAAAATCTTGACAAAATTGCTGTGTTTGTGTGCGAGTAATTTCTAAAAGTGGGCGCACTAGGATAATGCCTGTAGTTAAAGGGCGTTGCCAAGTCAGGGCTTGCAAACCATCAGCACCAGTACCGCGAATTAAATTGTAGAGGAGAGTTTCAGCGCGATCGCTTGCGGTATGTCCTGTAACAATATATTGATAATTATTTGCTTGGGCGATCGCACTTAAAGCTTCATATCGCCAATCCCGTGCAGCAGCTTCACTATTTATAGGTTCGTTGGCTGTTTCTAAATAAAACGATATACCCCAACTTTTAGCTAACTTTTCTACGTGATGAGCATTAGCTTGGGAGTCAGAACGCCAGCGATGATCGCAGTGAGCGATACCTAAATGCCATTCCCATTTTGGTTGTAAATCTAACAGTAATTTAATTAAACACAGGGAATCTTGTCCACCCGAAACAGCGATTAATAGCCTTTGATGACGCTCAAATAAATGGCGCGATCGAATAGTGCGATGTATTTTTGCATGTAGAGGAGTCCATGCCATTTTCAATTTTTTACCGCAGATGGACACAACCAATTTTTTATTGTATCAGTCTGTATATAAATCTTATTTAATTTTGTTGAACTGCTAAAAAACCACCGAAAATGATTCATAATTCAATTACGAATTATGAATTATGAATCATTTTAGTTTTCTACTTGTTTGAGCTTTTGAAAAATTTCATCAAGTGGTGATTCAGAGCCTTCAGGGCAAAATTCTAAAGCAAGCCTAACTTTTCCTTTTTTCCATCCCTGAGTACTAAATTGTAAAACTTCACAATTTAATCCTTCGGTATACAAATTTACTTCATTTGTTCCCTCTGCTCCAAGATAATCCTTAATTGCTGTAATTAAATCACGAACCTTAAAAGTTTTAGCAATATTTAACTTGTTAAAAGTGTCTGGTTCTATAGACACAACTTCATCGTGATTTAGTCTTTCAAATCCATCTTCCATAAAAATCTCCTCTTACTAAATCTATAATTTCCACAGATTTAGCAGTTCATCCGAAATAAAATGATGATTTTGTAAATTTTGTGATTGAAAATTGGGTTTGATTTGTCAGCTTATTTATTTAGGCAGGGAGTTGGGAGTTGGGAGTCCGGAATCACCCTTTTTGAGTTAAGGGCGAGTTTTTTCACACAATCAAATAGGAGTATGAAATAAGTACTAAGTGATGAGTAAAAAATACTTAACACTTAGCACTATTTTGCTGAGATTTTTAGAAAAACCAACCGTAAGAATGCAAACCTTTACCCAAAAGATTTACACCGAGATAACAAACCCAAACAACAACAAAGCCGGTGGCGGCTAAAATTGCGGGACGACGACCTTGCCAACCGCGAGTAATTCTGGCATGGAGGTAGGCGGCGAACACTAACCAAGTGATTAACGCCCAAGTTTCTTTAGGGTCCCAACTCCAATAAGAACCCCAGGCTTCGTTAGCCCAAACGCCACCAGCAATAATGCCAATTGTTAGCAGGGGAAATCCTAGTCCAATAATGCGATAGCTGATGTTGTCGAGAGTTTCGGCAAGGCTAAGGCGTTGGGGTGAAAGAGGTTCAGAATTTGGGATTTCGGATTTGGGATTTGCGATTGGGGTTGTTGTGACTAAACCCAAAACAGCGGTGTTAGCGTTACCGTTACCATTGCTAGTACTTTCAAAACGAGCAAAGCCGTTATTTTCCACAGGCGGTGCTGGTGATTCAGAAGTCAGTTCAGCTGCTTTGTGTAAACGGTAGCCGTTGCTGCGATAGCCACCAGTACCAACAGAACTCCCTTGTAGTTGGATGTTTTGAGCGCGAGTGACAATTAGAAAAGCGATCGCCAATAGCGAACCTACCATCAAAGCAGAATAACTCAACATCATGACACTGACATGCATCATCAGCCAATTTGACTTCAAAGCAGGTACTAAGGGTTCTGACATTTGCATCTGGGATGGTAGCGTCATCGTAGCAAAAGCCACGATCGCCATTGCCACCGGAGCTGTCGCAACTCCAACTAAGCGGCTACGGCTGCTATTTTCAGCAATCAGATGAACTGTAGTGATTCCCCAAGTTAAGAAAAACAAAGATTCATACAAATTGCTGAGAGGAAAATAACCCGCTTCTATCCATCGTGCCCCTAACAGTGTAGCTATACACAAATTAGCGATCGCCATCCCAGCTGTCCCCAAAGCGGCTAGATAAGGCAGATTCGGAAAAGCCGCACCTCCCCAATACACCAGCATTGTCAGGAATAATACGGCAAAGGAAGCATTGTCCAGCCAGTTCTGGAGTACAACCAGATTCATAAAGTCTTCTCTCCGTGGATTCTTTAAAATATCAATTCTGACTGTTCTGATCCTATCTGTATTAGAGGGGAATGGGGAATAGGGTATGGGGCATTGGGCATGGGGCATAGGGGAGAATAATAATTCTTAATTCTTAACTCCGCCCTATGCCCCATCCCCTATTTACTCACTTTTTTGAGTGCTATAAAAATGTCATAACGATTACTACGACTATCGCTAACAGCAGATGTCATGCCAATTGAGCGCGTTGCACCTAGCAAAGTTTGTTGGTTGGGGATCAGAATTGGTAACGGAAAATTTTTCGCAGTTCGTTCTACATCTAGGAAAAATTGACTATTTGTCGGATTGGGTTCTGTAGGAACTGTTTGCTGGAAGGGAAGAGTACTAGCTAGTGTGTTATTGGGTTTGGGAAGAATTTTATCAGTGATGGGAGCGCCCATTACAAAGAAAGCTACATCTCCATCTAACCAGCCGTGGGTGGCGGTTAAAGTACCATAAGGTGATACCCAGTTAACAACGGGTTGACCTGCAACTTTCCCCGGTTGGACTTGGAACTGGTATTGATTTGTCATTACTTCATCAAGCTGACTTATAGCTGCTTGGGCTAATTTGCGATCGCTTGTTTGTACCATGAACAGCAAACCCGCACGAAAATTATCTGGTGAACCTTCTTTTGGGGTGTTAGGAATCACTGATAAGGAAAACTCGCCTTTCATCCAACTGAGTAAATCTTTATCTAAATCGAGATCGGTAAGAGATTTTATACCACCTCGCAGTTGTTCTGGTGCAATGGGTGAGAGGGGATTTCTCTGAGATGTTAAAACATATTCTCCCCACAACCGCTGTAAGTTTCCGCCAGAGAGCATCATTAAGGTTTCTGCTGGTAGGCGACTTTGCATTTTCCCGGCTTTGTTTTCCACCGACAGCACGCGTTGACTATTGGGATTTAGCCAAGAAACGCCTTTTAAGCGGATTCCTTCTGGCTCTAAGGTCATAGTCGCTGCTAAACCTTGGTTATTTTGCAGTTGAGCTAAAACTTGAGCAGGTAAAGGGCGGTTTGGAGTAGCAGCAGCTATTTTGGCTGCTGTTGGTACATTGACATAAAACTGGGCAAAGGGCTGTTTATTGGCGATTTTCGGGAAATTTTCTGCAAAGCCCCCTGTTGTAGCTAGGGATGTTTGACTTTTGTAGGCATCAATCGTTCTTTCTGTAGCTTTGGGACTATCAGTTATCACTAAGAAATGTCCATCTAGCAATGCTGCCGAAAAGTTTTCTCCTGATTGTCCCTGATTTTGTTTGATGGCAATTCCTTGATAAGTGCGGTCAACCCATTTGCCTTGTTTGAGGATTTTGGGTTGTGCGAAGATGCTTTTAGCTATTTCTGAGTTTTTTACTGGTAACACCATTACCATTGACTGCTGATCTCCAGTCAGATTTTCATCGGTGGTAACTGGTTTGGATGCGGATTTACTTGCTGTTTTTGGCCCCAGAATCGCAATTGTAACGTTATTGCCTACCCAAGGAGCAATATCTTTCTGGAAGTCGTAACCATTATTAGTTAGAAAGCGATCGCGCAACTGTACTAAATTTTTATCTAGTTCTGCTTGGGTTTCCTTTGTCCCAAACTCCCGTAATTTTTGCCATTGCTGGGGATCTGTTGTTAAGGAAACCGCAAACAAAGCATCACCAGGAATAATATTTGCACCTACTAGCAAATCGTTCCAAGATGGTTGTCTTTGCAACCAATATGCTGCACTTCCGGCAGCAATTAATAACCCAGCAGACGATAACGTCAGCACCAAAGACGGTTTCTTATTTTTCTTCATGGGAACAGACACAAGAGGCGGTGCCATTGAAACCTAATACCTCATACTTGCAAACTCATTACTTACTTGATTGCTTAAGTCAATCAATTTTGGATTTTAAATTTTGGATTTTCGATTGACCCCGACCACTCTGGGTAAGAGCTTAAGGGTTTTAAGTTTTGTGAAAAGTCAGAGCGCCGGCTTTTGGCGATCGCGCAACCTTTAGCGAGCTTGCGAACGTCTACCTGCGAGATACCGCAGGGTACTGAACTTTTCAAGACCGATTTTAGATTTGTTCCGCACACGAGGCACGGGCACGAACCGAAATAATCTAAAATTTAAAATCGGCACGGTTAACCAAAAAGTTTTTCGTTATTTAGGGTAGCTAAGTGGAAAAATTTTTCCACCCTAGACATCGATTGTATTTCCGTAATCAATTTTCCTACTGTTTCAAAAGCGCTGTTTTAGTGGTTAGTTACCTTTTTTAACACGCTTTGCTGAATTTCGCAGAATGCTTCCTTTGAAAGGATGCCTCTGTGGAAAGTCTTCGATAGTTCAATTCCCTATTTCAGGCAATTCGAGGATATAACTAAGTTGGCAAAGCTGCAAGTCATTAGTAATTTACACTTCCTTATATTTACAGAACTGCTATCTGTTATCTTGACTTTATATAACCTAAAATAATTCAGTATCTGGTATTTTGTATTGGTTGCCAATAAAGGAATCTAAATAGTTTATTAAATTATAATTTAAGCAAAATAGTATTATTTAAAACTAGAACAACAGTTATTTTTACTGAGTAATAACTGCTAATTTTTTGAAATCAAAAATTAAATAATTAAAAATTAATCATATTGGCAATATTTGAGTAGAGACACAAAATTCTGCGTTTCTACTACAAATTGCCCAAATCGTCGCTTTTTCGCCACTATACCTCAGCATTCACAGCACTTAACTGCATAGGCCCCAAATATTTCGTTAAATAAGGCGAAAAAACTTCATAAATCAAGGTAAGCGGCTGTCCATGATGCCAAAAAAGGTAGTGACGACCCCAAAAAGGGCCATTTACGTTAAAACCTGACTGTAGGGCCGAAGAATAACCGTAATAAATTCCTCGTACATCCCGATACAACTCTGTGCGGAGACGAGCTAAACTAGCCCAAATTGGTAATGAGCGATTTTGCAAATACTCATCTACATGGCTGGCTTCCCACCAAGAAGTTGCATAAGCTAATCGCTGACCAGAAGCAGTACGCAGCCACACTTGTCGCCGTAGTCGCGGCCCTGGCACAGCTTGGATTAAGTCAGGGGCATTATCCAAGTCCATACCAATTAATGACATATCGATCACATCTACTTCTGTAGGCTCACCTGTGAGCAATTCTAAGTGACGTGTTGGTGAACCGTCCCCCAAAAGTAGTAGCTGCCAAGCGGGTGCAAGCTGAGTGTGAGGCAAACTTTTTTGAATTACTTCCTCCCCTCCTTGCCAAATCGGATTCAGGCGATGCCAAGCTGATGGCAGTGTTAAGTTGTTCGTTGGCGTAAAAGTAATAGTCAATGTTTTTTACAAAACTTCACCTATCTCTATAAAAGCATAAAAAATCATAGAGTCATTAGTTATTAGTCATTGGTCATTTGTCATTGGAAGTTAAGAGTTAGGAGTTGGGAGTTTCGAGTTATTATTCTCCTCTGCTCCTCTGCTCCCCATCTTCCCTGCTCCTCATCTCCCCATGCCCACTTAAGATTTAAGGGTCAACAGTCTCAGGTGTTTCGACCCTTAGACTATTGACCCTTGATGAGTAAACTAAAAATGCGGATGGCGAGACTCGAACTCGCAAGGCAAAGCCACACGCACCTCAAGCGTGCGCGTATACCAATTCCGCCACATCCGCGCATGTTGTCTAAATATAGACTATAGCATAAGAAAATAATTATAGTAAGGTGAGTTCTCAGTTCCAGTTCCGAAAAATTTCAGTGTACGGTTTTATAAATTTCTTCAAGGCGGTATCAGACTGACAGAAATGTAGCAGATGCACAAGTGATATTAAAAGGGTTAGAGCTATTGTAAGAGGCACAATGGGGGACAAAAGCTGTCGTTTAAAAGGTGATGCCTTTTGAGCGAGATACTAATTTGGGAAACTGGACAAGATTAGCAACAGCAATGTTGTTAATCTAGTTAAGCCCCGTAAAGGCAGCAAGCCCAATTCTTGACTTTGGTGAAGATGAAGGTTGGGAATCTCCTGTCATAATTTGAAATAACGCGAAAGCGTTGTTGCAAATCAGATGGGAGAAAATGTCAATCTACTGGTACTAATATCGAAACTCCAAAATGAAGTTTGACAAAATATTAATTGCCAATCGGGGAGAAATCGCCCTTCGCATTCTCCGCGCCTGTGAAGAAATGGGAATTGCGACAGTTGCGGTTCACTCCAGTGTTGACCGTAATGCTCTCCACGTTCAACTTGCTGATGAAGCGGTTTGCATTGGCGAACCTGCTAGCAGTAAGAGTTATTTGAATATTCCTAATATCATTGCTGCTGCATTGACTCGCAATGCCACTGCTATTCATCCAGGTTATGGGTTTTTGGCGGAAAATGCCAAATTTGCAGAAATCTGTGCTGCCCATGACATTGCCTTTATCGGCCCAACTCCTGAAGCTATCAGGCTGATGGGGGATAAATCTACTGCTAAAGAAACCATGCAAAAAGCTGGAGTTCCGACAGTACCGGGTAGTAATGGGTTAGTAGAATCTGAGCAAGAAGGATTACAATTCGCTAAGGATATCGGCTATCCAGTAATGATTAAAGCCACAGCAGGTGGCGGTGGCCGGGGTATGCGTTTGGTGCGTTCTGAAGACGAATTTGTCAAACTTTTTCTAGCAGCCCAAGGGGAAGCAGGAGCAGCTTTTGGTAATTCTGGCGTTTACATAGAAAAATTTATTGAACGTCCTCGGCACATTGAATTTCAAGTTTTGGCTGATAACTACGGCAATGTCATCCACTTAGGCGAACGAGATTGCTCAATTCAGCGCCGGAATCAAAAGTTATTAGAAGAGGCTCCTAGTCCGGCTCTTGATTCAGACCTGCGGGAGAAAATGGGACAAGCTGCTGTCAAGGCTGCCCAATTCATTAACTACACTGGGGCAGGCACTATCGAGTTTCTCTTGGATAGATTCGGTAAATTCTACTTTATGGAAATGAACACCCGAATTCAAGTAGAACATCCAGTAACAGAGATGATTACTGGAGTAGACTTGGTTGCTGAACAAATCAGGATTGCCCAAGGGGAAAGACTCAAGCTTACCCAAGACGAAGTAGTTTTGCGTGGTCATGCGATCGAATGTCGGATTAATGCTGAAGACCCCGATCATGATTTTCGCCCATCTCCGGGACGGATCAGCGGCTATCTCCCCCCTGGGGGTCCTGGTGTTCGCATTGATTCCCATGTCTACACAGATTACCAAATTCCCCCTTATTACGATTCCTTGATTGGCAAATTAATTGTTTGGGGGCCAGATCGCCCTACTGCTATTAACCGCATGAAACGCGCACTACGGGAATGTGCCATTACCGGATTACCCACTACTATCGGGTTTCACCAAAAAATCATGGAAACTCCACAGTTTTTACAGGGTAACGTGTATACAAATTTTGTGCAGGAGATGAACGGCTAGGGGACTGGTGACTGGGGACTGGGGAGATGGCTTCGCCAAGGGGAAAGGGAAAAGGGGGGATCTTTCTTTGCACCTTGCCCCATGCCCCATGCCCCATGCCCCATGCTCATAACTAATTTACATGAGCCAGCATAGTTAATAATCCTTGCTGGCCTAAGAGAATTTCTCGCACCAGGCTAAAAATACCAACCCAAATAATGGGGGTAATGTCCACTCCGCCGATGGGTGGCACGAGTTTTCGTAAAGGGATTAAAAATGGTTCAGTAGGCCAAGCTATTAAATTAAAGGGCAAACGATTCAGATTGACTTGGGGATACCAAGTAAGAATAATGCGAAATATAAATAAAAATGTCATCAGGCCTAACAGTGGGCCAAGAATCCAAGCAGTCAGGTCAACACCAGTCATCGGTTTCAGCAACTATCTGTGAATAAAAAACACTTGGGCGAACGGCAAGCCGCGCTTCGCTAACGCCAGCAAATTTGAAGCTTTGTAAAGCACTCTCATTACAATTTTATTTCAATAGAGAGGAACTGGGCACTGAATTTACTAAGCACTGCTTGAGAAAGTGTAACCATCAAGTTTGGCAGTTCCCGCCCAAAGGCTTCTCAAGAAAGTACTACACCATTAAAATTAGTTATGAAGTGTGTAAAAAAAGGTTGAGAAGTATGACGCCCGCTTTAGCAAATTTTCTTTGGAGTCTCTTTTGGGGTGCTGTAATTGTTGTGATCCCCATTACAGGCGCTCTGATTTTCATTAGCCAAAAAGATAAAATTCAACGTTCATAATCCTTCGGATTGTCGAATAGACTCTCACAAGGGATTGTTTCTCAGCTATTTACTTCAATCATTGCACCAAAAGCACCAGTTTTTGCCGTTGGGACATTTGTAGCTGAGAAAAATATGTTTTTTACTTTTCGGTGAACAGCTTCAGAGCTTCTTTACCAGAGGCTTTGAAGCTTCAATATATGATGACTAATTAGAGTAGTGATTTTAATTGTGACTCGCTAACATAGATTTGATATTGGGAAAACAGCAATGATAAATTTTGGGCTGAACTCAGCCAGTGTTCTGGCTCAGGTAAATTTTGGGGCTAACTCAGCCAGTATTCTAGGAATTTTCCTGGCTGTGGCTGGGGCAGCACTGTATTTTCTCCGCACTGTACGCCCGGAACTGTCACGAGATCAAGATATCTTTTTTGCGGCAGTTGGTTTGCTATGCGGCTTCATTCTCGTCTTTCAAGGATGGCGACTAGACCCGATTCTACAATTTGGTCAATTACTTTTAGTCGGCACAACTGTATTTTTTGCGGTTGAAAGTATTCGACTCAGAAGTATAGCTACCCAGCAAGCTAAGCGCAACACTCCCATTGTCGATGATGAGCGAGAGGTAAGCGGAAATTATCAGTACAAGCGCAATCGCAAGAACTATGAAGCTCAGATGGATGCAGATTTAGAGCCGCTGCCTTATGAGGACGAGGAAGAACGCCCCGTGCGTGCCCGAATTCGTGCTAGCAGAGATGAAATTTCAACTCGTGATGACTATTACGAAGATCAACCTCCCCGTCGTTCAGAACGTCGCAACAGCAACAATAATGAAAGGCCAAGTTCAAGCGATAGAACCCGGCGGCGTAGTTCTGGGCGTCCAGTAAGTCGTCCTTCTCAAAGCTTTGAAGATGAAAATTGGGGTTCTTCATCCAGAGAAGTTGATGATTGGGAAAGTTCTGGTGGGGAAGCGAGAAAACCCTCTCGCCGCACTAATAATGGGCCACAGCGACCAGAAAGCCGCGAAGATGATGTTGCTCCCAGACCAAGAAGGCGTCGTCCAGCCACTGACTCGACTCCTCGAAGACCCCGCGAAGATGATGACGCAATTCCAACTGAATATGTACCATACAACCCAATTGAAAAGCCTAATGAGGGGCCAGATAATTCAACTGATTTTGATGACGATGTTTAAAACAACTGGTGTGAGGTAGATTTAGGGGCAATGGAAAACACTTGAGGTGAAAAAATTTACGCCTAGATTGTGGCTCCAAAGACCAATTCATTGGAGCCTGGTTTTTGGTTTTACTAGTTTGCTTGTATCTTGTGGTTCTAACGATATTCCCATAGGGCCTACTTCTCTCAACAGTCGCTACACCGAGGAGCAACCTGCTTTGAGCGGAAATGGGCGCTTTTTAGCGTTTGTATCTAATCGCAATGGCAATCAACAGCTACTGGTGTACGATTTGGAAAGGCAAATATTTATTCCCACACCGGGTATAAACCGACAGGAAACCATTGCTGAAAGTCCTAGCTTGAGCTACACCGGGCGTTACATCGCTTATATTACTAGCGACCAAGGTAGACCAGTAGTAGCGCTTTACGATCGCGCCATCCAACAGTCGCAAATCCTCACGCCAATCTATCGCGGTTGGGTCAGAAAGCCCAATATTAGCCCAGACGGGCGTTATGTTGTCTTTGAAAGTGCCAGCCGTGGTCAGTGGGATATTGAAGTCCTAGACCGGGGGCCGAATGTAGAGTTAGATATTCCTAATGGTGCAACTGTGACACCTCCGTAGAGGATGGGGCATAGGGCATGGGGCATTGGTCATTTGCCATTGGTTATTAATTATTCGCCTGTGTACCCCTCATCTCCCCCGTCTTCCCATACTCCCCGATCCCGGCGTTGCTGATTGAGAATATGAATTTAGCTCACGCAGAGAAGCCACTGCGTTGGGCGGGTTAAGAGACTTGTACCGCTAACGCGGAAGCCGCAGGGTAGCAAGTGGTGTCGCGCTCCAGTCGCTCCAGAGTAACAGTTGACAAGAGTTGATTTTTGAATTTCATATTCAAATTCAGCAACGCCCCCGATCCCCATGCCCAATGCCCCATGCCCCATGCCCCATGCCCCATGCCCAATTATGATGAAACGTATCTTTTTTATACCTGTATTTATATCCTTAAGTTTATTGACTGGGTGTTTTGGCTACCCTCGGATTTTGAGTTATCCCTTCGATCCAGGGGGGCGCGGTCTTAATAGTTTCGCTTCAGAATTAGATCCGCAGATCTCTGGGAGATATATTGTTTTTGTTACCGATCGCCGGGGTAGCCAAGACGTTTATATGTTTGATACGCTAACTCGTGATTTGGTTGATTTATCGGGTTTAAATTCGTTTGATGCGATCGCCAATCATCCCGGCGTTTCCCAAGATGGTCGTTTTATTGTGTTTGCAGCTAGTCGCCAAGGGCGATCGGCTATTTTTCTCTACGACCGAGAAACACGCCAATCACGCAATTTGACTTCTAATCTCCAAGCAGAAGTCCGCAACCCCACAATTAGCGCTGATGGCAATCGCATTGCTTTTGAGTCCAGTAACAATGGGCAGTGGGATGTTTTAGTATATGACCGTTACGGACGACCTTTGAATATACCCCAGGAACCGCGTTAAAAAATGAGCATTGGGCATTGGGCATAGGAAGAGGACAAGGGAGACAAGAAAGACAAAGAAACAATCTTTCTCCCTTGTTCCCCTTCTCTCCTCATCTCCCTATCCGCCATGCCCTATACTTCTCTACGAGAGGCTGCGCCAACGGCTGCGCTCAGTACAAGTGCCCTATGCCCCATGCCCCACTTCCTCTTCTTGTTGCACAGATTCAATGAGCGATCGCACTTGTTCTGTCCCCTCAGAAGCTTCAAATGATAAGGGGAATTTACCTCTAGATAACATCCGCAATCCTAAGGGTGCAAGGCTGAGTAATCCTTTGAGATCACGAAAATAATTACCGACTACTTGTAAGCCAAATTGACGTTCATCAATCCAACCGCCTTGTTTAACTAAATCGATTAATACTCTGCGGTGGCGAATTGAGCGACTATCACTGGCTTGTTTTTCAGTGAGAATTTCTTGTTTAATTTTGGTGATTTGTTCTAGCGGTGCTACTTCCATTGGACAAACACTATCGCAGTACAAACAACGCGTACAACCCCACACACCTTTAGTACCTTCGTTGTAACTTGCTAGGCGATTTTCGGTGTCGCTATCTCGTGAGTCTGCTACCATGCGATAAGCTTTGGCAAGGGCATGAGGGCCAACGAAATCTGGATTCACTTCGCGGGCATTGCACTCAGAGTAACAAGCTCCGCACATAATACAGTTACCAGTTTGATCGAGGCGCGATCGCTCTTCTGGTGTTTGCAAAAATTCTCTTTCTGGTACTTGTCGTGCTGCTGTACTCACATAAGGAGCAACTGCTTCTAGATTGTTCCAGAAACTGCTCATATCTACAACCAAATCCTTAATCACCGGCATATTACCGAGAGGGGCGATGGTGATTTCAGGAATGGCGTTTACTTTACTTTCGGATGATGGTATTTGTTGTAATCTAGCAAGTTCACTGCCAACATTTTCCTTACAAGCTAAAGCCGAACGCCCATTAATTCGCATCGCACAGCTACCACAAATAGTATTGCGGCAATTTTTACGAAATGCTAAAGTTCCATCTTGCTCCCACTTAATATAATTGAGGCAATCAAGGATTGTATTACCTGGTTGAGCCTCCACGATATAGGTTTGCACAACAGGGGAGGAATTTTGCTGCTGTCGAATTACCTTAAAAATAACTTCCATTGCTTCTAACCAAAATTTTAAAATTGCTTCACCAGCCTCAAAAATCATCAGTCAAGGCAGGTATCGCCAAAAGTGAGCCATATTCTTTTTACCCTGAATTCTAAGCCTGATGTTAATAAGCTGACGATAAAAGAGCAACTGATTCTAGTTTAAGGATAACGATTAAATTTTTACTTATAGCACTGCCATACAGCAGTACTAAATGAATTGTAAACAAATCTACTCTCTATTCCCTACTCCCTATTCCCTGCCTACATGAGTAGTTTATAAATCAAATAGGATTGCTATAGAACAGATTTGCGCCCAGTTTTGAGCTAAAACACCAAAATTGTCATCCCAGCTTTGGATTTAATTTATCTGTTTAGAAGTGTCAAGCAAAAGTGGTTTGCCTCAAGAGTGACTGTTGTCGATCTCCTACCTAGCGATAATATCCAATTAAATGTATGTCAAATTGTATCAGAGCAACTGGCTATCAAAATCTGTTAAGCAGTGGCAAAGACCGAATCTTTTGATTATAGATAGATGTGAAAGCGCACGCTCAACATTATGCTGGTGAAAATTGGGGGCTAAACATATGTTAAGAGATTTATTCTTCCCATAGACAGACGTGCAGAATCCTCTGACCACTTTTTAGTTGACGGTAATAAACCTAGAAAAATTTTTTAAGAGTTTCAAAGAAAAGTTCTTGCACCGCGAAACCTAGATAGGCGAGAGTTTTTGCTTTTTGCTTCCTCTGAATCAAAAAATCTTGGATTTCACTCATTGGTCAAAACTGCTCGTCTCAATTAGATAAATTTTTATAAAAGCCATAGGACAATGCTCGCGCTTGCAATCAAGGGTTAGAAAAATGGTCACTGGTTTTTTCTTCCTGAAGTCCAGTGATTTAAATAAAAATTTACCAGCAATTTTAATTCAAATTTAAACAAGTATTTTGCTATTATTAGTCCATGCTAGTATTTAATATAAAATTACGAAGTAACAAAACCAGAATCAATAGCCGCATCAGCGCGGCTACTACTGCTTTGTTGATTCGTAATGTAGAGACAAGAAAATTCGCGTCTCTACTTGTAGGACAAAAGGGTGTATACCCATAGGACTCTATTGAAATACTATGCTGTCCTCAGCTTTTGAGTATGAGTAGAGAAATCTCTACAACTCAAAGGGAAGAAAGGCAAGTACTAAAAGTGAAAAACCTGCAATTTCTTGGGTCTACGACACATTTGTAGTAGAACCTAGCCAGTTTGTAAAGGTGGCTGAAAATTACACCCCTACAGTAGCGCCAAAAGAGAAAATAGTTTCCTTTTTAATGGCGAATAATGGTTAAAACTACCGTAAAATCACCAAAATTAATCTCTTTGGTAACTATGACCTCTAATAGGTTGTAAACAACCATAATAGAAGTGCTTTTGGCTCCGTTCAGCAGGAATTCACCCGTCACATTAGAGTCCTAAGTAGCTTTATGCAAATGCTAAAAAGTCGAATACTGGCATGAAACTACATCGTTTATCAGTTTGGAGAGAGTAAGGAAAAATTGAGCATAATGAGTGAAACTGCAACCGCGCCATTAACCGGAAAAGCGTTACTTGCTAAAGTAAAAGAACTTTCCACTTTACCACGCCGAGAAAGAGCTAAGCAGTGCGGCTATTACACTGTTACTAAGAATAATCAGGTTCGCGTCAATCTCACAGATTTTTATGACGCTTTGCTATCAGCTAGGGGAATTCCTCTTAGTCCTGAAGCACCAAAAGATGGTCGCGGTCGCGAACCGACGTATCGCGTTAGTGTCCATCAAAATGGTCAAATTGTCATTGGTGCTACATATACCAAAGCAATGGGCTTAAAGCCTGGAGATGAGTTTGAAATTAGGTTGGGATACAAGCATATTCACCTGATTCAACTTGGTGAAAGTGATAAAAAACTAACCTCACCAGATTTAGACTCTGACGACGAATCGGATGAAGATTTAGACGAGGAAGAGTAAATAAAGCTGGTGGTAGGGATAAGTTGCAGGTGGATACTTGGCAACTTTTCCTTACCTCAACAGCAAACTGGTAGCGCTGTTGAGAGAATTTTGTCGAGGTAAAAAATACGATTAGACCACTTGCCAGAGTCAGTAAGTTTGGTAGAGTCTTGATTAATCAACAGGAAATCTATAGTGCAAGAAGTCTATCGTGTTTTTTTGTTTGTGTTGACAAATTTTTTTGAGCTTTCGGTCAACGCCTTACTGGCATTTATGGAAAATGCACCTGCACTAGTTGTAGTGATGGTATTCCTAATTTGCTGGTTAGGGTGTTGGTTACCAGTGGTAACAATATCAGGACTCTTGCTCAATTGGCAACCTACAAAGCTTTTCCAGCCAGAGCAAAAGATGCCGTTGTTGGTGTCACTTTACCTATTAGCTCCCCTGGTTATCTGGGGAGTTAGTTGGTTGGTGAATAGATCTTTTTTGGATTACGGTCTTGTTGTCAATCTCTCAATTGTAAAGTCTTTAGCATTCGGTTTTGGGTTGGGAGTGCTGAGCCTAGCTATTGTATTTAGTGGACAATTTGGGTTAGGTTGGTGTTCTTTTGAAAAGTCGAATATCAAGTTACTACTACCCATCTTGTTACCGATTTTCTCGATCGCCTTGTTAGTTGGTGGCATAGAAGAGTTAGTTTTTCGCGGTTTTTTGTTGACTGAATTATTGCAGGATTACCCGATTTGGTTAGCAGCAATAATTTCTAGCTTGATTTTTGCTGTGTTACATCTGGTTTGGGAACAACGCGAAACTGTACCTCAACTCCCTGGATTGTGGCTGATGGGAATGGTGCTGGTGTTGGCGCGGTTTGCCGATGGTGGTAATTTGGGTTTAGCTTGGGGATTGCACGCTGGATGGGTATGGGCGATCGCTACCATAGATACAGCAGAACTCATTACTTACACAGGTAAAGTCTCTGACTGGTTCACAGGTAAGAACAAAAAACCTCTAGCTGGCTTTGCAGGAATTATTTGTTTACTGGGAACTGGAGTAATTATCTGGTTGTTGTCTAAATATTTTTGATTAGGCATACAAAATAACAGAGACGCGATAAATCGGCGTCTCTACAAAGGCATTTATCGCGTTTATTAGACTTCTTGCAGAAGTAGGGAAAAGGGGAAAGGGAAAGGGGGAAAGGTTTGGTATTTTCCTTTCCCCTTTAACCTTTTACCTTTTCCCACCTCTTGCAAAAAACACTTTTGCAAGAGGTTTATTGTCTTAATTCATAACCGTTATCCTAACTAATAACTCCCAATACAAATTCACCTTCATTCACAGCTTGATTAGTTGCAACATCATAAACTAATCCATCTTGTTCGGCATAGACATCAATGAGAATAGGTAGCTGATTTTCTTTATTGAAACTGAGAATTTGGTATAGCTTTTCTCCCGTTTTTACGTAGCTACCTAATTCGATTCTTTCTTGAACCATACCACCAGCGATCGCGTAATATTTTTTCCTGTTGTGACTGGATACAAAATTCATTTCATGGGTTTTGGTTTCAGATGAAAGATGGGGAATTTTCAATACACCTTTTTCTGCTAAATAGTTTTTCACACCCCGTACCCCTTTAGCAACTGAATTAGGATTCATTTGCATTCCTGCTCCCAATTCTAACGTCCAAGCTTCCACATCAAACTTGATTTCTCTACCAAACTCTTGAAAACAAGCTTCTAGCGCTAACCAAGGTTTGATAAACGCTTCATCAAAAGCATCGCCATCATATTTATCGAGTAATATTCCCAAATTAAGTAGGAAGTATTTGGCACTTTCTTCTCGATTTCGGAAGTAATAAACGTAGTCTAAACCCTGATTGGTAGAGCTATGCAAATCAATTAAATAATCTGCGTCTAAACTGATACTTTGTAATTTGTAGCGAAAAAGCTCAGTATAGGGCACAGAACTAGGAGAATTAATTTTTTCTAAAATTTTTGCGAATTCTTGCTTAATTATAGTTAGATAATTTTGTCGAACGACCTCTAGATCATCATGAAGTTGAGATTTAGTAAAAGCTACTAAATCATCAGCTTCTTTCTCGTAATCCCAAAATATGCGATTCCAGTCTTTAGCTTCGTAAACGCAGTAACGCCCAGGGGAAAAATGCTGGGCGCGTTCATTTGTGCCCATTGGATTACAAACGGGAACAAGCCAAATTTCCCCAGCCAAATTTGTATCATTTATTGTTAATAAAAACTCAATTAGTTGGTGAATGACGGCATTACCAGAGATTTCTGCACCATGCAAATTAGATTGAATATAAACCTTTTTACCAGGTTGAGCGCCGATGAATTTGTATAGTTGTAAAAAAAGGCGATCGCCCGAAGCCATCTGACGTAAAGGAATAGTCTCAATAACTGGCAGCATAAAATAATTCGCTGATAATTTGAGTACATTATCGCTATATCTGTACTAAATTAAAACCTACAAAAACTCAATCTCCATCTCCGCGCCTCTGGTTACTGAGCGAAGTCGAAGTATGCGCCTCTGCGTGAATTACTTAAATTAAGCTAACATCAAATAACCCAGTAACCAGCACAGCAGCAATGGCAACAAATTGGTTGCGAATCACCCATCAAAGCGAAACAATCCAACTTTCCTGGCAACGCGGATATGAAAATCCTCGCCTTGCCCTTGATTACCTTAATTTTAGGAAACTTGCTTGGTATGTTGTTGAATTTTCTGCCTACCTGGGAGATTTAAAAAGGGTTACACGCTAAGTTGACGCTAACGAAGATTTTTACCTAGCGCGTGTTACTGATTCATAAGTTTTGTTTAAGCGTTGTTAGCGATCGCATAAGCGTTTCCACAAAAGCGATCGTTTTCATAACCAAAGGCATCGTTTTCATAACCAAAGGCATCGCTTTCATGACCAAAGGCATCGCTTTCATGACCAAAGCGATCGCTTTCATGACCAAAGCGATCGTTTTCATGAACAAAGGCATCGTTTTCATGACCAAACCGATCGTTTTCATGACTAAAGCGATCGCTTTCATGATCAACATCGTTATTTTTGTCACGACAAGGCGCTTATTTACAAGTGCAAATGTCTACAACGGGCTACACCTACGCAACATTTACAGCAGTGTTCTATCCTAGAGTCTAAAATTAAAGTATTTGAAGCTTTATTTGAAAATGCACCAGCCACACCACCAGACTTTGACCCAGATCAAGCCCGATGGGAAGCTTTAAAGGAGAAATATAATCTGTGAAATTGCCTGAAATATTATTTAATTATATATAGATGAGGAAAACCAATATGCAAGCCTACAAGCTAAACGCAACAATTGATGAATTAGGTCATTTAATTATTGATGAACCTTTGAATATTGCCCCAGGAACGGTAGAAGTGATTATTTTGCAGCCAGTTCCATCTGTGGAAAGTTCTACAGAGACTCAAATTAATTCCCAGCCAGCAAAGCAAAAAAGAATAGTGGAATGCTCTATACCCATTTTAAAAGAGTGGTTAGAAAGTACAGAACCGACTCCTTCAGATTTTGATCCCGACCAAGCCAAATGGGAATATTTGAAGGAGAAACATAATCTGTGAGAGTCTTACTAGACACTAATATAATTTTGGATTTTGCTTTTGAACGCCATCCTTTTTACAGCAATACTATACAAGTCTTCTCATTTATTTATCAAAAACAAATAGAAGGTTATCTTTCTGCTTCTACTTTTAGTGACCTCTACTACATCATTCGCAAAGATAAAGGTCGAGCATCTGCTTTATCCCTTTTAAATAGAATTGTAACTTTCTGTCAAGTCGCCACAGTAGACAGTGCCACAATCAACATGGCACTAACCGCTAACTTCGCAGATTTTGAAGACGCCATTCAATACAGCACTGCGGTACTCAATCATTTAGATGCTATTATTACTCGCAACTCTGGAGATTTTCCAGTTAATACTCCCCGAATTCTCACTCCTGAACAGTTGATTCAGGAAGTAACAAACAGTCAATAAATAACTAAGTTAAATATATATGAATCTCCAATTAACCTCTGGCGAAATCCAAGAGTTTCAGCAACTTCTGGCAAACGACACTTCAGCGCAACAAGCCCTTACTACTCTACAACAACACAATGGCAATTTAGAAACTACTTTTGATGCACTCTGGCAAGAGAAAGTCGGCAAAACAGATTATAGTCAGGGCAAAAAATCTCTCTTGCAACTCACCCTTGATGAAATTCGCGCCGAAATCTGTGGTGATGATGGTTTGCGGGGCAAAATCAAAGAGTACACGAATAATCCCGGTAGTGCTTCTTTGTTCAACACTATCATTGGCTCACTGGTTGCAGTTGCAGCAGTACATGGAATACCGATTGATGGAGCGTAGGCGTAGCCCGTCGTAGACATCGCCACAATCGTCGTATTATATATTCTCAAAATTGGCATCAACGTTTTCTGCAAATACACAGAACCATAAACTGAAAACCAACAGAAGAATAAATAACTCCTCCCTCATTCTCCCCGTTCCCGCATCCTCTTCACGTTCCTGGTAGATTTCGCAAACGTTCATCCAAATGAGTACGGTCTGCCAAAAATTTTAACAACGGCCCGTGTGAGGTAAATTCTACTACGCTGACCGACCCCACAGGACATCCCAAACGAAAGCGGAAACGTCCGACATCAATTCCTAATAAATTACACAAAATAATTCTGATAGTTGCTTTGTGGGAAACTACTAAAACATTGCCGCTACTGTAATTTTGCTTGATTTCTTCAATTACTTGCATAGCGCGATAAGCAATTGTAACTGCCATTTCTCCACCATTTGGTGCATTCCAAGCGGGATCTGCTGACCAACGAATATAATCGTCGTGATATTGACGGCTAATTACTTCTGGGGTTTTTCCTTCCCACTCACCATAATTAATTTCCTTCAAACCATCTCTAAGTTCTGGTTCCATCCCTATGGCTTGATATAAAGGTTTTGCTGTGTCTAAAGTTCGCTGCATTGGACTACAAAAGATTGCTGTCCAAGATGTAGAAGTGTATGCAGCAGCAAAAGCTTTTGCCATTTCCAAGCCTTCTGAGGTAAGTTCTGAGTTTAGAGAACCACAAAAGGAATTATTACGACTACATTCTGTTTGTCCGTGACGGAGAAAATAAAGAGTTAGGCTCATAGTATATTCTCATCAATTATGAATTTAAGAGTATGAATTTAAGAGCGCTAACGATCGCGTGTAATTGAAGATAGTTAATGCCTGTGGTATGTTACTATAATTTTTGGATATATAACAGAATTCAGAAAATAAATTAGGCAAAAAAAAGTGGGCTATGCCCACCACACTTTGTTACGCAACACAACAGATTACTCCCTTGAGCTATCAAATTACCTATCTTTTCATTTGCATCCTTTACGATACCCGGCGGCCAAGCGCTACGAGTCTAAATTAAAAAATTTAGGTATTCTTTTAGCAGGAAGGCAGTAATAACGAATTTATTTGCGACTACCTAGCCATTTAGCAGCTGCAATCCCGATAATACTTGCCACTACAGGATTACTGAGGAATTTGATAATCGCTGGTTGATCTGCTAATACTTCGCGGAAAATATCAGGGTGATTATGATAAACAAAGGACGCAAGTTTGCTAACATCATCAGCACTCATACGGTTTGGGTTATGTGTAGAAAGACCCAACTGTTGTTCTAGATGCCGATCGTCTAATCCTCTTTCTTTTAAGTGTTTGAAAAAGCCCCTAGCTACATCATCGCGTTCGTTTGGTTTAATTTGGGCGATCGCCTGTTGTAATTCTGGCTCCATTTGGCTAGTAGGAATTCGATCTGGATGTAAAGATCGACCAAATAAGTGCTTACGTTGATCTGGCGTTGTGCGTTGGGCAAAATCATCAAAATTTTGATATTCGGTTGTTGAATTGGCTGTAGGCTCATCCAGAGATTCTACATTTCCTCCAGCCAAATCTTTCATTATTTCCCGTCTATATTCTTGATTACTTGTCATTTTTTCAATCTCCTTTTTTATGGTTCAATTTCCCTAATTCCATGCAGACGCGATTCATCGCGTCTCTACAAAAGCCTGGTTGCTTGGTTACAAATTCAGCAATTAGCTATACTTGACTTGATTAGTCTGAACGTCGTAATCAGTAGTCAAAATTAATTGCTTGTCAGGGCTATAAACCAAAACTTTCAAGTCTTGATTTGGGAAATTCTTGCGAAAACCTTGAACTAAAGATTTTGCTAATGGTCGGACTTCGTTAGGACGAACTTGAGGAGAAATTACAACACCTAATTTGTTGTTATCACGAACATAAGCATCTTTGATTAATCCTTGCGATGTTTGCACAACCCAGTTACCAAAAGTTTGTCCTTTTGGGGTATTGCCACGCTCTAACTCTGCGTAAGCTACATCTCGACCAATTGCTGGTGCGGTTGTTGGGCGATCGACTTGTGACACAGTACTACTACCACAAGCAGTAGTTATCATCAGCACTACAATTAAAACGAAAGTCGCTAATATTTTGCGGCTTTGTTGGAATAGGATCATTTTTTTCCTCCTAAGGAAACGCCTTGAATAATAAACTAAATAGCTAGTAAATCCCAGCTAATAAAAGTTGTAAAGTTTCGATTTTGACAGATAAATCTCTAATTAAAAACATTCTGTAATGAGTGTAGAGACGTGACTAATTACGTCTCTACATCATCTCTTTAGCTCAAGTTAATACCCTTTTTTATGAATATAAAATGAGTTTAACTTAGCTGCGAGACAGTTCATATTTTTTTGCAAAAATTGGGATACACCTTAGTTATATTTCTAAAGCTTTTGCAAAAAATATAAACTTTAATCAATTTTTTTCTTGATGTTTTCTTTCACGTCTTCAATGCCGTGACGTACTTCGCTTTCGGCTTGCTTTGCTTTACCTTCAGCTTTATCTTCTGGATCTCCGGTAACATTTCCTGCTATTTCTTGGGCTTTACCTTCAATATTTTTAGCAGCAGCTTTAGCCCGATCTTCTAAGCTCATTTGATACTCCTGTTTATTGGATGGTAAGTTTATTTCAAAGCTATAAACTAACTTTGAAATCTTTTGTTATTACTATTACACGCTAACTTAAGGTTCTTGCTAAAGCCTTCCACCACAAGGTATATTAAAAAAATTAGAATTCAGAATTCAGAATTCTGAATTGAAAACAGTAATTGTAGTAAGCATCACAGCTATTATTTAAAGCTAAATTTAAATAGTTAAAGCTTAGTTACCTATGCTAAAAGACATAGAACAAATACAAATATCTTTGGTGTGTTGAAACAAAAAACCCAGTTTCTTTACGGAACTGGGTTAATAAAGTTATGGGAATATTCTTTTGGTCTAATCTAGAAAACCCATGAGGTTTACAGAATCGTCTATATCATTTGATGCTATTGGACGGTTACCAAATACTGAATAGCTTTCGGCTATTACTAATGAACTTGAGCTAACTGGACGAATACCGGAGAGATTAATACTTTCAACTACTTTGAATGTATTAGCACCAATTGGACGAATACCCATTGCATTATAGGTTTCCACAACTTCCAAGGTACTGGTACTAACCGGACGGATTCCAGAAATTGAAAGTTTTTCAGCAACTTCCAAGTCGCTACTGCCTATGGGACGAACTCCAGCAATGGCAAGTGTTCCACGAGTTTCAGGCACTGACTGTTCGCTAGCTTGCTCGACTTGATCTTTATCCACACTCTGGCCTTGGTGATTTTCAACTTCCACTGTAGTTTCCCCTTTCAGTTTTGCGTACTTCTGCCGAGGAGCGATCGCTTTAGCACCACTGCTAATAGCCATAACTGAATACCTCTGGTTTATTAATTGAATTTTACAATAATTAAGGAAAGATGAATTTTTCCTATGTATCAAAGTTTAACCTTAAAAATCCTCACATAGATATAAGAATCTTTAAAACTTACACATAAGTAAATCGGAATAGTAAAACTTTGTAAAAGATTATTGCTATTTTGTGGCTTAATTACCGAGCTACAATATATAGGGCGTGAAATCGTCACAATCAGGCAGGGTATTTTCAGCAAAACTGTATGACAGAATTTTGTCTTCAAGCTCCCTTTAGTCCGACAGGCGATCAACCGCAAGCGATCGCTCAACTCAGTGCAAGTATCCAAGCAGGCAATCGTTACCAAACTTTACTAGGTGCCACGGGAACAGGCAAGACATTTTCAGTAGCAGCAGTAATTGAAAAAATTGGCAAGCCTACTTTAGTCCTGGCGCACAACAAAACCCTAGCTGCACAACTTTGTAACGAACTACGAGAATTTTTTCCTAACAACGCAGTCGAGTATTTCGTCAGCTACTACGATTACTATCAGCCAGAAGCATATATTCCAGTCACCGATACTTATATTGAAAAAACGGCGGCAATTAACGATGAAATAGATATGTTGCGGCATTCAGCGACGCGATCGCTTTTTGAACGCCGTGATGTCATTGTCGTCGCTTCCATCAGTTGCATCTACGGTTTAGGAATGCCAGCAGAATATCTCAAAGCTGCCATCCCCCTCCAGATAGGTATGGAAGTAAATCAACGTCAAATATTACGGGATTTGACAAATGTTCAATATAGCCGTAACGACGTAGAAATGGGTCGGGGAAAATTTCGCGTCCGAGGTGATGTTTTAGAAATTGGTCCAGCCTATGAAGACCGGATTATTCGCGTCGAATTTTTTGGTGATGAAATAGACGCAATTCGTTACATCGACCCTGTGACGGGTGAAATTCTTAAAAGTTTAGAAGCCGTAAATGTTTATCCCGCGCGTCACTTTGTCACCCCAGAAGAACGCCTAGAAATAGCTTGTCAAGACATCGCCGCCGAATTAAAACAGCAAAAAGCTGACTTAGAACAAGCCGGAAAATTATTAGAAGCGCAACGCATAGACCAACGAACGCGGTACGACTTAGAAATGTTGCAGGAAGTTGGCTATTGTAATGGCGTCGAAAACTATTCCCGTCACTTAGCAGGGAGACAAGGTGGAGAACCACCAGAATGTTTAATTGATTATTTTCCCAAAGATTGGTTATTAGTTATCGATGAATCTCACGTGACTGTCCCCCAAATTCGGGGGATGTATAACGGTGACCAAGCGAGAAAAAAAGTTTTAATTGAACACGGATTTAGGCTTCCCAGCGCTGCTGATAATCGTCCTTTGAAAGCAGAAGAATTCTGGCAAAAAGTAAACCAGTGTATTTTTGTTTCAGCAACCCCAGGAAATTGGGAATTAGAAATTTCTGAAGGTCATATAGTAGAACAAGTAATTCGACCCACTGGGGTGATCGATCCAGAAATTTCTGTGCGTCCTACAGAAGGACAAATTGATGATTTATTAGGAGAAATTAAAGACAGAGTTGACCGCCACGAACGAGTGCTGATTACCACATTAACTAAACGCATGGCGGAAGATTTAACCGAATACTTGGAAGACCACAGTATTCGAGTACGCTATTTACATTCTGAGATTAATTCAATTGAGCGAATTGAAATTTTGCAGAACTTACGCGAAGGGAGCTTCGATGTTTTAGTGGGAGTAAACTTGCTGCGGGAAGGTTTGGATTTACCGGAAGTTTCCTTAGTAGTAATTATGGACGCAGATAAAGAAGGTTTTTTGCGAGCCGAACGTTCCCTAATTCAAACTATTGGTAGAGCGGCGCGTCACGTCAAAGGACAAGCAATTTTATATGCTGATAATCTCACCGACAGCATGATTAAAGCCATTGACGAAACAGACAGGCGGCGCGGGATTCAAACGGCATATAATAAACTGCATGGAATTACACCGCAGCAGATTGTGAAAAAATCTAGTAATGCGATTTTGTCATTTTTAGATGTATCTCGGCGGTTGAATGCAAGTGATTTAAAAGTCGTAGATGAACATCTCGATGAACTACCTTTAGAACAGATTCCAGAATTGATTACTTTGTTAGAAACACAGATGAAAGAAGCGGCGAAAAAACTCGAATTTGAAGAAGCCGCAAAACTGCGCGATCGCATTAAACATTTGCGGGATAAAATGCTAGGACGTTAATGTGATTATTGTAAAATAGCTTTGGGATTTACCCAAATGCTAAATTTGATAATAATTCCATGAAATTTGAGTGGGAAGAAAATAAAGCAATCAAAAATCTTTCAAAACATGGAGTTTCATTTGAGGAAGCTAAAACAGTTTTTAACGATCCATTTTATGTAGGCTTCTACGATCCAGACCACTCTGAATAAGAAGAACGTTATCTTATACTTGGAAAGTCAAATCAGGGACGCTTGTTAATTGTGTCATATACAGAAAGAGGAGATTCCATTCGTTTGATTAGCGCAAGAGTTGTAACACGTATCGAGCGAGAAGCTTATGAAGAAGGATAACTCAGAAATGGAAGATGAACTGCGATCGGAGTATGATTTAAAGAGCCTAAGAGTAAGAAAATTAGGCTCCGATCGCAAAAGCTTTGGTGGGACAACCATTCGCCTAGAACCTGATGTGGCAGAAATATTTCCTAATGCTGATGCAGTGAATGAGGCGCTACGGTTTTTAATCAGGGTTATGAAGCAAACCCAGCTTTCTTTACCCATAACACAGTCTAATACCTCACTAGATCGCACAGACTAAATATTTTGGTGGTGATCCTAACAAAAAAATAGTATTGCTCAGATTCTCCCTTTCGAGAGGTCATACTAAAAGAAAACGCCCTGTTTTGGCTATTCTAGAAAAGTAAATCATTCCCCGATCGCACCGATGGTTGCTTTACCCGATCGCATTTTGATGAGCGCAGAAGAATATCTCGTTTGGGAACCCACTCAAGAGCAACGCTACGAATATTGGGATGGCGAAGTTGTAGCGATGAGTGGTGGTACGCGCAACCATAATCGGGTTTGTGCAAATTTTTTTAGACTTCTAGATGATGCCCTAGCCGATCGCTCTTGTGAAGTCTACATTGTAGATGTGAAGGTGCAGGTAGAACCAGGGCAAAAGTATTTTTATCCAGATGTAGTAGTGACTTGCGATGAGCGCGATACCGATCCACAATTAATACAATTTCCGTGTTTAATTATCGAAGTGCTATCACCTTCAACAGAAGCAGCTGATAGGGGGAAAAAGTTTGCCAAATATCGCCAATCTCCAACCTTGGAAGAATATGTCTTAGTACAAGTAGAGCAACCCGGTGTGGAAGTGTTTCGGCGCAGCGAACAGGGAAAATGGGTGTTGTCGGAGTATAATTTCGATGAAATATTGCGACTGGAATCGGTGGATGTAGAAATAGCGATCGCTGATTTATACAAACAAGTGCAGTTTGAAACCGAAGCCAGCGAAAATTGAATAGATGAGCGGTAAGGTTGCCTCATAAATCTCAGCTTTTTAGAGAGACAAGAGAATAGGTAATATCAAGGTTGGCACTAAGATGGTTGGTAGTGAAATAATAGTTGACAAGCTTAATGCTTAAATACATACCTACCGATCAGCGATGCGATGAATGCAGAAGAATGTGAGCTAGCTTACAGACAACTTTTATCAATGCTTGAATATCCGCAGTTTGGATGGGTTGTTGAGCAACTAGAAGTAGGAATTATTGCAGGTGAAATAGAGCTTCCAAAAAATAAAAATAAGTCTCCTACGATTATCGAAGATTTTTCTGCTCATAAGAAACTGAGATACTTGGTCGATGCCATTGAACAAGCGGTAATTAATACTGCTGATATGGAACGTGAAATCATTAGTTTTTTTAGAACAGAAATTGCTTTCTATCCTGATAGCGAAAATTCTGAAGAATCTTTTTCAATTAACGAAACTTCTTTGACTTCAAGACGGCAAGACGCTATTAGTGTATTACAAGAATTACTAAATTTGTTGAGAGCAAGGATATCCGAAGATGATAGCGAGTAATGTTGATCTGCTGAATGAGATTAGCTTACAACTAGGTTATGCCATTAATCCAAGTTTGACAGTGACATCAGATCCATCTGATCTATTCGAGGCATATTTGCTCTCTCTTGTACTGCGATCTGCTGAAAGAGAAGGTGCAAGTATTTCTTACGAAGATGTTAACGCGAGCAGAAATCCTACAACTTTTGTATTCCGAACAAGCCCAGGACAGATCGCATCAAAACGACATCCTTACACTCATGCCATTATTTCATTCCCAGACAAACCTGATTTAGAAGCTCATGTTGGAATCAAAGTTTCTGGAACATCAGGCGTCTTGCACGAGTGTGATGTCGCTGTCTTATCGAGAGAGGAAGCTAGACAATGTAGATACAGAAGTAGGCCAGGATACTGGGTTGTTCCCCGTTCATCCGAGATACTTTTGGCCATCGAATGTAAGTTTTACGCTCCATCATCCTCATTATTGGATGAGGCTCGTTCTTTTATTGGTTTAGTTTCAGATTTATCACACAAAACAAATAAATATTTTATATTCAACATTTCATCAGGATCTGCTGAGAGATTATTAGAAAAGAAAAGCAAAGCCTTGAAATGGGTAGGTGAGGTTTTTCCTGCTTCTGGCATTGAAGTTGAGCGAGTTTTAAATCTATTGCAAACTACCTTCAGGGGTTATAAAAAAAGCTAGGAAACAGTCGGAATATAATAATTCATTGCTAGTTTTAGTATTGACCAAACAATTAAAAATTTAAAGACTACCAGAGTTAATTAGATTCCTGTAGCGACTTGTAAATAACGTTATAAGTGAGAAGATATTATTTGCAAATAACGGGTATTTTATACAGTAAAAACCTGAGCCTATACTCGTAATTTTTTATGTACCTGCGCTAAATACCACATATAATCATCAATCTTGTAATTATCAGTAGCTTTAACTATATATTCCTGAGCTAAGTCAAGATTATTTTCAACTTCGTAATATAATCCCAAATAAAGATGACTGTAAAAATTTCCATTTATCCCTTGCGATCGCCCAACATTTAAAACATCATCTGGCGTACAATCTCCTGCATATAAATCATATACGCGCTGCATTACACGACGAGGATCATTTTTCACAGTTAGTAAAGAATTACGTGCCTCTTCAACACCTGAGAAACGAGCTATGCAGAGATATCGCCATACTGTTTCTTCTACATCTTGAGCATTCACAGTCAAATCTATTTCAAACTGCTGAGCGCCTTCAGCAAATCTTTCTGCATAATAGTACGATAATCCACGTTGCCAGAGGTAGGGTTTGACACGGGGGTCTAATTGCTCTGCCTTATCAAAATCTTCAATAGATTCATCAATTTTCGCTAACTGAAACTTAACCATGCCTCGGCGAATATAAGCATTGGGATTTTGAGGTTGATTGCGAATAGTTTCGTTCCACCGTTGGAGTTGATTTTCTAATGAATTTGAAAAAAACATAAATTGCCAAGCCTACGGATTAATTAGCATATTTTCAGCTTTGGGGAGATTACGTCAATACCCTTTTCCAATTTTCCAAATATCATGCATTGTTGCTTTTTTCAAGCATTAATTAAAAAAACTATTTCATGTCATACTAAAATTTGGTGCTATGTATTCATTTTCTCATGACCAACGTTATGGAATTTCCTTGGCAGCAAGAGGTAATTATTCGCCACAGTCAACGCCTTATAAACAGTTTTCGCCATTGGACGGGAAATTCTTTGTTGGATGTAAATGGTGTACCGCAAGAAATAGCACACATGTTATTTGAAGCACCTTTTGTCTTAGTTTCTCACGGCACTGAATCAGATCCAATTTTTAACTATGGTAATCGCAAAGCATTAGAACTTTGGGAGCTGTCTTGGGAAGAATTTACTACAATGCATTCCCGAAAATCCGCTGAAGAGGTAGTGCAAGAAGAACGCGATCGCCTATTATTAGAAGCAGCAACTAAAGGGTTTAGCTATTTTTCTGGTGTGCGGATTACCAGCACTGGTAAGCGCTTTGAAATCCAAGACGGTATCCTCTGGAATCTTTTAGATGAACAGAATCAGTATTGCGGTCAAGCAGCGGTTTACTCTAAATGTACGTTTGTTACATAACCTCTGCGCGATCTATAAGTAGGTCGGTGTGAATATTTATCGTTGCGATGAGGCAGGAGGCACGAGGCAGGAGGCAGGAGGGAAGAGGGTTTGAGTCTATTTAATTTTTCTTAACATAGTTTGGTTTTTCGACATTGTTCTACTTGTATTAATTAATTATTCACTTAGTTAAAGCGAGAACTATCCACGAGGTAGAAGAAACTACTTGCACAATTCAGTAATGTAGAGTTTATGTCTTCAAGTCAGGAAAAACGCCCGTGGTTCCCATTAGAGATAATAATCCTACAAAAATTACTCCTTATGTGACTTATGCCCTGGTTGCTGCCAACGTCCTCGCATTTATTTATGAATCAAGCCTTCCCCCACAAGCATTAAATGGGTTTTTACACCTTGCAGCTGTAGTTCCTCGCGAACTCAGCTTAAGTTTTGCCGGTATTTCTGTACATCAACCAGTGCCAGAGTGGGCAACTTTGATTACTTCACAATTTTTGCACGGTGGTTTGTTGCACTTAGGCGGCAATATGTTGTTTCTCTGGATTTTTGGTAATAACGTTGAGGATAAATTAGGTCATGCCAAATATTTGTTATTCTATTTATCTTGCGGCATTTTGGCATCATTAACCCAGTGGTACTTCGGTCAAGATTCTAGCATTCCTTCATTGGGTGCGAGTGGTGCGATCGCAGGTGTTATGGGAGCGTATATTCTTCGTTTTCCCAAAGCTGAAGTTATTGGCGTTGTACCCTTAGGATTTTTCTTCCCGACTTTCCGCGTCCCTGCATACTTCTTTTTGGGATTTTGGTTTCTCGAACAAGCCTTCTACGGACTTGTCAGCCTCGAAACACCTACTAATATTGGTATGGAAAGCGGCGGTATTGCCTACTGGGCCCATGCAGGCGGCTTTATCTTCGGCGCAATTCTTGGGCCACTTTTGGGTTTATTTAGCGATAAATCCCCGGAAGAATCTTGGTCATAGTAAGTTTACAAGAATTTTATTTTTAAGCCAATCCCACTCTTTAAAGGGTGGGATTTTGCAGTATTTATGATTAGTGATTTGGGATTAATGTGGAGATATTTTTGCCAAATTAAGCTATTGTGCTTTCTAAATTTTACAGTTATTCATACTGTTAACGGTTAACAGCCAACAGCCAACACGAAAACATCTGTTGCATTAGATGTGCGGCAGTTTCCTCTGAGCTAAAATACCTAAACTCAACAACTGTGGGTAATACAAGCTATATTGCAGTTAGTCAATAATTTAGGAAAAACACCTGTGTTTCCTCTCTACGATGAAAATCCCACGCGTATTACCCCATATTTCACCTATGGGTTAATTGGCATGAACATTTTAGTTTTTCTTCATGAGGTGACCCTACCAAATGCACAATTGAATCAATTTTTAAGCCAGTATGCAGTAATCCCTCAAGAGTTAACCACCAATTTATCTGGGGAATGGGTAACGTTATTTACGTCACAATTCTTACACGGCGGATGGTGGCACTTAATCTCAAATATGGTGTTTCTCTGGGTTTTTGGCAACAATATTGAAGATCGTTTAGGTCATTTTAAATATTTAATTTTTTATTTGACATGTGGTGCTTTAGCTGCATTGTGCCAATGGTTTATTAGCATCAATTCTGATATTCCTTCATTGGGCGCAAGTGGCGCAATCTCTGGGGTTTTAGGTGCGTACATTATTCGCTTTCCCCAAGCTAGAGTGATGACTTTAATCTTTTTGGGGATTTTCATCACCACTATCCGAGTTCCAGCATTAGTAATAATTGGACTTTTCTTTGTACAAAATGTCATATCCGGTCTTGCTAGTCTGCAAACAGCCGCTAACATGAGCGTACAAACTGGTGGAGTTGCCTACTGGGCACACATCGGTGGTTTTGTTTTTGGAATGATTCTTGCTCCCTTATTTGGGTTGTTTAGACGCGATTAAATTGGGCATGGGGCATTAAGAGTTAATAGTTAGGAGTTAGGAGTGATGAGTTGGTGGGCGTAGTTTTACCCCATCTCCCCATACTTCGGCTCCGCTCAGTACAAGTCTCCCCATCTCCCCCAGTCCCCATTCAACTCGCACCCGCTGAAACTTCTTCTGATTCTTCAACATTTTCTGGTTCTACTTCAGATGAAAACGTTGGGGGAGGTAGAGAAACGACGATATCAGCACCATTAATAATTGCTCCTAATAACCCTAGTTCCGATTCAACCAATTGATCGATCGCCTCGCCTAACATGTTCTCTTCTGTATAATGTGGTCGCGCCACTAGTACCATGCCATCGCTGTAGGGTTGGATTAACAATGGGTCATTGGATAAACTTAAGGGGCTAGTATCTAAAATCACTAAATCAAAACGTTCGCGGACATCATCCATCAGCCGTCGCATTTCGCTAGATTCGAGAATAGCAGCAGATTGCCGCACCGGGCCGGGGCTGGGAAGAATGTATAAATTTTCTACATCAGGAACTAAACGAATACATTCACTCAAGTCAGCGTAATAACGCAGGGGTTCAATGGTGGCGTCAGGATCGGGAATTACTTTCAGCGATGTACACCGAGAAGGCGATCGCAAATCTGTTTCAATAATTAAAGTTCTTTTCCCAGCACGGGCAGAAGCAATACCCAAGTTATAAGCACTTGCCGTTTTACCCTCTAAGCTACTGGTACTAGTAATTAAAACTACCTTTAAATTTTTACCACCAATCCGCCGTAGATTACTACGGAACTTTTCATAAAATTCTAAGTAGGGAGATTCTGGAGAAAGTACCACTGGCACAGCTTCTCGATCCAAATCATCAACTAGCATTAAAGGCAACTCTCCCAACAGTGCCACTTCCCGTTGCTTGAGGCTCTCGCGGATATCTTCTCTGGTTTTGAAAGTTCCTTCCAGCGATCCCAATAAAAATATCACCCCACCACCAACTAACACACCCAAGGCACCACCCACAGCCAGGGTAATAGGTACACTCTTAGGAGGTTTGATATCGGGAGTAACTGTCGGGCGTCTGGCAACGCTAAGGCTGCTAGTTGTTTCTGCCTCAGCGGTTTTAGCATCCGTTAGCTTAGCCTGCATTTGGTCATAGATGGCTTTTTTGAGTCCAACCTCCTGTTCTAAACGCGATCGCTCTAATTGCTTATTAGGTATCAAAGAATACTCTCGTCGCAGACGTGCTTCTTGTTGGATTTCTTGAGCTAGTTGCTGTTGGAGTGTCTCCCGTTGGGTTTGCAAAGACACCATTTGGTTTGCTAGCTGTTGGCGTGCTGGGTCTAAACTACTCTGAGTACGAATACCAGCAATATTACCCTGGAGTGGAGCCGCCATTCCATTACCGCCTAACACTTCCGCTGCACGTTGTTGGAGTAATTCTTCAGCTGCTTGTTTTTGCCGCAGTAGCTGAATCATCGTTGGGTGTTCAAGTCGTAAATCTTTCCTTAATAAAGCGATTTGCGACTCACTTTGATAAATTTGCGATCGCAAGTTGCCAATAATGGGATCGGCACTCAAAGCTGAAGAAACATAAGCCTGTCCAACTGTTAAACCTAACTTATTTTGTAAACTGCGAATTTGACCATCAACGCCAGAAATAGTTAATTGAATTTGCCGTTGGAGATTTTGGCTAGCAGTAACAGCAGCCAGCAAACTACCATTTTCAGCTGCTAATATTGCTGTGCGCTCAATGCGATCGTACTGTTCCAACCTCTTTTCAGCAATTTGCAATTCGCGTTTAGCTTGTGGTAGGCGCTCGTTAATTTTTTGAATAATTGCTTGTAATCGTCCAGTATTGATGTCACTGCTCAACTTGACCATTGATTGCATCAATTCTGCCAAAACTTCTATAGCTCGTTTGGGGTCAGTATCTACATATTTCAGTTCAAAAGTAGTAGTTTCAAAATCTCCAGTCCTGGGGTTTTTCTTAGGCAGAGAAAGGACAATACTTGCACCGAGTTGTTTCGGTTTGAGATTTACTTTCTCTGCTACTGCTGCAATTATCTGATTTGATAGTAAAACTTCCTCATTTAATTCCTTTCCTTGCTGTTGGATTTCACTACCAGTTGCAGAGAAAGAAACCGGTGGGCCACTATATGTAAGTGCGGCGGATGCTATATAGCTAGCAGGTGGATCTGGTTGCATAGCCACCACTGTTGACCCCACTATAACTAAACCAAAACTAGCTAGTCCAATCCACTTGTATTTTTCAAAAGCAATAAGATAGCGCTTAACAATTGGTGGGGTCATAGTAGGGGCATATATTTACTCGTTGGGCATTGGGCATTGGGCACTTGTACTGAGCGCAGCCGTTGGCGCAGCCTCTCGTAGAGAAGTATTGGGCATTGAGCATTGGGCATTGGGCATTGGTTATTAATTCATCTCTTTGCGTCCCTGCGTCCCCGCGTCTCCCCATCTCCCCATCCCCCCATCTTCCCCTCTTCCCGCTCTACACTCCCTAATTAGAACCGCCACCACCGAAGTTATCAAAAAATCGGAGAAAAGATTGCACATTGAAGAAGGGTTGGGTAATGGTACTCAGTAAATTAGTAATTCTACCGACGAGGTTCCGACCAACAACAATAACATCATTATCTTGAAGTGGCACGTTTTGAGATGCATCACCTCCCAGAGCTTTTTTAGCATCTAGTTTTTGGGTAATGGCTTTACCTCGTTCGGGATCGAACCGAACCAAAGCGATACTTCGGAGGTTAGCAGTGTCAAGATTTACTCCTCCCAAAGCATCTACAAATGTACTGCCATTGGGCAGTGCTTGAGTAGAAATACCTCCAGCAGCGTAGTTTAAAACTCGGACTCGAATCTGTGGTGTAGCTAAGGATGAACGTGCTACCAAATTGCGGTCATAACCATCTTCATTGCCGACTTCACGACGAGGCACAACGATCGCATCTCCGTCTTGTAAGCGTAAATTAGGGATTGAACCACCATTTTGTAGCGCTGCATACAAGTCAATAGTTTGCGAAACCACTGAACCATCCACTAACTTCCGGCGTATTTGCACTTGTCGGAGGTCTGCATTCAGCGTTGAACCACCGGATATTAATAAAGCATCGGCAACGCGGGGCGTTGGTGAATTAATCGGATAAATTCCTGGTCGAAATATTTCCCCGCTAATGGTAACTTGGACTGGTCGCGTTCCTATCAAAGATACCACCACGATCGGATCTGGAAAAATTCGACTCAAACCCAAGCGAATTTTTTCTTGAGCTTCTTCCAAAGTTAAACCTTGTAATGACACAGTTCCCACTTGTGGCACTACAACGTTGCCTTCTGGACTGATGATAGCTTGAAAAACAAAGTCTTGACGCTGGCTTGCTAGGGCTAAAACTATTACCGGATCGACAACATAACGATTTAAGCCCAAGCGAATTTTTTCTTGAGCTTCTTCCAGAGTTAAACCTTGTAAGGAAACTGTTCCTAGCAGCGGCACTACAATGTTACCTTCTGGATTAATTACAGCTTGAAAGCTTAACTCTGGAAAGCGCTGAACCGAAACGCTAATTCCATCTCCGATTCCTAAACGATAGGGGCCAGGAGGACGCTGAAGCACAACGCCAATACTATCTCCTGGTCCCAAAAGGTAGCGGCTGAGTTGAGGCGAAATTTCGTCATTTGTACTTGGAGGTACAACGTCCTCAGTACCGGGTACAGGGGAAGGGGGTTGCCCTTTATATGGGAAAGGCTGAGCAACAACAACCTGGATAGGTGCTGTTAAGAAAACCCCTACTTGAAGACTGACAAAACACAGGGCGCTGAATGCACGCATATAAGAACTGGGAGTTATCAACATCGGTGCAGGAAAACTTATGTAATAATTAGTCGCGCCGACTCGTTATTTTACCCTAAAAATGTCCTTGATGTCTCTTTTATCTACAAGTATTTACCAGGAAAAAGCCGAAAAATTGTGTCAATTCTAATTCTAACTTCATATTTTGAACATCTTTTAACTTAGTTTCAGCCACAGAGCGATCGCACAACTACTTTGCTAAATCTCTGTACAAATGTACATTTAACATAATCTACAGAGGCCCAGCCATCAATGCAGCTTGTACTGTTTCTCCAATAGACTCAGCTAAAGGCCAAGATTTTTCTACTTGTCCCAAGGGTTCCATTGGAATCAAAATGCTCACGCCTACCCAAGGAGTGCGTTGTTTACGCCACTGTGCCAACTGGTCTGCAACGAACCAGTTGAATGGCGATGGATTTCCGCCGTTTGGCATAGCGTACCATTGCAAAACAGCAAAGGTTTGTTGTGGTGTCGAGCCGCGAAAGAACCTAGCTTCTACTTTCGTTTCAACATTAGAAGCTAACTTTGCAGATGGTTTGACAGTAAATTCAGCACTACGATATTGAGCTACATCCCATTTTCCCCAGCGCGACCTTCCCCAGCCGTTAACCTCTGTCCACTCAACCTCTGGTTGTTCCATAGGCCCGCTTTGCGGTAGCAAAAGTAAAATCGCCTGAGTGTCCTCTGAGCCTTCTTTTTTAATCACCTGCACAGACCATTTATGTTCGCCAATTTGCTGTTCTCCTTGTTCAGTAGTTTGCCAACCAGGAACAGTTAACCCAGCCTTGCGGATTTGCCTTAATTCCTTGAGACTAGACACAGGTGACGGCTGCTTCCATTGCCAGTGTCCTGTCAGATATCCAGGAACCCCTCCCATCACCAACAGCAATAGCAATAACAAAAGTGCTGCTACCTGACTCAATCGGTTTTCTTTGAAAAACTTAGAGAAGGAAATCATTAGTAAAATTTTCAATACTTACGCAAAATTTTACTTTAAAAAATAACACCATGAGTTCAGTGATATTTAGGACTTAGGCGGGAGTGTGGGGAGTGTGTGGAGTGTGGGGAGTGTGGGGAGAAAAAGAATTTATGCCCCCGTCTCTTCCCACACCTCCCACCCCTCCTTCTCCCTCTTCCTACTCCTCTCATACCTCCCACACTTCTCCCTTCTCCCACACTTCCTGTTTGCCCTATGCCTCATCCCCAACTTCCCCAGATGCAGAAAAATAGTTATTAATCCAATTCAGCAAGGGCACTAATGATACGAGCATCAAAGCAGAGTAGAGGTCACCACCCCAACTATCATGGAGCCATCTAAAAGCTCCTTCTTGACCTGTCCCGTGAAAAAAGGTTAGTAAAGTGTTACGAATAATATTGGCAGTAGTACTAATTATCACAGCAATAGATAAAAACGATATAGTAGTGCGGCGTGAAGATAATGCGCCTGTCCAATAAAGCAGCATCAAACCGACGTAGAGTGTAGTGAACAACATTTTCAGCCCTGCACAATAGGGGGCGACTTCCACAATCCGTCCTCCCACGTAGAGATTTATCTCATCCACAGTTACTTCCATACCAAATTGATTCAGTATGAAGCCTGCGCTACCAGCGATGAAGCTTTGAAGAGGCAAGGTATAGGGAGCAATCAGGTAGGGTACTGATGTTGGAGTTGCTAGAAATACCAACAGGAGTGGAAATGCTTGCGATCGCAAACCTGGTACTCCCTTAAACCACAAGCACAACCCACTTAGTATAAAAGGCAGCGAAAGATTAACCCACTCTCTAACACCGCTAAGATAAAATACTCCTCCTAATAACAAGAAAACTGCACCCAAAGGATGGATAGTATCTGGCAAACGTGCCCACTGTTTCCGGTTCAACCAGCCCAAATAAGCAGCAAATGGCAGACCAATAATCCCATGACTGAAATATTCGTGTTCTGTACTAATATTTTTGTGCAGCCAACCATCCAGCCAATGTAGCAATATAGGAGCATAAAGCAGCAGTAGAATGCCTAAAATAGCTAAATTTAACAAACCTGACACGTTTCTGTTTTTAATCTGTTGCTGGAGTGCCATGATTTTAATTATTGGGTATGGGGCATTGAGCATGAGGCATTGGGCATTGGTTTTAGACTAATGACTAATAACTAATGACCAATGACTAATAACTAATGACTAACGACTAATGACTCCTGAGAATTTGTTGAAACTGCATTGGCGATCGCTGCTACAACTTCTTTGATTTGGCTAGTGCTCAAACCAGGATACATAGGTAATGATAATATTTGCTTTGATAACTTTTCTGCTTGGGGAAAATCTCCTGGCTGATACCCTAAGTAGGTAAATGCTGGCTGGAGATGACAAGGAATTGGGTAATGAATGCCAGTTTGAATTCCTGCTGCTGTTAACTGTTCTTGGAGTTGCTGGCGTTCTATGGGGCAACAATCATCAACTCTAATCACATAAAGATGATAAACATGCCCTGTACCACTTTGGTTTTCGATGGGGATAATGCCAGCAGTCCCTAAAGGTGCTAATTCATTATCATATTCTTGGGCGATAGTCAAGCGATCGCGATTCCATTCTGGTAAATGTGGTAGTTTCTGGTGCAAGATCGCTGCTTGTAAGGTATCTAAGCGGCTATTTGTACCTGGTTCAGTGTGAAAATATTTTTGTGATGCCCCATAATTTCGCAAGCGCACCATCTTTTGGGCGACATCAGAATTTCGTGTCAGTAGCATTCCCCCATCCCCAAATGCTCCCAAATTTTTACTGGGATAGAAACTAAAAGCTGCTGCTATTCCTACGGAACCAGCGTGATATCCGTCTCTTTGGGCGAGGTGTGCTTGTGCTGCATCTTCAAAAATTAGTAATTTGTAGGTATCAGCAAAATCGAATAATTTCTGTGGTGATACCATTTGGCCATAGAGATGCACAGGAATAATTGCTTTTGTCTGAGGCGTAATTGCCTTTGCTGCTGCTTCTAAGTCAATTAAAGCTGTCTGTCCATCGCAATCTACTAAAATGGGCTTAGCACCAGCGCGTAAAACTCCAATTAAGGTTGCGATAAAAGTGTTTGCTGGTAAAATCACTTCATCACCAACACCAATATTACACGCTTGCAATCCCAAGGCGATCGCATCTGTTCCTGATGCCACACCAACCCCATATTCTGCCCCAGACGCTGCCGCAAATGCCGCTTCAAAATCTGAAAGTGCTTGGCCTAAAACAAAATCCCCTTGTTCCAAAACAGATTGGATTGCACTTTGCAATTGTCCTTGAATTGGTTTGTGTTGTAACTTCAGGTCTACAAAAGGAACTCTAATACCCATTTTATTCATTATCAGTTATCCTCAAATTCCCCATTTATTTGTGTTTATTTGTGGCTTGTCCCAAAATAAATTTAAAATTTTTCATGTACTTTGCTGCTGTTGTTCACCAAAGCAAAAAATTATTTTTTTGGAAAAAATTAAAATCACGTACAGTTTTCCCCGTTAAATTGTAATAGGTTTAATGTATTTCTAGAAACTATTTTGTATTGTTTGGTAGAAATAACTCTCTGGAAGCTAGAAAGCTCAGATTTGGGAAATTTGCAGAAAGTCTGTAACTTGCTGAAAGTAGGGTAGGTAGTTTCTAAATATTCAGATGCCATTTGCTTTAAGCTAAAAAGCTGGATGTCAGTCGTTTTGGCGTGGAACCCAAAAAACCTTGCTGGCTCTCCAATACAGCTCCTCAACTTTTCCGCATAAGTTTTTAATTTTGAATGCGGTGCAGTCATAGTAGCTGTTATCAGTAATTTTTGCTAACAAAAATTACATTAATTTAGCTATTTTTAAGTAAAATTACGCTGATAATAGTAACAGAAATTTCCCTTCAGTACATCAAGAATCATAGACCCTTTGTTGTATCCTTAAGGTTAGGTTACCCTAGCTGAATCAAAATCTAACGCAGTCTGATTGCCAAATCTCAAGTAATAGAGACTACAACAGCGATTAATACAGAACATTCAGTACCAGTAAATAGTAACTCCCAGAGACTCCGTAACCGACTTAATCGAAGAGGTAAAAAATTTTTGCCTCAAACTTGTTTGTCAGAGGCAAAATTAGGGAATGCTTAAAAATAGCAATTGATAACCCAGAAATAGGGCATATATCAATTTTTTACAGTATCGAGAAATTATTAAGGTAGCAGTGGCAATGGTAGAGCCTGAAAACAAATTATTTGCCTTAAAGGACGGTTGGACTTCTCAAGAAACAAGAGAACAACAACGTCTTAAAGCTTTGTCAGATCTAGGTTTACGGCAACCAGAAACAATTCCGGTTTTTGAAGAAGCCACTCAAACTGCTGCCCACTTTTTGGAAGCACCAATTTCCATCTTGGGATTTGTGGATCAAGAGCGCCACTGGTTTAAGTCGGCAGTGGGCCTATCTAGACTGGGATTAATGAATCATTTGGCACAAAATCGCCAACTCTCACGCAGAGAATCTTTTTGCAGCCAGGTAGTGGAGAGTTATCAAATATTTGTCATTAATGATACGCACAAACTTACAGATACAGCATTGCTTAACAGCAAGTTAGTGCAGGAATATGGTATCCGTGCTTACTTGGGAGCGCCACTGATAGATGCTTCAGGAAATTGTTTAGGTGCATTGGCGGTGATGGATTTAGTACCGCGCAATTTTACAAACCGAGATATTGAGTTTTTACAAATTATAGCTCGTTGGAGCATGAGTGAATTTGAGCGTAACCGACTTCTCCAAGGAAAACTCGAATCAAGCACTCCTGTGGCTCCTATATTTTCACTCAGCGATGAACGTAACACTGAGATTAAAATTGCTGCATCTAGTTTAGAAAGCGATGTTTCTACCAAGCAACTGAAACTGCAACTTTTAGAACAGCTAACTCAGGAGTTACGCACTCCCTTAACATCAGTACTTGGCATGGCTAGCGTTCTGGGACGTGAAATTTATGGGCCTTTGACGAGCAAACAGAGAGAATATTTGGAAATTATCCAACACAGTGGTCGGTATTTACTTTCTCTAGTAAATGAAATTACCGAACTGGGAACCATCGGTGACAACTCTACGGTGCTAAATTTAGCTCCTGTGGATATTGAAATGCTCTGTCAACAGGCTATCAATACTCTAGAAGAAGCAGCTAATCGCCGAGACCAAGATATTCGCCTGTCTATCGAACCGGGGCGCAATCGTATTTGGCCTTTAGATAAAGACAAGGTGCGGCAAATTCTGTATCACCTGATTTTTAGTGTGATTCAACTTTCGGCTACAGGTAGTGTTGTTCGCATTCATGTCTCTTATAAGGAAGATATCCTCAATGTTACTATTTGGGTATCCCATCCTTGGCTCGGAGATGGTATTACTGAGGTCGATCCCTACTTCCGCTTGAATTCTTTATCATTACTAGAGCTGACAGGCGAAGTAGCAAGCTACAATACCCGCAAAGAAAGCCAAGAGCAACCAGATATTTCGCCAGTAGCAGTGGACAAGTTAAAAAATTTGAGTGATTCCCACTCAAATTTATTTGCTCCTAATTCAGATATAAATTTAGCTAAAGGCAATGGAAGTCTTTCTCGTGAAAGCTTGGGTCTGTTGCTAAGCTGTCAGCTTGCAGAGTTGCATGGCGGACAAATTTTGGTTCAAGGTTCACCAGAATCAGGATATCGTTACGTGCTTTCTTTACCATTACAATTAGCAAGTTCTTCACAAGCAATTAGCGATGTTTGATTGCAAGCGATAATAATTTAGAACTGGAAATTAGCAGAAAATATTTCCAATAATTGATTTGTGCATGAAATAGATGAAGGGTTAATCAAGAGTTGTCTTTTTTAGTATTAATTGAAAGGTTTTGGAATTAAAGATGAAACTGATGGCTATGAATAAAAGTGCCATCACTAACTTGTAATCTACGTTATTACCTTTTTATCGCTATACGCATTATGATCGATTCCAAGTTCTGCATAGGCAGGCTCATCGATCGCAATGTTTTTTATGAATTTAGTCTGGCAACGATTTACCTTATCATCTTTACCCGTCAAAGAATATCTCGCTAGCAGTTACGTACACCGTACTCTGGTGGGACTGTTGAGTTCTTGGCGGCAAACCAGCGTCTTGATACAGTGGGGAGATGCGATCGCAGCTGCTTTACTGTCTTTGGTGTATGCCCTTGCACCATTTACTTCGAGTACGTTAATCGGTTTATTGCTGGTGGCTTGTGCGGGGTTCTGGCTGCTGTTGACTTTATCCGATGAAACAACAACAAATGTCTTGTCAGTTACTCCCATTCACTTGTTGGTATTGCTCTACTGGGCAATTGCCGCAGCAGCAACAGCGTTATCACCAGTCAAAAAGGCAGCCCTTAATGATTTGGCAACCTTAAGCCTGTATTTGCTCTTATTTGCCCTTTGTGCCAGGGTATTGAGGTCGCCTCGCCTCCGGTCTTGGATTATCACCCTTTACTTGCATGTCTCGTTAATTGTCAGCGTGTATGGTTTGCGCCAATGGTTTTTTGGAGCCACAGCACTAGCAACTTGGGTTGACCCTGAATCTCCTTTGTCTAAGACTACAAGAGTGTACAGTTATTTAGGCAATCCCAACTTGTTAGCTGGATACCTCCTACCAGCAGTCATTTTTAGCTTAGTGGCAATTTTCGCATGGCAAAGCTGGCTCAAAAAAGCATTAGCATTAACCATGTTTATTGTCAATACTGCTTGTTTAGTTTTGACTTTTAGTCGTGGTGGTTGGATTGGGCTGGTGGTGTCAATTTTAGTTGCGATGGCATTGCTAGTTTATTGGAAGACTATAGAAATGCCACCTTTTTGGCGTACTTGGTCGCTACCGATTGTCTTGGGAGGTTTGATAGGCGTATTGCTGCTAGCAATAATATTTGTAGAGCCAGTGCGCCTGCGGGTATTTAGTATTTTTGCCGATCGCCAAGATAGCAGTAATAATTTTCGCCGCAATGTGTGGGATGCTGTTTTTGAGATGATTGCCGATCGCCCGATCCTCGGTATTGGCCCTGGTCACAACTCTTTTAATAAAGTTTACCCGCTTTATCAACACCCTCGTTACACTGCTTTGAGTGCCTATTCAATTTTGCTTGAGGTGGCTGTAGAAACCGGATTTGTTGGTTTAGCCTGTTTTCTCTGGCTGATAATTGTGGCATTTAATACAGCATTTCTACAAATCCGAAGATTGCGACAACTCAGAAATGTAGAGGGATTCTGGTTAATAGGAGCGATCGCTATTTTGTTGGGTATGCTAGCTCACGGCACAGTAGATACTGTCTGGTATCGTCCTGAAGTTAATACTCTTTGGTGGCTGATAGTTGCTTTAATCGCTAGCTATTGGACACCCTTAGCTCAAAACCAAGCAGGTTTATCTAACTCAGAATTGCCTGCAAACTAACATTAATAAATTGTCAGTTGTTTTCCTCATAACAACTGACAATTTTTCAATTTTGCAGATGATTCCCAATCAAAAATTCTAGTTAGTCCCTGTAGCTTGTAGCCCCAGGAGCATTGGGGTCGCGATAACGGGCTGGTTCTTCGTCACGCTTTTTCCCAGCCAAACCAGCGAGACCGAATAGCCCAAGTAATCCTAACCAACCCCAATCGAAATCGTTGCGCTCGTAAGTAGTCGTCCTTGGGGCAGTAGTAGTTCCAGGATCGCTAGTTGTTTGAGCTTGTGCAGATAGAGTTAAAGGCAAAATTCCCACACTCAAGGTGAAAACGCCAGCGCCAACAGCTCTAATGAAATTACTTTTCATAATTGTAAAAATCCCTGATGCCATCCAAAGTTACTCACCAATATATCGAGTTCCAAGACTGGCTGAATCAATCTACGGCTAGAAAGTAAGGATTTTCACAACTCACGCTGTAGGTATACAACATGCTTATCCCAGCAATGGATTTATCACTCTGATGTAGTAGTTTGGCAAACTGACTCTTAATAGTTTTTCATCGCCCGTTGTATGTCACGCTGATCTTGACGCCGTTTTAGGTCTTCTCGCTTATCATGCAACTTTTTACCCTTGCCAAGGGCTATACTCACTTTTACCCAACCCCGTTTGAGATACATTTTCAAAGGGACTAAAGTTAAACCCTGCTGTTCTACTTTGCCAATTAACTTGCGGAGTTCTTGGCGATGCAGCAACAACTTGCGTGTACGGCGTGGTTCATGATTAAAATATTGTCCACTAGCCGTATAAGGTGAAATATGCACATTGATTAGCCATGCTTCGCCGTCGCGAAGCAAAGCATAGCCATCTTGGAGATTGACTTTACCTGCACGAATCGACTTAACCTCAGTTCCTGTCAACTGAATTCCAGCTTCGTAAGTTTCCAGAATTTCATACAAATAACGGGCTTGGCGATTGTCGCTAATAACTTTGTAACCTTCGTTCTTGTCGCTCATTGATAATTTGTGTACTTTAAATGTACCTAAAAAATTGTTTGGATTGGTTTATAAATTATAAGGTGTATTTTATAACCTCTATAAATGCTAAACTGTATATTACTAATTTAGCTTTTATAATTTTGTAATTAATTTTCCAGTAACTTTAAATTACCTAGATTTTAGTCATTAATCATTGATCGTTGGACAAAAGACAAACACAGAACTATGAGGGTCGGCTTGCTGGGCGCGAAACTCCTCTTTAGGGAGATGCCCTTGCTAGCTCACTTCTCCGTGGGGATACGGTGACAAAGGAGAAAGGATATTTATGGCGATCGCTACTGAAAAATTATTGTTGCAATCAAGATTAATTTACATAATGGTGAGCATTCACTCTAACTTATTGATGAATTGTTACAAATTACAAAGCTGTCTATGGCTGGTAAATATTAGGGAATCGAAGCTGAGTTACACTTCGTTAACCCTTCTTAAGGTTTAATACTTTCTTTATAAATCAACCCTGAGGCAGTCATTAGCTAGTAATCCTGTCATAGTATGAAACATAAGAACACTATTACTGCCTGTGTTCACTGATGGAGCTGTAAAAGCAAATTTCTGAGTAAAAAAAATGCTAGGGGTGTACTGTCCATGCCCTTGAAAATCCTTGTAGTGGATGATGATCTGGGCACTCGTCTGTCTGTTAGCGACTATCTTGAACTGTCTGGCTACTCTGTGATTACGGCTAATGACGGTCAAGAAGCTTTGCTTATGGTGGATGAGTATCATCCTGACTTGATTGTTACGGATATCGTCATGCCACAGATGAACGGCTATGAACTAGTGCGCCGGGTGCGTCAACAACCTATGTTCCGTCTATTGCCTGTAATTTTGTTAACAGCACGAACTAAGACCCAAGAAAGAATTTTGGGCTATCAGTCGGGGTGCGATTTATACTTGCCTAAGCCTTTTGAACTAGAAGAGTTAGCAGCAGCAATCCGCAATCTTTTAGAGCGATCGCAAATTATTCAATCGGAGTACCGCTTTTCTCATAAAGAAAGTTTGGAAATTTCCTCTTCTACAAAAACAGTGGACACTCATAATTCTCTGTCCACTCAAATTCAGAAACCCCAATTACACTCATCCCTAACTCATAGAGAACAGGAAGTTTTAGAGTTATTAACTCATGGTCTTTCTAATGCCGAAATGGGTCATCAGCTACATCTGAGTCCTCGAACAGTGGAAAAGTACGTTAGCAGCTTATTGAGAAAAACTTCAACCAGCAACCGAGCAGAACTAGTCCGTTTTGCAATTAAGCATGGTTTAGTGGAATAAAAGTGAGGAGTTAAGAGTGAGGAGTTAGAAGTGATAAATCAGAAGTAAGGAGTTAAAAACTAGTAGTGAGTAGTGAAAAATTTCACTTGAAACTCCTAACTCCTAACTCCAAACTCCTAACTCCTAACTCCAAACTCCTAACTCCTAACTCCAAACTCCTAACTTTAAATGATTTGTTTTTGGCTAGTAACGTAGTTGAGCAGACCTTCACAAGCATCAATCAATAAATCAATCACTTGATTAAATCCCTCTTGACCCCCATAATAGGGGTCTGGAACTTCCTTGAGGCTGTGTCGAGAGCAAAAATCGCACATCAAACGCACTTTGTGATGATACTGCCCAGTTAGGTCAAGAGTAAGAATATCCTCATAATTCTCTCGATCCATAGCCAAAATTAAATCAAAATCTTGAAAGTCTGATTTTTGAAATTGGCGTGCGCGACCACGCAGCTTAATCCCCAGCTTTGTAGCAGCCGCAGCATTCATGCGTCTATCAGGTGGACTACCAATGTGATAACTAGACGTACCAGCAGAGTCACAAAGGATGTGTTTGCTCAAGTCGGCCTGCTCAATGAGATGATTCATAATATTTTCTGCCGATGGCGATCGGCAGATGTTACCTAAGCAGACAAACAAAAGTTTGTAAGACATAAATATTTTTTGTCCTTTGTCAATAGTCATTTGTCCTTTGTGAATAGTCAGTTTTCATTTGTCCTTTGTCTAAAACCGATGACCAATGACTAATGACTAATGACTAATGACTAATGACTAATGACTAATGACCACTGACTATTGAAATCCAGGAAGCTCAAGTCCACTAGTCAAGTCTTCCATGCGTTCCCGCATTGTTGTTGTGGACTTGTTATAGGCTTCTTTCATTGCTGCGGTTACGAGATCGGAAAGTACTTCTGCACCTTCTCCTAGAGCATCTGGAGAAATTTCCACCCGCTTAGGTTCTTGGTTACCACTGACAATTACCTTGACCAGACCACCGCCAGACTCACCTTGAATTTCCATTTGCTCCAATTCTTCTTGGAGTCGCTTTGCGCCTTCTTGAACTTGCTGTGCTTTCTTAAAAGCTTCAGCTAATTCCTTCATTTTTCCTAAGCCAAAGCCGAATCCTTGTCCTTTACCTGTCATAATTGGTTTTACGCGTGTGCGTTGAATAACAAATCAAATTCAATTATAGATGCGGTAAGTAATTTGCCTATTTTTTTACCAATAATTAATGCATTTGGGAATAGGGGAGTGAGTAGAGACGCAATTCATCGCACGTGTAGGGAATAGGGAGTTTGGGAGGGATGAGGTGAAATTTTCTTCCCATGTCCCCATTTCCCATTCTCCATTCCCCACTTATTATCCACAAGCAGCTTGAAACTCTCCGAGCATTTTGACTTCTGGCTCTAACCGAATAGACCAACGCTCTTGTACTTGATGTTGGATGTGGCGAATTAGACAGAAGATATCACTAGCTTTTGCCCCACCACGGTTAACGATGAAGTTAGCATGGAGTTGTGCTACTTGCGCTCCACCAATTTGGTAGCCTTTAAGACCAGTTTGTTCAATTAACCAGCCAGCGGTGTAAGGTTTGGGATTGCGGAACACGCTACCACAGCTTGGGAAATTATATGGTTGAGTGGTTAGCCGATGCTTTTTGTGTTCTTTGGTGATTGCTACAACTTGTGCTGGATCTGAACCAGGTCTGAGCTGTAAAGTGGCTTGGGTGACTATGCGATCGCCACCTTGCAATAATGAAGTCCGGTAGCTATAACCTAGTCGATCGGGTGTGAGAGTTTCCAGGGTTCCATCGGGTGAAAGAACCTGGGCGCTAACTAACATATCTGCGATACAGCTATTATGTGCCCCTGCATTCATCACCACAGCCCCTCCGACTGTGCCAGGAATGCCAACAGCCCATTCTAATCCTTGCCATCCCAATGATGCGGCTTCCCATGCTAAGCTGGGAATTGATTCTCCCGCAGCAACGGTTAATTGCCCTGTTTCGTGGTCAAAGTGGCTGAAGCGGAGATGACGAGTGGCAATCACTAACCCTGATATCCCGCGATCGCTCACCAGCAAGTTAGAACCTGCTCCTAGTGTTGTCACTCTTAAATCGCGTTCTTTTGCGTATTTAAGACTTGCTTGCAGTGCTTCTATGTTTCGAGGGGCAACAAACAATTGGGCTGCTCCCCCAACCCTATAGGAAGTAAATGCTGACAAGTAAGCCTGGGACTTGATCGCACAATCAGTATTGGGTAAGTAAATTACCTCGTTCTCCACCGGATTAGCTGTTTGTTGTTTCTTTGTATTCAAAGCAGAAGCTGTGCAGACGTTTCCTACTGCCTGGGAAATGGTCATTTTTACTTTTTATTGGTAAAATTTTACATTTATTTACCGTAAAACTACGGTATTAGACTTAACATCAAACCGTTACGAAAAGGGCGCTTTGGTCAGAAATGGAACTTCGCAAAGTCCCCACTCACGATGTGGCTTTAGCAGGCTCACGGAGTGTTGCAATTATTTCAGGAATGACTTGATTTAAGTTCCCAGCACCCAAAAACAGCGCCAAGTCTCCAGGGCGCAGTGTTTGTATCAGGAACTCACGCACAGAGGATAAAGATGGTTGATAAACTACCTGGCAATGTTGCTTGGCAATTTCCGCTGTTAGATGCTCACCACTGATTTGCCCTAAATTAGGTTCGCCTGCACTGTAAATATCAGTCAGCACAACCAAATCAGCATGGCCAAAGGACTGGGCAAATTCTTCTAAAAAGGTAAGTGTACGGCTATAGCGATGGGGCTGGAAAATGGCGACCACTCTTTGTCCTGGTCTTGCCTGTAAACGTGCAGCGGCGAGAGTAGCGCGAATTTCCGTGGGATGATGAGCATAGTCATCGATGAATGTAATACCATCAACTTCGCCCCGGAACTCAAAGCGGCGTCTCGATCCTTCAAAGGTGGCAATTCCTTTGGCAATTTCTCCAAATTCTAAGCCCAAGACACGACCAACAGCCACTGCTGCTAGGGCATTACTGAGATTGTGCCGACTCAGCAGGCGCAAGTTCAAGACGCCTAAAGCTTTGCCTCTTTCCCAAACTAAAGCTGTGGTGCCATCAGCACGATAGTCAATATTAGTAACAGTGTAGTCAGCGTCAGAATCTGAGTGTAAGCTGTAGCTGATTGTTGGTTGCAAGCGATCGCGAACTGTAGCACAGTCAATACTACCTACCAAAGTTTTGCAACCTTTGGCAAATGTCTGGAAGATGTCAACTACTTCTTCTAATGTATCGTAGTGGTCAGGATGATCGAGTTCAATATTGGTAATGATGCCAATTTCTGGAGCGTGTTTTACTAAAGAACCATCTGATTCATCTGCTTCGGCTACCAAATATTGGCTTTGTCCCAGTCGAGCATTACCTTCCCAAGCATTGACTTCACCACCAACTAAAATCGTTGGGTCTAGACCTGCTTGCAGCAACATATAACCAATCATACTACTGGTTGTAGTTTTCCCGTGGGTTCCTGCAACCGCAATACTATAATAATCAGCAATCAAGGCTGCTAGTACATCTGAACGATGTAAAATTGGACAACCTAATTCCAGAGCTGCTTTGTATTCTAAATTATTCGTGTTAATTGCTGTTGAACAAATGACTTGAGGCAGTTTTGAGTTAATAGTAGCAGCTAATTTTTCTGGTGAATTTAATGCTACGGTCTCAGATTCCTGAGGGCGAAAGAATTCGAGATTACTTGCCTCTTGTTTACCAAAAATATGAGCGCCGATAGATTCCAACTTGTGCGTAATGTGGTTTGGACGTAGATCCGAACCTGATACTGGAAATTGACGTTTAGCGAGAACGTATGCCAGAGCAGACATACCTATTCCGCCGATGCCAATGAAATGAAATGGTCTTCCACTAAAGTCTACAGAATTACTCATTTATTGCTCCTCTTACACCACACCACACCATAAATCACAAATGACACGCGTATCATAACAGGAATTTGTTATTTACCATAATTACTCCTGCGTTATATTCATGCCTGATGCTCGGATGAGTTTTCTGCTCTGGTTTTGCGAGTTCAGAATGATTTTACCTTGGTTGGAGGTTTTTGCTATTTCTGAACTGTTCTTAAGATTATTCGCGCAATTTTGGTCGCATCGGGACAGAAATTCTTGTAATGACAAATACATATTTTTAGCTACCTTACTGTAATCGACTACGATAGTACATTGTTAGTGAAACTGATTTTAAATTGCATCAAGTCTACTTTGAGAATTGAGTACAATAGTACATTGGTAATGAAACTATTTTTCAATTGCATAAAACCCAGGCATAACTGGATGCAGCAACTAGCAATTTTTGGTGGCACATTCGATCCAATTCACTGGGGACACCTACTTGTAGCCGAGACAGCTTTGCATCAAGTATCCCTTGAAAAGGTAATTTGGGTGCCATCTTTAAATCCTCCTCACAAAGAAGCAGCTTTGTTTGAGCATCGTGTAGAAATGCTGCAATTAGCGACAAAAGATAACCCAGCGTTTACTGTCTCACTAGTGGAGGGAAAACGCTCTGGGACTTCTTATGCCATTAACACCCTGATCGACTTATCTGCTTGTTACCCAAATACTCACTGGTACTGGATTATAGGCTTGGATGCGTTCCAAACTTTACCTCATTGGTACCGTGGACACGAACTAGCACAAATGTGTAATTGGTTAATTGCACCCCGACTGCTAGGTGGTGAGACTATAACTCAAAGCGAGTTAATCTGCAAGCAAGTCGAAGAACAATTAAACAAACACTCATATATAATTAATTGGCAATTCCTGAATATACCTTTAGTAGGAGTTTCGTCAAGTCTAATTCGGAAGTTTTGCCGAGAACGCCACTCAATTCGTTATCTAGTTCCGGAATCGGTCAGATCTTATATTGCCAACAATAATCTTTACTCCAAATAAATCTGAATAAATTATGTGTTTTTTTATTGATCTAACACTTTATGGTTATAAGTGATCCCCCCCTTTGCGATATGATTGGGGTCAACGATATCAACATATAGGCATAAATACAGAGGGCAAGACACTGTGATTAGAGTTGCAATCAACGGTTTCGGGCGTATTGGACGTAACTTTGCACGTTGCTGGGTGGGTAGAGAGAATAGCAAGATTGACCTTGTAGCCATCAATGACACATCAGATCCCAGAACCAATGCTCACCTGCTAAAGTACGACTCAATGCTAGGGAAGTTAAAGGATGTTGACATTACTGCTGATGATAATTCCATCATCATTAACGGTAAAACCGTTAAGTGCGTATCCGATCGCAACCCAGAAAACTTGCCCTGGAAAGATTGGGAAATAGACCTAATTATCGAAGCAACGGGGGTATTTACCAGCAAAGAAGGAGCGCTCAAGCATGTGAATGCTGGAGCCAAGAAAGTTCTGATCACCGCTCCTGGCAAAAATGAGGATGGTACTTTTGTGGTTGGCGTGAATCATCATGACTATGACCACAACGTACACCACATTATCAGTAACGCCAGCTGTACTACCAACTGCTTGGCTCCCATTGCCAAAGTGTTGAACGAAAAATTTGGCATCATTAAAGGTACGATGACCACCACCCATAGCTACACAGGTGACCAGCGCTTATTAGACGCTTCTCACCGGGATTTGCGACGGGCGAGAGCCGCAGCCATCAACATTGTACCTACTTCTACTGGTGCGGCAAAAGCAGTGGCGCTGGTAATCCCGGAACTCAAAGGCAAGCTGAATGGCGTTGCCTTACGCGTACCGACCCCGAACGTTTCAATGGTAGATTTCGTAGTTCAAGTTGAGAAGCGTACTATTACTGAAGAAGTTAATCAAGCCCTTAAAGATGCCTCAGAAGGGCCACTCAAAGGCATTTTGGACTATAGCGAACTACAACTAGTTTCGTCAGATTATCAAGGTACTGATGCTTCATCGATTGTTGATGCTAGCTTGACTTTGGTTATGGGCAATGACTTAGTAAAAGTCATGGCTTGGTATGACAATGAGTGGGGTTACAGCCAACGAGTCTTGGATTTAGCCGAATTGGTAGCCGAGAAGTGGGTTTAATTAATAAAGTTAGGAGTTAGGAGTGAAGAGTTAGGAATAAAGGGTGAAGAATCAGGAGTGAAGAATGGAGAGTGAGGAATTAAAACTTCTAACTCCTAACTCCTAACTTCTAACTCTTAAAGTGTTGAAATCCCTGGCTAAGAGTGAGAACTTGGTCGGGGAATTTTTTTTGCTCGTCGTGTAATAGTATTGTTGAACCTGGTGTAATTCTGCCAACGATCGCAGCACCTTCACCAAGATGTTTTACGAAAGCTGATGCTGACTTTTGTGGTAAGCACAGCACTAATTCAAAGTCTTCGCCGCCATAGAGAGCATATTGGAGAGCTTGCTCTGGTGTTAGCCAATTGTTAAAAGCTGTTGGTAAGGAAATTTCTCTGAATTCTAAAACCGCACCAACGCTGCTGGCGCGACAAATTTGGATTACAGCATCTGCTAAACCGTCGCTGCTATCCATGCCAGCGATAGACATTGGAGATGTTATGATTTTTTCGAGGATGGGTAGGACATCTAATCGTGGCTGGGGACGCTGATGTGCGCCGATTAGAGCCGTCTTTTGTTCATCACTGAGGTTTTGTCCTAATTCGGGATGCAAAAGCAGTTGTAAGCCAGCGTGGGAGGCTCCGTGAACACCTGTAACGACGATCGCATCCCCCACAACAGCAGCAGAACGGCGGATAATTTGACTGGGGTGAACTTGACCAAAAGCGGTAATTGCCAAAGTAGTCACAGGCGATCGCACCACATCACCACCAACAATTGGGGTATTGTACTTTTGCAGGCATTCTGTCATTCCCTGGTATAAGCTTTCTACCCAATTCACGCTCAAATCCCCAGGAAGTCCCAATCCGACAGCGATCCCCAATGGAAAAGCACCCATCGCTGCTAAATCTGACAAGTTAGCAGCCGCCGCACGCCAACCTGCGTCTTCTGGGGAAGTGGTGAGGTTACTAAAATGCACGCCGTCAACCAGCACATCTGTGGTGACGACTAAAGATTGGTCTGGTGCTGTCACCAATACTGCTGCATCATCGCCAATAATTTCTGGGGGACAGAAACGCTGTAATTTTGCTAAAAGACCTTGTTCGCCAATATCTTTGACTGTAGTCATTAGTTATTAGTCATTAGTCATTGGTCATTCGTGATTGGGAATGTAGGCAGATAACGAAATGGGGTGGGGAGGTGAAATTCTGTCTCCATCTTCCCCTGCTCCTGTGCCCCTCTGCCCCTCTGTTCCCCACTCCCTCAAGTTACGATAAAGTTATCGTTTAGGGGGATGTTGGAATGGTCTCTACACCAGTAACAAAGCTCACATTTGAAGAGTACTTAGCTTATGATGATGGCAGTGGTTTTCACTACGAGCTAGTAGATGGCAGACTGCAATTAATGAATCCCCCTACAATTCAACATTTCTTGATTGTCGCTTTTTTAGATACCGCATTTATAGCGGAAATTCAGCGCTTGAGTTTACCTTGGTTAACTTTTCGGGAAACGGGGACGAGGACGGGGAAAAATAAGTCTAGGTTAACTGATTTATCTGTGGTGACGCAGGAGCAAGCAAGGGAATTGCTCAATGCATCAGCAGTCTTTGAGTCACCACCATTACTAATTGTAGAGGTAGTCAGTCCAGATTCTATTAACCGGGACTATCGTTATAAACGGTCTGAATATGCTGCGGTTGAAGTGCCAGAATATTGGATTGTAGACCCACTAAAAGAAAAGATTTCTGTGCTGTGGCTGGAAGAAGGATTTTATGAAGAGACTGTGTTTGCTGGCGACCAGCAAATTGTATCGCGGACTTTTCCAGAAATAGCGATCGCAGTCGATCGGATATTTACCGCTGGGAATCTCAGTTAGGGGACTGGGCATAGGATATGGGGCATTGCAAGTGTGGAAGGTGTGGGAGGATGGGGAAGAAATCCTTCCCCCCCACTCCCTCATCTTTATGCTGCTTGCGGCTCAACCAGATTTTCTATACCTTGGACTACTGTTGCTGACTCAATTTTGTCACCAGCCCTCAGTTTATCCAAAACTTCTTTGCCTTCAGTGAGATAGCCAAAAACAGCGTAGCGACCATCCAATAGGTTTCGTCCGGCGGGAGTAAGTTCTGGTTCAAATAGAAAGAAGAAAAATTGTGAAGAACCTCCATTGACTTCACTTTCGGGACGAGCCATAACTACTGCACCAAAAGCGGAAAAAGGTAGAACTGGCATATCAATGTAACGACCAGCTTCTTCTAGGGTAATGCCATAGGTAGGTTCCTTGTCGCCTTCAACCAAGATTTCTAAAGGAACAGCGCGGTATTTACCTGTTTTCGGATCGATAAAACCCACTTCTTTTCCAGGTGGATCTCCAGTTTGCAGAAAGTAAGATTCTTCAGAACGGGTGAATTCTAAGCCATTATAAAAACCCCTCTGCACTAAATCTATAAAATTACCAGCAGTCACAGGGGCGCTGTAACCATCCACTACAACGGTGAGGTTGCCTTTGTTGGTTTTTAATTCTACGGTGGCGCGGCCTTTAAGTTGTGGCAGGTTACTGTACTCAGCAGGAACTTCAAAGGGAAATTCCTTCACCATTGACTCTTCTAGCTGAGTGATGAGATTCAACAGTTTAGTTCTCTGTTGCAAAATTTGTTGTTTATCTTTGGTATTCGCCAATTCTTGCAGGTTAAGCACGCCAGATTTTAATTCGTTAATCCAAGCTTCTGCTTGGGGTTGGCGTTCTTCGGGAACACTTGCTAGGATTTGGGAGGGTTTATCGAGAATGCGAGATGCTTGGCTGATGTCTTTGGAAACAGCACCCCAGCGCCGATTTGCCCGCAGTTGGCTAGAAATGTCCTCTAAGCTGGCTTGTAGTTGCCGCACAGGTTTGTTATCTATCGGGAGTGCGTACCGCAACAAAGCATTACCGTCTGTAATTGCGTTGCCAGCTGGCAGCGCGGCGCTACTAGAGGGAGTCCACCCAACTGTAGTTATGCCTAAAAATATTGTTAGCAGCAGTATTGCCATTAGGCTGTTCTTCAGCCAGGATTTTAATAAGTCAAGCATGGAATAACTCAAATGCAGCATTGATATTGTTGACTGGACGTAACCCATCAATAATCTTCCCACAGTAGGAGTGCCCAGTGCAGAGTGTTGACTGGGGACTGGGGACTGGGGACTGGGGGGCAGGGGAGTGTGGGGAGAAAGAGAATTAATGCTTCCCCATCCTCCCACACCTCCCACCCCTCCCACACTTCCTGCTTGCCCTATGCCCCATGCCCTGTTTGGCCAATGCCCAAAATGAATAACTAATTACTCCCCTTGAAGGGTACAATAAATGCCGATTGTCTTCCAAAACTTGAAAGTTTCATGATCTCCAGCAACGACTTTCGACCTGGTGTCTCAATTGTATTAGATGGATCTGTATGGCGAGTGGTGGAATTCCTCCACGTTAAGCCAGGAAAAGGTTCTGCCTTTGTACGAACCAAACTGAAAAATGTTCAGAATGGAAGCGTGGTGGAAAAAACCTTCCGGGCTGGGGAAACAGTGCCCCAAGCCACTTTAGAAAAAAGGACAATGCAGCATACCTATAAAGAGGGTGATGAGTTTGTCTTTATGGATATGGAAACATATGAAGAAGGCAGATTGAGCGCATCACAAATTGGCGATCGCGTAAAATATCTCAAGGAAGGTATGGAAGCTAACGTCATTCGTTGGGGCGAACAAGTCCTAGAAGTGGAACTGCCCAACTCTGTGGTTCTAGAAGTTGTGCAAACAGATCCCGGTGTCAAAGGTGACACTGCTACAGGTGGTACTAAGCCAGCTACTCTCGAAACTGGCGCAACTGTGATGGTTCCCTTGTTTATTTCTCAAGGCGAACGCATCAAAATTGATACCCGTGATGATAAATATTTAGGCAGGGAATAAGTTTGGATTCCAATCTCAAACAAATCCCGATTTCAATCCCTATTTAGGGATTAAATCCCTGCCACACTTAAAAATGCTAATTTACGGATAGGTCGAGGTAATAAAAACTGTGCCATTGGACTTTAATGAAATCCGCCAACTACTGGCAACTATCGCACAAACTGACATTGCAGAAGTCACGCTCAAAAGCGATGACTTTGAACTAACAGTTCGTAAGGCTGTGAGCATCAGCAATCATATGTTGTCGGTAGGTCAAACGACCTTAGGCGGTGTGGTAGGTTCGGGCTTGTCATCGGGTTTACCTACAGCAAACCAGGTAGCTACAAGTCAGGTAACAGAGGTAGCAACAGGTCGCCTGTTTGAGAATGCTGCAACTGGAGGCCAATTACAGTTGTCAGTCAATCCGCCCTCAACTATTGACCAGAGATTAGTAGAGGTACCTTCTCCTATGGTGGGGACATTTTATCGCGCTCCTGCACCGGGTGAAACACCATTCGTAGAGGTGGGCGATCGCGTCCGCAAAGGTCAAACAGTCTGTATCATTGAGGCCATGAAGCTGATGAATGAAATCGAAGCCGAAGTCTCTGGGCAAGTGATGGAAATTCTCCTGCAAAATGGTGAACCTGTAGAATATGGTCAACCTTTGATGCGAATTAACCCTGATTAAGTATTAATCTATATTATGAAGTGAGTCATCCTTAAAACTTTCAATCCTTGCGGGTTAATCCTGATGAAACAAACGTTGCCTTTACCACCAGAAGTGGTGCAACAAGTAGCTGAATACTTCGGCCTGTTAAGTGAGCCAATGCGCCTACGGCTGCTACACTTACTGCGGGATGAAGAAAAATGCGTGCAAGAGTTGGTAGAGGCAACACAGACTTCTCAGGCAAATGTGTCAAAGCACCTGAAGATAATGTGGCAAGCAGGAATCCTTAGCCGCCGCAGTGAAGGAACTTGCGCCTATTACAGGGTAGAAGATCAAATGATTTTTGAGTTGTGTAATCGGGTTTGCGATCGCCTCGCCACAAGGTTAGAACAGCAAGCCCGTAATTTTCGTGTCTTGAATAGCAAACGGTAGGTCTGAGAAAGTTATGAGTTATGAGTTGTGAGTTATGAGTTAAAACTCCTCACTCTTAACTTTTGACTCGTAACTCCTAACTTATTTAAAGCGGATAGTTTTTATCAAAGCTTTCACGAGTTAGCGGTTGTTGTAACTCTACACCCTCACCACCCAAAACATCTAAAGGTTTACCGTTCACGTCAATGTACACTTTGGCTTTTGGATTTAATGTTGTCGCAGTGTAAACAACTTGTCCCACGCGACCTATCATTGAGGCACTACCGCCACCCCTGGTAAATTCTTCAGATAAATTAACGCGAACTTCATCATTGTCCTCTTTCAGCCCTAATAATTTGGTTCCCTTGGGGATAGTTGTAGAATCTGTTCCTTCTGTTGGCCCTGCTAACAAGCTTTCAAAAGCTGCTTCTAAAGCTTGGTTGGGTCGTACAGCAGCTACTCTCACTGGCTTGGGAACCAAAGCAAGATTTTTATCTTTTGGTCTGAGCCAATAAACATTAGCAGTTTGCTCATTACCTGGCTGCCTAGTTGATGGCTGTGCTGGCTGGTCAATACCTTGAGACGGTTTTGACGGTGTAGGAGTATTATTAGATTGTGAAGTTAACCAAGCCACGCCGCCACCTACCGCTACAACTGCTGCTGCGACACCTGCAATTAAGCCTGAAGAAATACGATTAGATCCTTGTTGGTCTTTCATGTTCAAAACCTTCCTGACTGAGGGCTGAGATGGTAGTTATGTGAGGAGCAGCCTGGTTAAAGACGATACTTACATGTGGAGAGTTTCCACAATTTAGAGGAGGCTTCATGCCTCGAAATCCGATTATTTTTTAATCCTGCAAGTCCCTAATTCAATTTTAGAATTTGCACTTCTAGTCCGTCACTGTCGAATTATGTAAATTTTGGGGAGGTGGGGAATGGGGAATGGGGGCAGGGGAGGCAGGGGAGGCAGGGGAAGAATAACCAATGCCCAATGCCCAATGCCCAATGCCCAATGCCCCATGCCCTATTGCCTATTGCCTATTTGCCTATTGCCTCGTTAACCCACTGTTTGAGTGTAGTTGTCACTTCATCAATGGGGATTTCTTGGGATTTACGGGTTGCTCTTTCTACAACTTCGACTTTGCCGTTGGCGATCGCTCGTCCGGTTACGATTCTGTATGGTATGCCTATCAAGTCTGCATCTTTGAATTTCACTCCAGCTCGTTCATCGCGGTCATCGAGCAAGGTTTCGATTCCGGCTTGATTGAGTTGGGTGTAAAGTTTTTGGGCGATTTCAACTTGTTGAGCATCATTAATGTTGGGAATTGTGACGATCGCGTGATAAGGTGCGATCGCTACTGGCCAAATAATTCCATCTTTGTCGTAAGATTGCTCTACGGCAGCTTGGGCTAAACGCGATACCCCTACACCAAAACAACCCATGACTAGCGGTTTTTCTTCACCCTGTTCATTGGTATAAGTTGATCCCATTGCTTGGGAATATTTAGTGCCTAATTGGAATATGTGACCGGCTTCAATTCCCCTGGCGCTTTGTAAGAGTTGTTCTGGGTTATGGATGGCGCGATCGCCTGGTCTAGCCTTACGCACATCTACTACACGCTCTGGTAGCTTAAATTGCTCGCCCCAGTTAGCACCAACTACGTGATAGGCAGTTTCATTCGCTCCTGTAACAAAGTTTTTTAAATCAACGGCTGTTGGATCTACTAAGCGCAAAAATTTAGGATGGATCTGTTTATTAGCAGCAATATACTCATCTGCGATGTCTGGTGCAATGTAGCCTAAAGGCAGAGATTTTGCTGTCCATGTTTGCTGCGCTTCAGAGTTTGGTACGCTCAAATTGAGAATAGTTTGAGCGCCATAGTTAGAAGCTAATTTGGTCAATTCATTTTGCAACTTGACTTCGTTAACTTCTTGGTCGCCTCGAATGCTCACCAAAACCAATACCGTCATACCATTGTTATAAACTGTTTGGTAAAGGACGTTTTTCACCACTTGGGTGGGAGAACATTTGAGGAATCTCGAAACTGTTTCAATCGTCTCTGTTCCAGGTGTATCGCGTTTTTCGTAGGTTGTAAACCGTGAAGGTTCGATATCTGCTGGTAAAGAAACGGCCTTTTCTACGTTAGCGGCGTATTTACCATCTTCAGTGTAGAGAACTTCGTCTTCGCCAGCTTCCGCCAACACCATAAATTCTGTGGAACCAGAACCACCAATTGCACCAGAATCAGCTTCCACTGCCCGAAAAGCTAAGCCACAACGCCGCAACATATTGCTGTAGGCTTGATACATATCGTCGTAAGTTTCTTTGAGGCTAGCTTCATCGACGTGGAAAGAGTAGCCGTCTTTCATGATGAATTCCCGTCCGCGCATCAAACCAAAACGGGGACGAATTTCATCGCGGAACTTGGTTTGAATTTGGTAAAGATGCAGAGGTAATTGGCGATATGAGCGAATCATATCACGAGCGATCGCTGTGATCACTTCTTCATGAGTCGGGCCTAATCCTAATTGTTGCTCGCGGCGGTCAATTAGGGAAAACATGATTCCCTCAGCTTTGGTGTAAGTATCCCAACGTCCCGATTCTTTCCATAAATCAGCAGGTTGTAATTGCGGCAAAAGACATTCTTGTGCGCCTGTAGCGTTCATTTCTTCGCGCACAATTTGAGAAACCTTTTGTAGTACCCGCCACATCAGCGGGAGATAAGCATAGACACCGCTACCGATGCGACGAATGTAACCTGCACGCAGTAATAATTTATGGCTGGGAATCTCAGCATCAGCTGGATCGTCCCGGAGTGTAACAAATAACATTTGTGATAGTCGCATCGTGTATTACCTTTCCAAAATCGCTAATTTCTATGTCAACTAAAGTATGAATTATCAAGGATGAAGTACAAAGGGACTGGGGATTGGGGATTGGGCATCGGGCATTGGGCATTGGGCATGGGTTATTAATTCTTCTCCCTCATCTCCCCAGTCCCCAGTCCCCAGTCCCCATTCCCCAGTCCCCATTCCCCAGTCACTTCAGGAGAAAACAACCTTGTCTAATGTAATTTATCAAGCACAGCCACCTTTAGAATTTATTCCTCCAGCATTCAACCCTTTATTTTTAAAAGTTGTCCATCTTTTGTTACCTAGTTGGATCAACTGGCAAACACCAATTACCAAAATTGAAGCAGACAATGTGGAAGTTCTGGTAGATCTCTATCGCCAGTTTCAGGAGGGTAAGATCCGTTTTCTGCTGGCTTTTCGCCATCCTAAAACCGACGATCCCTTTGGTTTGGGCTACTTGCTGTCTCAACTCGTGCCAAAGGTAGCACGATCGCAAGGCACAGCGTTACAACTTCCGATTCATGCCCATTTTATCTACGATCGCGGCATTCCTCTATGGGCTGGTTCTCACGTTGGCTGGATTATGTCTCAGTTAGGTGCTACTCCGATTCAGCGGGGTAAGGCTGACTGGACTGGGTTACGTTCGGCGCGTGATTTGTTTGCCAATGGGAAGTTTCCAATGGCTGCGGCGCCAGAAGGTGCTACCAATGGTTTGTCGGAGATTATCAGCCCCTTAGAACCTGGTATTGCCCAGTTAGGCTTTTGGTGTGCCGAGGATTTGCAAAAAGCTGGACGCGAGGAACAGGTTTTCATTTTACCAGTTGGGATTAAATATAGTTATGTTGATGCTCCTTGGGATGCGATCGCTAATCTTTTAAGTGAATTAGAAGCAGCTAGTGGTTTACCTGTGAATCCACCCCAACCAGGTAATGTTGCTTCTGTAGAAACGCTTTATCCCCGATTATTAACTTTGGCAGAACATTTACTTTCGCTGATGGAAATATTTTACACGCGTTTCTATCATCAAAAACTCCCAGATGCCAAGGTTGTCGCAGGGCAAATTCCAGATAGAAATCAAGCATTAGCAGTTCGCTTACAAGCTTTATTGAATGCAGCGTTGTTAATATCAGAACAGTATTTTGATTTGCAATCCAAAGGTTCTTTAACTGACCGCTGTCGGCGAGTAGAACAAGCTGGTTGGAATTATATCTTTAGAGAAGAATTTAAGGATATTAAAGGAGTATCTGCTGTGGAGAAATCTTTAGGCGATCGCGTTGCGGAAGAAGCAAATGCACGGATGTGGCACATGCGTTTAGTAGAAAGTTTTGTGGCTATTTCTGGTAATTATATTAAAGAAAAACCAACAGTAGAAAGGTTTGCAGAAACAACTCTAATTTTATGGAAAATGATTGCTAAGATTCAAGGTAATAAAGCTGTCCAGCGCCCACAATTAGGTAAGGAACAAGTCAAAATAACTGTGGGTGAACCCATATCTATTTCTGAACGTTACCCAGCATATAAAGAGAATCGCTTGGGTGCTAGACAAGCTGTTGCTGATGTGACGAATGATTTACAACACGCGATGGAAGAATTGATTTGAAAAGGAAAATCAAAGTATTGACTACCATTGGCTCTTATCATGTAAAAGTTAGAATCCAATCGACGGCTGAGGAAATAGCTTATCTTTCCCCAGCTAGAGAGAATGATATGCCAACCAATTGGTCTTGTAACTGGTTAAACATCTGGAAAAATACTAGTTTTGAGTGTCAGGAGAAGATTTATATGGCTTCAGATTTTCACGAACAGCAGCAGCAGAATTCTGCCAGTTACATGAAAGCCAATGGGGAGAAGCAAAGCTATACGAGTAGTGATGAAATTAGAGTTGGGTCAAGTGAGGTTATGAGTCACGCCCAACGGCAAGCTTTTCTAAAAACATCTCATTTGGAAAAATTATTTGGTGTTGCACATTTACTTCCAGAAGTCGAAGCACTAACAAACATAGAGTCTGGTCAAAGAACTGATACAAAAGTAGAGATGGGATTATCAGTTAGTGAAAAAATATTTTTACAAAATGTTCTTAGAACCTCGCATTCCTATTTCGGTAAAATTTATTACGCTTTAGCTTTGTCTTTGAAAGAGAATTTAGCTCAATAGAAATAACCCTAATACATCACCCAGGAAATACTTTAGATAAATCGAGAATTAAATCAGGAAAATATGGCATATGAACTGATTCATTTTGTAGATAAATAAACTTGCGACGATAACCAAATTTACCTTGTAAATCTTGATAAGGTTCGCTATAACATTCCAGATAATTATCTACTAAATTAAATATCCAATAATCAAAAATACCTGCTTCTGCATAAATATGTAGCTTTTCCTCTTGGTCATATTTTAAGGAGGAATCAGCAATTTCAATTAAAAGTAAAATATCAGATGGGCTGGGATGATTTGCTAGATAATCATCATCTCTATTTTTTGCAATTACTCTATCTGGTTCAGGCTCACTATAATTAGATAAAGTAATTGGCTGTTGTCCTCGCAAAGTTGCGCGATCGCCCACTAGCTTATATAATTCTCGCTCAAGGCGTGTTCCACAAACAGAGTGCGGTTTACCTTTTGCTGACATCTGGATTATTTCACCATTAATTAGCTCAACTCGGTCATTCTCTTTAAAGAAGCCGAGTTCCGCTAGACGGTGATATTCAGCTATTGTAAAGCGTTTAGCAGTGGTGAGGCTCATGACAACTATGAGAATGCAGAGTTATTTTTATCTTAATGTAGTTTGACAAGGAAGCAAAAAAACAATACCAACGACAAATAGGGATAAAATTTTTATCCCCTACAAAGTTGTGTATTATTTGAAGAATAGCTAGATAAAGCTATTAATTTTCGGTTAAATGACTTTCTAACAAAGATGCGATCGCCTCTGGATGAATGTTCTTGTATTTCTTTTTACCAAGTTGTAAAACACAGTTGGGAGCGCTGCTGCAACATTTTTGGCAACTGGTATGTTCGATGGTAACTTTGTCTAATAAACCGCGATCGCACAAAGTTTTTTCTAATTCTGATAATAAACCTTTACCGCCACGCTTGAGGCAACCCGACTTTTGACACACCATAATTTTGGCTTTAGGTAGCAGTGGCAAATTTTGAATTGGACAAGTACCAATTGGCGTGACTTGACAGGCTTTGATTTTAATTTTACCTGTGTGAGAGTCTAACTCACTATAAGCAAAAACGCGAATTTCTTCACCAGGAACTAACACTAAACTCAGAGAACGGCGCAACTCTTTTGGCAATTTGATTTCCATAGTTCCATCTGGAACTGCCAGTTGCAAATATTTATATTTCTTGGGTTCGGCACCAACAAAACCTAAAAACTGTCCTTCAAGTTTCAATTCTGATAACATGAAATACTTTTTACCCATGATTGATTAAAAGTAATTGGGCATTGGGCATTGGGCATGGGGCATGGGGCATTGGTTATTTCTTTCTCACTCCCTCATCTTCCCTAATCACCAGTCCCCAGCCCCCAGTCCCCAGTCCCTTTACGAAAGTCGTTTTGCTTCTACAGTTTGCGGTAAATTGGCTACATCTGGTAATTCACGAAATTCTAATTCCCAGCCATTTGCTAAGGTAAGAATTTTACCTTCATTGCCATCAGTTTGTTTGACTACTTCTTCTTCCAGGTCTTTTTTTGCAACGTAAACTACTAAAGTGCCGGCATCATTCACGCGTAGCATTACTTTCATGAGATTCCTCAACAGATTCTAGTTCTTTTTTCTTACAGCCGACGACAAACCCAGTTTCTAAGAAATGGACAGCATATATATAGGAACTCTGCAAATATGTGCCTATACTCGCTATGTAACCGATATCTCCTTTCTTCGCTAAAACTGCACCGATTTCTTGACCAGGAAAGGTACCATCGTTTTTAATTAGTTTGCGAAGTCTGACTTTTTCACCTATTTCAAAAGCAGGTGGTAAGTCTAGCTCTAATTCATCGCGTTGCATGAGAATACCTCTGTTCTCTGGCCAAATTCAACACTTCTTCTGTAGTAAGGCTACGTTTTTTCTTTACTGACTGATGGCGCACTGCGTCTAAAACTGACTGGGTTTCTTGTGAGTTTAAGAAAATTCCATGCTGTTGTAGCAAGTTTGCAACTGAATGCCGTCCAGAATGTTTACCTACTACTAAGCGGCGTTCGCAACCGACTTCTTCGGGGGCGAATGGTTCGTAGGTGAGGGGGTTTTGCAGCACGCCATGAGCGTGAATTCCCGATTCGTGGGCGAAGGTGTTTTCACCAACGATCGCTTTCCAAGGTGGAACGTCCGCGCCTGATGCAGCAGCAACTAGTTGAGACAGTCCCAACAAATGAGATGTGTCAATTCCCAAATCAACGCCGTAAATGCGTTTGATGGCCATGACAACTTCTTCAAGAGCTGCATTTCCCGCCCTTTCACCCAAGCCGTTGACTGTGGTATTCACAGATGTTGCTCCAGCTTTAATCCCAGCAAGGGCGTTGGCGGTTGCTAGACCAAAATCATTGTGGGTGTGAATTTCCAGGGGAATCGTCAAAGCCGAAACCAGATGCTTGACCTTTGTGTAGGTGCTAAAGGGGTCGAGAACTCCTACGGTGTCGCAGAAGCGGAAGCGGGATGCACCCCACTCTTGGGCCCAAAGTGCTACATCTAAAAGGAAGCTTTCATCAGCTCTAGAAGAATCTTCTCCCCCGACTGCTACCCAAAGGCCGCTATCGACTGCGAAGCTGATGGAGTCTTTGAGTTTTTGTAGGCTTACCCGCCACTGACCATGAAATTTAGTGGCAATTTGAATACCAGAGACGGGGATGGCGATATGCACTCGGTTGAGACCGCAGGCGATAGAAGCCTTAATATCTGAGATGACAGCGCGGTTCCAACCGAGGAGTTTTGCTTGCAAACCCAAGTCAGAAATTGCGGCAATCGCCTGTGTTTCTTCCCCACCCATTGCTGGTATCCCAACTTCTAATTCGGGGATACCAATGGCATCGAGAAACTTGGCGATCGCTACTTTTTCTTTTAAATTGAAAGCAACACCCGCCGCTTGTTCGCCATCACGCAATGTAGTGTCATTAATTATGATTTGATTCATTGCAAATATCCCTCTCTTGGAAGTATTCTCAATATCCTTTCTCTCTACTATTCTCAGTGATGGTAAATGCTAAAAATATCACAATACATAAACAGGATACATGATCCTCAATTATTGCTCATTTAGCAACATCACATCTGTATGACAAAGAACCAAAAATTGGTATAATTTACTAATCTTTTTTACCGAGGTCGATTGTAATTTGTTCGAGTAGCAAATAACTAATATAGCTATTAGCAAATCCGGAAAAAATTAAAAGACAGAATCCAGCAATTAATGTAGTAATCATCTCAGGAACCTCATATTTTGTATAGCATTGGTGTGTAGTTTAATCTCGGTACAAATGCGAGAATTCAAAAGTCAGGAGGCAGAAGTCAGAATAGTTAGAAAATCAAGTGTGATGACGCTGCTTAATTTTCTGACAATTATAAAATTGTCGGTCTCGAAGTCTTATAAATTCTGGATTCTGAATTCTGAATTCTTAGATACAAATTAGCTAACTTTGTTCTGCTAACCAGTCAAAAATTCGTTCTAACTGGTCTAAGTTAACTAAACCATACTGCCAGAGCAGCATCGGTAACGGGCCATTTTGGAATTCACGGTGTCGTAGCGCTACAGCAATATCCGCATTTGAAAGTTCAAGTTCATGGTGCAAAAATTTGATGAGTTGAATATCTCTGTTACGAGTTGGCATAGTTGAACTTTCAATTTCTTCAGTTGGAAAAGAATTAAAAATCAGAAATTCCTATTTTGGGCATGGGGGATGGGGCATTGGGCAAGGGGAGAAATAGAAAGTTCTTCCTCTTGATTCCTGACTCCTGAATTATCAATTGGTGAATTCCTCTCAGTTTGCAATAGAATTTGCTAGCGGACAGTAACTTCAACTTCTAAATCTCTTCAATATTTATGCATCCCTGCAAAGAGCTATGCTTGTGTGATGAATTCAAGATTAATATTGTCTAAATTAGATTTTTTAACAATATTTATGACTTAAAACTCACCACTAGATTGCCAGCAACGCTCTAGCCACTCGACTAATTCACGACGAGAAGCGAGAAATTGCATAACCGTACTCCGAATTAGAATTGCTTCTAGCAAATTGTTGATTTGCACCCGTAAAGAACCATCGGGAAGACAGGAACTCTTGATTTTTAATTCTTGCAACCGGTGATAGATTCGCCAGCGATCGCTCAAAGGAATCTGCAAAACTTGTTCGCCTAAAGTATCATTTGTCATTTGTCGTTTGTCCTTTGTCAGTTGTCTCCAATCCAAAATCTAAAATCTAAAATTGTCTGACTAATGACCAATAACTACTTAGTCCTGACTCCTGATTCCTGAGTTCTGACTTCTAAAGCTTGCAGTTGTTTTTCGAGTTGTTCGATGCGCGTGAGTAAAGAACGAATCACCGTTGCTTCTACATCAGGTAGCTTTCCATGTTCTAAAGGAGAAAGGCTAGCGCCTCGATCGCGAGAAATAATTCGACCAGGAACACCGACCACAGTACAATCGCTGGGGACATTCCGCAAAACAATGGAACCCGCGCCAATGCGAACGCGATCGCCAATTTGCAGATTACCCAAAACTTTCGCACCCGCACCCACCACAACATGTTTACCGACTGTGGGATGGCGCTTACCGCTTTCTTTACCAGTTCCGCCAAGGGTGACGCCTTGATAAATCAGCGTATAGTCTCCCACGATCGCAGTTTCGCCAATCACTACTCCCATTCCGTGGTCGATAAATACACCCTTCCCAATCTCTGCACCTGGGTGAATCTCAATTCCGGTTAAAAATCGTCCCAAGTGAGAAATTAAGCGGGGAATAAAACCCACTCCTCGACAATGTAACCAGTGAGCAACACGATGCAAACACAGTGCGTGCAATCCAGGATAGCAAAACACAACTTCTAGCCAATTGCGTGCCGCTGGGTCGCGCTCAAAGATAATGCGAAAATCACTCAATAATGGCTCAAAAAAACCTCCAGAGAGTAATGTCTTGAGCAAGGATTTCTGTTTTGAATCCTGTGTTTTCAGAGTTTGAGGATTCGTAATTCTGTCTAAGGACTGTTGCATCGCTACTGTCTATCTGGTTAAAAGAGCCATGTGCTATTTTTATGCTTATATCAGGCCACTTCCAACTCGATAGTTAACGCAATGTTGATTGGATTTATTGGATTTATTAAGGTTGTACTCAAACGCCAAAACCCCCACCTTAAATAAATTAAAAATTTCTTTTGGGGTAGGGGTACTAGTATTTAATGATAGGGGTACTGGTATTTTCAGGGCAGGGTTTAAGAATTTCTGTACTCGCTACAAGAAACTTTACCTGTAAGACTTTGCAAAGATTTATTCCAAATATTTTGCGATTTATTAAGCTGTACTCAAATGCACTCAAATATGAGTTAGATAAGGATAAAAGTGAAATTTCTGTATATCCTATTACTATTATTATCTTATTATTTGGTTTGGCAAAAAACAAGTTTCTTTATTTTCTTTTAGGATTTACTGTCTGTATATATGTATACGTTTCCAAATATTGCTATCGCTCATAAAAGATGTTTTCTTATTATATAGATGTATGGGAATAGCCAACACAAAATTTCAAAGCAGCATAATAAGTAGATATTCTCATAGCAATTGAATAATAGGGCTTCCAAATAAAAAACATTCAACTCTTCTTGTGGGAAGTGCTGAACGCGATTTTTGATGTCCTTGTAGAAGCACAGGACTTACGCTTGTGACCGAAAACCTTATTCTTGCGTAGGGGTAATTCATGTAGACGCCCAGTGGCTACTCTGCGAGAACACTAAAAGCGAACCCGCAGGGTATTACCGCTACTTTCGTTATCTTTTGCGTAAGTCCTGCAAAACTTTTCAAACACCCTCTTAATATAATTTGATTAACCTTTGCCCCTTTGAGCGAGTTAAATCGGGGAATATTAAGCTCAAAATTCTAGTGCGAATAGTTAAGTAGAACAGGGTAAAAAACCAAAATATGTAATGAAAAGCAAAGATGCCCAAAAAGCTCTTCCCTTCTGCCTTCTGCCTTGTCATAACGACAATTTTCAACACCGACCTACTTACACCTGTCTTGAGGTTGGTGAATTTAAGAAACCACTACTAATGAAATATGAGAAGTATTTCTCTAGGAGTTTAACATCCATTGATGGACAAACAATTGCAGAATCCGCCAATCCATCGAGGGTATTCTGATAGTCATAATCAACTGTATTTTGATACAACTCCATGATTGTCAAAGAATTTTGGTAGACTTTTTCAGACATCATCGGTAAGAGGGGATGTAAAACATTTTCCTGAGAGTGCCTGAAATTTGCAATTAGCTCATCTTTCCACTGAGTATATGGTAACTTCTTGAGTTGGTAACCATAAGAACAAATAAATTCAAAAAGCTCGATGATGCTAATATTTTGGTCTGGCGGAGGTACTATATGGAAAGCTTTTCCTAGAGATTCTTGCTTTTTGGATAAATGGACAATTGCTCTGCTGGCGTAATCCACAGGAATCAATTCTTCTTTTTGATCTATGAGTTCTGGATAACTACCAAGCTGTATGCATCCTTTAATAACTCTAGGCACATAAGCATCTTTTGTATGAGCAATGCCGGTATCGCTATGTCCCATGAGAAATCCTGTTCTGTAGATGCTAACAGGTATTCCCCTAGACTTGGCAACCCATACAAGATTTTCGGCTACCCATTTGGTTTGAGCATAGCCAAGATCCAGAGCAACATAGTCTTTACAAGACTCGATGTCGTCATTTTCGTAAACTACTTTTTGTCCTGTAAAATGGCTGATTGCACCAAAAACAGCAATGGTAGAAATGTAATGCATTGGTTTGACTTTGCCCATACAAGCTAATCTGAGAACTTCTTGAGTTCCAAGGACATTAGATGGCTTGATTACAGAGTATGGTTTAGCAAAATTGACTTGGGCAGCACTGTGATAAAGTTCCTCTGAACTCAGTTGCAGCAATGTTGTTCGCAGCAATAGACCTTGAGCTAAATCGAAAGGACGTTGGGCTTCTTCAAGGACGATGTGCTGGACTTGAGATTCCTGCTCATCTGAAGACAGCCCTTGGAGATTCACCACTAAGAGGTTGTTTGAAAAGTCCTTTCGTCGGTAGCAAAACGTTATTGATCCCCCCAACCCCCCTTAAGAAGGGGGGCTTTAATTCCAGTTCCCCCCTTTTTAAGGGGGGTTAGGGGGGATCGATAAGTGCCTAAAATCACAGCGAAATACTTTTCAAACATCCTCTAAGAGTTTGATGGGAAAAGTTGAGTGGATGACCTGTATGGGTTGTCCGTTCAGACTGGAATAGGTAGTTCGTAGGACTTGATGACGCTTGATAATTTCATTCAAGCTCTGTTCTAATATTGTGGGGTTGAGTACACCTCTGATACGAAAGGCTTCGGGAACATTGTAAAAAGTATGGTTGGGCACTAACTGATCAAGAAACCACAACCGTTCTTGCCCAAAGGAAAGCGGTAAATTCTGATGGCTACGTCCGCCGCCACCGCGCTCAATCGATTGTATAGGGACAACAGAGTATCCTTTGTCTTCCTGTTGTGCTTGGATAATGCTTTGGGCTATTTCAGCGATGGTAGCCGCTTCAAAGAAATGCCGTATTGGCAAATCAACTTGAAAGATATCGCGGATGCGGCAGAGAATCTGAAAGGCTAGTAAGGAATGTCCTCCCAACCCTAAGAAATTGTCATCAACACCAATGTTTTTTAGACCCAATACTGTAGACCAAATTTCTGCTAATCGTTCCTCAATAAGGGTACGAGGAGCAATAAATTTCTCATTTGCATTCAAACTTTGAGTGGGTGCTGGAAGTGCTTTGCGATCGACTTTTCCGTTAGCGAGTATGATGACTCTCGATTTGCCCATTTTTGAGGATTTAGGACAAAAATTATACCTAAAGGTAGATTCAGTAGACTGACAAGTTTTCCGATAGGCGCTAAAATAAATCAAAAATCTGGATACCCACACAAATGAGTAAACAAGTGAAGCGATGTCTGTCTTGAAAAGTGACACTCCTGGGTCGCTAACGGTGCGCGATCGGATCGGCAAAAGCCGCCACTCCGACGCCAGTTGCTTTCCGACGCAAGGCGACAAGATCGCACTGGCTCGACTTTTAGCTACGACGGGCTACGCCTACGCAACTCTTTATTATTAGTTAATCATCTATTAACCTTTTTCTGGGTGCAGAGAATGGGCTTCTATGTCATCCTAGTAAACGAGAGTTAATTCGGTGAGTATTTTTGTTTTTAGTATTGACAGGTTTTTCCCTTTTGGTATTTACAGACTTTTCTCCGAAATTTAAATCTCTACACATTTATGATTTTGGAGATAATCAATGTCAATTTATGTAGGCAACCTCTCTTACCAAGTTACGGAAGATGATATTAAAGGTGTTTTTGCTGAATATGGTACGGTCAAGCGCGTTCAACTACCTACAGACCGGGAAACGGGTCGTCTGCGCGGCTTCGCTTTCGTGGAAATGGGAACAGAGGCAGAAGAAGCTGCTGCCATATCCGCTCTTGATGGTGCTGAATGGATGGGCCGTGACCTGAAAGTTAACAAAGCCAAGCCCAGAGAAGACAGAGGCCCGTCTGGTGGCAATCGGGGAGGATACGGTGGTGGTGGTGGACGTAACCGCTACTAAGTTTTGTAACCGGAAAGAAAGAGAGAGCGAATTTTTAGTCCATTGATAAATTCAATTAAGTAGGAGAAATCATGACCCAAATAATAGTGGGTGAAAATGAACACCTTGAGTCAGCCTTACGCAGATTTAAGCGAGAAGTTTCCAAGGCGGGGATTTTTCAAGATATGAGGAAACATCGTCACTTTGAAACGCCGATTGAAAAATCCAAGCGCAAAAAACTTGCCTTACAAAAGCAGGGTAAAAGACGTTTCCGCACTTGAGAACTGACAGAGAGATATAGGACTTAATATCAGGTTCGGTTGAACACTTGTAATTAGGGCTGACGCAAAGACACGAAGAATTTGGAATTATAAGTAATTAGGCGAACTTGATATTAAGCAGCAATACGAAAAATCAAGGGTTTGGACAGGGGGTATAGGGTGTAGGTGACCAAAACCCTTACGCCCGCAAAGTCCTAGACCCTTACACCCAGTCTCAACAGACAACCTTTAAGCGTAAGTCCTGATATAAATAAATGCCTTCATAGTTTTTATAAAATTTAGCCACAGTCAGTAGATCGAAAACTTTTGTAAGTTGACGAAATAATCAGGGTTTCAGCCGACGTTTTGGTGCTGACGATCGCGATTGCTTGCACTGTACTCTTAACCCAGTGACAAAGCCCTTTCCTTGAAAAGTAGATTCAGACAGGATTCGGCAGATTGTGTTCCTAAACTCAAACGAACGCCTGGTAAAGGTTCTGGAAAACTTTTCGGTCTACTGACAGTAAGAACAAACTAAGTAATTGTAGTTCTTACAGCTCTACGGTACTTGTGATGCTAAATTAACAGTCTGCAAGAGGGAACAGGGAACAGATAAAAAAGGCAATATTAAGAAATTAATGTCAAAAAATCAGCACGATTACCCTTGCATAACAAGCTTTTTTGGATTTTTCATGGCGATTTTACCATAATAGGTACTGAAGAAACGTTCTTAGATCGTGTTCGGGTAATTAGTTATGATTTTGGTAATCATTAGACCCCACCCCTTAATCCCCTAAGAGCAAGCGGCTACGGTGTACACACAAGTCGGAAAAACCCAATCTATAAAAGATTCGAGGAAAGGTAGGGTGCTTTATGGACGGCAGTCCTAACGCACCGTAAATCTTTGGCGGTGCCGTACCCTCTGGCGTAATACACCCTACAACACCCTTAGAAGAGTTGAAACCCATGCTGGCTATACTTATGTTTACACGGTAGCCCCGCAAGATCTTAGGGGAGACAAAGCATCGGTTTGGCTGTTTGGGGTTCTTCGGGTTTAGTAAGTAATTAACCGGACATGATATTACTGGCTTCAAAGCTATATATCAAAAATTATACAAGCTATTATCTGGCAGCATTATTGCCTAGTCGTGGCTAACTAATTATGTAAACAATTTACGGAATGTTTAGTCTGCCAAATTCTTGGGAAATATTAAATTTGTAAGCTTGTTCTAGACATTTTAACTTCAGACCATGACATTGGCAGCAATTCCCTACTCGAATCCATTGCCCCATCTCCCCGGTTATACCATTGTTGAGCAACTCTATGCAGGTTCTCAGACAATAGTTTATCGAGCAGTGCAGGAGTCAAGTCAGCGTCCAGTAGTGGTTAAACTGTTACAGCAAGATTACCCCACGTTTAGCGAATTATTACAGTTTCGTAACCAGTATACAATTACCAAAAATCTCAACATTCCTGGCATAACCCATCCCTACAGCCTAGAAGCCTACGGTAACAGCTATGCTTTGGTGATGGAAGACTTTGGCGGCATTTCCCTACGGAGTTATACCCAAAATTATTCCCTGTCTTTACCGGAAATCTTAGAAATTGCCCGACAGATTGCCGATATTCTTCATGATGTCTGCCAGCATCGAGTCATCCACAAAGATATCAAACCCGCCAACATTCTGATTCATCCAGAATCGCAACAAGTTAAACTGATTGACTTCAGCATCGCCTCCCTTCTCCCTCGCGAAACCCAGGAAATCCAAAGTCCCAATGTGTTGGAAGGAACCCTTGCCTATCTTTCCCCAGAGCAAACCGGGCGAATGAATCGCGGCATTGATTACCGCAGTGATTTCTATGCTTTAGGGGCGACATTGTATGAACTTTTGACTGGAAAATTACCGTTTCAGTCCAATGACCCGATGGAGTTAGTACACTGTCATTTAGCTAAGCTCCCACTCGCCCCACACAGCATTAATCCAGAAATTCCGGCGATCGTCTCAGAGATAGTATTGAAGTTGATGGCGAAAAATGCCGAAGATCGGTATCAGAGCGCTTTGGGTTTGAAGTATGACTTAGAATGCTGTCTCAATCAATGGAAAGCAACGGGTAGAATAGAAGCCTTTGCCCCGGGACAACGGGATGTGTGCGATCGCTTCATTATCCCCCAAAAACTTTACGGGCGAGAAACAGAAGTTGCAACCTTGCTCAAAGCTTTTGAGCGCGTTGCTAATGGCAGTTCAGAAATGATGCTAGTGGTAGGATTTTCCGGGATTGGTAAAACTGCGGCGATTAATGAAGTCCATAAGCCAATTGTCAGACAACGCGGTTACTTCATCAAAGGCAAGTACGATCAGTTCCAGCGTAATATGCCATTCAGTGCCTTTATGCAAGCTTTTCGTGATTTGATGGGACAACTGCTGAGTGAGAGTAATGTCCAATTGGCAGCGTGGAAAGCGAAAATTTTGGCAGCTGTGGGTGAAAATGGACAAGCCATTATTGATGTGATTCCTGAACTAGAGCTAATTATCGGTCAACAGCCGCCACTGGCCGAACTATCTGGTAGTGCTACCCAAAATCGTTTCAATTTGCTCTTTCAGAAATTTATCCAGGTTTTCACCACCGCTGAGCATCCCTTGGTGATGTTTCTAGATGACTTGCAATGGGCAGATTCGGCTTCTCTGAATTTGTTGCAATTATTGATGAGTGAAGCTAGTTCTGGATATTTACTCATTCTGGGCGCCTATCGAGATAATGAAGTTTTTCCGACTCATCCCTTGATACTGACGCTGGAGCAGATTCAGCAAAGCCAAGCTACCGTCAATACCATCGCCCTGGAACCCTTGGTGGAAATAACAGTGAATCAGTTGGTGGCAGACACCTTAAGTTGTCCCCATGAACTGGTTCGACCCCTGACGCAATTGGTATATCAGAAAACTAAAGGGAATCCGTTTTTTACAACGCAGTTTCTCAAAGCACTGCACGAGGAGGGTTGTATTCAGTTCCAGCCAGAACTGGGTTACTGGCAATGTGACCTGGCTTCGGTGCGGCAGTTGGCATTGACCGATGGAGTGGTAGAGTTCATGGCATTACAGTTGCAGAAACTTCCGGTGGAGACACAGGAGGTTTTGAAACTGGCGGCTTGTATTGGCAACCAATTTGATTTGAATACCTTGGCAATGGTCTCTGAAAAATCAGCTATTGATACGGCCACCAGCCTATGGGCGGCGTTACAAGAAGGGCTGATTCTCCCCATTAGCGAAACCTATAAGTTTTTCCAATCAAATAACTCAGACCACATCGATCGCAGTGGTGAGATTGCCGTTCCTTATAAATTCTTACACGATCGTGTGCAACAAGCTGCCTACGGTCTGATTCCAGAAGAGCGAAAACAGTCTATCCACTTCAAAATCGGGCAACAACTGTGGGCAAATACGCCTGAAGCAGAACGGGAAGGGAAAATTTTTGAAATTGTCAATCAATTGAATTACGGTCTGAGATTGACGACTCAAAAAACTTCTCCGGAATTGTTGAATGCACAAAATGGTGACGAAATCTCCAGGCTGCAAGAATTGGATTCAGATCGACGCAATGAACTGGCTCAGCTGAACCTGCAAGCAGGACAAAAAGCCAAGGCAGCAACCGCCTATGAAACGGCAAGTAAATACTTCACAGCAGGGCTAGCAGTGCTCCCAGAAAACGCTTGGGAACATGATTACGACCTGACCCTTGCCCTGTATACAGAAGCGGCTGAAATTGAGTACCTGAGTGCCCATTTCGAGCAGGCAGAACGGCTTTCAGAAGTTGTGCTTCAGCACGCCCAGGATTTGTTGCAAAAGGTCAAAATGTATGAAATCAGAATTTATTTCTACATTGCTCAGAATCAAATGCTGGCAGCGATCGATACTTCTCTACAAGTGCTGGAGTTCTTGGGCGAACCGCTGTTTAAAGAACCTCCACTGGAGTTAGCGATCGAGGATTTAATTAACCTGCCAGAGATGCTCGATCCCCACAAGTTAGCAGCCATGCGAATTACGATCGCAATGGTCACTCCCAGCCTAAACGCTAAACCAGATCTGTTACCACTGATTGCTTACACACTAGTAAACCTATCGATTCAATTTGGCAACTCGGCATTTTCGGCATTTGGCTATACTTTTTATGGTATGGTTTTATGTGCTAGTCCAACCGGAATTGAAAGAGGCTATCGGTTTGGACAATTAGGATTAAAATTGCTGGAGCGCTTCAACGCCAGAAAACTACATGCTAAAGTGATTAACATTTTTGATGTGTTTGTGCGGCACTGGCGGGAACCCGCTCACAAAAGCATCGCTCCCCTATGTGAAGCTATTCAGGTTGGATTAGAAACGGGTGATGTAGAGTATGCCTGCTACAACGCCGCCTCCTACTGCAACTATCTTTTTTTAGTTGGTGAAGGACTAGAGCAGGTAAATCAGCAACAGCAAAAATACATCGATCTGTTGTTAAAATTCAAACAAGAGTATCAAATTTACTTCGGACAGATTTGTCGTCAACTCGTGTTGAATTTGATGGGATCGGCAGAAGATTCCCTAATACTCGTTGGGGAGTGTTTCGACGAGTTCAAAATACTGCCGATTTTAATCGAAACTCAAAACGGAACTCTCCTGTTCCTGCTCCATCTGGCAAAGACCATTCTTCTGTTCATCTTTAAGGACTATCAGCAGGCGCTCATCCATGCTCAAGAAGCCGAAAAATATCAGGGAAACATGGTTGGCTTTTTGCAGTTTGCAGAACATAATTTCTACTACTCCCTCGCTCTTTTGGCTACCTGTTCAAATGGCAATGAAGCACAGCAGCAATCGGCACTAGAAAAAGTTGCAGAAAACCAGAAATTGATGAGTCAGTGGGCGTTCCACGCTCCCGCCAACCATCAGCACAAATACGATTTAGTTGAAGCGGAGCGGGCGAGAATTTTGGGTTATGTAGACGCAATGATCTACTATGACAAAGCCATTCAGGCAGCAAAAGAAAACGGCTATATCCAAGAACAAGCACTCAGCGATGAACTGGCCGCCAAATTCTACCTTGGTTGGGGCGAACAGAAGGTGGCCGCAGACTATATACAACAAGCCTATTACTGCTACGCCCATTGGGGTGCAAAGGCGAAAGTTGCCCATTTAGAACAAGAATATCCGCAACTACTAACAACCGTTCTCGAACCGGCTAATCTTGCCATCACATCTGCGACAACTATCCCCTCAACTTTGATGAAAGGTGTAACTAAAAGCTCTAGCAACCAAAATTTATACTTAGATTTGCAAGCGGTGATGAAAGCCGCACAAGCCATCTCTCAAGAAATTGAATTAGAGAAATTGTTGGCAAGCTTGATGCAGATTACGATCGCCAATGCTGGCGCGCAAATCGGTCATTTAGTTCTTCGCCAAGAGGAACAATGGTTAGTTGTAGCTCAAGCCGATGAACAATTGGTAACAACCTTAGAAATTCCCCTGGAGCAATACTCAGAAATTCCCCAAAGTTTGATTTATGGAGTAGCCAGAACTCAAGAGACGGCTGTGTTTGAAGACTTGAGTACAGCGGTGCAATTTGCTAGCGATCGCTACATTATCACTCACCAGCCCAAATCAGTTTTATGTACTCCCATTAGTCGCCAAGGAAAACTCATCGGTATTTTGTACCTAGAGAACGACTTAACTTTAGGCGCTTTTACTAGCGATCGCATCGAGATTCTCCAACTCCTCACTAGCCAAGCCGCCATCTCTGTAGAAAATGCCCGTCTGTATCAACAAACCCAAAACTATTCTCAGACTCTAAAAGCAGAGGTAGAACATAAAACCCAAGCTCTCAACCAAAAAGCTGAAGATTTAGAGCAAACCTTGAAAAAATTGCAGCAAACTCAAGGGCAATTAATACACAGTGAAAAAATGTCATCCCTTGGTCAATTGGTAGCTGGTATTGCTCACGAAATTAACAATCCGGTTAATTTTATCAAGGGTAATCTCATCCATACGGAAAATTATGTCGCAGACATGATGAGTTTGCTGATGCTTTATGAGCGGGAATATCCCCAAGCTAGTCAAGCTATTCAAGATAAGCGCCAAGAAATTGACCTTGATTTTCTGTTTGAGGATGCCAATCAAATCCTAGAATCTATGAAAGTTGGTAGTCATCGTATCAGCCAAATTGTCCAGAGTTTACGGAACTTTGTTCGCTTAGATGAAGCCGAAATCAAAGCTGTAGATTTACACGGTGGTATTGAAAGCACACTGTTAATTTTGCAACATCGCCTGCCAGCTTTTGAAAATCAACCCGAAGTGCGCGTCATCAAAGAGTATGGCAATCTACCTCTAGTGACTTGCTATCCTAGTCAGTTAAATCAAGTCTTCCTGAATATTATTAACAATGCCATTGATGCGATTCGAGATAATCCCCGCAGCAAACAGCCAGAAATTCGGATTCGTACCGAAATGATAGATAGTGAATGGTTACGAATAGCGATCGCCAATACAGATAGTACCATTCCTGTGGGTCTACAAGAGAGGATTTTTGAACCGTTTTTCACCACAAAACCCGTTGGTCGCGGTCAAGGTTTGGGGTTATTTGTCTGCTATTCCATTATCCAACAACATCGCGGCACTTTAACTGTGCGTTCTCAGCCCAGCGAAGGAACTGAATTTGAGATTGTTCTTCCTATCTGTTGAACAATTCTCATTAGATGCTGTCCAGTGACTTATTATTTGTCGGTGTGCCAAATTAATGTCATCGAGGGTATGAAGCTTGAACTCAAAGAACGTTAAGCTTAAAAGTAGCACAGGGAAGTTACAAGCTCTATCAACACAAATTGTTGCATTATGACACGAATTTGTCTCAACGCCATTTAATTTGCCACTGTACAATTGTGCTTGTTCATTGGTTAGGCTTATTGTCTGTTCCTCAATTCTGACATAGATAATAGTAAGCCTTTCTTTTGTGGTTTCAACTGTTAATAGTAAATTTTCTTAGGCATAGCCCCTGTTTACATTTTCACTCCTCTAATTAACCACTACTCTATGCAACTTCCAAGATTTTCCTAGCGTCTTAGGCTCCGGTAGAGGTTCGCCATCAGCTAAAGATGATTCAATCAACATTTCTAAAACTTCCTGAGCATTTTTCAAAGCTTCTTCATAAGTCTCTCCGTGAGTGTGACAAAATTCTCCCCATTCAGGAAGACTAACAACAAAACACTCATCTTCATCAGACCACTGAATAATTATCGTGTAATGAGAATTCATTCTTTTTCTTTCTCTTGAGCATTTTTAATTTCTTCTAACCTTTGAAGTGCATTATTAACATCTTTCTCTTGGTAAGGTTTAGCAAGCATTTCTAAAACTTCTTTAGCATTTTTAAGAGCATCTTCGTAAGTCTCTCCGTGAGTGCAAGGCTGCATTATATTAGTAAACTCAGGTAGCAGAACCACATAACAATTATTTTCTTCTGACCACTGAATGACGATTGTATATTTCATATTTATTGATAAGCTTCTCGTCGATGAGCGATTAGAAATCGCGGCTACACAAACCAAGTCCGCCTGCGCGGACTCAAAGAATTTGAAACCCACGGAGGCGGTCACTGAGCTTGTCGAAGTGTGGGTTTTGTCTGTATAGCCGCGAATTCCATTCGCCAGGACTTCTATACATCTGTATTGTTCCTATTTTCACCACTCTTTTACTTCTCTAATTGTGCCAACTTCTTCTGAGCAAATTCCCGCACTTTTTTATCTGGGTCATTCTCTGCTCTATCGCGCAACAGTGGTAAAGTCTGGTCATGCTGAGGAAATTGCTTGATAATTATCTCCAGTGCAATGCGCCGAGGGTTAGTGTTACTGCTTTGCTTACGCTCAAAAGGGTCACGGAAAGCGCAATTGTAGTAGGTGTCAAATAATTCAGGTTGATATCTGAAATGCTTGGCTAATACTTGGATAGCTGCACATCGCACATCCGAATCATCATGTGTGGTTTGGTCTTTAAGGATTGTGCAGGTATTGGGGTCATCTGGAAAATTGCTGGCTAATGTTTCAATGGCTGCAAGTAGTATATCCTCATTTTTATCATCAGTGGCGCAGTCTTGGAGGATTGTGCCAGTATTGGCGTCATCTGAAAAATTGCTGGCTAATGCTTGAATGGCTGCAAGTCGTACATCTTCATTTTTATCATCAGTAGCGCAGTCTTGAAGAATTGTGCAAGTATTGGCGTCATATTTGAAACTCCTAGCTAATGTTTGGATGGCTGCAAGTCGTATATTTTTAGATTTATCAGCAGTGGCGCAGTTTTGGAGGATTGTGCAAGTATTTGGGTCATATTTGAAATTCTTAGCTAATGCTTGAATGGCTGCAAGTCGCACATTTCCAGATTTATCAGCAGTGGCGCGGTCTTGGAGGGTTGTGCAAGTATTTGGGTCATATTTGAAATTTCTAGCTAATGCTTGAATCGCCGCAAGTCGCACATCCTCATTTTTATCATCAGTAGCACAGTATTGGAGGATTGTGCCAGTATTGGCGTCATCTGGAAAATTGCTAGCTAATGTTTCAATAGCTGCACGTCGTACATCGGAATTATAGTCACCAATAGCACGGTCTTGGAGAATGGTATGGGTGTCCGGGTCATTTGGAAAATTCCTAGTTAATCCTTGAATGGCTGCAAGTCGCACATTTCCAGATTTATCAGCATAAACATGAGCTTTAAGGATTGTGCAGGTATTGGGGTCGTCTGGAAAATTCCTAGCTAATGCTCGTATTGCTGCACATCGCACATCAGAATTATCAGCAGTGGTGCAATCTAGAAAAAAGGTTTGAGTATCAGGATCATTTGGGAAATTCCTAGCCAATGCCACAATGGCTGCACGTTGCACATTTTCAGATTTATCAGCTGTGGCGCGGTCTTGAAAGATGGTGCGGGTATCTGGGTCATCTTTAAAATTCTTGGCTAATGCTTGGATGGCTGAACGTCGAACATTTCCAGATTTATCAGCAGTGGCAAGGTCTTTAAGCCAGTGAAATGTATCACGATTATCTTTCCAAATTGCGCCGACTGTTGCAACCGCTTGAGTACGAATTTCCTGAACTAGCTTAGTTTCTTCTTCATCTTGATAGGGAACGTAATAATACCAGAGGTCATATTTAGTTAAATCTTTAAACTTGTCAAGTAATTTATTTGCCGTTGACGCAATCACTGAGCGATTTCTCACCTCTACAAGGCACTTAGCCGCTAAAAATAGATTGACAAACTTTTCTTCTTCGCCATCTTGCGCCATTAAATACTCAATAATTTCACCAACAAATCTTGGCTCAATCATTCCGGCAATTAACAGCAAAACTTCATGCCAAGCTTCATCCTGCCAGTGTTTGCCAAAAACTTCATTCTTAAGTTCCTCAATACTTAGCGTTTGCGTTTCTTTAAACTGCCAGACAAACTCCCAAGCACAGAAATATTCTAAAAATGTCCGATGCACAAAAGCATAATAATCCGCACCCAGAAAACGTAAGGATTCAGGTCTAATATTGAGGAAGTAAAGAAGGGCGAGACAGAGAATTATCAGAATCAGCAATTAGAGCCTGTGCAAAAAAATCAATAACAGACCTACCTTG
>NZ_JACJTU010000089.1 GCF_014698835.1 Nostoc paludosum FACHB-159 | reverse complement strand
TTACCATTAGCTTCCAAAGTACAGGCGCAGCAGGTACGAACAATTTCTAAGCAAAGGATTGTGTCAGAGGTGGTAAATAGTTTAAATGAAGAGTTGATGCAATTAGTTGATGCTGCTCTCAAACTCCATTTAGGGTTGGAGTGAGTGCCAAAGGGTTGAGCCGAGATTATGTGTAATTTTAAGCAAGATGGTCTGAAAAAGCTTATCCTGTAATGCTTTGAAAAATTGCTACATCAAAGTCAAAAAAACCAAAATTTACAACGGAAAATCAAGCCTTTTCAGGTTATCTTGCAGGTTTTTGGTCATATCTCGCCTCAATACCAAAGTAACAAAGAGGGTTATAAATAGTATTTTATACATATACACCTAGTATTTATAGTTATGCAATTTTTTATAAAAAAAATGTATTAACTAGAACACTAACACTGTTGATAGCTTACAATTAGACAATTCTTGCATAAATACGCAAATATGAGTAATAAAGTATATAAAGTATTTGAAAATGTAGAATTCAAGGCAAAACTCCTTGCTAAATACTGGAATAACTTTCAATCAGAAATATCTCAGCATCTACCAGAAACTTACCATCCTGAGATACAAGAACTCTCCGATAAATTAGAGGAAGCCCTTAGCATCTTAGTTAATGAGCTTAGTCATCCAACTCTTACCCTTGCTACTACAGGAACTACTAGTAGTGGAAAAAGCACCCTAGTGAATTTGCTATGCGGAGCAGAAATTGTACCTGTAGCAGTAAGTGAAATGAGTGCTGGGACAGTCACCATTGAATACAGTCAGGAAAAGTCTCTTATTATTCATGAAACACCGGGCGCATTATGGGAGTGTGGAGAATGGAGAGGTATTACTGAAGATACAATTTATCAACGCTTATACCAAGTAATGATAAGTTATATCGAAAACAGAGAAACACAACCGAATTTAGCCTGTCCACAATCTACAATTTATTACCCTTTCAGAATTTTAAAGGAATCTCAGCTAGAACTACCAGAGAAAACAAGAGTCAGAATTCTAGATTTACCTGGTTTAGCCTATGTAGGTGATGAAGGTAATGCCAATGTTATTAAACAGTGTCGAGAAGCTTTATGTATAGTTACATATAATAGTGCAGAGATAGATATACAGAAAGTAAAAAGTTTGTTGCAAGAAGTTGTACAACAAGTTAAGGATTTAGGTGGTTCTCCTGCACGTATGCTTTTTACTCTTAACCGTATTGACGTTTTTAGAGCGGATAGAGACTGGCCAGACACAGAAAAACGCTTTGTTGAAAACACTATACGTAATATTAAAATTGAATTGACTGAACAGTTAAAAGAATATACAGAAGATATTAATAACTTACAAGTAGTAAAACTTAGTACATGGCCTGCTTTACTATCGCTTCAGATCAAAAACAATGACGAAATTTACAGCATAGAAGCTTGTGGAAAAGCAGATAAGCATTTTAATGGATTAATAGATAAACATATATTAGATGACTTACCGCGTAGAACAGAAAGATGGACTAGACATGACCGAAATAGAGTTGCTGATGCATTATGGCAAAAGTCTTATGCAGAAGAATTTCATCAGTATCTAAGGGAGCATATTACTCAACATTTCCCACAGTTAGTCATTCCACAAATTATAGAACGTTTTAACCTAGCAGCAGGGAACGCCATAACGGAGTGGGCAACACAAACAACAACGGCTATTCTAAATAGCTCAGAAGAACAGTATCAACAAGAATGCGAAAATATATCATACATTAGAGCAGGAATTAAGAATTTCTTAGAAATTAGTGATACAAATTTAAGAGAACCTTTTGAGAGAATAGATAGAAAAATTAAACAAGTTCTTGCCGAAGAATCAGAAGATGATCCTGTGCTGTATCTTGAATCTACCATTTCGGAAATCAAAGATACAGAACCTTATAATTTATTAGGAGAAAAATTATATCCGCTTTATGGATGGCGACGGGAGTTAGGTCAAGGGATAAACCAAGTCTTAGAAGCGGTTGCAAAATCTTTGGAAAGTGGAAGGGTAGATTTAGATAGCCCAAATTTAAAAAAAGCGAATGTTTTAAACGTCAATTTACTAGGAAGAAACTTAAACCGACTAGTGAATTTAGGATACACAGCTTCCGTTGCCAAGGAAGGTAAAACAATGGAAGCACGAACAGATATTGAAAAAAGTAAACTTAAGCAAATAAATGAAGAGTTAAATGAATTGGCTATTCACTTAAATATTGTGATGGAGGATGTGTTAAAACAAATTTTTGATCAAGAATTAAATAGGATGTATCAGGCAGTGGTAGAGCTTTTTAATTGCCACTTGTCTCATATAGAAAATGGCTCAAATAATATTGCACCGAATATAGCAATCAAATTCCCTGATTCTCAGCTTATTAAAGTTGAGGGTCAACCCAAATTTACATTTCGTTTCAAAGCAGGATTTCCTATTACGCAAGGAACTTGGAAAGAGGCAATACAGGTAGCAAGACAAAAAAGAACTTTCTATACATTGTTTCTATGGAAAAAAACAATTTATGAAACAGAATATAAAACACGTTCTAGCGATAACGCTACAATCCCTAGTGTAGAAGATTTACTTACTGGTTGGCTATTTCAATCGAAAGAGGAGGAACTAAAAATTGTCAATCAAATTGCACGCTGGTTACTTGAACAAATTGATTGTCTAAAAAAAAATGTAGACAAAATTCAGAACGAGATTATTGACCGTTATCAAGCCAGACTTGATAAAGCCAATCAAGAAATTACGTTAGATTATGAAAAGCAAAGAAATGTTTGGCAACCTATGCAACAAAAAGCTCAAGACCTTGCAGAAGAATTCTATGCTTTAGGCACATTCTTAAAGGAGGAGAGTTAAAATATAGTGGCAAATAACAAGCTCAAAAATTTGTATGATCAAGTTTTTGACCAAGTGTACCCTCAAATCAAAAACCAAGGGCGGGGTGTTCTATACACTGTAATGCACATAATACTTTATGCAGAACAATCCCTTTCTACCAGTATTTGTAATTATCTTAATATCAAAAGTTCTGCAACACTGGAGGATGACAAGAAAATTGTTGAGGGACTAATCAGTAACCCAAATGATTTATTAAATTTAAATAAATTCGTGAAAGACAAAAAAATGGAACTATATTGGATTGTGATAACAGCTTGTACCCTCACTGGAGCTTATTCGTGTTACAAATATCTCGAATATAAAAAAGAACAGAAAACTACACAAAAAATTTCAGATAACACAAAAAGTTCACAAAAATTAGTTACCGAGCCACAGTCAGTGACTCCGCCTCGACAGTCGCTTACAGCAGCTTTATGTCTTGTTGTTCCAGCAAATGCTATTGGTAATTTAAGAAAAAATAGTCAAATAAATGCCTCTGAAATAGAAAAACTCATAGATGCTGCATCATATTTTTTATGTACTAGTGTTGAAGATGCAAATACCACTCAGCAGTCTTTAGAATTAACTGACGAAGATATTGTAAATATAAGCGAACAAAAAGAGATTTACGTCAGAATTAATATCGCTGATGGAGAAGAAATTGTTGGTAAGAAAATTCTATATATTATAAAGAGAAATCTACCAACTCATGGGCAAGGTATTGTTAGAGAATTAGCTGGTCTAAAATATTTATCTGGATTAGAAAAATTTAACCGTGTTTAAGGAATATACAAATGGATTGGAAAACAGCCTCTTCTTATTATGAGACTCGTCTTAGTGATGCCTTAAATGTGCAACGACACGCGGTGAATTTGGCAATGTTGCCCCACGCTGAAGTTCCTCAGCGACTAAAAGAAGCACTATTACAGGAAGCAGAACCTACTCGTCGGCAACTGGAAAGGCTCAAAAAACGGGAATTTCGTATTGCTGTTGTGGGTTTAGAGAAAGCAGGAAAAAGCACTTTTATTAATGCTTGGTTGGAATGTGATTTACTTCCAGCGAAGAGAGGAAGATGCACATTTACAACAACGCAAATTTATTCAGTTGAAAATGAATCTGAACAAAGACTTGAAGTACAAACAAAAACTGAGGAGGAGTTTATTAATTTACTAAATGAATTGGACAAAGCTAATGCCCAAGAAGATATCAAAATAATCCGGAAAAACGAAATCACTTTACAACAAGTAAGAAGAGAAGGTAATCTCACTTTTCCTTTTACTAGACTTGAAGATATTAGAGAACCATTAAATAAATATGTTGCAGATGAAAAATATGCTCATGCTGTTTTTGAGGCTAGACTTTATACTAACAAACTTGCTCAAGCTGAAGGTATTGTCTTTTATGATGTTCCTGGTTTAGATTCAGGTTTAGCAAAACATGTTGACGAAGCAGAAAAAATGCTGTCAGACTGTGATGCTGTAATCTTAGTACAATGTTTTACTGATCTTAGAGAGAAGGAATTGCAAATTATCAAATTTACAGAGCTTGGCGATAAAAACGTTAAAGTATCTGACAAGCTTTTTGTTTTTTTAAGCCGTATTGATTCCATAGCTACTCCAGAAGCATTGAGAAAGCATATTGAAAAAGCATCTCAAGGCTGGTTAAATATTGAAAACGTTAATTTACCCAGCCATCGTATTGTGTATGGTTCGGCTGGTGCATACTTAATTTTAAATAACTTAGCTAGGGAAGAAACTAAATTAGAGCTTGAAGATGCAAATACTATTAGAACCAAATTAATGAAATTAACTGGAATTACTGATGAAGAAACTCTAAATACAGATGGGACTGGAATCCCCAAAATCAAAGATAGAATATTTAATTATATTAATACTGAACGTGTATCTATCTTAAAGAAAAGGTGTGAAACTTCTATTAATAAAATTTTAAGCACTTCGGAAGAAATTTATAACATAGTCAGTCAAAAATATCCTGAAAATCCAGAAGAAGCTAAGCTTTTTGAAGAAAATAATCGGCGAGTTTTATTTGCAGAATGGTGGAATAAAAAATGGGAAGAAATTAAGGCTGATTTACAAAAATATTATCAAGATTCTGTTCTTAACAAATCATCAGATAATCTAACTGCTATATCCTTCACTCAAATAGAAAAGTTTAGAGAAAGATATTTGCAAATCGTTACTCAAGAAATGCAAAAATTAAAGGAGGAAACTTTTAATAAGAGAGATACTATTTTTCTGGCTAATACAAAACCAGAGTTTGATCGCATGAGAGCTAATTTTGCTTGGCGTGATGATTTGTACACTGATATTACTAAGCTTTTATCTTCCATAGCTCATGAACTGGCTTTAGAACTGAAATATGAAGCATTAAATCTAGTTGAATACATGACAACTTTATTATGGGGAAGTAATCAAGTAAAAGCTAGGTTAATTGAAAATTCGGAGGATTATTTTTTAGCAAAGTTGGAAAATAGTTTAAGTGTATTATTTTTACGCTTTGCACGTCCGGTAGCAGAAGCATTGATTCGTGGCCCAGTTGACAGTGATACTCGCATTAAAATTATTAAAAATTTGGGTGCAGATATTGAAATCATTGATAACTATTATATTGGTGAAGAACCGGCTTTTAGAGTTCTGAAAAGATATGTAAAATATGGTTCTGATTTACTTTTTAACTCTGTAACTCGCCAACAGGTACTAGGTGTCACAGGAGTAGCCACACAAATTGCTGGTGCAGCTACAAAGTTTGTAATAGATGTTACTAATGACTTTAGAACTCCCCAAGAAGCTGTAATTTTTGAAGTTGAAAATGATATTAATGCTTTTGAAGAATACTTGTGTTATGCAATTTTTGATGCAGCTGGTTTTGAGTCATTTTGTATTCAGGAGCTTAAGGGTTTAGTTGATAGATTTAGAGAAAAAGAAGGGACTTGGACAGGAGTGGCTATTAATGAGTGGTTACAAGAAAATCCACTCCTCTTAGCTGAAATACCCTATAACTTAAAGTCACAAGAGTCTAATTTAGAAGTTAGTGAACGATTAAGGCAGTTATCTATCGCCTTAAAGAGAACTCGTTTGTAAGAAGCACATTTGTAACAAATTTTTTGTAGAACTTGTCAGATTGGTATTGAGCCGAGATATGACCAAAAACTTGCAAGATGACCTGAAAAGGCTTAATTTTACGTTGTAAATAACGGCTTTTTTGGCTCGGAAGTAACAAATTATCAAAACCAGACAGGACACAGGTTTCCAGACCATCTTGCAGAAAATTACTCAAATCTCGGCTCAAGACCTAACAGATGTGACCACTAATTCAATCCAACCCATCCATTAATAGCTCAGACATTTCCAGCTGATCGCGATTGCGGTTATCGTCGTAAATCTGGAGCGTATTTAGTTTTGCATGTCTGCTGAGTTTTTGGGCTTTGCGGACATTGCCATCAGTTTTCTCAAGTACAGCAGTGATGGCACTGTGGCGGCAACGGTGCGGTGACATAGTTTTTTCAACACCAGCCCGTTTAAATAACCGCTTGACTATTTTATAGATGCCATCCCCGGTTAACCTGTGGCCAGAATTTTGGAAGTCCACCGACGTAAACAACGGGCGGGACGAGGACATATCGCCACCACGGGCAATCACCCAGTCAGTAATAGCTGTCACAGTGGCTTTTGGCAGATTCATCGTCACTCGTACTTGCTTGCCCTTAGCCAAAATTGATAGCGTTCCCTTAGATCCGTCAAAATGCCTTAAGTCCAAAGTGCTAATCTCGTTTCTCCTTAAAGCATTGCCCCACAGCAGCAGCAATAAAGCATAGTCTCGCTTCCCTGCCAACGTCGAGCGATCGCACTGCCGGATCACGCTCAAAAATTCTTGTTCGGTGACACCGCTAGTATCGCGGTAAGCCTGCACTGGGATACTGTCTACATCCACAGCATAGTTACACACCCCCAGCTTTCGCCCGTAGGCCACCAGAGATTTAATTGCCGCCAGTCGGCGGTTAATCGTGTTCGGCGCTAGTCCAGCTTCCGCAAGTATGGCTCTGTACTTAGTCACTACCAGCGTGGCTTTGTGACCTTCGAGATGCAAAAACTCCAAGATAGAATCTCTGTTAGGGCGCAGGCCCGTCATGCGAGTAAAAAAATCCGTGATATCCCGGCGGTAGGCTTGGCGGGTTCCCTCGCTGTTTTTGGATTTCAGCAATTCTTCCAAAACATCGGGATCAGAGTCAATTACACCAGCAAAATATGTCTCAATCTTCGCAGACAGAGAATTTTCCAATTTTTGGACTACAACTAACTCAACGGATTCCGTATCTTGGCTCATTACTCCCCCCGGCTACGGTATTGAGAATGGAGTTTTCCAATACCGTTAACTATTATCCAGCTGTCAGGGCCTGGATGATGGTTGTTTTGCCCAGGCTGAATGCCTAAAAGTAAGCCACAAGCATCTACACCAGTTTGTCTATACTTCGTTCTATACCTTCGTAAAGTGAAACTTTGCTATCAATCTTGTGGTATCAGTTTGATGCTGAGGTGAAAACTTGATGACAGTGCAGAGCGATCGCCTCAACGCAGCACAAGGTAAAAAAGCTTGAACAGAAAGCGGTAATAAGAACCGAGGATAACATCTAATTTGTCTAGTGTTTTTGGGAACTTTAATAAGAGAATCATCAGAAGTCTAACGGATTAGACCATTATGGATGAGCTAGTAAACAAATGAGCGCATCGGTGCAGATGGCGCAGCAGACTTTGGGGCAGCGATTTTGTACTGCCAACATTTTTTCTATTTTTCTAAGAATTATCTTTAATTATGCTATCTTTTATCCTCATACTTGGAATAATCATATTAACTGCTGTATTTATACAAAAAATTCGTGGCTTAACTCAAAAGCTAGAAGAAGCAAAGCTTGAGCAAGTGCGACTAAAAGAGCAATACCGCAAATATGATGAACTGGTTTCTAAAGAAGATTATAAACAAAAATTAGATACTACTATTAAATCTCAGCAAAATGAAGTTGATAATCTTAACAATCAACAGAAAGAAATAAATAGTCAAATTAAATCATTAGAAATCAAATTACGCGAAGTAGAAGAAGAAGATTTTGTTCAGTCTTTTGGTTTTTATGAATCTAAATATGACTTTGAGGGGTCAGATTTCTATAAGCTGAAACTCGATGAAATCAGAAATCAGCAAAAGGAAATGATTAAAAATAAGACGGCTGCTATCTGTGGTACAGATTGGACTGTAGACGGTAGCAAAAGTAAAGGTAAAAAGTTGATTAATAATTTTCTCAAGCTAGTATTACGAGCTTTTAATGGTGAGTGTGATGCTGCTGTGATGAAGGTCAAATATAACAACATCAACTCATTAGAAACAAGGATAATTAAAGCTTTTGAAACAATAAATAAACTGGCGGAAGCTAATCATTGCGAAATTACCAACAATTATCTTCAACTAAAATTGAATGAGCTTTATCTCACACATGAATTTCAGGAGAAAAAGCAGGAGGAGCGTGAGGAACAGCGGAGAATACAAGAGCAGATTCGAGAAGAGCAACGTGCTTTAGATGAAATTGAGAAAGCTAAAGAAGAGGCAGAGCGCGAAGAGAAACGCTATGAGCAAGCCCTGAAAAAAGCTCGTCAGGAAATAGACCGCGCTAGTGGTAGCGAAAAAGAAGAACTACAGCGAAAAATTGAACAGCTAACACAACAACTTGAAAAAGCTCATTTTGATAAGGAAAGAGCTATATCTCGTGCCCAATTGACTAAATCAGGACACGTCTACGTTATCTCAAACATTGGCTCTTTTGGGGAGAACATCTACAAGATTGGAATGACACGAAGACTTGAGCCACTTGAGCGGGTCAGAGAGCTAGGCGGTGCCTCAGTTCCATTTCCTTTTGATGTTCATGCAATGATCTTCTCTGAAAATGCGCCAGAAATGGAGAATTTGCTGCACAAGTATTTTGAGAGCAAAAGATTAAATAAAGCTAATGAAAGAAAAGAGTTCTTTATAGTCTCTCTAGATGAAATCGTCTTAGCAGTACAAAAGATTTCAGAACAGGTCAAGACAGTAGAAGCTGAAATAAAATTCACAAAGGTTGCTGAAGCCGCAGAGTATCGTAAGACACTATCTATTAGAGACAATAAGACTAACTAATGTTAGGAACACAATCTAAGCGACCAAAAAGCCTATTCATTCGTGAGGGATGACACCCGATTAACCAAGGCTTATCAATCAGCCCTCAAGCACGAACGCTACAACCCGCATAACTTCGTTGGCTGATAAAAATAGCTTATGCTTGCACCACAATGACCACTTACAGGTATGATCCGCACAGCCATTTGTAACGCTTATGGTACTTACTGCTAATCTTTGGGAACCCTAAAGCAATATAGTTCATTGCCTTTTCCTAAGCCACATAGGGGTTACTGATTTACTATGACTCAGCAGAAAATACTAGAGTTAGCTAAACAGGGTGATGCACAAGCCATTGCTACACTTATGAATCATCAGTTTCAATCTAAAGGCATTTTGGTTAAAACCAATAATCAGGAAGGATGTTTACAAATTATTTTTGAGGCAATAGAAGTGCCTCAGCAACAAAAGTTTGCTAACTATGCTTTTACTGCTATTACTAAACTAAATTGTCTTTTAATAAAAAAGCTAATAATATATGGAAAAGAGACTGGTAAAGAATTTCCAGTTTGGCAGCAAGAATTTATTTTTTCAACTTCTCAACCTTCTGACATTAAGCAATCTAATGAAATAGCTTTAGAAAAAATTGAAAAGCCAAGTCAACCTTTTGTAAAATCGGTTGAGTATACCCAAGATGAAGAACTTATAAATCTTGCAAAAAATGGTGACATTAATGCAATTGCTACTCTCATTGAACAAGGGTTTTGGTCAAAAGTTGTAGTAAGCCCCGTAAAGAAAAGCGGGATATTGATTTTAACTCTGAAGTTTTCTGAAAAAACAAATTCACAAGCTGCATTACCCGTAGTTATTAAAACTTTAAATGATTTAAAGCCTAAAGATGTGAAAACGGTACAGGTCATTGGGGTAAGGTTGTGGACTGAGTGGTCTAAATATGTATCCCTAGTTTCTGGGAGCTACACAGACACAACCAAAGCAATGTATACATCTATGGCAGTTATAGCAAGTATAATTATTCTATTTTTTGGCTATGCTCACTTAACATATAAACCAACCTCATCCGCAATATCTAGTCCATCTAAACCATCACGCTTATCATTAGGAATGAGTAAAACTGGTTATGAGCTTTTGCTTGAAGGTTCTTGTGTAATTGTTAAAGATATCAAAACCTCTGACTTTATTAGATTAAATACTACTTTAGAGGGGTTTAAGGAAGCTGTTAAACAAGAAACTGGTTATCAATGTGTCTTGTTTGAGTAATTTTGCACCACATTGACCAAATGCGGGTACAATTTTTTTAATCTTTTACCAACCTCTTGCACCTATTTTTCTGCACACAAAACGCATCCCTATTCCGCCAGGTGATGTGGCGTTAAAAGGTATTTCTTCAGATATCTCATCTTCTGTTAATTGCTGCCCAGATTTGCTATAAGTTTCAAGCTTAGTTATAAATAGCCGAGATTCCCCACAAGAAGCATTTATAGTTGTTTGACTAATTCCGCTTCCATAAGGTGCTATTAGCTTAAATGTAGTTCCTTCAACCTCTTGTGTATTTAGTAGAATGGGGTCGCCTACTTTATTAAGTCCCACCATTAAATATTTATCACTTTCTTGTGCATTTGCACTTCCGTTAATTAAAACCCCAGTGATTATAGTGAATACTACGATTTTTTTGGAAAACATATAATTTTTGATGTTGGCTGTTTTTAGCTTGACCTTAATATTGTTTTAAACCCTCAGTAGTTACATCAAAAATTATATAAAGACTTGATAAAAGGTTTGCGATAACACTCTACCAGGGATAGTGTTAAACATTTAAGTCGCTAATAATAAAACTCCCAGTGATTCACCGAGAGCATTCTGTCTCCTGTCTTAACTCTGTCTAGAGGTCTGTCTGCCTCTGTCTCTTGCTGCATAAGGATTCTGTCTAATTCTGTCCGTTCTGTCCGCCTGTCTGATTTGCGTTAATTTCGATAGTATTTGCATCCAGCCAGACGGCCAGACTCGCCTCTACCAAGTCATTAAACAGTCGCTTCAATTCCTCCGAACTGAACCGTTGACCCTTAACCTTAAAGTTGGGCTGTATCTCCTGTATTACTGCCGATGTTCTTCCGGTGCGCTGGAGGTATTGCAGCAGGGATTGGGCAATGGGTGTTAGAGATGGGGTAGGGCTTATTTCCGATGAAGGCTTATCTAAATTAAATTCCAGTTGCCAGATGCGTTCTGCTGTTTCGTGATCTGTTGAAAGTTGCTCCCGATTCGGGTTCTCCCTTGCCTGTGGCACCGATTTATCAACCCTAAAATCAATCCGTTTGTGGTCAAGTTTAGGCAGTTCAATCGGCAACCATTGACCATGCCCTGGTAGTTTAATTTTCCCCATGCCCGATGCCCTAGCCTCTGTAGTAATTGGGTCAACTTGTGCGATTAACTCAATCTCCAGTAGTGCCGCATCTCTAAGTTTAGATAGTCCCTTAGCCTTGGCTAAAATCTCCATCGTGCGGTCATGTGCCACAAATAGGGGAATCATCAACTGTTTGCGGCTTTCGGTCATAGCACAGCGAAACCATTTACCAATGAAGTCTGGGTCAGGTTTCCAGTTGTCGGGGGCATCAAGTGGCATCGGCTCAATAATATGATCCGCCCATGTGGTGAACTCCTCACAAATCACCGATAACTGTTTACCGGATGCCCTTAAATGCTGCGTCCATTGCTCCTCGGTCATGCCCGAATTACGGTAAGCAGCGTAGCGCAATCGCATTTCATCCATGTACCATTGCATGAAATCAGCGATTTCCCTGTAACCAGTAATCAGCCTTACCCCTCGCCATTCAACCTCAGTTCCATGAGGGTCTAGAGCTACAACATCCCATCCGGCTTGTACCTTCTGCCAGACAATCTCTCTGGTCGTCCACGACTTACCCGACCCCATGCCCCCAAACAGTAAAGCAGGGTAGCCAATAGCGTTTTTCATCCATTGGTATTTGTCAGCGTTGGCGATGACTGGCTGCTGTGAAAGCTCCTCCACTGTTCCCGGTTCGCCGTGTGGTAATTGCGCCTGGGGTGGCTCAAACTTATCGAAGCTTGCGCCACCATCTAGTAAATGCCCAAATTCTGAGTAATCCTCAGCACTCATCGCCATGAGTAGAGCTGTTACTTGCTGTGGGGTGATGCTGGCGATAAACTGCTGTCTGGCCTCAGCAATCTTGATACCACGCAAGTATCTCAGTAATTCGTTACCAGACAGTTCAAGCAACTGCTCACCCAGTTTGACAGAGTAGTTAGCCTTGACCCCCTCAAACTGTTTAGTAGCGCGGTAGTGCGGTCTAATATCACTTAGATAATCCCTTGCCTTAGAGGTGGCCCACAATCCAATCCCCCCTAAGACCATCGCCCCTAATCCAAGGTGAATTTTAAATGGGTTGTCTGCCGGGAGTTCTCGATAGACGTACAGGCTATCGTGCTGGAGGAATGCCCAAGGGTTATAGTTCGGGTTGCTTGTGCGGTACTGGTTAGCCTTAAGATAAGGCTCTGGAATTTGCGATCGCTGGTCGTACCTACAATACTTTTTACCCAAAAGTAATTTATCTGGGTTGCCATCGCCTGCCTCTATTGGCGCATCATGGATTCTGGCTGAGAGTGGGTAAAAGCACAATTCTTTCTTCGATATGCCGTCGCCAACATGGGCAGCGATACCACAAATCACCGCGCCTGTTATGGATGCCATGATTGCCAGATTTAGACGCGGTGGTAAGCTGTATGAGCGTTGATTGAGGTTAGATGGTTTGGTATCCATAGTCATTTCTTACGGCAACAGAAAGTTACAATCACTGCCACGACTGCGGTAAAGCCGAGAATCAAGGGGAAATGGTCTTGCTGCGGTTTTTGGATGCCCTCATACTGCTTTACCTGTTGGGTAACACCCGAAAAACTGTTACGGGCTATAGAGTTCATCTGTTGGGCATCAGAAGTTAACTTCCACGAACTAGCAGCCAGCATTAAGGTACGAGTTACCCCAAGGCCAAATAAGGCGCGATCGCTGATTGTGGGAATGAAACTGTTTTCAAAGCGCAAGTAGCACAAAGAACCAGCCACAGAAAGCCCAACGGGTAAGCCTGCCACTACTGCCGGGAACAATCCCACACAGCCTGCAAGGTAGAGAGATTGAGTTGACGCAACTTGAAACCCTGCCAAAACTGCGCCTTGGGCAATCCCACGAATTACAGTTACACCGCCATCCGTTTGGGCGATCTGCTCTTGAACCAGTTCGCTGTCGTATTGTTCGCCCTGAATATGCTGTGTACGCTCGTCTACAATCTCTGCATCAAAATAGATGGGTGATTGGTTTTGGTTCTTGGTTAACATAAGGAACACCTAAAAATAGTTATCCCCCAGACGGCTGGGGGATGTAGAAGTTAGTCAATCAACCGTCTAAAGAACCCTTTCACCCCTCGCAGTGCTGCTGAGCCGTGCTTGTGGATATCGCGCAGGGTTTCTTTGGCTTTGTCTGCTGGTGTTAGGGACTCTTTCTTAGCGTTTACCTTCTGCCAGAGTTGAGTTTTCGCTTTCGTTGCGTCAATCTCAATCCCTCGTAGTTCGGCGCGATGAGATTCAAAGAGTAGGTTGAGTGTCCTAGAGTGGCGGAATTGTTCTTGTCCCAATTGGTTGTCGGAGGCAATAACCTTTTGCTGTAAGCCGTACCCCAATCGCGCATCGCTGACTCTCACCTTTGACCAACCATCAGCCATTTTGTTGATGCTTGCACCTGCCTCAGTCAGAAACTTGGTTTCTTCTGCCATGACAGTTTCAGTCGCCTGTAACCCTTGTGATAGGTTGCCGAATACAGCCTTAGCATTCTGGGCGCGTTGGGTTTGCTTGATTCGGAAATCTGCCACAGTTGCAGCTGCTGATGGGTTACCGTCAAGAGCTTGGAATACTGTTTCTTGGCTGATTCCCGAAAGGGAATGTAAGGCAGCGTAGGTGATGGGTGCATCTAGTTTTAGTTTTACTGTCCGGTTCATGGCTGCTCACCCCAAGTAAAGTTGTCCGGTTCATGCCCCGACTCGTCATCATCTGGCCAGTAGTTCATCTCTACAAAACGGTCATAGATTCGGGTTGCCCGTTGCCTTAGTGGAGAATCAAGGTCATCACTGATGAGGTCAAAGCGGTTTTGTCCATGTGCCAAGAGATTGGCTGCGTCTGGGTCAATGCCATTACCAAGGAACTGACCAAATGCAGCTGCATAAGGATGGTCATCAATAGTGGAGTGAGTTGCTAAAAATTCAGTTCCGGTGAATGTTGGGTAATCGAAAGTCTCTTCTACGTCTGGGTCAACTGGCTCAATATCCCCTGAAGCTTCTGCTAAAAGTTGCTGCAATCTCAAGGCGGAGTCAGTCAGGGGTGAACGCCCCCAGTCGTTGGGGTTTCTATAATCAAGTGTCATGCTGCTAAAATCCTTGTAGTGTATTACCTGATGCACTGAAAGGGCGATCGCCTTGCTTGCCGGCTTTCTGCGATCGCTCTCCCATCACTGAAAAAATCCTTCTCTTGAAACGTCCACAGTTGAAGCTGTAGCCTCCCATTGCAGAGTATTGAAAAATAGACTGACATCACCAATGGTTACATCGCAATCGAATCGCAAGCTTTGATAGTGTGGATGCTGCCTAATTTGGGTTACTAATTGTTGGGCTTGGACAATTAATTCTGGTAGTGGTTGAGTATTCATAATTCACCTCAGAAAATCGATAATTGCAGTGATTCTTGGCTGATAACTCTCGCATTGGTACTCATGCCTGTGACTTCGTAACAACGAGTAGTCAAAGCCTTGTGATTGAGCAGTAAATCAGCTTTTTTTCGTTGTCCAGCCAGAGGGCGAAAGTGATACTTTTGATGCTGGATTGTCCCTGTTTTAAATAGGTACTGGTATAGCGTTCGGTCGATTTGGTAAACTTTGGAATTGGTTAGTAGAGTTGAGTCATAGACTCTGCTTAAATTATTCATTGCTGCCTCTATTGACTCCAAAAGAGTACAAATGATTATGCTTTTTTGCTGTAGTTGAAAGCATAAGTTTTTCCCTCAAACTTGGGAATAAAACTCGATATTTAGAATCGCTTCGTGAACTTCAACAAGCGTCTGAATTGCATCTCCAAGGCGCAAATCATTGGATGTACTGAAACGCTCGGAGGCTTCAATTTGTTTGTAATTTGGCGATGCTTGCACAAACCTAAGAGTCTGTTCGCAACCCAAGAGAATGGTCATTATTTCGGTTGTTGTTAGTGATGGTTGTGTCTGCATGGTTTCTTGGTCGCTCATGACTTGTTTCTTCTCCTTTGAGCTTTTATCGGTGTGGTTGGGGCTTCTGGTTGAGCCGGTTTTTGAAGTACATAACTGATTGCCCCTGTACCACCCACAACCGCAGCGATAGTTAACATATTGTTTTTACCGATGTACTGCACTCCGAAGTAGCCAAGGGCTAACGCTGCTGCTGTTAAACCAATGCCAAAAAGCGTGTTTCTTACTGTGATTCTGCTCATGCTGCTCCCTTAAAATTAGTGACCATTGCGCTAAGTGCAGATTTATTGGGCTGTGTAGATTGCGCTGTTTCAACTTTGGGCGTTGTTTGGACATTACCGTGTTGAAAAATCAGCTTTTCTACACCTGCCGATAATGCTTGTGTCGGTGCATCTTGGGGTAATTCAAAAATCTTGCACAATTCAATTACTGCTAAGTAGGAGATGGTTATACGCCGAGATTCGTAATTCATTAATTAGGCTCCTAGAGATATTTGACTTAATAGTTTCAAGCCCAATGCATTGATAAATTGGGGATTTTTCAAGACCACGAAACCTAAAGAGGCAAGGTTTTGATCCACCACTGGCAAGGAAACACCCCCACCCCAGGCGACAAGGTATTTAGCGCGGTCTAGATAATTGCCAGCAGTCACAAAGTTGGCGAATTTCTCAATTCTGGTACTCCACCAATCCTCAAGACATTGGCTGTACTCTGTTTCAAACTTCTTACCTGTTAGGTGGTTGCCTCCATAAGTGAAAGTTCCTTCTAGAATCCCCTGATTCACGAGACTGGGTGAGTGCTTGACATCCTTGGATAGCAGACTCACTCGGTCGTTTCGCTTGTCGAGGGCTTCTGCAATCATGCTGTGCAGTTCACCGGCTCCACCCTCAATTAGATGGCGGTCTATGACTGCACCACTGCCGTTAAACACAGTCACCAACCAAGTTGATGAACCGATATCGAGAGCGATCGCCAATTCTGAAGGGTCTAGTACTAGGGACGCTTCACCGAATAAACAATGGGCAATGCTTCCAAACCCTTCAGGGTAAATGCCTGTAACAACAATCTCAACTGTCTTGGTGACAATGGAACGGGTTACAGGGTGTAGATGCTCAAAGGTGTGAGTCCCTTCAACCCTGCGTTTAATCTCTTGTCCCCAGCGTTCTGGGTTGTGATTGCTCAAACTAATCGAAAGCTTGAACCCATCGGGAATATTGAGAACTGCTAAATCTGCAAGGATGCTTTCTAATGCCAGTTCTGCTTTTTTGGCTTTGTCCTCATGCAGCAGGGTGTGGTCAGCCTGTGCGATTGCTGCACTGCCCCAGAAGAATTGAACGTCTTTTAAGTCAAGCCGGGTTCCTTCTACATACCGCACCGATGCCCCATCTTTTGAGATGGTTTCGTGGTGCATGATGTTGCGGTTGCGAACTAGTGAGTATGCGGCTGGCATCATGATGCAAAAATCACCGATGATTGCCTTGCCATATCCTGCTCCTGCGTCCTTACCTCCTGTAAGGTCAGTTAGCCCGGAATTGGCAAGCAAGTCTGCTTGAACTAGCCAATTTGTGGCATTGGTGTATGTGGTTGTCATGGTTCTGATGATTGGTGAAAGTCTTTAATTGTAAGAATTAAAGCCCATTTTTAACAAAATAAGCTCAAATTCAGTTATCCAACTATTGGTTAGCCTCAACTTCACTTTCTGGCTTCTGTTGCCTTTGTTTTGTGTCGTTTTTTGGTTTATAGTGTTATCATAACACTATATAACACCAGTGACAAGTAAGAGGTTTAGACTGAGAATAGGGTTATTCCAACACCAGACAGTGTTACGATGCCCACAGGAACTAGACTAAATATTTATTTCACTGATGAAGATGATTTAGCACTCTATGAATTGATATCTGCTGAAGCAAAAACTGAAAAACGCTCTATGAGTCAAATGGTAAAAATTCTTGCTTCCGAAGCGATCGCGGCAAGACATACAAAAACAAACAAATTAAAAAAGCAGGATGAAGATTAGGGCGGCCATTTTCAGTGGAACTTAGCCCAAGCAAAATAGATGATCGGTAAAAATCAACTAGATAGTTTAGATAAAGATAAATTTGATACTGTAACGGATGAGAGATTAGCCAGCAAACAAAAAAATTTTTGATGTAGCCAATGACTACCGTGAAAGACCCACCTACGGATTTTCAACTCCCGCCGCACAATGAAGCGGCGTTAGAGATGCTTAGGGAGGCGAAAGACTATGAATCGACTGTTG
>NZ_JACJTU010000088.1 GCF_014698835.1 Nostoc paludosum FACHB-159 | reverse complement strand
TTACTGGTAAATATTTTTAATCGGCGGTGAATTCAACAATGTGTCAATTAATTTATCCTAAATCTGGCTAATCCAGGTGTTTTTTTCTCCCTCGTGAGAAATCCGGGTGTCGTGGTATTTGCGACAACAGGGCCAGGAATCACGAATACTTTGACAGGTTTATTGGCTGCCCGTTGGGAGGGGGCAAAGGTAATCTTTTTGTCGGCTTCTACCTCAGCATCACAAAGAGGAAGGTGGGCTTGCCAGGAAACCAGTAGTTATACAATGGCTGAAACTCTCACTTCCAAATCTCTGTTCCACTATGCAACTACTCTCGAATCTGATGATGAACTTCCAGAGGTCTATCGCAGATTAGCGAAAGGTTTAGCCCAACCAGGGAGCTTTATCGCACATATCAGTATCCCTACCAACATCCAAACAACTTCCATCAAAACATCATTATCACAAGCCGCTCTGTCTTTTGCTCCAGCCACTGCCAGTGATGAAACCATTTCTAAATGTGTGCAGTTGTTGTCTTCAGGATCGTTTGCCATCTGGGTTGGCTTTGGTGCAACAAATGCAGCAGCAGAAATTCGTCAGTTTGCTGAGAGGACTGGGGCTGTGGTCATGTGTTCGCCACGGGGTAAAGGCATTTTTCCAGAAAACCATCCTCAGTTTGTAGGGGTTACAGGCCTTGCTGGACATGAGTCAGTTTTAACTTATATGCAAAAGCATCGTCCTTTAAGAGTGCTGGTACTGGGAACGCGCCTTGGTGAATTCACCTCTTTCTGGAATCCGGCGATGATTCCTTTGGAAGGTTTCTTGCACGTTGATATCGACCCGGAAGTGCCGGGAACTGCTTATCCAGGCGTTAATACATTAGCTATTCAGTCCGATGTGAAAGCGTTTATGCAGGCACTGTTGCAGTATTTTCCCAACTGTCAAAGTCAAATGGTATTGCCTCGACCGGAGCGGCAAAAAATCAATCCCCGGATGCAAGGCTTGGTGCGACCTCAGGTACTCATGGATGCAATTCAAGAGGTAATTGTCGATCGCAGTGATGCCATAGTGATGACCGAAGCAGGTAACTCAATGGCATGGGGAAATCAGTTGTTGCAATTTACTCAACCAAGTCGTTACCGAACCAGCACTGGCTTTGCTTCTGTGGGACATTTTGTGACGGGGGTTGTCGGTGCAACCCTAGCACGCAATGGTAAAGCGGTTGCTATTGTTGGGGATGGTGCCATGCTGATGAACAGTGAAGTTAGCACTGCTGTGAGATACCAGATTCCTGCTGTCTGGATTATCCTCAACGATGGATGTTACAACATGTGCGGTCAAGGGTCAGTGTTACAGGGGTTTGCTGGTATGGATGTAGAGATTCCGCAAGTTGATTTCGTGAAGATTGCCTGCGGTATGGGAGCTGATGGTATTCGTGTGGAGAAAGAATCTGATATTTGCATTGCTTTAGAAAAAGCGATCGCTTCTCCAGTTCCCTTCATAGTTGATGTGATTATCGATCCCACCGAACCTGCTCCCCTAGAAGGTCGGATTAACAGTTTGATTTCCCAAGGCATTACCAATTCATAGGAAGTATTTGTTTTATGCAAGATTATTCAGTAGGGATTCGCTCTCTAGCATTGAGCTTTCCCAGCACCAAATGTACGAATGATTATTATCGCCAGAAATACCCACAGATAGTTTCTCAGTCAGAACAAAAGAGTTTGGCAAGGCTGTTTTCACTGGCTGATTCTACTCCCAGCAACGAATTTGACCAGGAAATGCTGCCTTATCTGCAAGACCCCTTTCGCGGTGCTGTTGAGCGACGGATACTTGCCCCAGGTGAGTCATCGCTAACCCTGGAGTATCGTGCAGCACGAGATGCTTTGGAGGCTGGAAAGTTTTCTATAGAAGATATTGATTTGGCGATCGCTACCTCTTTCGGTACTGAAGAAGTTGTAGCTGGGAATGCTGCTTTCCTCGTCAATCAACTGGGCTTACATTGTCCCGCTTGGAATCTTAATTCCATGTGTTCCAGTGGTATAGTTGCACTGCAAACTGCTAGTACATTAGTGCGAGCCAAAGAGTACCGCAATATTTTGGTAGTTACTTCCTGTGCATACTCTCGTCTTCTGGATGAAAGAGATACTCTCTCGTGGATAACTGGCGATGGTGCCGCAGCTTTCGTTGTTAGTGAACTGAAAGCTAACCAAGGAATTCTCGGCAGTAAAATCGTTCATTCAGCAGAGACTTGTGGCGCATTTCACACTGAAATTGCAGAAGATTCTCAAGGCAAACTGCGATTATTTATGAAGACAGGCAAGGGAGCAAATCGAGTAATTAGTAACACTGCTGCTGATTTTGTTCTGAGATGCTGTGAGGGTGCTGCTGCTACTGCTAACGTGACAATCGAACAAATCGACTTCTTTATTTTCAATACACCAACTGCCTGGTTTACCAAATTTGGCGCTCAGATACTAGGCATTAACCCAGAACGCACAATCAATCTCTATCCTGAGTATGGAAACATTGGGCCTGTACTTCCCCTAGCTAATCTGTATCATGCCGCGCTATCAGGCAAGATTCATGAAAATGATTTGGTTCTCGTCTATTCGTTTGGGGCATCAGCAAATGCCACTGCGATCGTGATGCGCTGGGGTGATGTAGCTTTAGGCTCTGCTCATTTCTTAGAGAAATCTAGCATTGAGTGAGTTTGACATCTTCCCACCACTGTATTGCTTTGCAATCAGTGGGGGATACCAAAGATCAATCTTTGGGCTTCAGAGGTTATTTATAAAGTAAATCTAAAAGCGGCAAGAAAGGGATCGCCGCAAGTATAAGATACCTCATACACAGTGTATTTACATAGTTGCTAATGGCGCGAAAGTCTTACCCCACAGACTTAACTGATATGGAGTGGGAAATCCTGGCTCCCTTGATTCCACCAGCTAAAGAAGGAGGCCATCCACGCACAACAGATATGCGTGAGATATGCAATGCCATCTATTATCATTTGAAAACTGGATGTCAATGGAATATGCTTCCAGGGGACTTCCCACCAAGCTCAACGGTATATAACTACTACCGCAAATGGCAGCGCAAGGGAGTTTGGGAAAAATTAAACCATACACTACGTGGTCAGGTTCGGTCGAAATTAGGTAAATCAACACAACCTACTGCGATCGCCGCAGACAGTCAGTCGGTCAAGACTGACCAAAAAAAGGGGATGTGTACGGTTTTGACGGGTGTAAAAAGGTAAAAGGAAGAAAGCGGCAGACTCTAGTTGATAGTCTGGGACTGTTGTTGAAAGTCATTGTCAGCAAAGCGAATGCGCCGGAACGAGTACTTGCTGCCTATGCAAATCACGGAACTGTTAGAGGAGCGCCCTGAATTGTTGGAAAAAGTACAAGTTTTATGGGTTGATTCCGAGCAAGAGGGTGATAAATTTGCGCTTTCAGTTTGGTTAATGATCCAAGCTCATGTTGAAGTTATACGACGTACTGAGCAAGAATTTCAAGTTTTACCCAAACGCTGGGTAGTAGAAAGAACATTCGGTTGGTTTAACCAATATCATCGTCGAGCGCAAAGATTACGAGCGTCTTTCTGAAATGAGTGAAGCTGCCATATATGCCGTTATGACTCGTATTATGCTACGCCGTCTAGTCGCCTAAAGATTTACTTTATAAATGGTCTCTCAACTGCCAATCTCGATAATCAGAAAAATTCCGTCGAACTGCTACACAGTATGAGAAAAAGGCGGATAACTACCTTGCAATGCTGACACTCGCTTCTATCGTTCTTTGGCTATAGTTTTAAAACACGCCCTAAGACTACTCGCAGTGACTGGTAACGCTTCCCCTCGACTCTAACTCTCGCCAGACACTCATATAGGTAACTTTACCGTAACTTTACTGTATTGACTATCAACGTTAGTTGCTTTAAATTGCTTGTGACTAGGTAATGAAAATCCTATTGAGTGAGTAAAGAAATCAAACAAGGTATTAATAATAGTTTTGATTACATTAGACTGATGAGCTAATTTTCGATTTAATCATAAGGAGAATAAACCGCAAATATTTCAATATTTTATTGACTGATTTCTTTTTGATAACTGTATCGAATCATAAATAAATTTTTATTATCAGGATTTGCATCATGGTTAATAATTCTCAAGTCTTCAGCCCTACCCAGGAAATCGGGATTCGCAATTTATACGCTTTGCTTGTAGGTATCGATAATTATAAAGTCTCTAATAGTAACCTGAATGGATGCGTTAATGATATCGAAGATGTCGAAAATTTTCTAAAAAAGCGCGTAAATAATTCTCAAATTGAAAAGCTTATTAATGAGCAGGCAACTCGACAAAATGTGATTGATAAGTTTGAGAATCATCTTTGCAAAGCAGGTAAAGATGATGTAGTTCTATTCTACTTCTGCGGTCATGGCGCACAAGAAGAGGCAGCGAAGGAATTGCATTTCTTGGAGTATGAAAAAGAATTAGGCAAAAAGAAACTTGAGACAATTGTGTGCCATGACAGCCGTACTACAGGTGAGGATGGTATTGAAATCCAAGATTTAGCCAACAAAGAGTTGCGATATCTGATTTCTAAAGTGGCGAAAAATGAACCGCACATTCTTGTTGTGTTCGATTGCTGTCATTCCAGTTCTGGCACCAGAGACACAGACCGCAAGGAAGGAGTTCGCCGAACAGATAGCCGTCCGTCAAGGGCGTATGATAAGTTTTGTTTTGCTCACGATCCTCAAATCAAACAAGGCCTCGAAAACCGGAAATTTCCTGAAGGGAAACATGTCTTTATTTCCGCTTGCCTCCATACAGAGACAGCGAAAGAATTTATCGATTTAGAGGGCAATAGTCGAGGACTTTTTTCTTACTTTTTCCTTAAAGAGTTAAATAGCCTCAATGCAACACTTTCCTACAATGATTTGCTCCGTGAGGTCAGTAGTCGCGTTAATGGTTACAGGAGGGATCAAACACCCCAAGTTGAACCTATTGGTATGACATCTGAGGAGTTAAATAAGATGTCATTTTTGGGGGATAAAAAGGTGATTAAACCCCGCGATCCCTATTTTATTCTTTCTCGTCGGGATAGAAAGGTTGACAATGCAGGGCAACTCATTCAGGAAGCAGAGTGGGTTATTAATGGTGGCACCTTTCTAAACCTGCAAAAAGATAGTAAACTCGCCGTTTATCGGGAACATAGCACTACTGACGAGATGAAAAATGAGGAAAACAAAGACAAAAACAAACTCGGTGAAATTAAAATCACAACTGTTCGCGTAACAGAAAGTGTAGTTACATTCACTTCAAAACCTGAGTCTAAAGATTCTATATTCTACGCAGTTTTAACTGAACGACAGCTACCCAGTGTTAGCTTTTACCTGGAAGGCGATGATCAAGTATTAAACCAAGTAAAAGCATTGCTTAAGGATTCTCCCTTTGTGGCGATAGAAGGCGATCGCAATAAAACTCACTATTGCCTGTATGCAGATAACCAGCAGTTTAGAATCACTGATGCCAATGATCGCCTATTGGTGGAGCCTATCGAAGGCTATGACGTAAATTTAGCAGTCAAACAGGTGGAACACATCGCCCGTTGGAGAAAAACACGGGAGATGGAGAACCCCAGCACAACTATTCCTAAAAATGCGATCGAAATTGAAATTTGGCACAATGGAAAAAGGTTGACAGACTCCCATCCACGTCTAGAGTATCAGTACAAAGATGGTACTTGGGGGGAAGAACCCACAATCCAACTGAAGCTCAAAAATACTTTTCAGCGAAGGCTTTATTGTACTATTCTAGACATTGCAGATGATTACTCGGTAAGCTTTCCTGAAATTTTACCAGAGGGGGGTGATAGAAGTTGGATTCAACTTGAACCAGGGCAAGAATACTGGGCTGGACTGGACGAATCTGATGGACATGAACCTCAAGACATTCCTCTGGCAATACCTGAAGAGGTTCTGAACAAGGGTGTAACTGAATATCAGGACTTATTCAAGCTGGTTGCGAGTACCAGGCAATTTAATAGCTCGGATTTTTTACAAAATAGTTTGTCGATCGCTCAACCACCTGATCGGCAAGTTGCTCGTCAGCAAAAGCTTCCTAATGATGACTGGATAACGGAGCAATTTAGCTTAACTTGCGTGCGTCCGAAAGATTATAAAAAACTAACACCAGAAGTAGAAAAAGAGATATCCTCTGGGATCACGATTAAGACACCGCCGGGACTGTCGGCAAGTGCGCGCTTCAAGACAACTAAATCTGCAACCAGAAGTATGAGCAGCAGTGCCTTACCATCTCTTCTAGAGGAAACTGAAGCGTTTCAATTCACAACAAGTCGAAGTTTTGAACAGGGGTTAGATGTACTGGAGTTGCAGGTAGATACATCAACAATCAATGCTGTCAAACCAGACTCGCCGATGATTATCTCGGTAAATCAGCCGTTACAGCCGAATGAACGGATTCTTGCTGTGGCTCACGATGGTCAGTTTTACTTGCCGTTAGGGATTGGGCAGGCAGAAAATGATAAAACTGAGATTAAAATTGAATACCTCTGTGATCCTCAAGGGCTGAATTCCGATGAACGCGAGATTCGTCAAGCTATCCAGCTTTGTTTTCGCAAGGTTGTGTTAGATAATCTGGGTCGCAAGTCTTCTTATGCTTGGCTAAGAAAAGCAACTGTGAATGGGGACGGCACAGTTAGCTACACTGACAAAGAAGATATTGACACTGTTAAAGCGGCTGTTGCCAAAGCCAAAAATATTGTTCTCTACATTCACGGCATTATTGGCGACACAGAAAGCATGATTCCGAGCGTGCGCTATGCCAAAGCAAATGTCAATGAGCAATTAAAATCTGTAGAGGAATTGTATGACCTAGTATTGGCCTTTGACTACGAAAGTTTAAATACACCCATTGAAGAAACTGCTAGGATACTCAAAAATCAATTAGCTGCGGTCGGACTTACACCAAACCACGGTAAGACGTTGCATATTGTGGCGCACTCGATGGGTGGGTTGGTGTCTCGAAGTTTCATAGAGCAAGGAAACGGTAATGAAGTGGTCAGTCATTTAATTATGGTTGGCACTCCTAATGGCGGTTCTCCGTGGGCAACAGTGCATGACTTAGCAACTACTCTGTTATCTTTTGGGTTAAATTTCTCCTATGTGCCACTTGTACCTTCGTTACTGAAGAAACTGGTTGAGGCAATGAGTGTGACGTTGCGGGAAATGCACTCCACTAAATCTTCATTTTTTTCTGAACTCAAAACCTCTGTCAGTTCCAGGTGTCCATACAGCATCATTGCGGGAAGTACCGCATTAATAGATCAAGCCTCTAATGTGAAACAATTATTGGATGTACTTAAAAAACAGGTGCGTCGAGCGATTGAATTTCCCTTTGGAGATGAAGAAAACGATATTGCCGTTGCTGTTAATAGCATTATTGATGTACCGCAGGATGGCTCGTCCACTGTTAATATTTTGGATACGATCGCTTGTGACCATCTTTCCTACTTCCGACAAACGGAAGGATTAAAAGCGATCGCTAGTGCAATTAGTCAAGCTTTTGGCTATCCGCCCGAACCTTTACCGCCTAGCCGTTCCTCATCTCCAGGGCCGCGACCGAATCCTTCCCCAGTATCCTCCGGTAAAACTGGCGCACAGCCGACTGGGAAAAGTTCAAAAAATACATCAAAAGAACGCACTTCTGGTTCAAGTGCTTCCAGTGGTACCAAGAGTTCTATCTCTGCAAATACATTGGAATCTCAAACACTACCTTCTTCAGCCCAGAAAACTGCTTCAGTTTCGCCTCAATCTAACCAAAACCATGAGACTCGAACCACGAAATGGTTTGACACAACTCATGTGGTTGCGATCGGGATTAATGATTACACTCGCCCAATCGCAAAACTAGAAAATGCAGTAAACGACGCTGAGACGATTTGTGAACTATTTTCAGAGAAACATCTACTTTCTAGAGAACCTGTCAAGCATTACAAGCTGTTGGATGAGCAAGCTACCCTAGATAAAATTCGCCAAAATTTAAAAAGTCTAAAAACTGAAGTTAAGGAAAATGATCGCCTCATACTTTACTTTGCAGGTCATGGCATTGCACTTCCAATGGAGATTGTGCAAAATGCCACTGCTGACAAGTCTGAAGCACCTCTCTCAAATAAACCCCAAGGTTATCTAATTCCACAAGATGCTGAATACGACAATTTAGAGTCATATTTATCTATGTCTGAATTTATTCAGTCATTAAGTGATATCCAGTGCCGCCATTGTTTAATAATTTTGGATTGTTGTTACGCAGGAGCAGTTCGATGGTCATTAGGACAAGATCGGCAGGTGTTACACAAGAAGGTTTTTCCATCCGTCTTGGATCTTTATATTGATAGTCCCGCATGGCAGATTCTCACTTCTTCTGCTGAAGATCAGACAGCAAACGATGTATTGCATCATCTTCAGTTAAAGGAGAATAACCGTGATTCCAACGGTAAATCCAATTCTCCGTTTGTCACTTTTCTGGAAAAGGGACTTAACCGTGAAGCTGATATCCAACCTGAGGATGGAATTATTACGATTAATGAGTTAATTACTTATTTAGATGATCGTGTCGAAAAATTCACTAACGAAGCTCAAAAACGTCAAACTCCTCAATTATGCGACTTTCCACCTGAAAAACACAAACGCGGTAGGTTCGTCTTTCTTTTGAAAGAATTCGCAGAGGTTAAAAAGGATTTACCACCCGATCCAGAAATCAGTAATAAATATAACCCCTACCGAGGCTTGGAATCCTACACAGAACATGATGGTGCTGTCTTTTTTGGTAGAGAAAAATTGATTGAAAAGTTGTCTGAACGCGTACAAAATGATCCCTTTACTATTGTTTTAGGTCAGTCGGGTGCAGGTAAATCAAGTCTTGTGAAGGCAGGACTCGTTCCCAAACTTAGGAAAATTTCAGAAGAAACAGAGCCATCGCAGCAGTCAAACCCTGAAGAAAAGACAACTCAGCAGTCTGAATCTAAGTCAAAAGCCCCGCCGGTAAAGTGGGTTGCTGAAATATTTCGCCCCGGTCAATTGCCTGCCACAGCTTTAGAGAAAGCATTAAAGAAACTCAAACTAACCAAAATTACTGATAGCACAAAACGCTTACTGGTAATTGACCAATTTGAGGAAGTTGAGACACAGTGCCGCGATGAAAATGAGAAAAAGAATTTTTGGAACAAACTCATTGAGCAACTGAAAAATACTTCAAACAAGTTGCACCTTGTTTTCACGCTACGTTCTGATTTTGAACCCTTATTACGCAGTAAATTTGAAGATGCAATCAATCACAAATTTAACTCTGAAAACGACAAGTCTAAATCCAAAGGGCGCAGCAAAGATAAATCAACGAACGTTCCTAAATCCACAAACGATCAATCTAAATTGGGAATCGATTGGGTTTCTGCACGATTCATCGTGCCAGATATGGAGCGCGAAGAGTTACAAGATGCGATCGAAAAACCTGCCAAAGAAACAGCGGTTTTCTTTACGTTAGATCCAAACCCAGACAAAGAGAAACCGAGTTCACGTACCTTAGTGCAACAACTTGTAAAAGAAGTGGAAGGAATGCCCGGAGCATTACCGTTGTTGTCTTTTGCCCTATACATCATGTATCGTAGCTTTGCTAAACGGTATGTGGATGCCGTGAATGAAGATAAGCGCATTAAGCGGGAAATCACTTGGGATGACTACCGTGATAGCCTTGATGGTGAAGGTGTATCCGGTTCGCTTACAAAAAGAGCGACGGAGGAATACGACCAGTTGCTAACGGACGCTCATAGAGCTATGCTGCGTCGGGTAATGCTGAGAATGATTTCATTACAAGGTGGAGAGTTAGCACGGCGACAAGTACCTAAAAAAGAACTGGAGTATCTTTCTCAAGAAGAAAATGCCCGTGTGCAAAAAGTCATTCAAAGTTTTTCTGACGCTCGTTTAATCGTTGAAGGTTCTAGTTCTCAAGGCGAACCTTATTTAGAGCCTGCCCATGATGCTTTAGTGAAGGGTTGGAGTAAATTACAGGAGTGGATTGAGAAGGAGAAAGAGAATTTACTGCTTCAAAGGCGATTGGTTGCATCTACGCGTGATTGGAGCAGTCAAGGTTGTAATCAAGACTCTCCATTGCTCTGGAATCAGGACATTGCTCGACTTGAACAGTTAAAAAAAATAGCTCAATCTGACAAGTATTGGCTAAACGAATTAGAGCTACGCTTCTTTGAGGCTAGTGTGAAGCTCCGCGATCAACAAGAGCAAGAAAAACTAGAAAGAATCCTTGATGCCAATATTTCATCTTCACAGATGCTTTTTGCTTCTAACAAGAGGCTTGATGCACTAGCAAACCTCATCAATATAGGAAACACTTTGCAAGAGGAATTAATAAAATATGAATATTCTAGACTTCGCTTTTTAATTATATTTGGTAAATTATTTAATGAATTAGCAGAATATAATAGTATTAATGCACATGAAGGTATAGTTTCTAGTATCAGTTTTAGTCCAGAAGAAGACGAAATATTTGCTTCCGTTGGCTATCATGATCGGATAATTAAATTCTGGAGACGAGATGGAACTCAAATTAAAATTATGGAGAGTACGCATCTCTTACCTATTCGTGATTTGACTTTTAGTTCAGATGGAAAGATGCTTGCTTCTGCTAGTGAGGATGGAACTGTCAAACTTTGGCAAACAAGAATAATTAAAGAACCTGAAGGCAGTAACCAGTTTATATTTGTAGAGCAGTATGGAATGCCTAAAGTTCATGAAGACGACGTTTCTAGTATAAGCTTTAACGAAAAATACAAAATAATTGTCTCTGCTAGCAGCGATGAAACTGTCAAGCTTTGGTGTTATGAAAATAATATATTTAAATCTATACTAAGGCACAAAGATCAGGTGTTATGTGTAAGTTTTAGCCCCAACGGTGAAATGATTGTTTCTGGCGATCGTAGTGGTAATATAAGACTTTGGAATGCTGATGGTAAATTGCTTAAAGAATTTCAAGCTCATAGCAATTCTATCTCAACAGTAAGTTTTAGTCCTGATAATAAAACCTTAATTTCATGTAGTTCGGATAAATATATTAGACTCTGGTCTCTCCATAAAGAAAGTATAGAAAAACCAATTATAGAATTCAGTGAAGATGAAGAAGTTTATTTCGCTACTTTTAGTCCAGATGGGAAAAAAATTGCCTCAGCTAATAAAGATGGCACTATTGTAATTCGATTTACTGATGGCAAAATAATAAAAAAATTAAAGGGACATAGAGGTTTTGTTTCCAAAGTTAGATTCAGTCCAAATGGAAAGTTTCTCATATCTTCTGGTGAAGATGGAACCATAAAGTTTTGGCATTGTCAAAGTAAATTTGAGGGTCATGATGATGAAATTTGGGGGATCGATTTTAATGCAAATGGAGAAACTATGATTACAGCGAGTTCTGACAAAACTGCTAGATTATGGAAACGTAATGGTGACTGCATAAGAATTCTTGCTCATGAAAGCAAAGTTTATGATGCTAAATTAAGTCCAGATGGTAACACAATTGTTACAGTTACTGTAGATGGAGTTATAAGAATCTGGAATAATATACAAGCAAATGATCATAAAGTATTATGTAAACCTATTTATATTTCTGGGGCTATCGCTAATAATATAAGTTTCAGCCCTACTGATGATATATTCCTTATAGCAGGAAAAGATGGCACAATAAAAGTTTTTAATTTTAAGGGTAAGCTACTAGCTCAAAAGCCCACCCGCGAAAAGAACCTGATAATGGCAACTTTCAGTAACAACGGTCAGGTTATTGCCTCAAGCAGCACTGATAAGACAGTAAAGTTGTGGAAATTTGATAATGATAGCTTGTCTCAAATTATTGAATCTCTAACAGATTTTGAAGAGAATGTTTATCATATAAGTTTTAGTCATGACAACCAGAAATTTGCCACAGTCAATCAATCAAGTGATTTTTTTGAAATTAAAGTTTGGGATCTGGGTGGCAAGATAATCAAAAGTATTAAAGGAAGTCATAAAGGTTCAATCCGGGATTTGAAGTTTAATCAAAATGATAACATGATTGCTTTAGTTACTTCGCATTGTTTTGAATTTTGGAATATAAATGGTATTTTATTAAAAAGTATTCAGCTAAATGATATAAATAACGACATAAATACTATCTTTAGGGCAACTATTAGCCCTGATTGGAGTGTAATTGCTTTATCTTATCCTAAAAATGATTATGAAAATAAAGTAGAATTCTGGAATCTTAATTTGAAAGAAGCAGTAGAAGATGCTCATCGCTATATTAGTGAATATCTGAAGCTTGGCTGAGTATGTTCATCAGTTTATATTTCAAAATTTTCAATTTAGATGGGCTATTCTGGGCAATTTTCTGATAATTGCTTACATATTCTCAAATTACTTTCTACTGATTGAATTTAACTGTTTAGTTATTCTCAGTAAAAGGCTGAGAAAGCCACTAAATAAAGTTATCTAAAGCAACTCAAATATACCAACGATTGTGGAACTAATTCTATGGAAACTCTAGCTTTCATTTATGCTGCTGTCACACACGAACATACAAATTCAGAACCTCAATTGAGAAAGTCAAAAAACACTGATATTAAAGCATCTTGTTCTTCTGCGATCACTTTGGTTACTTCATGTGTGGTAGCAGGTACAATAGCTTACGCTAATCCCGTTCAAGCAAGTGTGCATTACGGTAGCGCGGGTTCTGATGTTAAAAAACTTCAAACAGCTCTTAGTGGTATTCCTGTTGATGGTATTTTTGGTTCTAAGACATTAGCTAGACTTAAATCTTATCAAAATAAACATGGTCTCGCAGTTGATGGGATTGCTGGGTCTGCAACCCTTTCAAGTTTGGGATTGCCCACTTCGCCGCAAAATAGAAATACACAACCGGAACGCTATGGCAAGCTAAAGTTGATTAATGATACTCCTTATATGGCAATCATTACTCTACATGAGCCTGGGAAAGAGGAAGCTTCTAAGTACGCCAATATTCCTCCCTGTAGTGAGAGAACACTTCTCAACACATACAGTAGCTCGTGGAAAGTTAGCTTCAATGGTCAAAAGAAACATTCTATTGCTAAGTTTCTTGATGGAAAAAATTTTAAAGTTCGCACATATAAATTAAATACTATCAAAGATGCACAAAGCTGCAAATATGATTGGCAGCAAACGGAGGAAATTCAATGGTGGAAATATGGACAGGTCACCTTAGCGAAAGCACCGCAGTATGCTGATGATGCTGCTAGGTTCATAACTAGAAGTACAGATGATATTGCAAGAGCCAAAAAGGTGCCAACCCCTACTTTTATGGGGAACTTGGCAAATGTCGATATGCATGGTCAGATGGCAGTAGACAAATTTGTGGCAGCAAAGTTAGTAACAGATAAAACCAAACTCACGAGATATCATGAAAATATCATAAGCAACTTGAGAAGCAGATATTTAAATAAAGAGTTAACAATTGAAGATTTTCAAAAAGTAAAGGATGAATTACAAAGGCTAAGTAAAGAGTGTGAACAAATTCTTGGTATAGGATTTAAAGTACTAACTAAAGAGTTATTTTTGGATATGATGAGTGATTTTGCGCGTTATTCAAGGAATAATAATCAACATATTTATAGTTTAAGTGACAAATCAACATTCAACAATTCTGCTGCACTACCAAAAGCTAAGGAGGCTTCTGCAACTCTAGAATTACAATGTAGTCCTTCTCAAGGTGGAGTTTTGCTATAATTGATTTAGACAATATCATCTAATACTTGACTACGGTGTTCGCATTTCTTACTTCTAGTAATAGGATTAAAGCAGACGATCACATTTCAAATATTAATGCTCTGGTAAAGGTGATCCCACTTCTAGACATAGGTTTAAAGCAAGCGATCGCCAGAACCAATATTCATACTTTTGGAAAGGCGATCGCCGCAGTGTAATTAGACTTGAAAGTGCAATCTTGTGTTTTTCACCTAGTTACCATACTTTGGTATTAGCACCGTTTTCAATTTAGCGCGATCGCTTGTAGACAAATTCACTACGGTTGTTTGATTCATGCGATCGCCTTCTCAAACAAAACCTCTTAGTAAAAAAGAGCAATCCCTTATAGGCAAATTTACTACGTCTGGTTGGGAAAGTAGGCGATCGCCCTTTTGGTGATGAGTGTGATATTTGATTCAGAAGGAAGCTATGGGTTTTTATGTCCTGACAAGGTTTGCAGACAAATTCGGGTATTGATATCCCAAAATTTGATAGTGCGATCATTGTTCGTAGGCATTGTTCGGTGTTGACATACCACAATGTTTTTTACACTCGCCCATTGTTGCCGATGTGCAGTTCAGTTTCAATCGCCCCTAGAGTTTTCAGAGTGGTAAGCGTCGCTTCAGTTAACCCAGTAACACCAGCGAGCTTCATCCCTTCGTAAAGTCTTTTACTTCTCAAGCTTCTGATACATTCACCTGTCAAGATATTCCAAATCTTCAGTGTCTCATCTTCACCGCTACTAATGAGAGTATGCCCCTCAGGACTAAAGGTAACTGATAAAACGGCTTGAGTTGGTTGCTGTAAAGTTTCGAGGCATTCACCAGTTTTTACATCCCATAACTTCACAGTTTGATCCATGCTACCACTGCTGAGAATTTTACCATCTGGACTAAAGGCGAGCGATCGCACCCAGCCTGTATGTCCTGGCAAACTTTTCAAGCATTTACCAGTCTTGACTTCCCATAACTTGACTACATGATCTCCACTGCCACTACTCAGGATTTGTCCATCGGGGCTAAAGGCAATTGACCACACCCAACCTCTATGTCCTGGCAAAGTTTGCAGGCATTTACCTGTGTTGATTTCCCACATCTTTACTGTATGGTCATGACCACCAGTAGCTAAAGTTAGACCATCAGGGCTGAAGGTGACTGACAAAACTCCGTGGTTTTGTTCATGTAAAGTTTTCAGGCATTGACCAGTTTCGACATCCCATAACTTCACTGTGTGGTCATGACTACCACTAGCCAAAGTACGACCGTCGGGACTAAAAGCAATTGCCCAAATCCAATTCGAGTGTCCTGGCAAAGTTTGCTGACATTTACCAGTTTTAATATCCCATATTTTGATCGTTTTGTCTTCACTGCCACTGGCTACAATCCCACCGTCAGGACTCCATGCCACTGACTTAACCTCATTGCTATGTCCGATAAGTGTTGCGAAGCATTCGCCAGTGTTAATGTCCCACAATTTTACCGTTTTATCGCTACTACTAGCCAGCATTTGACCGTCAGGACTGAGGGCAATTGACCAGATGCCATTACCATATCCCTGCATTGTTTTTAAACACTGACTAGTAGCAACTTCCCACAGTTTCAAAGTTTGGTCATTACTGCCAGTTGCCAAGATTTGATCGTCAGGACTAAACATAACTGCTCGGATCATGCTATTATGCCCTAGCAAAGTTTTCAGGCACTCACCACTACTGACATTCCACAGCTTCACTTTCCGATCCCAACTTCCACTTGCCAAGATTTGCCCATCTTGACTGAATGCAAGTGACATCACCCAATCACAGTGTCCCTGCAAAGTCATCAAACATTCACCAGTTTTAATATCCCATAACTTGACTGCTCCATCGCCACTACCACTAGCAAGTATCCTTCCATTTGGACTAATGGCAACTGACCAAATCCCTTCATTATGTTCTTGCAAAGTTCTTAAGCATTTACCAGTGCTAACATCCCACAGCTTCAATGTTTTATCCACGCTACCGCTAATTAATACTTTGTTGTTAGGACTCAAAACTACTGCCCTGACCATATTTTGATGCTCTAACAAGGTTTTCAGGCACTGGCCAGTATTGACATCCCATATCTTTACAGTCTTGTCATCACTGCTACTGACTAATACTTTCCCATCTAAAGTAAAAACGAGTGACCAAATTCCCTGTTCATGTCCCTGCAAGGTATTGAGACATTGACCAGTTGTGACATGCCAAAGCTTGATTGTCTGGTCTTCACTACCACTAGCAAGGATAGTACTGTCATGATTAAAGGCAATTGCTGACACCCAATCAGTATGACCTCTAAAGATTATTAGCTGTTTCCAATCACCAACTTGGTACAAGCGAATCTCACTATTCATATCCCCAATAGCTAAAAATTTGCCATTGGGACTAAATGCTAATGACAAAATACCACCAAAAGTTTCAGCAAATAATGATTGAGCAAGATGAGCATAGTTAAAATTTACGTTGTGTAAATTTACATTTCGTAAATCTGCTTGCCTAACAGTCAAATGCGAAAAATCATAGTTACTAAGATTAATTTCTAGATAACAAAGTATATTGATAATGTTACCACATGCATAATTTTGTTCTTCTGAAAATGTTTCTCGTAGCTTGAATAAAATTTTATTTAGTTGATTTTCTAAGATTTGCTGATTTCTAAATATAGTTAGCAGTCCATCTATAACTGGTTTGAGTATCAAACGCATTTGAATATCTCTAATATAGTCTTTTGCCGTTGCTTTTATTAAAGTATGACTTCGGAATAAATCCAGGTTTTGAGTTTTAATTTCTGTCCAGATATTTTGGACAAATTTATTAGTTATGTACTCCATAACTACAGATTGTAAAGTAAATAAATTAGAGCTTTTCTCAACCAAGGAGCGTCTTAGTAAAGACTCCAAGGCTTCTAATAATTGTTGTGGGAGTATCAGTGATAAGATATCACTCTGCAATTCTGTTAATGAAACTGGCTCCCGATTAACTGCTAACCAGTACATTATATTTTTTTCTAAATTTGACAACCGCGAAAATTGTTGATCTAAAATTTCGCGTATACTACCAAAAACAGAAGTATTGTGTATTAAAAAATGAGAAATATTACCATTAAAAACATCTAAAATTGTCGTGGCAACTATCTTTAAAGCCAAGACGTTACCTTGATATAGCTCAACTACTGCTTTTAATTCTGTCTCAGAGCCACACAATCCCTTAATTTCAAAGATTTTTTGCCCATCCACCACATCTAAACCACTAAGTTGTAATGAGCGAACTGGTAGTGCTTTTCCTTCAAGCCGGGCTAAGTCTTGCGGTTTTTCCCGTGAAGTTAGCACCAGGCAACTAATATGGGGAACCTCTCCAATTTGTTTGATCAGTTGAGTATATTCTTCACAACCTTCTCGATAGGTTCCTACAATAGTGCCACTTTGTAAAATCGTCTCAGCATTATCGAGGATGAGAAGACAACGATATTGGCGCAAATAATCAATTAGTTTCGAGATTCTGCCGTCTATACTGTTTGGGCAATCGGCTTCTAAAACCTGACCTGCGGACAAAAATTGAATTAAGTTAGCTAATAGGTCAAAAAGAGGTGGGGCATTATAGAGCGACCGCCAAATCAAGAAATCAAACTCCCCCTCAACTTGTTGAGCTAGTTTAGCAGCCAGAGAGGTTTTCCCAATTCCCCCCATTCCCAACAGCGCTACTAATCGGCAACGCTCTTCGATCAGCCATTGGTTAAGCGTGTTGAGTTCTGCTGTTCGTCCATAAAACACAGAGACATCAATCGCTTCTCCCCAGTCTGCTCGATTTGGAATTTTGGATTTGAGATTTTGAATGGAATTCTCCAGAGTTTCCCCTGCTGTGTTTACCTGGCAAGATTTACGCAATCGGCGCTCTAGAGCGGATTGGAAGTTTTTCTTAGTAACTTTCTCGTCTAGTGCTTCACTCAGCAGTTTCCAAAGTTCAGGGCCAACATGTTGCTTTATATATGCCACTGAGTAGCAAGCTGCTGAAGCAATTTGTTCGTATGTCTGATGCTGCCAAGAGCCTTTGAGGATAGCAATTTCTACTTGATTTAGTCGCTTTCCCACCTTGATGAACACAGCTTCATCAGCAACTTCTAGTGCTTCCTCAAAGTTCATAGGCTAATATGCAAATTCTATGAAAACCATACCATAAAAGTAACTTTACCGGAACTTCACCGGAACTTTACTCTATAACTGATTAATCTCTTGCTGACCAGCAAACCTTGATTGAGTTTCTCAAAGAGTTGTAAAATTTACAATTGGCTAAAGATAATTAACTTTAACAATCTTTAATCATTGTTCATTGTGATAGTTAAGGGAGAGGTAAATTTAGCTTGCCTTTTTTTTTGTTGTTTAATAAGAACCCTTAGTGGTGCAGAAAAGTCCTGAAGAGTTGATATATGGGGGATATCACAGTGAGACAAGAGTGACAGAATGGGGGACGACATGGGATGCTCAAGTTTCCACACAAA
>NZ_JACJTU010000087.1 GCF_014698835.1 Nostoc paludosum FACHB-159 | reverse complement strand
TGGTTCAAGCTTTCTCGGTCTAAATTTTGAGGCAGGTTTTGGTTCATATCTGTGATACTCCCCCTCAAGTGTTCCCTTTGTCAATACTCTGTTACCTGAATCCTTACCAGAAAACATAACATAAAGTTACGAGTCCGCAGTTGATTAATCATCACCCGCGCTACTTCTCTAGGTTTATCAAATTCTATGGTTTTGAGATAATCAATCAGAACTTTGACTAAATCATTTTCATTAATCAAATTCCCTGCCAAACCTTTCTCACCTGTCTGCATAAGATAAGCAACCTGACGCAGCATCGCTTGTTTATCTTTATAATCAATCGTCTTGGGATCTAACCTCTTATCTTCTGTCAAAGCGCGTTCCACATCCCATTGATGTAGCAGTACCCGCGATGCTTGATTATAAAGTTCGGCTCTATCTCTTGGCAGTTCTTGATTTCGATTCAGAATTGCCATCATTGTCAACAACAGCGGATTTCCCGCCAGTTCTGCAATAGCTTTGGAAGCTGCAATTCCTCTTTGCAGCCGTTCCCGTTTTCTCGCTTTTTCTGCTGCATCAGCAAAAGTTAACTCATGCCAACGGTGGATAAAATCCTGAATTTGTTCTGAGTCTAAATCTTGTAATATAAAGTGGCGAAACTCAGCATCACGCAATCGTTGGGGTTTATAGCCAATAATCCGAGAAGTGACAATCACCTGCACATTGGGATAGTCATTAGTAAAGCGATGAATATCAGTAATTACATCTTCTCGCTGACCGGGGTCAAAGACTTCATCTAAACCATCAAACATCACCAATGCATTACCAGCTTTTAATTGTTTATCTAATTCAAGCTGATTGAGATGATGAATTGCACCACTACATTTATCAAAAAATTCCAGAAAATTCTTGCATTCTTTATCTTCCCGTCGCCGCATATAAGTGCGTAACTCAATTAGCAACGGAATCGGTAAATATATAACATTATCCAGTGGTGACTGTGCCCAATTCAAAGCCAGAAATTGCAGCAAAGTAGACTTACCTGAACCAGGATCGCCCAAAATCACAATATATTTATAATCTTGTTTTTTATTGACAACATCTAAAACACAAAGTATCGGCTGTTCAAAATAAACTCGTTTGTGGCGTTCTAACTCTTCTAATTCAATTTCTGCTTCTACTTGGTCGCTTTCTCGCAATCGGCGTAGATGTTCTTTCGGCAGTTCGTGAACTTGTGGTAAAACTTGATGAGCTTCCCGGACATTTTGAGCAGTAAAAATCCGCCATAATTTGAGTTCGTTATAGGCATAGCCGCTAGTATCTAAGCTATCTAATTTAACATTGCCATACCGTTCTAGGATACCTTCTTGATATTTATTTAAATTAAAATCTGGAGTAACACCAGATAGTTGTTTTATATTTGTTTCAATACTAGATAATTTTTGTAATTCTAAGATATGGTGTAATTCTTCGGAATCTAAAAGAAGTTCTTGGACTTGTGTAAAATACTGTTCTGTAATTGATTGCCAGTTAAACTTAGGTGGTAGAGGTTTTAATTGCAGCCTATTCCAACTCTCTTCTAGCTTTTTAGCATCTAGAGATTCACAATTAATATCAAAACCTTTGCCAAGAACTTCTATAACTAATTTATCATTGAGAAATTTCTTGATGTCTTGAGTGTATTCTTTAATTTCAGTTTCACTCAGTTTGCAACGAACCTTTAACTGCTGCTGCACCAGTTGTAAAAATTCCTTTAACGCTTTCCCCGCAGCAATTTCTATATCTTCCTTCTTAAGTTTCTGGAAAATCTTGCCAGGGATGCCTTTTAATAAATCTTTAGCCCAATCTTTAGCAGCATCTTTGGCTAAGTCTTCGAGAATGGGTTTAAAAATTAACCCAGCAGCCTGAGTTACACCCCAAATAGCTAACAAATCCATCATACTCGCGTCTGTTGAGATTTTGATTACGAGTATATACACTAGCTTGAGTTGTTTCCAAATTTCAGAGTTATTACAGAAACGAACCTTAATTTTGTGGTTTTTACAAAGAGTGGGCTGTGCTTAAGGGATAATAAATACATTTGCTTATAAATGCACAGTTATGACTTGCTGCCTTAATCCAGCTTGCCACAACCCGCCCAGTCTTGGCGATCGCACAATTAATTTTTTGCTCCAACTGCGGTACAAGATTGGTAGTGCTGAGAAACCGCTATCACCCGATTAAATCATTAGGAAGGGGAATTTGGTAAAACTTATTTAGCAGAAGATATCAACAAACTAAATGAACGTGAATTCGATGTACAGGATTTTGACCTCACCCCCAACCCCTCTCCTTGAAGGAGCAAAAACCCTAATTTTTTGTTACTCCTCCCTCTCCTCGCAGGAGAGGGAGGTTAGGTGGGTGAGGTCTGTCGAATTCACGTTATTTACGTTCAGTTGACACCAATGGTGTCTGGCCGATCCCACAAGTAGTAGTAATTTATTTCTTAAAAATCCCTTACCCGATGTTATAGGTCAAATTAATCTTGACAATCACATCGTTGTAATCCTTGTCGCCGCCACCAGAGAGATCCTCAAAACCAAAGACATTATCACCTAACATCTTGACGTGCTGAGTCTTGTCAGTATTGGCACCCAAGAAAGTGAAGTAAACTGTCGGGTCATTGCTAGAATTACTGTCTAACAAAGCATCAACTTTACCGTCAACAATCAGGAATGGCACATAAATGCCACCGCCTTTAAAGTTGCCATTGTGGTTGGCTGTACCTTGATTACCTACGGATAAGGCAATATCAGTCATCCGTGACTTGATTGCCGCTTGTACATAACCGGCTTGTCCAGGGAGGATGTCTGCTGTGCCATCACCATTGGTATCAATGCCACCATCCTCATCAGTAACTTCATAGAAACCGACAAAGTTGTTGTAAGATGCTTCCCGGTTGACAATGAAAGTCCCACTAATTAGGCTGTCAGTGCCGAAATCCCGCAAATCCAGGGCTTCGCCTTCTGATTCTCCTTGCAAAGATGTACCGATGGGTAATTGTTCATCAGTTTGTTGAATATTCACTTGCAAGTCATCAAAAACTGAATCGCCACGGGAACCATCTTTCCACCCCAAAGTAAAGCCACCTTCGCTTTGGGAAGTGATTTTTTGGGTGGTTGTGTCTGAGAAGATAATCTGACTTTGAGACTTCAAATAAAAGCGCAGTTGTGTACCACCCTGCAATTGGAGGATGCGGCTGAGGTCTTGTTGATTAAAGCCTGTGGGGTTGTTGGTGATGACTGAGAAGATGATTTTGGCTCTAGAGAGGGCTTTTTCTTGATAACCTGCTGCCCCTGGTGCAATACCGTCGATAGTGCCAAGGCTGTCATCAACGCTGAAGACGCCGAGTTCGTTGACTAATTTGGAACTGCGTCCTTTAATTTTGATTTTAATGTTGACTTTGGTGAACTCGCTGGCGTCGATTTTAAAGATATCATTGGTGCTATTAATTAACTTGGCATCAATCACGGCAGTGGTAGGTGTATCGTCAGCACCAGTAATGTTGACAGCAAACGGCTGGGTAGCACTCAAAGTGCCATCACTAACGCTGAAGGTAAAATTATCAGAGGCATTGGTAGTCAGAGCATTGATGGCAGTCGAATTGGGGGTGTAGGTGTATGCCCCAGTTTGGGTGTCGAGGCTGAGAGTGCCGTAGTTGCTGATGAGGGTGGAAGTGTTGCCAGTGACATTACCACCTGTGATGCCGTAGACAAGGTTTGTATCGATGTCGTCGTCTGCGCCTACAAGGACGCCTGTAATGTCGGTGAAGGTGTCATCAGCAGGGGTGTTTATTAGGTTAGCAGGGGTGACGGCTTGTAAGGTTGGTGGCTGGTTAGCATTGTTAGCAACAGTAATGTTGACGGCAAACGGCTGGGTAGCACTCAAAGTGCCATCACTAACGCTGAAGGTAAAATTATCAGAGGCATTGGTAGTCAGGGCATCGATGGCAGTAGCATTGGGGGTGTAGGTGTATGCCCCAGTTTGGGTGTCGAGGCTGAGAGTGCCGTAGTTGCCGATGAGGGTGGAAGTGTTGCCAGTGACATTACCACCTGTGATGCCGTAGACAAGGTTTGTATCGATGTCGTCGTCTGCGCCTACAAGGACGCCTGTAATATCGGTGAAGGTGTCATCAGCAGGGGTGTTTATCACAGCCAAAGGCTTACCTAATTGCAGAAAAAGTGAATCGGGCGCAACGAGGTAGTTCTATCCTATAGTTGCAAACAATACTTGCAGTTAAGTTTTGCCTTCAGTTGGCTGTATACTTAATAACTCTTACTATTGACAGATGTCAAACATGATGATGTTTAATAAAATCACAGCTTACTAGCGTGAATCTGATAATTTATTCATCAAGATTATCTAGATATATGCCAAGCGATGTCTAACAACAAGTCGCTGGGCGTCTACACAATTTCTTTGCTAACCTTTGAGTGCGTTGTTGAGTTTGTTGAATCTTTTTTTGCGGTGTTGGATAGCGTTTTTCCGATCTATCGTACCAATAAAGCCATTCTCTAATTACACCGTAATAATTGGGGAATAATTGGGGCGATCGCAATTTTCACCACTCCACCACAGTTTCGCTATCACTATGAACCGTTGTTAATGCTTGTCAGAGATATGTGCGTTGGCGCAGCCCGTCGTAGACATCGCTCACTGCACGAATTTTACCAGATTCAATCAGACAGTAGTTTCCAGGCTGGGTAAGGTAGCGATAGAGACACCGTTGGGTTTGAGACTTTTTGGGTTTGAGGGAGCGATCGCTGTATCTTTCTTTATACAGCAAACAATTGGTAACAAGATAGAAACTCTGATTTTATATGGCTTTATTCTTAAAATTTCTACCTTATTTACTTGGAATGTGCTGTATCTCTAGACTCCAGCATTTTTTGATGAATAAGAAAAAATTGAATATATGAAGATATTTAACGAAGTATTTTCAAAAACTACTACACCTGATTACCCTGTGTTCGGACTCTCGGAAAATATTGGCTAGCCGAGAGTTGTGTGTAACATAGTTCCCTACGAGGCTAGAAAAATGGTTATGTTCGATTTAAATCCAAGACAGGCGCTTGGACGGATACTTTCTGCGTCGCTAGTTGGTTTGAGCGTTTCAGTTACTAGTTTGATGTCTTTAGAGGTTGTTCCCAAAGCAGTGCTGGCTGACGCGCCTGCTGCGTCTGTTAATACTAAGGTCAACGTGCCTAGTACAATGAGATATTCGCCCTTTAATACTAACCGTTATTTGAAGCTGCCCCCGAAGTTCTCCATCTCTGTTTACGCTCGCGTTAGAAATGCTCGCTTTATGGCAGTTGCTCCCAATGGGGATCTTTTAGTATCACAGCCAGCTACCGGTAAAGTATTAATTATCCGACCAAATGGCAGCAAAGACCCGATTATTTCTAACTTTGTGGTGGGTCTACGCAAACCCCACGACATTGTGTTTCATAAGATTGACAACATCACATACGTTTACATCTCTGAGACTCATCAAATTAACCGTTTCACCTATACGTATGGAGACCGAATTGCCAAAAATCGTCAAATCGTTGTAACTGGTTTACCAGACAGCAGCACAAGCGAACTCAAAGGTGCATATGGTCACGAATTGAAAAATATCGCACTTGATGGCAACCACAAACTGTACGTGTCCATCGCCTCTACATGCAATGCCTGTGTGTCAGATACTGTCAGTAACCCAAAACGTGGTGCAATTTACCAGTACAACGCTAATGGAACCAATCGACGCCTTTTTGCCCAAGGTTTACGTAATGCCGAAGGATTAGCATTCGTACCTAATACAAATGACCTTTGGGTAGTTGGTAATAATCGAGATAATATCCGCTATCCCTTCAAGGATAATACTGGCAATTACGGTAAGGTGATTCCGTCCTACGTGGACAACCATCCTCCAGAGGTGTTCACACGAGTCCGAGATGGCGGTAACTATGGTTGGCCATTCTGCAATTCCAATCCTGACACGTCAAATGGCTTAAACAATATGCCGTTAGATCTGGACTATCAATACAATTCTGATGGACACGTTAATTGCTATGCAATGGACAAGATCAGCAAGGGTATCCAAGCCCATTCAGCTCCCTTGGGACTAACATTCTTACAAAATACTAGCTTTCTTGGCTCGTACTCAAATGGGGTAGTGGTGGGGCTGCATGGTTCATGGAATCGCCAGAAGAAAACAGGCTACAAAGTAGTTTACTTTCCCTGGAACGCTGCAACAAAGAGTCCAGGGAATCAGATAGATTTAGTCAGCGGTTGGCTAGTTCCGGGAACCGAAGAAATCTGGGGGCGACCGGTAGATATGGCAGTCGATAAGCAAGGTAATTTGTTCATTTCGGATGATTACAGTGGCACCATCTATAAGCTCTCCTACACACCATAACTACAAGCTAAGGTCTACAGTAGCCTTAGTTTGACTGGAGTTTCCTAGTCTTTTCCCACACCTCCAAGAGTATACAAAACCACCTTCGTTGGTTTAAAGATTGTTAGGAATGAGAGTATTAGTTCATTAAGTAAAGAAGCTACCTGTACTGCTTTTGGCTTACAAAAAAACGTCTTATATACCCTTTATCTACAAATGGGCATATAAGGCGCTTTTTTTCAGCTGGCAATTAACTGTCTGGACAACGCTTTCCGGACTGGGTAGGGTGCTGATATATACACCGTTGGGTTTGAGGACATTTTTGGTTTGAGAGAGCGATCGCTTACCCACTGCATCAAGAATAATATCGTATTGCCTTGTATCTGCGGTAAAATCTTGCTGCGTATAATCAACCACGCGGTCTGCTCCCAAGGATTTCACCAAATCCAAGTTTTTAGAACTGCTAACTCCCGTCACTACTGCCCCTAAAGCCTTAGCAATTTGTACTGCAAAACTCGTGTTGGGTTTCACTTCGTTCAACCCAACCTACGCATCTGTTTCATTTTTTTCTGGAATTAGTATTAGCAGCACAAAAAGCAGAATCAAAAATTGCAGTTGAAATCAAAAGTTTTACTGGCAGATCGGATATTGATGATTTAGAAAAAGCCTTGGGTCAGTATATTTTATATCAGGATATATTGGTGGAATTAGAGCCAGAGCGATTGCTATATCTGGCAATACCTAATACGGTTTTTGATGATTTATTTGAAGAATCAATCGGCAAGCTCTTACTAAGAAATCGCCGTTTAAAGTTGATTACATTCGAGCCAAAACAAGAGGTTATAAAACAATGGATTGTACCCAATTAGACCAGTACCGCCAGGTAATTGAAACTGTTATCAGTGAATATGCCTCAATTCCTTATTCTTATGCAGATATTCAATCAGAAGTAGTATTCGATCGCACCTGCGTTGGCGCAGCCTCTCCGCAGGAGACTCGCTATTTGTGGATGGATGTAGGTTGGGATGGCGAACGTCGCGTTCACGGCTGTCTAGTTCATATTGACCTGATTGATGGCAAAATCTGGATTCAACGAGATGGCACAGAAGAAGGTATCGCCGCTGATTTAGAACGGGCTGGAATTCCTAAAGAACATATTGTTTTGGGGTTTCGTCCGCCGGAATTAAGACCTTACACAGGCTATGCAATTACTTGAGAAGCAATGCAAAAGTTTGTAGCGAACAATTAAGAAAATTTATTGCGATCGCCAAGTCATGTTAGATTGAAGTAGATTGTTTCCTCGAAACACAAAATTCACTAGCAGTAACAACAACTTTCCTCCCATCTCCTCATACGTCGGAATAAAAAAAACGAGGAAAAAGTTAAATTTTTTGAAAAATATGTGCATCAAGACATCCATTTTGACGAGCCTCTATGCCTTACCAGCTAAAAGTTAGAAGTCTAATTGAATATCATTGCCAAAGTAAAAATTAAAAAAATATGAATTGCATTTTTAGCTGAAAAAAAATGATATGTTGGATACAGAATTGAATTTCGCACGTATCTGGAGTAGTACGACATAGCCTGCTCCAGTTTTTCCCCCAAATCCCTTGCCATTTGTTGCTTTTGGCTGGATTTGAGGGCAATCTGAGTACACATTTAAATAACCAAAATCCAGTTTCAAGTGAATGAAAATCCTTGCTGGAAGCGAGTTTTGACTGAGTACAAATAAATCCTGAACCCCCATCTCTAAACACTAGAACCCCAACCAAAAAATACTAGAACCCCTACCCGAAAAAATTTTTTTTAATTCTTGTAACGCTCAAAGAATTAGGGTTTTTCCTATTTGAGTACAAGCTTAATAAATCCAATAAATTCTATCCTAGATAGACGCGCCGCCTTGGTCAAATACGGCTGATATAAATCTTATATCGCCAATTACTTAACGCTCCTACACAAAAACGAAGCGAAGAGTAAGTGGAGGGATGACATAGCACCGTGCCCCAAATGAATAGAAGTCGTGGCTCAACGCACAAATTCTCCCAAGAACCCAACGTTGACACACACCAGCCCAAATCAAAGCCCAAAATCAAATATCTACCGCCTGCCCTACTTGATAACAAGTCAGGCAGCGTGCAAGCCACGACTTCAATTTCCGGGCATAGAGAGTAGCCACTGCATCTCCCACAGTGGCAGCCAAGTCCACCGATCCTTTTGCGAAATTCAATGACACCATCGTCTACAAGACTCGTCACCTCCAACGCTACGGACTCGACAACAACCCAAGCAAAATCCGGTGGTTGCGGCTGCGATAGCAGTACCACCGTGGAAATGGACGAAAAACTCCAAGAACGCATTGCCAAACATCCCTGCTACAGCGAAGACGCCCATCACCACTACGCGCGGATGCACGTTGCAGTTGCTCCCGCCTGTAACATTCAATGTAACTATTGCAACCGCAAATATGACTGTGCTAACGAAAGCCGTCCTGGAGTAGTTAGCGAGTTGCTCACACCAGAAGAAGCAGCACACAAAGCCTTGGTAATTGGAGGCAAGATTCCTCAAATGACAGTTGTGGGAATAGCCGGCCCTGGCGACCCACTAGCGAACCCAGACAAGACATTCCGCACATTTGAGTTGATTGCCGAGCAAGCACCAGACATCAAACTTTGTTTATCTACCAATGGTTTAATGCTGCCCGACTACATCGATCGCATTAAACAATTAAATATAGATCACGTCACGATCACCATTAACATGGTAGATCCAGAGATTGGTGCTAAGATTTATCCTTGGGTTCACTACAAGCGCAGACGTTACAGAGGTATTGAAGGCGCAAGAATTCTCCACGAAAGACAGATGGAAGGATTGCAAGCCCTCAAAGAAGCTGACATCTTGTGTAAAGTCAACTCTGTGATGATTCCCGGAATCAATGACCATCACCTAGTTGAAGTGAATCGAGTCATTCGTGAAAAAGGTGCATTCTTGCACAACATCATGCCATTGATTTCTGCACCAGAACATGGCACACACTTTGGTTTAACCGGTCAACGCGGCCCCACACCCAAAGAACTTAAAGAACTCCAAGACAACTGCTCTGGTAACATGAAAATGATGCGTCACTGTCGCCAGTGTCGCGCCGATGCAGTCGGATTACTAGGAGAAGACCGCAGCCAGGAATTTTCCAAAGATAAATTCTTGGAAATGACTCCAGAATATGACGTAGAACAACGCGCTAGCGTTCATGAAGGAATTGAGAAGTTTAAAGAAGAAATTAAAGTAGCCAAAGAGAAGGCGCTAGCCGGCAAGAAATTTGCCAACAAACCCAAAGTCTTAGTTGCAGTAGCAACCAAAGGCGGCGGTTTAGTTAACCAGCACTTCGGCCATGCTAAGGAATTCCAAATTTACGAAGTGGATGGTAATGAAGTTCGCTTTATTAGTCATCGCAAAATCGACCAATATTGCCAAGGTGGATACGGCGAAGAGGCTTCCTTCGAGTATATTATGAAGGCGATCGCAGATTGCAAAGCAGTTTTAGTTTCCAAAATTGGTAACTGTCCCAAAGAAAAATTGCAAGAAGCCGGTATACAGACTGTTGAAGCTTACGACGTAATTGAGAAGGTTGCTTTGGAGTTTTACGAACAATGGAGTAGGGAATAGGGCATAGCGCATGGGGCATAGGGAATAGCACAAGAATTCCAATACCCAATGCCCAATGCCCGATGCCCAATGCCCCATTACTTAAAAAGGAGAATAATCATGGCTTACAAAATTACTAGCCAATGTATTTCCTGCGATTTGTGTCTGTCTGTATGCCCTACCGGTGCAATCAAAATAGTTGATGGTAATCGCTGGATCGATCCCGAACTTTGCACAAACTGTACTGGTAGCATTCATACAGTACCTCAATGTAAAGCTGGTTGTCCCACCTGTGACGGTTGCGTGAAACAGCCTGCTGATTATTGGGAAGGCTGGTTTGCTAATTACAACCGTGTACTTGGAAAATTAACTAATAAAGAAGATTACTGGGAACGTTGGTTTAAATGTTATTCACAGAAATACTCTGAGCAGTTACAAAAACGTCAATCCCGAACAATGGGAGTAGAAGCCTAATAAGATAATTCGTAATTCGTAATGACGCTCCTTCGTCGCTAACGCTTCGCTAACGTAATTCGTAATGGAAAATTAAACTCAAAAATTACGAATTGATGAAGGTTAAAAAATTACGAATTGCTGAAGCTTAAAAGTAAAGGGCAATCGACTAAAGGAATCTTGTACAGACAAAGGTTCATCGCGTCTCCTAACTAAATTATTCTGATATCAAAATTACAAACAATGCAAAAGAACTGCATCTATCTCGATAATAATGCTACTACCAAAGTAGACCCACAAGTTGTAGAGGCAATGCTGCCTTACCTGACGGACTTTTACGGCAATCCCTCTAGTATGCATACTTTTGGCGGGCAACTTGCCAAAGGCGTGAAAACAGCCAGAGAACAACTTGCAGCTTTATTGGGAGCTGATGAGTCAGAAATTGTCTACACCAGTTGCGGAACTGAGGGAGATAACGCCGCGATTCGCGCTGCATTGTTAGCGCAGCCAGAAAAGCGACACATCATCACTACCCAAGTCGAACATCCAGCAGTACTGAATGTCTGCAAACAATTAGAAACCCAAGGTTATAATGTTACCTACCTTTCGGTAAACGATCGAGGGCAGTTAGATCTTAATGAGCTAGAAGCCTCGTTGACTGGTAACACTGCGTTGGTGTCAATTATGTACGCCAACAACGAAACCGGTACGGTTTTCCCAATTGAGCAGATTGGGTTACGAGTAAAAGAGCATGGCGCTCTGTTCCACGTTGATGCGGTGCAAGCAGTGGGTAAAATTCCCATGAACATGAAGAATAGCACCGTTGATATGTTAACCCTGTCTGGTCACAAGCTGCACGCACCCAAAGGAATTGGTGCTTTGTATGTGCGACGTGGGGTGAGATTCCGTCCTTTGCTGCTTGGCGGACACCAAGAACGCGGACGTAGGGCGGGAACAGAGAACGTTCCGGGAATTATCGGCTTGGGCAAAGCTGCGGAACTAGAACTGTTACACATGGAAGAGGCGACAAAAAGAGAAAGAAGGCTGCGCGATCGCCTAGAACAAACTTTACTCGCCACCATTCCCGATTGTGTGGTTAACGGTGACCCTACGCAGAGATTACCCAATACAACCAATATCGGCTTCAAGTACATTGAAGGTGAAGCAATTCTACTGTTGTTAAATAAATACGGTATCTGTGCATCATCTGGTTCTGCCTGTACCTCTGGTTCGCTGGAACCTTCCCACGTACTCCGGGCAATGGGCTTACCCTACACCACCTTGCATGGTTCCATCCGATTCAGCCTTTCTCGCTACACCACTGAAGCTGAAATCGACCAAGTTATAGAAGTCATGCCCGGTATTGTAGAACGTTTACGTGCCCTCTCACCCTTCAAAAGTGACGACGCAGGTTGGTTGCAAGGACAAGAACAAGCACTGGCACATCGTTAGGAACTGGGGACTAGGGACTGGTGACTGGCGACTGGGGATTAGGGAAGAATTATTCCAATACCCAATACCCAGTAGCCAATCCCCAATTCCCAATCCTCCAATCTAAAATCCAAAATCTAAAATCTAAAATCACTCATGTGGGACTACACAGATAAAGTATTAGAACTGTTTTACAATCCCCAAAACCAGGGAGAAATTGAAGAAGTCAGCGAACCTGGTGTTAAGGTTGCAACGGGCGAAGTCGGTAGCATTGCTTGTGGTGATGCTCTGAGATTGCACCTCAAGGTTGAGGTAGAATCTGATAAGATTCTTGATGCTAGGTTTCAAACCTTTGGCTGTACAAGTGCGATCGCTTCTTCTAGTGCATTAACCGAAATGGTTAAAGGTTTGACTTTAGATGAAGCTTTGAAAGTGTCCAACAAAGACATTGCAGATTACTTGGGTGGTTTACCAGAAGCTAAGATGCACTGTTCTGTTATGGGACAAGAAGCTTTAGAAGCAGCAATTTATAATTATCGTGGCATTCCTTTAGATAGCCACGATGATGATGATGAAGGCGCATTAGTTTGTAGTTGTTTTGGTATTAGCGAATCTAAGATTCGTCGCGTGATTTTAGAAAATAATCTCACTGATGCCGAACAAGTAACAAATTATGTAAAAGCTGGTGGCGGATGCGGTTCCTGTCTAGCAAATATTGATGATATTATTAAATCAGTAAGACAGGAAGCAATCGCACCGGATCTCAACAATTACGGCGTCAAAGTTGCCACAGAAATTGTTACTTCTAAAGAGCGATCGCTAACCAACGTCCAAAAGATTGCCCTCATTCAAAAAGTTCTTGACGAAGAAGTTAGACCCGTTCTGATTGCAGACGGAGGGGATGTAGAACTGTATGATGTAGAAGGCGATCGCGTGAAAGTTATTCTGCAAGGCGCTTGTGGTTCTTGTTCTAGTAGCACAGCAACTTTAAAAATTGCGATCGAAGCCAGATTACAAGATCGTGTCAGCAAAAACCTTGTAGTCGAAGCAGTTTAGGAATTTCTGTAGAGCTTACGTACTCTACAAATACGCCCGAATAAGCATCAGCTAAGAACAGAAAGTAGGATTTGAATTGAATAATTGTCTCCACTCAATGTTTCATACCAATTCGTCAAAAGAAAGTTCCAGATTGAAATCAGCAAATCTAAATCAAATCTGACTTTCTTAATTACGAATTACGAATTACGAATTACGAATTGGTATTAGTCCTACTTACAACACACAGACAGCATATAGGCGAAAGTATAAATCGCCTAATTGCAAATTCCGTCATTCAACTCGCTTCAAAGGAGACAAACATGAGTACACTGTACGAAAAAATTGGCGGAAAACCTACTATTGAGAAAGTAGTAGATGAGCTTCACAAACGTATTCTTGCAGATAACACCCTGAAGCCTTTTTTCGCTAATACAGATATGGTAAAGCAACGTAATCATCAGATTACTTTCTTCTCTCAAATATTTGAAGGCCCAAAGGAATACAGTGGTCGTCCAATGGACAAAACCCACGCAGGTATGGCGCTACAGCAACCACACTTCGATGCGATCGCCAAATACCTGAGTGAATCAATGACTGTGGCTGGAGTATCCGCAGATGATACAAAAGCTGCACTAGATCGAGTCTCGAATTTGAAACCCGCTATTTTGAACAAGTAATCGGATTTAGACATTAGTTGTTGACGAATATTTAAGTCAATTCCTACTAATTCCTCCAAGCTGAAACACATTACGACGTATTTGTAAATTGCGTAATTTCTTAGTCATTAGTCAAATGACTAATGACTAGGACAAATAGCAAATTACCAAAAGAAAACAAATTTAACCGGGAAATATATGCAGTTACTTATCTATGTTTTTACTGTGGAGCGATCGCCACCAGCGATGTTCTACAGACCCTCACAGCCATTGCTCCTACAGGCGTGAGATCCTCAAACAAACGCAAAGACCCACCAACCAACCAATTGCAGGAAAACAAGAACAATGACTGACGAAAACATTAGACAGATAGCTTTCTACGGTAAAGGCGGTATCGGTAAGTCCACCACATCTCAAAACACCATCGCCGCTATGGCAGAAATGGGTCAGCGCGTTTTGATTGTAGGATGCGACCCCAAAGCTGACTCTACCCGTTTGATGCTGCACGCTAAAGCTCAAACCACAGTGCTGCACTTAGCAGCAGAAAGAGGTGCAGTAGAAGATTTAGAACTCGAAGAAGTAATGCTCACCGGTTTCCGTGGTGTGCGTTGCGTGGAATCTGGTGGTCCAGAACCAGGTGTAGGTTGCGCTGGTCGTGGTATTATCACAGCCATCAACTTCTTGGAAGAAAACGGTGCTTACCAAGACCTAGACTTCGTATCTTACGACGTATTAGGTGACGTTGTGTGCGGTGGTTTCGCTATGCCTATTCGTGAAGGTAAAGCACAAGAAATCTACATCGTTACCTCCGGTGAAATGATGGCGATGTACGCTGCTAACAACATCGCTCGTGGTATTCTTAAGTACGCTCACTCCGGCGGCGTGCGTTTGGGTGGTTTGATTTGTAACAGCCGTAAAGTTGACCGGGAAATCGAATTGATCGAAACCTTGGCTGAACGTTTGAACACTCAAATGATTCACTTCGTACCCCGCGACAACATCGTGCAACACGCAGAATTGCGCCGGATGACCGTTAACGAATACGCACCCGACAGCAATCAAGGTAACGAATACCGTGCATTAGCTAAGAAGATCATCAACAACACCAAGCTCACCATCCCCACACCAATGGAAATGGATGAACTGGAAGCTCTGTTGATTGAATACGGTATTCTTGATGACGATACCAAGCACGCAGACATCATCGGTAAAACTGCTGCTGAAGCACCTGTTAAGTAAGCTGTGATGTAGAAAAAGGAAAAGGAAAAAATTGCATAATTTACCTTTTACCTTCTTTCTAACGATTACCTGTATCCCCCAAGGGGGCTGCAAGTCCCCAACACTACAGGGGACGATGCTCCCCTTCCCTATCCCCGTTCCTTAGGAGCAAGAGAGGCAAAAATGACTCCTCCAGAAAATCAAAACATCATCGAAGAAAGAAAAGAACTAATTAAGGAAGTACTAAGCGCTTATCCCGAAAAAGCAGCGAAAAAACGGGAAAAGCACCTAAATGTATACGAAGAAGGTAAGAGCGATTGCGGCGTTAAGTCTAACATCAAATCTCTTCCTGGTGTAATGACTGCTCGTGGTTGTGCTTACGCCGGTTCTAAAGGTGTGGTTTGGGGTCCTATTAAGGACATGATCCACATCAGCCACGGGCCTGTAGGTTGCGGTTACTGGTCTTGGTCTGGTCGTCGTAACTACTACATCGGCACCACAGGTGTAGACACCTTTGGTACCATGCACTTCACCTCTGACTTCCAAGAACGCGATATCGTGTTCGGTGGTGACAAAAAACTGGTCAAGCTGATCCAAGAATTGGAAGTACTCTTCCCCCTCAACCGTGGTGTTTCTATTCAATCTGAATGTCCCATCGGTCTAATCGGGGATGACATCGAAGCAGTAGCTCGGAAAACATCGAAAGAGATCAACAAGCCTGTTGTTCCCGTTCGTTGCGAAGGTTTCCGGGGTGTTTCTCAGTCCTTGGGTCACCACATCGCTAACGACATGGTGCGTGACTGGGTGTTCACCAGAGCCGACCAAGCCAAGAAAGATGGCACACTCAAGTTTGAGTCTACTCCTTACGACGTAGCAATTATCGGTGACTACAACATCGGTGGTGATGCTTGGGCTAGCCGGATTCTGTTAGAAGAACTGGGCTTGCGCGTAGTTGCTCAGTGGTCTGGTGATGGTACTATCAACGAAATGTTGATGACACCGAACGTGAAGATGAACTTGATTCACTGCTACCGTTCGATGAACTACATCAGCCGTCACATGGAAGAAGCTTATGGTATTCCCTGGTTAGAATACAACTTCTTCGGCCCCACCAAGATTGCTGAATCTTTACGGGAAATCGCTTCTAAGTTTGACTCCAAGATCCAAGAAAACGCTGAGAAGATCATCGCTAAGTATCAGCCCACAATGGATGCGATCGTTAACAAGTATCGCCCCCGTTTGGAAGGTAAGACCGTTGCGATGATGGTTGGTGGTTTGCGTCCTCGCCACGTTGTACCCGCTTTCCAAGATTTGGGTATGAAGATGGTTGGTACAGGTTATGAGTTCGCTCACAACGACGACTACAAACGTACCACTCACTACATCGAAAATGGCACCATCGTTTACGATGACGTAACAGCTTACGAATTCGAGGAATTTGTCAAAGCACTCAAGCCAGATTTAATTGCTTCTGGTGTGAAAGAGAAGTACGTCTTCCAAAAGATGGGTCTACCCTTCCGTCAAATGCACTCTTGGGATTACTCCGAGCCTAGCAATAGCTCTTACAATTCAGGTAATGCAAGCTTTTTGAGTCGTCGAAGGAAAAAGAGACTATTTCTAGCTTAAATGCGATTTGTAATGTTCGCCAATAACAATGTTTATTTTAAACTACATATAATATAACTCTCATCGAGTCTAGTTTTTAGATTTTGCTTAAATTTAGATAGGATAAAAACTGTTAATAAAAAAACTTTTTGAATTGAGATTTTATTAGACTAAATATAGCGTAGCGACTAAATTGAGCAGCAGATAAAATTTGTCCGTTTGCTCGATAAAGTGTTGGTCTGCTAAACTGAAGCGATTGGACACACAAAAGATGGGTGAATAACGTCTGGAGGTTACCTTGAGCATTATACAAACTGCAACTGAAAAAATGCGATCGCTGCCGCCAGAAAAGCAAAAACAGGTCTTAGATTTTATTGAGTTTCTGCAAAGTCAGCTAGCAAAAGAAAATACAAATATTGAGCAAATTGAGCCTATTTCATTTTTGGCAGGAGCTCAACAATTTGCTGGTTGTGTTGATGGTGGCCCCGGTGATTTAGCGACGAACAAACAATATCTTGAAGGTTTAGGAACTGAATGAAACAGCGAGTCATCATCGATACAGGGCCTTTAGTAGCTTTTATTAATCGCAGAGAGCATCTTCATACCTGGGTAATTAACACGTTAGCTACAATTGAGCAGCCTTTACTCACTTGTGAGGCTGTGATTGTAGAGACTTGTTTTTTGTTGCGAAATATTTATGGCGGTCAGGAAACTGTGATGTCTTTACTGGCTGAGGGAAATATATTAATTTCGATGTGTTTGAGTGAAGAAGCAGGAGTTGTTAAAGAACTGTTACGGCAATATGAGTCAGTTCCAATGTCATTAGCAGATGCGTGTTTGGTGAGAATGACACAACTGTATCCTGAAAGCGAGTTACTAACATTTGATAGCGATTTTAGAATTTATCGAAAGAATCGTAATCAATTAATTTCTGTGATTATGCCAGAGGATTTTTAAGAACAGAGTTAAGAACTGCAAGCGCTCTTCAACATCATAATAATGCAAGATTTTTGGCGGCGGGAGAAAAAAGGCGCTATTTCAGTTACTTCATAACCGCAGAAGTCAGCGACGGCAGATCAGCTTCAACACATAGCAAAAGTTTGAATCGGCTATCTACCGCACTGAAGTGTTACGCTGCTGTTACACTAGCCTCTCAATTAAGTTGTGTATAAAATAACTCTATCCATCTGAGTTAAACATTAAAGTAATTGAGAAAACTCCAACAGCAATAATAAGTGTGACTTGAGTAGCTTTTACGATAATAAACCATGTAGTTGCTAGGACAAGTACACAAAGTAGAAATAGAATTACGAACAAATGCCAGCCCTTTGCAAGAATACTGGATTCAGTAGCAATTTGATTTGCTGATTCAGATATCCAGTTCCAAACTCCTTTCACAGGAGCTGCTGCAATATTACCCAATGCCTCCATAGTTTGCTTCTCTCAACAAAAATATTCAAGCTAATCCTATCCTCCCTAAACTCTTGAATCTAACCGAAAGACTACCGATTATATACTTGTCAATTCCGAATTGATTACGTCAGTACCGGAAAAACCGCAGTCGTATGGGAGCATCTAATTAGAGACGATGTTGATTTTGCCAATCATTGTGATTACATTCACTATAATCCTGTACGGTATCAATTCAATTCTGTGAATTACCAGAACAATGGGCTTTTTCGAGTGTTCATCGTTTTATCCAGCAGAACATTTACTCGTTAGATTGGGGTAGCAGTGGTGAGGTTCAACCTGTGTCTGATATTTGGGATGTTTGAAATGATGGTGCGTTGCGCTTCGCGACAACACACCCTACTGAATTACGCACGATGAAGGGATGCGATCGCATTAAATCGTCCAGTCCTCAATAGACATCTCCAAAATAGTATGTTTTGTGATAAAAGAACATCATGAGAAGTTTTTTGACACTAAAATATGAGTAATATACTGAATCACATTGAGGAGAATCCGAAAGAAACAAAGCGGTTAATTGGTATGGAGTATG
>NZ_JACJTU010000086.1 GCF_014698835.1 Nostoc paludosum FACHB-159 | reverse complement strand
TATGCTTACTTGACTTTTACCTTTGAATCTAAATTACTCATGTATTAAAAAATTGTTAGTCATTGAGGTTATGTGAATACTTTTTTTTCACTTGTGAGAAATCCGGGTTTACGCAAAGACTTTTTCGTTAGACTATTGATATAAGTCTCTTTATGGGTAAAATACCAATGTCGCGTGTAGCTGAATTAAGAAAACGTCTTGACCTCACACAACGGGAATTAGCCGATTTAGTTGGGGTCACTGAAACTACTGTTCGTAACTGGGAAAATAATCGCAGTGGAGTTGAATGGTTTGAAAGAATCGCAAAGTTGTGTGATGCTTTGCGATGCACTCCTAATGATTTGTTTGGATATCAACAGATCGGAGAAAACGAAGAAGATGCTTGATTTTCAATCCATCAATTCTCTTGGGTCTTCACCTTCAGCCTTTTTAAAACAGCAATTCCAAATCTCCGCCACAACCAGAATCTATCTGCAATCAACTCTGAGCAAAAGTTACTGAATTACAGAGGTGGGAAATCGTGTCTCAACCATCCTCCAAGCGCAAAAAAGCCACCTCTGCCGCATCACTCAACTCAGATATCGCCCCTTCAGTAGATCCAACTTCAGTAACCATCGACGTTCCTGCTGTTGAAGTACCTGAATTGACCGAGCAGGAGCAAAGCGATCGCTTGCTTTTGGAACGGAAAGTTGAGAGGGCGTTTTTTGAAGCGGGTAAGGCTTTGGCAGAATTACGCGATCGCCGCCTTTACCGTTCAACGCATCGCACGTTTGAGGAGTATTGCCGCGATCGCTTTGGTCACAGTCGTCGTCAGTCTTATCTTTTAATGGATGCGGCTGTCGTGTTTGATAATTTAGCTGAAAAATGTGATCCATTGGATCACATTTTGCCGACTAATGAACGTCAAGTTCGACCACTAACAAAGCTGGAACCCCAGCAACAACAGGAAGTTTGGCAAAAAGCTATAGAGGAGGCTGGCGGTAAAGTTCCCAGTGCCAGGATTGTAACTGATGTGGTCCAGAGAATTATGGAAAGAACAAAAGTACCCAACACCTACCAGATTGGGGAAGTCTGCCAAATTCTAGCCAAGGATAACCCCGAACTCAGAGGTAAGGGCGGCTGTTGGGCTATTGTCACCGCAGTCAATAACTTCAGTTGCACCGTCAGAACTTGGGACGGAGAATTGACGGTTGGACTGAAGCATCTGAAATCGTTCAATTACCTGCCTGATGAATGCCAGCAGATGCAGGAGATTTGCGATCGCATTAGTCGAGTGTATTCGAGTGGACTGGAGGAGTCGGTGCAGAGGTTTTTGGAATCGTTGGGCAAGCTGAAGCGGAGTTATTTGACCCACTTGGAAGTGAAAGTGTTGAGTTTGTTGGAGTTAGAAACTGGCGGCTGATGCGAGAATTCACAGCAGGCGTACTATTACTTTGGGTTTTGGAGTGAGGGTGATCGCTTTAGTCAAATCATTTAGGTATATTCCCAAGCGTTTACTGAAGCGAATTCAGCAGATGGAGCAAGAGAAAGCGGGGGGTTAGGGAGATTTTGGGGGTGTTGGGGGTTAATATCTGAGCCGACACAAATTACTACTGAAGTTTTATTTAAATTAACGTTCATTGGATAGTAAGATTATTCTGCTTGTTTCCAATTTTCATTGCTATTGCACTCGATTTAGTTGACCCCAAACATTTTAAAAAACTGGTTTACAAATTGCTGTAACCATGATCAAGAAAAATTTGCTTAACAACGAAATTTTTACTTTAGACAATATTCTTTTACCACAAGAGTGTGCTGAGTATATTAATTTGACTGAAAGTATTGGTTATACAGATGCTCCCATCAGTACTATTCGAGGTTTCCAAATGCGTCCCGATATCCGCAATAATGAGCGCGTTATTGTCGATACTCCCCAACGGGCTTTTGATTTATGGCAGCGTGTGTCAGATTATATTCCTAAGACCATTGGCAGGTGGCAAGCAGTAGGATTAAATGAGCGTTTTCGTTTTTATCGCTATGATCCAGGACAGAGATTTGCAATACATCATGACGGTTCTTATCGGCGACCGAATGGCGAGGAAAGTCTGTTAACTTTTATGATTTATCTAAATGAAGGTTTTGAAGGTGGTGAAACCCGTTTTCATCTTTCGCCTCGGTATTATGAACAATTACCTAATATTACCGTGGTTCCAGTCACAGGTATGGCTTTATGTTTTGTTCATGAACTTGTGCATGAAGGTGTTGCTGTTGTTCAAGGGCGAAAGTATGTTTTACGCTCAGATGTTATGTATCGTCAACAGTCGAGAGTCTACTAAAATGTCTGGTGTTTTCCTAGCAATAAAAGTTTGAGCCATAGGTTTGACAAATCTTAGCCAAGGACAATCCCGATCTCAGAGGCAAAGGCGGGTGTTGGGCTATTGTCACCGCAGTCAATAACTTCAGTTGCACCGTCAGAACTTGGGATGGAGAACTGACAGTTGGGCTGAAGCATCTGAAGTCGTACAATTATTTGCCTGCTGAGTGTGAGCAGGTGCAGGAGATCTGCGATCGCATCAGCGGAGTATATTCTGATTCTCTGGAGGAGACAGTCAAAAGTCTGTTGCACTCGTTGGGGAAGCTGAACCGTCCTTATCTTACGGCAGTGGAAGAGAAGCTGTTAAGTTTGATAGAGAAAGAATACGAAATTACCGATTAAACTCCACAAATCACTCGACAATAGCAAATACTCATAATATCATTGTGTAATCAACTTGATGTTTGTCAAACCGAAGCGGGGTCAAAAACCCTGGGAGGTTTGCCAAAATCACCAGAACCTTGACAAATAAATAATTCTAGCGTTTCAATAATGGAAGCAGTTGCAAATTAGTCGCAATAACAACGGCTGAAATCGACCTATTTTTGAGGTTCGTCAAATTGCTTAAGAGGAAGCTTGCTCTGTAACAGTTTCAGCACCGGGCGGTTTCCAAACTCAATTACCCCGCGAGGGGACTGAAACATCCCAATCTTCTAGAGAAGAACAAGCAACCATTGGTTTCCAAACTCAATTACCCCGCGAGGGGACTGAAACATTATTCCACCATTCATATAATTCATGACAGTTATGTTTCCAAACTCAATTACCCCGCGAGGGGACTGAAACGAGATTTATTGAAATTCAATGGCAATCGTATTCCAGAGTTTCCAAACTCAATTACCCCGCGAGGGGACTGAAACATGTTACATCAAGGTCAAGTAACATTTCATCTTCTGTAGGAGTTTCCAAACTCAATTACCCCGCGAGGGGACTGAAACTTAAATTATGTCTAACCACCACGATAATCCACGTTTCCAAACTCAATTACCCCGCGAGGGGACTGAAACAAGCTGATGAGCGGCTAATTATTCTAAAAGCGATTAAGTTTCCAAACTCAATTACCCCGCGAGGGGACTGAAACTTACATAGCAAAAGCCAAGCTCCTCCCTGAACTAGAAGTTTCCAAACTCAATTACCCCGCGAGGGGACTGAAACAACGACGACGCCTCTGCAACATTATCAATTGCTGCAGTTTCCAAACTCAATTACCCCGCGAGGGGACTGAAACTCTTGAGGCTAGGAGCAAGCGAGAAGGGCGTAAAAGTTTCCAAACTCAATTACCCCGCGAGGGGACTGAAACGGTTACAGCGCTGGGTTGTTGTACTGGTTGTTGCTGAGTTTCCAAACTCAATTACCCCGCGAGGGGACTGAAACGCTACAGTCTCTTGGTATCGTTTCAGGTCAGCTAGGTTTCCAAACTCAATTACCCCGCGAGGGGACTGAAACATCTCAATATAATCAATGGCAATTTAAATGCCAATGGAGTTTCCAAACTCAATTACCCCGCGAGGGGACTGAAACATTACTGAGGTTTTCAAAAGCTTAGAGAAAACACAGTTTCCAAACTCAATTACCCCGCGAGGGGACTGAAACAAGCTCTGGGATTGGGAAATAAATTAGTAGAAAATCGTTTCCAAACTCAATTACCCCGCGAGGGGACTGAAACAGTAAAAACTTGACGACGTTCTACAACGATTCGCCAGTTTCCAAACTCAATTACCCCGCGAGGGGACTGAAACGAGCAAGTTCTCCTTATGTTTATTTAGGAGCAACAAGTTTCCAAACTCAATTACCCCGCGAGGGGACTGAAACATTCAATGAAACTTTAGCTACGCTCTACAACCTAAGTTTCCAAACTCAATTACCCCGCGAGGGGACTGAAACCTGGGATTTTTGCACAAAACTCGCACCACATCACAATTCGTTTCCAAACTCAATTACCCCGCGAGGGGACTGAAACTATAATTTATTATTGCGTTCGTAATTACCTTTTCCTTGTGTTTCCAAACTCAATTACCCCGCGAGGGGACTGAAACATTTTCAATGCAATTCGATTGCACAAATTACCGCGAAGTTTCCAAACTCAATTACCCCGCGAGGGGACTGAAACATTGACGAAACAATGATTCAAGGGGCGACAATCGCCTCTAAACCCAGCCAGATAAAAGTTTTGGAGGCACAGACCTTTTGAAAAAATTGGGTGCTTATTGAGAATGAACTGGATGAGGGTAGTAGGCTTTTCTGTGGGGAGCGGTTTTGTGGTAAAAAAGAACGGTCTCGTAATTTGACCAAGACCGTCGTCATAATGCTGGCATCATTCTACCAAAACTTCTTAGGAAAATACCTAAAGAAAGCACAGTTAATCACCCTGAAGATGTTGGTGTGGTTGTTACAAAATCAGAAACAGGTGAAGATAGAAACGCTGGCAGCAACCCTACCTTTACCTATACAGCAAAACAGTCGTAGACGGCATATTCAAAGGTTTTTAACACTGAATGCGAAGAAGTGTAGTGTTGTTGTGGTTCCCTATCATTGAAGCAATAATTACCCAATATTTTAAACTGGGTTCACAATTAACTATAGCGATGGATAGAACACAGTGGAAAGAAAACAATGTGTTGATGGTTAGTGTAATTTACCAAAAGAGAGCTTGGCCAATATATTGGTGTTTGTTAGAAAAAGATGGTAGTAGTAACTTAGAAGAACAGCAAAAAGTATTACGTCCAGTAATTCGGTTATTAAAAAAGTACAAACTAGTAATTGTTGGAGATAGAGAATTTCACAGTGTAGAACTGGGACAGTGTCTCCACAAGCAGAATATAGGTTTTGTACTCCGCCAGAAAAAGGACACTACTTTTCGGGAGAAAAGACAGAAATTTCAACCGTTAAGTAGCATTGAGATTTCTCCTGGGATTCGCTCCAGGGCGAACGCATCTAAATATAGTACATAAATACTAATTAAGTTACAAAGACAGCGATGCCTACGGCGGGCTTCGCCTACGCGTGTGGTGTGAAGGAGCTTGTGATCGGGTATTGATGGTAAAGTCATAGTAAAAATAGAGTAAAGCCGTAAGAAAGCGTGAAACTCAAGCCCAAAATTAGCATTGCTGACCATTTTGCTGTGATGTCAGATCCACGAATAGATCGCACGAAGCGACACAAATTAATTGATATTTTGACTATTGCAATTTGTGCAGTAATCTGTGGAGCAGATAGCTGGGTAGCAATTGAATTGTATGGCTGTACAAAGTATGAATGGTTAAAAACGTTTTTGGAGCTACCAAATGGCATCCCGTCACACGATACATTCGCGCGGGTATTTGCTCTAATTAATCCGCAGGAATTTCAGTCATGTTTTATAAACTGGATGAAATCAATACAAAAAATTACTTCAGGAGAAGTAATTGCAATTGATGGGAAAAGTTTATGTGGTTCAAGGGATCAAAATAGTGACCAGAGCGCAATTCAAATGGTAAGTGCATGGGCAACTACAAATAAATTAGTGTTGGGGCAGGTAAAGGTAGACTCTCAATCGAATGAAACCACGGCAATTCCAGAATTACTATGGAATCAAATCTTTAATCCGAGTAGAAAGAGTTGGAACCAGAGGCGGTAAACAATACCATGATGTTGCTTGCTACATCAGTAGCCGCATCTGCACAGCACCTGAATTTTCTCAGGGCATTCGCGGCCATTGGGGTATAGAAAATCAACTCCATTGGGTTAAGGATGTCGTTTTGAATGAAGATCGTTCGACTATACATCTAAGTAATGCCCCAGCCAATCTCTCTGTTGTGCGAGCGATCGCTCTCAACATCCTCCGCCGAAATGATCATACTTCCATCACAACTGCTCACAGATTTCTCTCTCATGATATTGACAAACTTCTTACCCTTGTGGAATGAAACAGCCCTGCTTAAATTTGGGCGTTTCAGAAGTGCTTGATTTTTTAAAGGTGATATGACATTATGCTTGATATCATGTAAACTACACTAATTCGATAGTGTTGCCGTAATTTAAACTCCACTACTAGCAATTTCTGATTTTGCTGGCTATTCATTGGATTGGTTTTATCAGAAAACCTTCCATGCGTACTGTTTGATTGGAGAAAGACAATGCATGACGAATTTTCCTTCCAGTTAGACGTGTGCGATTAATTGGTTGTTTAATTGCACGTCATTTGTTCGCTTTAAAAAAGTTAGTTTGGAGAATTTTGTATGACAGCTATAGCATTGAGCGTATCTACTGTTAAGCCTCTGGGCGATCGCGTTTTCATCAAGGTAAGTGAGTCTGAAGAGAAAACAGCAGGAGGCATTTTTCTGCCTGATAGCGCCAAAGAAAAGCCACAGGTAGGTGAAATTGTTGCAGTTGGCCCTGGTAAACGCAACGATGACGGCATCTATCAAACAATTGATATTGCAGTTGGTGATAAAGTTCTCTATTCCAAGTACGCTGGTACTGATGTCAAACTTGGTACAGAAGAGTATGTCCTGTTGTCTGAAAAGGACATCTTGGCAATTGTTTCATAGTCCAATGTCGCTGAGAAAATTGGAACCTCCTCAAAGCAGAGCATACTGTTTTCAAACTATTGAATTTTAGTGTGCCGTACACAACAACATCCTCTTAATTCCCGACACCCCACACCCTTCAATTTACACACTTACCTACAGAACTTGAATTACTATGGCTAAGCGCATCATTTACAACGAAAATGCTCGTCGTGCTTTGGAAAAAGGAATTGATATTCTTGCTGAGGCAGTAGCAGTGACCTTGGGTCCTAAAGGGCGTAACGTTGTTTTAGAAAAAAAGTTTGGCGCTCCTCAAATTGTCAATGATGGAGTCACCATCGCTAAAGAAATTGAACTAGAAGATCACGTTGAAAACACAGGTGTATCTCTAATTCGTCAAGCTGCTTCTAAAACTAATGATGCTGCTGGAGATGGCACCACAACTGCAACGGTTCTGGCTCACGCCATTGTCAAAGAAGGATTGCGGAATGTGGCTGCTGGTGCAAATGCCATTGAACTCAAGCGTGGTATCGATAAAGCCACAGGCTTTTTAGTAGACAAGATTAAAGAACACGCCCGTCCTGTGGAAGATTCCAAAGCGATCGCTCAAGTTGCTGCCATCTCTGCTGGCAACGATGAAGTCGTGGGTGCTTTGATTGCAGAAGCATTAGACAAAGTTGGTCGTGAAGGGGTGATATCTTTAGAAGAAGGCAAGTCTGTTACTACCGAACTAGAAGTTACAGAAGGGTTGAACTTCGACAAGGGTTATATTTCTCCTTATTTTGCAACCGATGCCGAACGGTTGGAAGCAGTGCTGGATGAACCTTTTCTACTGTTAACCGATAAGAAAATCGCTTTGGTACAAGACCTCGTACCCGTGTTAGAGCAAGTAGCGCGTGCTGGTCGTCCTTTAGTAATTATTGCCGAAGATATTGAAAAAGAAGCTTTGGCAACCTTGGTTGTTAACCGTTTGCGTGGTGTGCTGAATGTAGCAGCGGTGAAAGCGCCTGGATTTGGCGATCGCCGCAAAGCTATTCTAGAAGACATTGCCATTCTCACAGGCGGTCAGTTGATTACCGAAGAAGCTGGTTTGAGGCTGGATGCTACCAAGCTCGACCAACTCGGTAAAGCCCGCCGCATCACTATCACCAAAGATAGCACCACCCTCGTTGCTGAAGGTAACGAACAAGCTGTCAAAGCACGAGTAGAGCAAATCCGTCGGCAAATCGAAGAAACCGAATCCTCCTACGATAAAGAAAAACTGCAAGAACGCTTGGCGAAGTTAGCTGGTGGAGTTGCAGTAGTTAAGGTGGGTGCTGCCACAGAAACCGAACTCAAAGACCGCAAGCTACGTCTGGAAGATGCCATTAACGCTACTAAAGCTGCTGTGGAAGAAGGCATCGTTCCCGGTGGTGGTACAACCCTCGCACATCTGGCTCCAGATTTGGAAAACTGGGCAAAATCTAGCCTAAGCGGTGAAGAATTGACAGGAGCGTTGATTGTAGCTCGCGCCCTGCCTGCACCTTTAAAGCGGATTGCTGAAAATGCCGGACAAAACGGTGCAGTGATTGCAGAACGAGTTAAAGAGAAAGAATTCAATGTCGGCTACGACGCTACAACTGGCGAGTTCGTAGATTTGTTTACAGCCGGAATTGTTGACCCCGCTAAGGTGACTCGTTCGGCTGTGCAGAATGCTGCGTCAATTGCAGGTATGGTGTTGACTACCGAAGCCATTGTAGTTGACAAGCCAGAACCAAAGGATGCTGCTCCGGCTGCACCTGGTGGCGGCGGCTTAGGTGGCGACTTCGATTACTAACGATCGATCCAGAGTTTTCCCATCTTTAACTAAAATCTTAAGTACCTTCAAGAAACAGAACAAGCAACAGGCAACTGCTCACTCTGACAAGCGAGTAGTTGCCTTTTCATCTCCTTGGACAACATTCACGGTCACAGCTTAAAAGTTAAAGTTTTTAGAACTTACGCATTGACAGAAAATTGAGACTATGTAGTTAAGTTAAACTTCTGTGTTAAGTGTTCTAAAATAAAGTCACGCGCCACTTGAAGAGATAAGGATGGGGCAGTAGTGAAGTTAAAAGCGAAGGTTGTAATTAGATTACTTCGCTTTTGTTGCTTTTATTGCAGTTGATCTAACCATGTTACTAAATCATCAACGGATGCAAAATCTAGAAAAGCTTCTCCTAGTGCCTCCAGTTGCTCAGTAGATAATGCACGAATTCGCTCAATAATTGAGGTATCAATTTCTCCAAAGCGCCTATTTAGTTGACGATAGAATAACTTGAATTCGCCTTTTTGCAGAATATCCTGATAAATAACAGATTCTTGCATAATGTCCTCCCGTAAAAATTGATGAATTAAGTCTTTTGTAAATCGTAAACCAGCAAAAATCTCGGTACACCCAGCAATATTTTGTCTTTCAACTCTATTAGGAATTTTAGCGACACTTTGAGCAACCTGGGATAATAGAGTGGACGGAGAATCAGTTTGCGCTAAAGGTGCAAAGGGCAACAGAGCCGGATTATTAAGGAACTGTGCCGCATCCTGCTCCCATAAACGTACAACCCGATAGCAGGAGTTGTCATTTCATCAGTATATTCTGTAGTAAAAGCAACTTCATCATCAGTTTCTTGCAAGAAAATTACCACTTGTGTGACTGGTTTACGATATTGTCGCTTTAACCTGACGTAGTAGTCGAGTATGCGTAAGGGAACAGGAGGATTAGACTTAGTTAAAGTCTGAAATTCCAGATGGAGAATGCGGCTTTTTGTTTGGATAAATATCACAGAATCAGCCCGAATTGGCTCGATTGAGAGTTCAGTTTTTAAAACAGTAACTTCTTGATTAGTTTGATTTGGTAATAACCAGTTAGCAAAATCGGCAGGATATAATTCGGCTAAATACTTAGCAGTGTTATCGTAACTCAATTTAATTCTCCTGTTGAGCAAGATTTAAGTAACAATTCAGGAGCCATACTAATTCGCAATGACGCTCCTTCTCTGCGAGACGCTACGTGTAGCTTGCTTGGACGTAGGAATACGTCGAAGATCGCAATTCGCTTCTTAAATAATTGCGCTCATGCGCGAGTTGCGAATTGGTTTGGCCCCACGGTGGGGAAAGAAACCAGCAGCTTTCCAATGAGTTGATTTGGTTAAGCATAACGCACCTTTTAATTTGAAAGTAGACTGCACAGGTAATCAATCCGTTTCCAAGCAACAGCAGCCTGTCGAGGAGAACAACTCAACCCATAAGCCCGACGTGCATCATAGTTGCCTGGAATGCCCTTTAGCACCCCGACGGAAACCCCATGAGCCACCGTAAGAACTCCGGGTTGATAGCTTCGGACTTCAACAGACTCCCGTATTGACGCAATTTGATTTCCAATTTGGTCTGTCCAGGCGGCCGGGATGACTTTGTTGAATAAGCCATTGGGGTAGGTAATAATAAACACTCTTTCCCTTCCATGCGGCAAGCCGACGCAGTATGCGGGTATAGTTTCCCATTCGCATACATACCCGATTTTGGAAAGGTCTTGGAGTACTCTTGCCATTCCTCTAGCAAGTAGCCCTGTTGGGTTTTCGATGAGAGCGATCGCTGGTCTGTCAGAGTCAATAATTCTGAATTGTTCTGCCCACAGTGCGGATCTGGAGTCAGCAAGCCCAAGTCGATTTCCGGCGTTGCTTGTGCCGACGCAGGGGAAACCTCCACAGACGATATCGAATTGCCAAGGGTGGCAGTGGTAGGTGGTGATGTCTGGATGGATTGGGATTGTGGGTTGTTCATGGCGAAGTCGTGATTGGGAGTAAGGAGAAATTTCGACAAATTGCTTTACTTGGAACTTATGAGATAAACCCGCCGCAGCGATACCATGATGGCAAAGTCCGCCGATGCCAGAGAATAGAGAAAGGACAGATATCATGCAACTGCCTCCAGGTGTTGAGAGTGCAAATCAATCTCTGCATAAAACAAACCTTGCCTGCCAGTGATAGGTATAGGGCGTATGATTCGCTGAATATTCTCCAATTGCCATGCCATACGCCCGACTTGCCAATCACCCGTATCAATCTCTGAAAGAGACTGTTCGTTGATGAAAGCTTGGGTCATAGAAATGCAAGCGGTTAGCTCTACCAGAGCTACGGCACAACCAAAAGGTAAATCATCCCACTCAATGTAGTTATCAGTGTCAACTAGTATTTGTTGATACTTGTTAAGGAAGTAGTTGTGAGTGAGTTTTTGGTGAATACTGGACTTTTTGGCAGCACAGATTAACAACGGGCCTCTGTAGCTTGTAGCCCAAGAACGGGTTTCGTACTTTTTCAGGCCCATTGGAATCAGTGTTGCCCAAGGCTGATGTAAACTGATAGCTTTGATTATGGTTGTACTCACAGTTTTAAAACCCCCGACCATGAGATAAATTCTTAAATCTGGTAAATTGATGGTCAAACAAAAGCTTGACCGTCCCAGTTGGGCCATTCCTCTGCTTACGAACAATTAACTCAGCAATGCCACGCTCAGGTGTATCGGGATTGTGCATTTCCTCGCGGTAAAGCATGATAACAACATCGCTGTCTTGCTCAACAGCACCACTTGACCGCAAATCGCTCAGTACAGGACGTTTGTCGTTGCGGTGTTCGACTTCACGGCTTAACTGCGATAGAGCAAGTACTGGCACATCTAAATCTTTGGCAAGTTTTTTCAGTCCCCGGCTGATTTCCCCAACACGCTCGGTCATATTGTTTCTAGAATCAGCCCCTTCAGCCATTAGTTGTAAGTAATCCACAACCACAAGTCCAACGCTACCGTAATGGGATGAAACCCTGCGAACTTGGCTACGAATCTCTGTCAAGCTAGGGCAAGAGTTATCGTTGATGAAAATTGGTAGTTCGCTCAAAGAAGCGATCGCTTTACTCAACGGTTGCCACTGGTTGTTAGAAACGCGCCCAGTTTCAAGAAAATTGTTTTCAATACCCGATTCACTGCTAAGGAATCGCTGTACATATTCATCAGTGGACATCTCCAGGCTGAAAACACACACGGGCAATCGGCTCATTTGAGCAACTACCAAAGCGAGATTACCAGCCAAAGCGGATTTCCCTACAGATGGACGAGCAGCCAGCACGTACAACCGCCCTTTGCGAAAACCACCGCCGAGTAGACTGTCCAAGTCATAAAATCCGGTGGACACAGCAGGGCTAGCGGTTCCAGCGTGACGCGCCTCAATCTCGGTAAAAGCATCAGCCAGGGAATCGGAAATGTGAACTAAATCTGTGGCAGAATGCTCAGATGCAATGCCGTAGACTTTTTGTTCGGCTTGGTCAAGGACAATCGGTAGCTCAGTTTCAGTTGCATAGCCCAGCTTGATAATCTCAGTTCCCGCTTTTATCAACTGCCGTCTTTGGTATTTTTCCATGACCAAATCGGCGAAAGCATCGATGTTGATAGCTGACACAGTACGGTCAACCAGAGTTGCGAGTTTGTTGCGCCCACCAACGCGAAACAAAAGACCGTTGTCAGACAACCAACTGGTTATGTAAAGCAAATCCGTCGGGTTACCTTGGCTGTACAACTGTTGCGCTGCTTGATAAATATCTTTGTGGGCGTTGATGTAGAAAGCATCCGCAGTTAAGCGATCGCTGATTCGGCTCATGGCATTTGGGTCAAGCATGATACCGCCGAGTATGGCTTCTTCAGCTTCAATGCTTTGCGGGGGTAGGCAGTCTTGTTGGGATGAAAAGTTTAGTTCGCTTGTCATAAATCCTCAATGAGAAGTCGGAAGTTAGAAGTCGGAAGTCGGAAGTCGGAAGTTAAGAAACCAAGAAGGAGAAGCCGGAATTTAGAAGTTAAGAGTGAACAACAGGGGCAGAGAAACCTGGAAAGACTGGAAAGAAGTGAGAATGTAGAAATAAACTACTTCCGACCTCGATTCATGCAGCTTGCGGGTAAAGATGGGCATACATTTGGGGATAATGGGTTTGCAACCAGTTCAACCAGCCATCAGTAGCACCCGTGTGTTGTTGGTCATAGCGAGTAGTGAATTGAGCGATCGCACTTTCAATGCCGACTTTATCCCCAAGGTCTAACAATTGGCAGAATGTGGCTTTGTGCCACTCAAGAGAGCGATTCGAGTAGTAGCCGATGGGTTGGTCAGTGGCTTTTGATTCTTCAGTTTGAGGTGTAACCGACTCCAGAACTTTTGACCAATAGCCCAGCAGTTCTTCTAAGCCACCTTTGGTTGCTTCCAGATTGCCTATGGACTTGATGACTGTGGGGATTTTTTCAGTCCACTCGCATTTGCTCCACTTGGCTCTCTCTTTGGCTATCAACTCCACTAAACCGTTGTTGCAGGTTTGGTAAATCTTGTCCCTGGTACCAGTACGCCAGGGGAAGCGCCAGCCACGCAACTTGATTTCGCTTCGGTAAACGGCAGGCAATGGGTCAGTTGCCATGATACCGGGGTCGAGTAGCACAAGATTTAGCAAGTCTTCAATCGATTGGAATTTTAGTTTACTGGGTTTATTATTCGCTTGTTCGTTTTTATCGAACAAAGCCCCCGCCATAGTTGGTCTACATGAGGGTTGGTCTGTTTGATGCGAAGATTCTGATTTTGTTGACAACGAAGTGGGGGATTGGGGAATTGGTTCTTCTTGGTGGTTTAGTTTTTCAGAGTCAGATTCGGAAATTGGTTCATATTCCTGGTTTAGTTCTTCTAAGTCAGTTTCTTCACACACACACGATTCTTGGGTGGGTGGTGTTTCTTGTATGTGTTTTTCTTCTTTTTGGTTTTCTTCTAATTGTTTTTCTATATATAGAGGGGTTGATTCACCACCCCTGGTTGCACCACCTCTGGTTCGACCACCCCCGGTTCGACCACCTCCGGTTTTGACTCCCCTGGTGGGTTCATCCGTATCAGACAAATCAGGAGTTAATTCTACTTGTGGCAGGGATTTACGGAAAGCAATTGCGTCAGTCGTATCTTTGAAGATGTGATATTCAAAATCAAATAGGCCGCCAGAAGTACGAACTTTGCGCCTGACTAAATAGTTGTAAATCTCAGCATTTTTGAGTATCTTTCTGAGCTTATCTCGACCGTAACTTAAAGCATTCTGAATGCTAACGAAATTAATTTCAAAGCCTTCTTCGTGTGAAGTCATCCAGCAGATTAGCCGGAATGTACTGTCATCAATTTTTGAAGAACGAATCAGTTCATTGGAAATGGGAGTATAATTCTTTTTGAGAGATTTCCCCGCTACAACGATGCTCATATAACCTCCGCATTGGTTCTGTAGTTATAGCTAATCAGTTAACTCTTACAACCACATATTTGAAAGAGTTCCCCAACTGTTGATAGCAGAATTGGGGAATTTTTGTTTAATAAATGGCATTAGGGAATTCCCTAATCTGTATATGTTCAGGAAATTCCGAGATATCCCCACCCTTACGATCTCTGGTTTGAAATTGCTGTCCTTGAAAGTAAGCATTTGCCCCCACTTGTTTGACGAATGCACTCGTATGAAAAGCTTGGCATTGTTGAACAATTGACTCAATCCATTCGATGTGACAGGGGCGGGAATTGGGGCCAGACTCTCCCCCGCAAATAATCCAATGGATATCTTTCAAAAATTGACTGATCTCACCCAAATCTTCTAACAATGGTTCGGCTGACCAAAACCGAACCTGAGCCGGAATTTGTGCAAGAATTGAACTGCGTTGTTCGAGGGTTTGACGGTTTTCTATTGAAATGCCAACCCAGATGTTATTAGGTAATGTATTTAGTCCATGACTATCAAGCCATTCATTAACGGTTGACAGCATAATTTCTGGACGTTTGGTAAGGATTTGAAAAGTTTGTTTAGGAGCAACAAACATTCCATCTAACATTTCTTGTTGCCAATAACGTGGAACCCACTCACCAAAAACATCTGTCATGGAGGCAACAAAATGTTTTCTAGGGTTTTTCTGAAATCCCCACTTACGAATCATTTTTGTGTCTAATATTAGTTCTGGTGGTTGACCAGAATATGGTCGCTTGTTGCCACCAAAGAAAGAATTTTGATTGAGTTTCTCGCTATAGCATTTTGCACAGCCGGGGCTAATTTTTCTACACCACCAGCCACCATCTTTGACGCGAATGATATTATCTGTTAAGTCTGTCCATTCTATATTTGTCATAATTTGTCAGATGTCAAATCAATTAACTTACTTTTCAGCCCACGTAATTTGTATTCATTGAGTGATTTATCTCAAAACACCAACTCTAGACATTCTTTTTTTTAATCAAGTTATGAAAACGGACACAATCTTTTACACACTGTTTCAAAATCTCCCTAGCGTTCTGTTTGAATTACTGTCCTCATCGGCTGCTGTTGCGACACACTATGAATTCAAATCTGTAGAAATTAAAGAGTTAGCCCGACGCTTAGATGGTTTATTTCTGCCTAAAGATGACTTCCCACAAGACCCTATTTATTTTGTAGAAGTACAATTTCAAAAGGATGATGATTTGTATTGGCGTTTAATAACCGAAGCATTTGTGTATTTAAACCAGTACAGACCTTTAAGATCCTGGCAAGCTGTGGTACTTTGGGCAAAACGTAGTCTTGATTCTGGCGTACCACTGGCTTATAAAACTTCACTTGCGGCAGGGCAAATTCAGATAATATATTTGGATGAATTAGTTGATACATCCTCCGATTCTGTTGGTTTAGGGATAGTTCAGTTGGTGGTAGCAAAAGAAAGCGAGGCACAAGCCAAAGCCAGAAATTTAATTAAATTAGTGCAACAAGCTCCCCAATCAAACCGAAAAAACCTTTTAGAATTGATAGAAAGGATGTTGGTGTACAAGTTTGCGGACAAAACTCGGCAGGAATTGGAAGCAATGTTTGGATTAACACAGTGGCAACAAACTCGGTTTTATCAAGAAGTTGAAGAAGAGACTAAGTTAAAAACAATACCTCGATTAATGAAAGTAGGATTGAATGCAGAACAAATAGCTGAGGCACTAGAATTAGATATCGAAACAGTGCGGCAAGAAATTGCCAAGCAAAGTGGTCAAAATTCTTAGAAATTGGCTCTTTGGGCAACTTGAGTAAGTATTTTTTGCTTGGTGCTGGCATTAGATGATGTTGAATAATTCGTACTGACTTCAAGACAAGCGATCGCTCTTACAATTTCTTCTGCTTTTTCTTGTGAAATAGCCTGTTCGGGATTCTTGTAAAACCCGATAATCTGGGACTTGGGACACACAATAATGCGCTGTGTGGTTGTGCGTTTATCCCAAACGAAGCACGAAATAGTGATGTTGTCCGTAGCCCAACGAGTACCACGTTTGTCCTTGCGAAAACAAAAGCGCGGCAGAGTCAGTACAAGTGATGGTGGGTGCTGCTGCAAGAAATCTGCCCGGTCATCGCAGGGTTCGAGAAAGCTGGTCAGGAGAAAAGCCGCAACACCCACACGAGCTTTGTGGTAAGCATTCTTGATAATAGGGGATGCAAATTCGGCATAAGGAGGATTAGTGCAGATCCAATCGCAATCGGGAAATTTAGCCCAAGATTCGGCTAATGTTGCATCCAAATGGTAATCAGCCGATTTGTTCGGGTCGATGTCATTCGTCCAGATTCTATTGGTGTAGGGCCACACGGACAGTAATGATGCGATGCCTCCGGCAACGTCAGAGACGAACGCTCCCATCCCAACGCAAGGTTCACCAATCACACCAGATAGTGGGACATGGCGCAGTAGTTCAGTTGTGAACCATGAGGGCGACTCGTAGAAGTTCAGAGGATGTCGGGTGATAGTTTCAGAAACAGCTGTCTGGGGTGTTAATAGTGGTGTGATAGTCATGCTGCTTCCTCTTGAAAATCTACAGAGTTTTGATTGGTGACAATAGTTGCGCTAATTGACTCAAAATCAACCTGAAAGATGTTTAAATCAACAGCCATTTCGCCAGAATTATATCGGTCTGTAATGACTTGTCTGATGGCTGCTTCTGTCAGTCCATCAGGTATTTCTATGTGGGCTTCTTGGTAAACTTTTTCGATTAATTGAACTATGATTTTCATATCCGTTATCCTGAAAGTAAAGAGTGTTTTTGTTTGGCGGTTGTTATTGAATAAAGCAACAATCGCTTTTATTTTTCTTCTTCTTTAGATATGTCCTCCCAAAATTGCTCTACAAAATCGTAGGCTTGCTCTAAAACTTTAGGGATTAGGAATAAAGGAACTTCCCATGCAGCAATTACGCCTCCAGCGAAGCATTCTGCAAGCTCAATCCGAATACATTCTGGTAAATTGCTTTCCATAAATTTGAGGGTGTGGTCTTGATTGTCTGGTAGATGAACAAAGAAAAATTCATCGTACATAGCAAAAGCTTCAAGACCATATTTATCTGCTACAACCTTTCGTAAGCTGTTCATAATTTTGACAAATTACTGAGAAATGACTTTTACTATTTCGGGTAGCCAACGTAATTGAAAAACAGTTTGGTTCGATGACCTAGCCAACGCCGGAACCATACGCCCCCATTCTTTACCTGACTCGGTAGGGCGATACGGGATTTTTTTATCTTCAGTGCGATATTGTAATCCAGACTGAACCAGCCAGTTGTTAACAGCCCTTGCAGACATTCCCACTACTTCACCAATCTGTGTCGCGTTGAGAAATGCGTCTTCGGCAGGATTGGTGGAAGCGATCGCAGTCTTGAGTTCATCTGCGGCTGGCTTAAGGACAGGGTTAACAGCAGTGGCAGCATTAACGGCTAATTGTGCGGTGAGGGATTTATCTAATCCCGCAAACTCACCCAGCATCATGGCTAATTGTGCAGCTTCGTGGGAGGGGGCAATGGTTTTGGATGGTTGTTCTGCTTGTTGAGTCGCGGGTTTTGCCCAGCCTGTGATATCTTGCATCCAGGCGCGAACACCAATCCGGTTAAAAGCTTTGCATACGAGCCTGGCCTGCTGTTTGCAGTACCTTCCGGCATCAAAAGCGTAATATTCAATAACGGCAGCAACACCCATATCAGGAATTCCCTCATTCCAGGTTTCTAGTGCCGCAGGGGTAAAGCCTTGCTCTATAAGGCTTTTAGCTAATACAGAGGGTTCCAGTGCCGCACTTGATAGCGCACGGCGAAGCGAAGAATCTTGTACATCTGCTAGCCTTGCAGTTGCCCGAATACTTGCTTTACCCTGTCCACTAGCGTCAACAGTAATCTCTTGTTTTATCTGTTCGATGATTTGAGCGATTTCGATTTGTGACATATATCGTTGCTCCCTGTTGAAAAATACTTACATACAAACTCGAATTAAATCTGTTTCCCCCACCAACGGAAAACGAACCGGTGCAGCCAGTGGTTGAACCAAAGCCGGGGACATCAGTTCTACAACGTAAAACCAAGCGTTGTTCACCAGCACAATCCCCAGAACCAAACGCTGCTTTGTGGCATGGCTGTCAAAACGAAGCATGACGCGATGTCCAAGTACAAAAGCAGGTTTTCTCAAGTAAGTGGACTGTAATCGTCCCGTACCGATGATTTCCCGTTTAGTGACGTAGGATATTGAGCGATCATCGACTGCGATAGC
>NZ_JACJTU010000085.1 GCF_014698835.1 Nostoc paludosum FACHB-159 | reverse complement strand
TGCACTCAATTTATACCGTGACCAGATGTTTGAAAACATGGCACAAGCTCAACGGCTCTGTTCTTTTGGGTTATACACACTTAAGCAACTTTTTAGAATGAAATAGCGCTAGGCTGATGCCAAAGCCAACACCAAAGCTCAATAGACCTAAAATCAACTAGTTTTTAGCCATTTACTCCTAAAAAGTGCGCCTCCCATCATAAATAGGCTCTTACAAACTAGTAATTATTTTGGCTTAATTAATACTATAATTCTTGAAAAAATATACTAGTACAAATTCATCAAAAAAATATAAAACTTAAGGGTTTCTTTTTTGATAAACTGGACTCAAATTGGATAGCTAAATAGCAGTTAATCTTTTATAATGAATCCCTACACTATCCTTAATCAGACCGAACTTCAGCGTGTTAGTGATGGCATAACTCGACCCCTACTAGAAAATTGCGAGGCTGCCTCACATATCCTTATTTTAGTTTGGCCACAACTTGGGGATTTTGATAGTCTTGAATATGCGTGGTGGTTACAGCGCGAAGCTAAAAAATTACCTCCTGAAAAACTTGCTATTCGTGCAGTGGGAATTGGCTCACGCGCCTCTGGAACAAGATTCTGCGAGTATACAGGATTTCCAACCCAAAATTTATTTGTCGATCCCAATGCAGAACTACATCACCAACTTAAGCTTTATTCAGGTTTGAATCTTCCTCTCCCTGGACTTTCTCAGTCTCAGAAAGCTTGGCTAAATCTACTATTAATGTGTGCAGGGTTTGGAAGTCCTGGAACCCTAAGAGAAGTTTTTCGGGGATACACAGGAGATCGTCAAGCCCCTCAACTCATTGAAGATGATGAAATTATTCAAGCTACTCCTCTACCTACTTTTAAAGGCTCGTTTTTCCAATTAGCTGGTGGAAAAGGGTTTCAACGTCCCTTTGAATTAGCTACTCTCCGGCTACGGAATATGGTGGAAGTTCTAAGCAATTGGCATACTTATGTACCATTATCTGCCTACTTAACTCAGCGTGGTGGAACTTTTCTGTTTGATACCAAAGGTCAGTTACTTTACGAACATCGAGATCCAGGAATTCTGGGCTTTGCTGCTAATATGAGTCAGCCCCTATCATTTTTATCCTCGATCGAAACAGATAGCTTTACCTCAGCTCACTAATTCCTGATAAGTAAGTTGGTGTGAAAAAATCAAACTATGTTAATAAAGGTTAAGTGAACTAAAACCCTCTTTCCTCCTGCCTCCTGCCTCCTGCCTCCTGCCTCCTGCCTCCTGCCTCCTGCCTCCTGCCTTATCCTGACGATAAATATTCACAACTACCTACTTAGGCCCGGCTGGTGTGATGGTAGGAAACTGGGCGAAGGATTTTGACGCCTAGACTCCTACACCCTCCCCCAAACTCTTGATTTTTCGTATCGCTGCGTAAGTCGCGATCGCGTTTTCCTAAAAATTGTTCAACGGACAGGAAGAACAATCTCAAATTCTGTGCCATCCGTTGGGGAAGAGTGCACAGTCAGAGTACCGCCATGCTGTTGGATAATCGAATAGCTGACAAATAACCCCAGCCCAGCACCACAACCGATAGGTTTTGTGGTAAAAAATGGGTCAAAAATACGGTCTTGAAGACTTACAGGAATTGTACTATCTGTATTGGAGATGGCAATGCGTAAGTAGTCATTGCCTATCATTTCAGTACGAATCCGAATTTCCGGGTTTTCGCTGCTTTGAGGGTTATCTCGAATTGCATCGATCGCATTGTTGATAATATTCAGGAAAACTTGATTCAACTGGCTAGGATAACAAGTCACCAGAGGTAGGTTGCCATACTCTTTGAACAGTTGCACTTGGGGTTGATTCCTAGAAGCTTGCAAGCGATGTTGCAAAATTAACAGCGTACTTTCAATCCCACTGTGCAAGTCTACTGCTTTGATTTCTGCTTCATCTAGGCGAGAAAAGTTGCGTAAACTCTGAACGATCTGGCTGATGCGTTCGCTGCCTACTTTCATAGATGTTAAGATTTGGCTCACATCCTTAAACAAAAAATCGAGGTCAATTTCCTCGCTCTTGGCTTGAATAACTGGACTCGGTTGTGGATATTCCTGTTGATAAAGTATTAGCAAATTTGTTATATCTGCAATATAACTTTCTGTATGACTAAGATTACCCTTGATAAAATTAACAGGATTATTAATTTCGTGAGCAATGCCAGCTACAATTTGACCTAAAGATGACATTTTTTCGCTATGAATTAATTGCGCTTGAGTTTGTTGCAATTTTTTCAAGGCTTGCTCTAAATCTTGGGCTTTTTGGTTGAGAGCTTGGGTTTTGCGCTCTACCTCTGCTTCTAGGGTGTGGGAATAATTTTCGGTTTGTTGATACAAACGGGCATTTTCCACAGAGATGGCGGCTTGGCTAGTGAGGAGTTGCAGAATCTCAATGCGATCGCTACTAAAAGCACCCACAGTTAAGTTATTCTCTAAATACAAAATACCGATGAGTTTTCCTTGCCGACTAATTGGAGTACACAAAACTGATTTGGGCTGATGGGTAATAATATAAGGATCGCCTGCAAATTGCACCCAATCGCTTAAGTTTTCAAACACAGCCGTCTGTTGAGTTCGTGCTACGGTATAAATCAAACTCTGGGGAATTTTTTGGTATTGAGGCAGCGGAATTTCTAAGGTTTGTGCTTGTTGTCGATCGGCTTGAGCGACGACTAACCATTGTTCGTCTTGACGCAGGACAAAATAACCAATTTGTGCGCCAGCATTAGCGATCGCAATCTGCATTAAGCTTGTTAACAGTTTGTCTAATTCTATTTCACCAGAAATAGCTTGTGCTGCTTTCATGACTGTTGGAAAATCCAACCACAAATTTTGGCCGCTACTGGCGCTAGTGAGGTTCTTCATCAATGTCGGAGCGATGGTTGCGCCAGATGTGATAGTCACGCTAGGAGGTTGGAGAATGATTGCAAGTAGTTGCGGATAGTGTTGTTCTAAATGGGCGACTTTAGCCTTTGCACCCCAACGAGCATAACAATAGTAAGCTTCTTGCATGTAGCCTGCGGCGACTTTCTCTTTACCCCAAGCGAGATAAAACTTAGCTGCTAACTCATTTCCCAGAGCTTCTTCTTGAATGTAGCCGTTTTGTTTAGCTCCAGCGATCGCCTTGTCGTATAACTCAATGGCTTCTGTTTTGTATCCTAAAACGCGGCATTTTTCAGCCGCTACCAAATCAACTTTATGTTGGTGATTCATTGGCGCATAGTCCGCCCAATACTGTTGCAGTTGTGTTTGGTTTTGTTCTACCCGCTCTAATACTTTTGATGTCTCCTCTGATTGTAGGCTCAAAGCTGCTAGAACCGTCAGTGAATCATAGAAATAAACCGCAGGTTCACCGATTAATCCAGCACCAGCAGTTGAATATTTTCTCAGTTCAACTGCATAGTTTGTCGCTTGCTCAATTTCTCCAAATAAGAAACAAAGCAGTAATTTATACAAATAAAAGAAATATAATCCAATCAAATCATTAGCAGACAACCGCAAGGGCAGAAATTGGGTTTCTTGCACAGCTTCCCCAGATAAAATAACCGGATGCTCCCCAATTCCCAGTAAATTTAAAATAGATTGCCAATAAATTCGGCAGTAATTAGCTGCTGTCAATTGGTTCAATTGCAATAACCCATTGCAGTAAGCGCGTACATCTTGTTCTAAAGTATCCAAGGGCTGACCGCACCAAAAAGAATTCAAACAAAAACCGTAGGCAGAATATCCAGCAAACTCTGGGTTACCAACTTCGAGTCCAGTCACATAACCTTCTTGAGAGATTGATAGTGATTCTTGAATATGAGATTTACGGTGTACAATAAACAGTCCTAGTACAGGCAATACTTGAGCTTTTATAGCTTTGGTATCAAATTTGCTGACGATCCTGAGTGCCAATTGTCCAAATTTTGTTGCTGTATCTACATCTTGCTGCATACTACATAAAATGATGCCATAGCAAGCAAAGCTATAGGCTGAGAGGGATGTATTTCCATATTGAATAGATAATTTAACTGATAAAGAAACTAGTAATGGAAATAACAAAGAGCCAAGATTGAAAGCTGCTGGAAAAATACTGTTGGTAATCTGGATAATTGCCAGTTTTTCTGCATCGACCATTACAGGTAAGCGAACTAAATCTGCAATTTCTCTGTCGCCAATAAGTTCGCTGATTTCTTGGATTGTCTGTTGAATATCTGTTTGTGTCGGTATTTCGGGAAAGATGACACCAAACTGTTGCAAGATTTCTCTACCAATTCTCAGAGCTTCTGCAAGTTTATTCCCAGAAGCATTAGCTTGTATTCTAATTCGGTAAACGTTAGCTTTGTCTAGTAAGGAATGTGTTTTTTTAGTGACAATTTCAATGAAATATTCCATCATTTCAAAGTCACCACAAAGGTAAGCTAATTCAGCAGCTAATTCATGAAAAGCAAGGGTGATTTCATATTGCTGTTCCCAAGCTTTTTCTCCTAATAAAGATAAGCCCACTGTCACATATTCACGAGCTGCTTGATAGGCGGTTGCGCTTTTGGCTTTACGAGAGGCTGTGAGGTTAAGTTGTGCTAATTCCTGGCGATCGCTTTGTTGGGTAATTAAAGCAGTTCCACGGTTGAGGTGACCGATGAGTTCAAAAATCCGGTCAAATCTTGCTTCTGGAGAAATCTTTTGCAGGAGTAATTGTCCGATATGGTAATGGGTTGTTTGTTTTCGGTCTTCGGGAATCAGAGAATAAGCAGCTTGTTGGACGCGATCGTGTAAAAACCGATAGGCTACATTTTCTATGTTGCTAATATTTGCATCTGTATCATCAGGGCCAAGATAAAATTTGTATAATTGACTCTGCGGCAAAATTAGTCCTTCTTGTAAAGCTTTCCACAGCACTGTCGCTGTATCTGCTTGTGATTGTTCGCAAACAATTGCCAAAGTACCCAAATCAAATTGGTTACCAATACAAGCTGCTAATTTGAGGAGATGTTGCGTTTGTTTTGGCAATTTCTGTAACTGCTGCGCCATAAACTCCACCACATCTGAGGTCAGAGAAAGTGCCTTGATTTGAGCAATATCACATTCCCAATAGCCTTGGTGACGATTAAATTTAATCTGTTCGTCTTCGTGTAACGCTTTGAGAAACTGGGTGATAAAAAACGGATTTCCTTGAGTTTTGCGAACAATTAATTCTGCAACGGGGAGCGATCGCTCTGTTGTACAATGTAGTGTATCAGCAACTAATTGATTAGTATCATTTAAAGTCAGAGGTAAAAGAGTAATTGTATTGACGGTTTTCTGAGTCTTCTTCAGTTCCTCTACCGTTAAGATAAATGGATGTGCTGCTTGTACTTCATTGTCTCGATAAGCCCCCAATAATAGCAGATAGCTATTATCCTGCATCAGTAGTTTAATCAACTGTAAAGAAGCGGAATCTGCCCACTGTAAATCATCCAAAAACATCACTAATGGATGTGCTGGTGTTGTAAATACTTCAATAAACTTTTGAAATAATAATTGAAAGCGATTTTGTGCCGCAATTGCTGATAGTTCTGGTGCAGGGGGTTGCTTACCAATAATTTGTTCTAGTTCGGGAATGACTTCAATCAAAATTTGTCCATTGTCGCCTACAGCTTTGATAATTTTGGAACGCCACCCAGCCAATTGCATATCTGATTCTGACAACAATTGTGCCATCAAATCCCGTAGAGCTTGCAAAAAGGCAGATAGAGGAATATTACGGTTGAACTGGTCAAATTTACCTTTAATAAAATACCCTTGCTGACGGGTAATTGGTTTGTGGACTTCATTAATTACCGCAGTTTTCCCAATACCAGAAAATCCTGCCACTAGCATCATTTCGGATGTACCATTAGCGACGCGCTCAAAAGCTTCAAGCAGCGTGGCAACTTCTTTCTCTCGTCCGTAAAGTTTTTCACCGATGAGAAAGCGATCGCATACATCACGCTCACCAATTTTAAAATATTCAACTTTACCAGTTTCTTTTAATTGGGCAAGACTTTTTTCTAAATCCAATTTTAAACCTAAAGCACTTTGATAACGTTCTTCGGCATTTTTAGCCATTAATTTGTTAATAACATTGCATAAAACCTCTGGTATTTCTTCTTTCTTACCCTCTGGTTTTGGCGGTTGTTTAGCCATGTGATAATGTACCAATTCCATCGGATCTTCAGATATAAATGGTAATTTTCCTGTCAATAATTCATAAAAGGTCACACCTAAAGAATAAAGGTCGCTGCGGTAGTCTATACCTCGATTCATCCTGCCAGTTTGTTCGGGGGCAATATAAGCCAGAGTTCCTTCTAAAATATTAGGGCTGATAATTTCTTGAGTTTCTTTAGGAAGTAATGAAGCAATACTAAAATCAATTAATTGAACTTTTTGTGTTTCTTGGTTAATCAGTATATTTGCAGGCTTGATATCTTTATGAATTACACGATTTTGATGTAAGCTGTGGAGAATATTGGTTAATTGGATGGCGATCGCCAAAAAATCAACAAGCGAGAGGCTAATGGTTTTGATGTATTCTAGTAAAGAAATTCCTCCCACATCTTCCATAACCAAAATATAACCATTACCATAAGCTTCTAATGATAAAGGATGAATAATACCAGGAATATTGAGATTTTTACTAACAGTGTATTGGTTGCGAAATTGCAGTAATTCGTTGAAACTCGGATATTCAGATGTCAAAAGTTTGATAACTACCGGGAGTTTTTTTTGGTTTTGGATAGCTCGATATACTCTTGTTCTAGAGCCTGCATATAGTTGAGAGATAATTTCATATCCGGGTATCATGGGGGCGGATCTTGTAGTCATCATCTATACTTGTCCCATAGGGTAAGTTTGTGTTTGTTTGATAAAACTAGTATTCCCAGAGAACATCTTCATTTTTGCAAACACAGGAAAATCAGCCAAGAAGAGATAAGACTGGTGTATTTATTTACCGATAGCTTTAAAACAAAAATAATTTCTCCACAGAAATATTAAGGCATTTGAAACAAGTTAAAAGTCCCTTAAAAAATGCCCGTTCCATAAAGCAGGCGATATCTTCGATTTTTAAGATATCTAGACCGATAATGTTCCTGTCTTTCTAGTCTTTAGTAAGTCAATTAGAATTAGTAAAGGCTTGTGAAAATATATATAATTTTGTAATAAATGTTACATATCTCAACCTACATGGGCATTTTAAGAATGCTTATATTGCAAGGTAAATAAATGACAGCTACTTTATCTGGTTATCAACTCCTAGAAACTCTTCACTCTGGTAGTAAAACCATTATTTATCGTGGACGGCGAGAAACCGATAACACCTGTGTCATTGTCAAAACTCTCCTCAATGAGCATCCTTGCTTAGAAGACATTGCGCGGCTGCGCCACGAATATCAAATCATTGAACCGCTGCAAATATCTGGAATTGTTAAACCATACGAGTTAAAGAATTATCAGCATGGTCTAGCTTTAGTTTTGGAAGACATTCCAGGTTACTTGCTCAAAGAAGCGATCGCGACTCAAACAATGAGCTTAATTACTTTCCTCAAGCTAGCAATTAATTTAGCACACACCTTAGGAGAACTGCACGCCGAACAGATTATTCACAAAGATATTAAACCACACAATATTATTATCAACCCTGACTCTGGCGAAGTTAAATTGATTGACTTTAGCATCTCCTCGCGGCTGGATAAAGAAAATCCCACATTAACTAATCCGAATTTACTCGAAGGTACGCTTGCTTATATGTCGCCTGAGCAAACAGGTAGAATGAACAGAGCGATCGATTATCGCACGGATTTTTATTCTTTCGGTGTGACATTGTATGAAATGTTGACGGGTACTTTGCCATTTCATAGTAACGACCCAATGGAATTGGTACACTGTCACATTGCCAAAATGCCCGCCGCACCTTGTCAAGAAACTGTGTGTCGCGTTTTGGAAGACGTACCAGAGGCGATTAGTGCAATTATTTTAAAGCTGTTGGCGAAAACAGCAGAGGAACGATACCAAAGCGCTTGGGGACTGAAAGCAGATTTAGAGGAATGTTTGTTTCAACTGCAAACGACTGGCAAAATTGAAAACTTCCTACCGGGAAGACGAGACAAATCTGGACATTTTTTGATTCCCCAAAAGCTGTACGGACGCCAAGCAGAAGTGGCAGCGTTGATGGCTGCATTTGAGCGAGTCAGTCTTGGTGCAAGCGAAATGATGCTGGTTTCCGGTTATTCGGGGATTGGTAAGACAAGTGTTGTCAATGAAGTTCATAAACCAATTGTGGGGGCTAGGGGTTATTTCATTGCAGGTAAGTTTGACCAGTTCAAGCGCAATATTCCCTATGCGTCGTTGATTCAAGCATTTCAATCTTTAATTGGGCAATTACTCACCGAAAGCGAAGCCCAAATCCAGGCATGGAAAGAGAAACTGTTAACCAAGTTGGGAGAAAACGGACAAATAATTATCGATGTGATTCCCGAAGTCGAACTAATTATTGGGACTCAACCACCTGTGATACAACTGGGTGCGGCGGAATCTCAAAATCGCTTTAATCGGGTTTTTGGGCAGTTCATTGGAGTATTCACAAACAAACAGCATCCATTGGTTGTGTTTCTTGATGACTTACAGTGGGCAGATTCGGCATCGTTGAATTTAATTGAGCAATTGATGACAGATAGCGATAGCTACGCTGGCCAAGGGCAACGCCAATATTTATTATTAATTGGAGCATACCGCGATAACGAAGTTTCGCCCACCCATCCGCTGATGATGAGTTTAGACAAAATTCAAAAAACAGATGCGATGGTGAATAACATTGTTCTGTCACCATTACAGTTAACAGATGTGGAAGCGTTAGTTGGTGATACGTTGAATGGCACAGAAGACACTCAGCTAATAGCAGAATTACTGTTTCACAAAACCTGCGGTAACCCTTTCTTTTTAACGCAACTGCTCTTAACTTTAAATCAAGAAGGCTTGTTAACATATAACTTCCATTCAGGAATGTGGCAGTGGAATATCCAAAATATTCAAGCAATTGGGATCGCTGACCTAAATGTTGTTGAACTAACAGCAAGAAATATTCGCAAACTATCACTAGAAACGCAAAAAGTATTAAAACTAGCTGCTTGTATTGGCAGTACATTTAACTTAGATGTATTGGCGATCGTTAACGAAGCATCACTTCTAACAACTGCGGCGCAATTGTGGACAGCACTGCAAGCTGGGTTAATTTTGCCGTTAACTCAAGATTACAAAATTCCTTTAGTGTTTGGTCAGGATGAATCAGGCGAGATTGGCTTAACCGATATCAAGGTTGACTACAAGTTTTTACATGACCGAGTGCAGCAAGCAGCTTATTCTTTAATTCCCGATCGCAAGAAAAAAGAAACACACTTCAAAATTGGTCAATTACTGCTACAAAATACTACGCCAGAAGCACGCAAAGAAAATATTTTTGCCCTGGTTAATCAACTTAATTACGGTACTGACTTACTAATATCTGAAGCAGAAAAATACGAACTGGCAGAACTTAATTTAATTGCAGGTCAAAGAGCAAAAGCAGCTACAGCCCACGATTCTGCTGTTAAGTATTTGCAAGTTGCTTTAGGACTGTTAGCAACTGATAGCTGGAAAATTCACTATCAACTAACATTAACCATCAATGAGGAAGCAGCAGAAGCAGCATTTTTAAGTGGCAATTTTGAGGAAATGCAAAAGTTTGTTGAAGTTGTGCAAAACCACGCTACCTCACTACTCGACAAAGTGAAGGTATACGAAATCCAAATTCAAGGTTATGGAAGGCAGAACCAGCTGATAGCAGCAGTGACTACGGGGCTAGAAGCCTTGAAGCTGTTGGGGGTGGAGTTCCCCGAAAAGGTTAACCCATCAGAGATTGGGCGGGGGCTGGAGGAAACTGCATCACTTTTAAATGGAAAGAAACCCTCAGACTTAATTGACCTACCTCTGATGACTGACCCGGATAAACTGGCAGCTATCAGGATACTAGCAAGTCTATTTACCGCAACCTACTTGGGCGCTCCAGAACTTGTACCTCTAGTGATATGTCAACAAGTTAATTTATCCATTCAGTATGGTAACGCTTCTGTTTCTCCTTATGCCTATTCCCTTTATAGTTTTCTTGTGTGTGCGGTTGTGGGAGATATGGAACGGGGCTATGAGTTTGGGCAATTAGCTATAAATTTGGTGTCCAAGTTGAATGCTAAAGAAGTCAGTGCCAGGACTAACCAAATAGCAAGTGTTCTAGTTCGACCTTGGAAAGAACACCTCAGCAATACCTCACAAACTTTTCTCTCAATTTACTCTATTGGACTAGAAACGGGAGATTTAGAATATGCCGCCTATGCTGCATTTAACTACTGCTTGCAATCATATTTGCTAGGGAAGCAATTAAATGCCCTAGAACGAGAAATGGCAACCTATTGGGATGCTATTAATAAAATCAAGCAAGAAACAGCACTACATTATCAAGAAATTTATTGGCAAGCAGCTTTAAACATCATGGGAAAGGCTGAAAATCCTTGTGTGATGATTGGTGAAGTCTATGACGAGCAGAAAATGTTACCCATTCATCAGCAAACCAGCGATCAATTAGCAATTCAATTTTTATACTCCAATAAAATTCAGCTTTGTTATTGGTTTGAGAATTATTATGAAGCACTGGAAAATATTATTCAAGTCGAAAATTCTTTGGGTGCGGCGGCTGGACAAGTAATTTTTGTTCTCTTCTTTTTCTATGATTCTCTGGTGCGGTTGGCGGTATATGCTAATAGTCCAGAATCTGAACAACAAGAAATTATTAATCGCGTCCAAGCTAATCAAGAAAAAATGCAAAAATGGGCGCATCATGCGCCAATGAATCATCTACATAAATTCTATTTGGTAGAGGCAGAACGGCATCGGGTTTTAGGTGAAAAATCAGAAGCGATCGAGATGTATGATAAAGCGATCGCTCTTGCTAAAGAAAATGAATACATCAATGAAGAAGCACTAGCTTATGAACTTGCAGCTAAATTTTATTTGTCATGGGGTAAAGAACCCATTGCCAAAACTTACATGACAGATGCCTATTACGCCTATATGCGTTGGGGTGCTGTTGCTAAAGTTCAACATCTAGAGTCAAAATACCCGCAGTTGATTGTGCGAGTGTCAAACGCAGAAAAACTAGCAGATCAACACTTAGAATTGACCCAAACTAATTCTACTACTACCGGAGGCTCTCATCTTCTTGACTTGATGACGGTGATGAAAGCTTCACAGGTGCTGTCAGAAGAAATGATACTAACTCGCCTGCTGGAAAAAATGATGAAAATTGGCATCGAAAATGCTGGTGCTGTCCAAGGTTACTTCATTGCCAAGCACGAGAATGAATGGATGCTAGAAGCAGTGGGAATGGTTGCAGGGAAAGATGTTAATGTTGTTGTTAACTCAAACGATAAAACAAATTCACCTTTACTGCCAGTTGCTTTATTCAACTATGTCGAAAGAACCAGAGACAACTTAGTTTTAGACGATGCTGTTAAAGATCCGCGCTTTGCAACTGATGTTTATATTGCCACTCATCAATCTAAGTCAATTTTATGTTTGCCACTAATTCATTCTGGCAAGTTTACTGGTATTGTTTACCTAGAAAATAATTTGATTTCTGGTGCTTTTACTCCAGAACGGGTAAAGGTGTTGAGTTTATTGACGGCACAAATTTCCATCGCCATTGATAACGCTCGTCTCTATACTAATTTGCAAGATTACTCACAAGAACTGGAAGTTAAAAACGCAGCTTTGCAAGCATCCGAAACGCGAGAGCGAGAAAAAGCCCTCGAACTGCAACAATATCTCGATAGACTACAAAAAACCCAGGCTCAACTCGTACAAACGGAGAAAATGTCCAGCTTAGGACAACTGGTGGCTGGCGTTGCTCACGAAATCAATAACCCGGTCAATTTTATCTTTGGCAACCTCAATCATGCCAACGAATATACCCAAGAGTTGCTAGGGCTAGTGCAACTTTACCAAAAACATTATCCATCTCCCCATCCAGAAATTGAGGAAGAAGCTGAGTCTATCGATTTAGAATTTTTGTTAGAAGACTTGCCTAAGCTATTATCCTCCATGCGGGTAGGGGCAGACCGAATTCGCAAAATTGTTGCTTCTTTGCGAACTTTCTCACGTATGGATGAAGCTGAGAGAAAAGCTGTGAATATTCATGACGGTATTGACAGTACCTTGATGATTTTGCAACATCGACTCAAAGCAAAGTCAGAGTATCCAGCGATTGAGATTATCAAAGATTATGGCAACCTACCTGAAGTCGAATGTTATGCAGGAGAATTAAATCAGGTGTTTATGAATGTGTTGAGTAATGCGATCGATGCTTTGGAAGAGTCATTACTCAAAAATCCAGAAAAAATGACTAGCCCAAGCATTAGTATTCATACTCAACAAGTGGATGCTCATCAAGTGCAAATTCGTATTGCAGACAATGGTCTAGGTATGCCGGAGTCTGTTCGACGGCGCTTGTTCGATCCTTTCTTCACTACAAAACCTGTGGGTAAAGGCACTGGTATGGGCTTGTCGATTAGCTACCAAATTATTACCGAAAAGCACGGTGGCTTACTATATTGCCAGTCAGAACCAGGACAGGGTGCAGAGTTTATTATTCGGATTCCAGTTTCGTTGGAAGCTAGTAAAGTTGATGCGATCGCACTCTCATAACTTAAATCGGCATTGCTGTGATTAAGGGGAATATAGCTGCGCGCTCTAGACGTGGAACGGCAACTATATAACCCAAGTTGCTGGTTACTCTAAGAGGATGTTTGAAAAGTATTTCGGTGTGATTTTAGGCACTTATCGATCCCCCCTAACCCCCCTTAAAAAGGGGGGAACTGGAATTAAAGCCCCCCTTCTTAAGGGGGGTTGGGGGGATCAATAACGTTTTGCTACCGACGAAAGGACTTTTCAAACAACCTCTAATGGGCGATCGCTTTTTGCCGCAGCATCAGAGACAATTAATTACACTTTCAAAATTTTTTCTTTTTTTGCGTAAAGCATACAACTAATGCTGAATAGTACTATATACCAAACCCTTTATGAATAAATCAAGGGACAACAACCTAAAAGTCCCTTATCTTATATAAACTCTACTACTTAAAGCTGCTCTGGACTTGTGCCAGGGCAGTTTTTGATTTTTCATACTTAGCCAGCCTGAATTTTATATTCCTGAAAAATCCAGGGTTAGGCTAGGTCATAACACACTCTTGTATCTTAGAAAGAGTAGCTCGTTTGATTTTCATGACACTACCTCAAGTCTTTATAACTCGCCGTTTACCCACCCAACTACAGCGACTAGAAGAAATTGCAAATGTTGAGGTTTGGACAAAACGTCAACCACCTCCCTATGAAGTGTTGTTGGAGAAGGTGAAAAAAGTAAATGGCTTGCTGTGTTTGCTGAGCGATCGAATCGATCGGCACTTACTGGAAGGGGGAATGTCTTTACGCGCGATCAGTCAGATGGCTGTGGGATATGACAATATTGACATAGGTGCAGCAACGGCGCGGGGTATACCAGTTGGTCACACTCCCGGCGTTTTGACAGATGCAACTGCCGATCTAACTTGGGCGTTATTAATGGTAGCTGCGCGAAGAATAGTAGAAGCAGATCGCTTTGTGCGTGCTGGAGAGTGGCAGACTTGGGAACCAGATTTATTATTGGGGCCAAATATTGCGGGTGCAACGTTGGGAATCATTGGTTTTGGTCGCATTGGTCAAGCAATGGCTCGTCGCGCCAAAGGTTTTGATATGCGAGTTGTTTATACTAGTAAACATAGATGCGATTTGGAACTAGAACAAAAACTAGACGTAGAGTTTACTAATTTTGAAACTCTATTACAATTATCAGATTTTGTCACAATTCATACGCCTTTATCTCCAGAAACCGATGGTTTGTTTGCAGAAAATGAATTTGCACTGATGAAAAAATCCGCGATTCTCATCAACACATCTCGCGGAGCAATTATCAATCCAAATGCTTTGTATAAAGCGTTAAGCAGTGGTGAGATTGCTGGTGCTGCTATTGATGTCACGGAACCAGAACCAATACCGACTGATAGTCCATTGCTGACTCTTGATAACTTAATTATCACTCCTCATATCGGTAGTGCTAGTTTCCAAACACGAGAGAAAATGGCGAGTATGGCAATTGATAATTTAATAGCTGGCTTGAAAGGGGAAAGATTACCTAATTGCGTGAATCCAGAAATTTACGAACTTTAAACGGACATGATATCACAGGTCATTTTTGGGAATTTCCTCACGAAATTCTATAACCAATTTCATAGTTTCCACTACCAGATCGCGTAAATCACGATTTAGTACTACAGTGCCTTGAGATCCAAACCAACGGTCAAAAATAGCGACATATCGCCCATCGCCATTGACGAATCCTTGCATAAACTTGACCAGAGAATAGTTGACTGTATCCAAGAATTTCGAGTTATTTTCTGGTACCATGCAAGCGATACCTTCTTGTGAATAGGGGCGATCGGGTACGATGGCAAAAGCATCTGGATTTTTTTGCTGTTGCAGCCATCCCTCTAAAATAATGCTATCGGATGAGAAACCATCAATAGTACCTTTTTGTAAAGCTGTGTATCCCTCTGCCCTAGTTTTAAAATACACCAGTTTAGCTTTAGGCTGTACGCGAGCGATCGCCTGCTCATTTGTGGTTCCTGATAACACACCAATTCGCTTATCAATCAAGGATTCAGCAGAACCTAGATTACTTCCTTTGTTCACTAATAATTGAGTTCCAGTCGCACCGTAGCTTACAGAAAAGTCTACTTTTTTATCTCGCTCCCATGTAAAACTACTAGCATCACACACAATATCAACTTGTCGATTAACTATTTTAGGAATCCGTTCAGAGGGGCTAAGACCAACTAATTGCAGTTTAATTTTTTTTTGGAGGTTTTTTTCTAATTGCTCTTTAATTAGAATTAGCATATCTACAGAATAGCCATTTAATTTTTCTTGACTATCCACATAGGCAAAAGGTAGCGCATCTCTACTAGTACCAGCTGTTAATACTCCCGTTCTAGCTACTTTTTGCATCACAGTCTCAGCAGCTACCACATTAGGCATGAGCATTGCAAACATCAGACTTAAAATAGGAATAGCACTTTTTTGAGACATAAGCTTTAAGAGTAGGCCGTTTTTTCACCAAATCAAATCCGATCTGATTTATATGTTAAGTTCAAAAAGTTATCACTATCGAGTACATAGTAAGATTATTTAGTAACTATTCTTTACATTAAGTTTATTTTATCACCCTATGGAGAGTAAAATCACCAATTCAATTCTAATCCTTTTTTGATAATCTCGATTGATTTAATCTAAATTACTGTTGATATGTTAAAAATCGAAAATCTAAATAAGTCTTATAAATTGAGAAAAGTTTTACAAAATTTAAATCTCCATATTAATTCAGGAGAAATTTATGGTTTACTCGGTGCTAATGGAGCGGGTAAAACGACCACTATTAATATTATTTGTAATTTACTAAAACCTGATAGTGGTAATGTGATAATTAATCATCAGCCTGTCTCTCAAGCAACGAAAAAAATTATTGGAATTGCACCCCAAGAAAATTTACTATATAAAACTCTAACTTGTGAGGAAAATCTCAAGTTTTTTGCTGATATTTATGGTTTAGATCGGAAAACGCGCCAGAAACAGATAAAAGAAACTCTGGCGGCTGTAAATTTATTAGACAGAGCAAAAAGTCCAGTAGAAACTCTCAGCGGAGGAATGCAACGACGGTTGAATATTGCAGTAGCTTTGGTACATCAGCCGAAGTTAGTAATTCTTGATGAGCCAACTACTGGGTTAGATATTGAGTCACGATATGAAATTTGGGAGTTGATTCGACAACTCAAAAATCAGGGAGTTACGATTCTCCTGACAACTCATTTATTAGATGAAGCTGAGCGTCTTTGCCAGAGAATTGGAATTTTAAAAGATGGTCAAATTTTGGCTGAGGGTAGTTTAACACAATTACGCGCGTTAATTCCAACGTCTGAAATTGTAGTAGTACAAACTCCAGAAGAAGAATTAGCGATCGCTCGCGCCGAAGAATACGGTTTTACACCCCGACGTTATGGTGATGAGTTAACTTTTTGGTTACCAGAACCACTAGAATTAAAAGAAATTATTTCCCGGTTTGAAGGTATTCCTATTAATGCGATCGCGCGTCAGCCTGTGCGGTTGGAGCATATATATATAGAACTAACATCAAGTCCAGCTAATCAGCGAACAAGGCCAAATTAAAAAATCAAACGGAACAGGGAAATAAAGGCGCTAAAACTGTGTTAACTATGGCACAAGGTAAACCTTCAGGAAAATTTTAAAGAAGTACGCTCAAATTTTCGTCTACAATTTGTGTAATTTTTTGTAAAGCGATCGCCACTCCAGTTTCGGCAATGGATGATAAACTCTGTCCTAATTCAAAGTTTACTCCTGGTACTTTAATCCACCAAGACCGCGGACAATAACCGTAAATTGCTTTAGTCAGAGCTAAAAGCGATGTCGGATCGCCCATCTGTCCGGCGATAATCTTGAAAGATGCAGGTGAAAGTGGTTCTACTTGTATTTGGGAACTTTGAGAGGCGAAACAAGCATCAATAAAGATTGCCAAATCAGCATGGGCTAAATTTTGGGCAAGTTCGGGGGTGAGTTGGTGGACAGCAAAAGATTGCACATTAGATAGATGCAACGCCTTAGCTACTCGTTGACCAATACCATCATCACTACGCAACTCATTACCGTAACCAATAGCTATTACATTGCAATTCATAATTTTTAGCTGTCTAAGACTAGTTTCAAGTTATGAAAAAAACTTGAAGAACTTGTGAAGAACTGTTAAATTCACAAATTCTCTGGTGGTCGATAACAGCTAAGGGCTTTTCAAACAACCTATTATCCCTTTCACGAAAATCTTTATACATATACATTTTCCGTAGGGCGCGGGAGAATGACTGCATAATGTCAACAATAATATTATATATTCTCAAAAAACCTAAGGTAAGTTTAGATACTCGGTTTCAATCCGAGTTTGCGATCGCCCTGAGCAAATGCACCTAAAATAGGTTTGCTAAAAAACAAGCAATTGTGATGTTAAAAAATCTACGCTCGCTATCTGAAGCTTAAATGCTGATGACTGTGCTATCAATTGGTAGGGAAAAATCACGAGACCATTCATTCCAAGAGCCAAAATAATTTTTAGCAGAAATTCCTGCCTGTTCAAGGGCTATTAATGTATTAGCGGCCCTTGAGCCTTTAAAGCAGTAAATATACACAATTGACTCAGAAGTAATACCTATTGAGCTACAAATTTCTCGGATTTCATCTGGCGATCGAAATGTGGGGATTTCCGATTCAGAATTCATTAAATGATGCCATTCTAACCATACAGCGTTAGGGATTCTACCTTTGCGGGGACAAAAATCAGGATTGTAGGGAGAAGAACTCACCCCAAGCCATTCTGAAGTGTCGCGCACATCTAATTTAATAATTGTTGGATTATCAATTGCCCGCAACATTTCGGCAGTAGTTACCATTATGTCTGCGTTGGGATGCAATCTAAATATGCTGCTTTCACGCTTCGGAACTTCATCGCTAGTAGGTAATCCTGCTTTGAGCCATGCTTTATATCCTCCATGTAAAATAGATACTTGAGTGCAACCCAAATACTTCAGTAAAAAAGCTGCTCGACAAGATTGACCATAACCTTTATTTAATGTGTCTTCATAAACAATTAACTGTTCTGTACCAGAGATTCCTACCCTACTCAGAATTTCTGCAAAATATTCTTGTAATTGCTTTAAACCTGCTGGCGAGGAATTCTCTAAAAGATAGGTAAAAAAATCTCTAATATTTATGGATTGAGGAATATGAGAAATAGCATAATCTTCTTGGCTTCGCGTATCGATCAGAACAGTCTGTGATGATTTTTCTGCTAAGAGTGACGTGAGTTCTTGATGAGAAATGAGGAGTTTTGTGTTCACGCTTTCATGCTTCTGTTATTCTACTAGTAGGCATTATCGCCCTTAGCAGATTTGCGTTGTGAAATGCAAATTACAGAAGAACAGGGGTTAAATGTTATGAGAGAACTTTAATATCTTCTCAAGCTGTCAAACCTTGTTACAAAGCGGGTTTTACGTTAAGTTGACACCGATGCACCGTAGTGATTCCCTACCCTTTCTTTGCAGATTCAGCAATGTTTTACTTGAAACCACAATCAGAGTGGGGTAGCTTGACGGTGAACTTCGATCCACAACCCAGCTGACTATCAACGGAAATTTCTCCTCTGTGGAGCTCTGCGGCTCGTTTAGCGATCGCCAACCCCAATCCCGTACCTTGCAACTTACCCACATTCCTACCACGCTGAAATGGCTCAAACAGATGCTCTATATCTTCTGGTAAAATGCCAATCCCCCCATCTTGGACTTCAAAATAAATCGCTTCATGTGTACTGTAAAGCCGAAGCTGAATCGGATTGCCATCAGGTGAATACTTAATGGCATTGCTGATGAGATTATTCAAAAGATGCCAAAGTAGCTTTTGATCCACACTGGCATGAATCTGGTCGGAGTTGTAAGAAAAATTGATAGTATGCTTTTTCTGTGGGTTCCATTGCCAAGGTTCAAGTAATGTGTAGCAAAACTCTACAATTTCAGTAATTTCAGGATTAAACAAACTCGTGTCACGATCTGTTTGTCCCATCATTAAAACGTCTTCAATTAATTCATGCATCCGCTCAGTTGAAGATTGGATGCGTCTAAGTAATTGCTGCTTCTTTACTTCATCTAGTGGATAACTACTATCTCCCAAAATAGTAGTTGCAATCTGGATGGCAGTTAGAGGATTACGCAGCTCGTGGGAAAGCATAGAAAGATAATCAAATGAGTGATTTGTGCCATCGATGATAGTGTTTTTTGCCTTTTGTTCTGCGTGATGTCGAGCCAGAGCAATTTCAATGTTTGCTTGTAAAGTATTATGATTAAAAGGCTTCAGGATCAGGGCTATTTCATTCTAAATGTAGGCAGTATATGGTAAGATGCAGCGCAAATTCTATATTAATGCATCTGTCCCATGTCTCAAATCGCAATTATAGAAGCCTTCGC
>NZ_JACJTU010000084.1 GCF_014698835.1 Nostoc paludosum FACHB-159 | reverse complement strand
TTCAGTTGCAATTAATCCTGGCTGAAGCGTAATTATAGTTGCAAATAATCCTGGTTTGTAAATGTCTTGATTGCAGGTTTGAGCGATTAGTATTGCAGGTCGTTACAGTTAGCCCTTGTTTAGCATCATGATCAGAGTATGAGAATTTGATTTTGCCTCTGGGTATGTCCTCAACCCTCTCTCTGAGAGATGATAATCCCGCGTTTATTAAGGCTTGCCGTAGCCCATCAATTTCTGTCCTAAGCGAGTTAATCTCCGAATTGAATTCTCTTTGTTGCTCGGCTACGGCTGCCTCTAGACCATCGATTTCGGTGGTTTTAATGACATTGGAGTAATTTTAGGGCTGCTCTGGTGACACGTTAGCAATCAAGAGTTCTTTTTTACTGCGCTTCAACTGTTTCCAAAGTGCCTTAATCTGGTTGTAAGCCTCATCAGGAGAAAGCTTACCATTGGTTTCTAAACAGGTAATGTAGCCAACTTTTTGTGCAAATTCTTGAAGGTTGGCATTAAATACTAAATTCTCTGGCTTAACCTGACCGTAGTAGCGACTGCGAGGGTAAAGAAATTTGTTTTTGTGGTTAAGATTAGGCTCGTCCATTACTTCACCCCCAATAAGTGACTTTTTAACAATGATAGTCAGAAGTAAGCTTCAATGAAGAAATTGCCGTCAAGCTAAGTATAAGGCAACTAACTGTTTATTTGCTGCAATAACAGTAAGGCTTTTCAATCATGGACATATAAATGAAGCGATCGTTTCATTTATAAGTTAGGTATAAGTATTAAGTGCGGATTATACCCCTACTTGGTAATCGCGCTGCAAACATAAGCAGGTTTTATCAGCCAACGCCATTATGCGGGTTGTAGCGGTTGGGATTGATAAGCAGAGATTAACTGAGTCTAGTGGTTTGAAGTTGCTCACGGAAGATGTAGGTTTCCGGCCGTTTACATTGTGTTATTGGGGTTAGACAATGTAAGCTAGACCCTATGAAAATAAACCGTTTCGGTAGGGCAGAAATCCTTACCCCTGACCAAATTAATCTCCTATTTAACGAGGGCTTTGTCAACCCACGCGATCGCGCTCTGTTCGGCGTGTGCCTTTATGCAGCTTGTCGGATCAATGAAGCCTGTACATTGGCAGTAAATGACGTGTTTGGCAGCAATGGTGTTAGAGGGGTGTTAGTGCTACGGAGTGTCAACACCAAAGGCAAGCGGGACACTAGGGAAATTCGAGTGCATCCGAAGCTCAAGCAGTATTTAGAAGAGTACAACCCCAACCGCCGCAAGGAGTTCTTGTTTCCAGGGCGGCATGGGTTGGGGCATATCCACAAGGTGAGTGCTGACAAAATCCTCAGAGATACTTGTGCGCGGCTGGGGATTGAGGGCGTTAGTACCCACAGTTTCAGGAGGACTGCGTTAACCAGGATGAGCGATGCCGGGATACCGTTAAGGCATATACAGGAGATATCAGGGCATCGGACTTTGGCAGCTTTGGAGCGCTATCTGGGGGTAACTGAAAAGCAGAAGCAAAATGCTATCTCTGCTTTGGATTTTTGAATAATGTCGGTTTATACAGTTAGGCGACATTGGAAAAGTCGTCGCTGCCGTCCTCCAGTATCCAGTAGTCAAATACGAGGAGGTCTTCAGAGTCGCCGCGTGAATCATCTTGTATTTTAAGAATGTTGACCGCAGCGTAACGACCAGAATGGTTCTCAAGCAATACAAATTGTCCGATCTCAGGACTCCGAACCCTTGAAGTGAAATTATAAAGGCTAGCGTCTGTAATATCCTGTAGCCGTGTGTTCTTGGGAGCCAAGGCAACTGATACATTGGTAGCGTCCTGGTAACAATGAATAGTTGTGTCGCTTGCCTTACTCCAGTGCGTTAGAAACTCGTAGTTGCCATCGCCTAGTCGGTAAAAGCCGTCATGATGAGAATAGTTGAAACTTACCTTGCCTCGTGATGGTTTACTGTGCGGATAGCTTTCTCTTCTGCGATGTAAGTGCATTGGCGGGGAAGGAGTTGGATCGATTGGAGGAGACTCGACCAAATTCACCGTGTAAAGAGCTTGCTCGATTGTATGTAATTCATCATTCAACCGTTTCAGTTCTGTTTCCTCAGCTTGGATTTGTTGTTGTAACTGAAACTTAACAACAGCCCCAGCCTCAATTGCTAAAGCCAGCCGCAACTGCTTTAACTTCTCATTTCTCAGATCCCACTCGGCTTGAAGGGTATCTCGCTGTTTTTCCGATCGCTGTCGTTGGTTTATATTCACTCTCCGGCAACTCTACTGTCAGCCTCTTGATTAGCTAAATGGATACCTTTCTAGGCATTTTTCGCCATGAAGTTCATGCATTCTACCCAGAATCAAATCTGCATTTAGCTGATGTGTCAAATGTGACTCAGAAATTATACCAGTTTTCTCAAACATAATCAGATAGGGCTAGAGAAAAATTTCACTGGTCCATACAAGCGAATGGAGGGTGAGCGCAGCTAAGAGTAAAGTGTGACAACTAATCATGCGCGTTTTTTGGAGGTATTCGCGTGCGAGTAGCAACCGAGTTTTAGACAATGTAGGCTAGAACCTATGAAAATAAATCGTTTCGGCAGAGCAGAAATCCTCACCCCTGACCAAATTAATGTCCTATTTACTGAGGGCTTTGTCAACCCACGCGATCGCCTACGGCGGGCGGTTACGCCATCGGGCATTGTTCGGCGTGTGCCTTTATGCTGCCTGCCGGATCAATGAAGCTTGCACTTTAGCGGTGAAAGATGTATTTGGCAGCAACGGTGTCAGAGGCGTGTTGGTGCTGCGTAGCGTCAACACCAAAGGCAAGCGGGACACCAGGGAAATTCAAGTGCATCCCAAGCTTAAGCAGTATTTAGAAGAGTACAACCCTAACCGCCGCAAAGAGTTCTTGTTTCCCGGCAGGCATGGACTCTTACATATCCATAAGGTCAGTGCTGACAAAATCCTCAGAGATACCTGTGTGCGGTTGGGCATTGAGGGCGTTAGTACTCACAGTTTCAGGAGGACTGCGTTAACTAGGATGAGCGATGCCGGGATACCGTTGCGCCACATTCAGGAAATATCGGGACATCGGACTTTGGCAGCTTTGGAGCGTTATCTGGGGGTAACTGAGAAGCAGAAGCAAAACGCGATCTCTGCTTTGGATTTTTGAAGAATGTAGAGATTTGGGGATATCGCAACTTCCAGGAACAATCGCTTACTGTAAGGATTCCAGCCGATGATTAGTTTTTTAGCAACATTTCCATACTCTATCCATACCCTCGATGGTTGATTTTTCTGTTAGGGATTTATAGTTTTTGGCATTGATAGGGAATACTAAAATTTAGAGTTATGTTTAACTTTTCACTATTGGGAGTCTTATAGAGTAAGTTATTTTGAAATTTTCAATACTTTAATTACATATCCCTAGTTTTGAGAAAAAAGTATGAATCCATCTGATGTTGTCATGTTATATAAATTAGCTAAAGGTAGTGAGGCAATATGGAATGAATTATGGCATGGTGGTAAAGAAGATTTAGGTGAGGCTAATATACAAGACAGTAGTAGTTGTTTATGGGAAGTCAAGGTTCGCAAAACAGGATATAGGGGACGCTACCTGAAGATTAAATCAAAAACAGGTTCTAGTCGAAAAATGAGAGCATCCGCAGATAACTATAAACCAGGGGAGTATTTAAGTATTACGCCTGATGAATGGGAAGTGTTTTACCTACTTGCTCACAATGGCAATGATATAAAGCTTTATACTTGTGCCAAAAGTATTTTAGATAGGTTTGTAAGGAAGTAAATTTTGGCTATGTAGAATTGCTCAAACTAGTTTACAAGGTTTATTATCAATTTCTCACTTATAAAAATATATGCTTCCTTTATCTATTGAAAAAATAGCGGTTAGTTTATTTTGGAGTCTAGCTAATGATGAAAAGACTAAAAAACAAGTCTATAATTTAGGACTAAAATTTTTTGATAGTATACAGGTCGCAACAGGTAACGTTAATCTTCATTCACCTGAAGAAGCTGTAAAGATAGCAATTAGTACTTGCATAAGAAAGGATAGAGAAAACCAAGCAAGAGTAGCTGCATTTGTAACTGCTTTATATTTACAGTATGAAATTGAAAGAGCAGCACAAATAGGAGGTAGCTTACTTAACCGTTTTGGAAAATCTTGGTTTCCTCATATTAAGGATAGAGAAATTCGCTTTGCATTAAAAGTAGACACAGAATTAGAAAATTACCTCTACAATCAAATCCTAAATGAGAGTTATTAATTTCTACATTGTAAAAGCTAAGGGAAGTTTTAGAGATTAATTGGATAATTAATAAACTATCTTAAGTCGAAGCTTTGACAGGATTATCTAATTAAAGGTCGTTTATTTCCACCTGTACCCTGAATTCTTCCATCAATATCTACTCTTTTGAAAAACTTAATATTTTCTTGCCTATGTTTTCTGTCAAGCGCATTAATTTCATCTATTATTGACTTTCCTCTATTGAGCATTATAAGAATTAGAGTACTGTTCGATAACTTAAAACTACTTTGATTTTTTCCAAGCATTTCTTCATACTCTTTAACTATATTGCGTGTTGATGTGTATTTTAGGATAATACTAATTTCGCCAAAGAAATTTTGATTGGATAAATTTATAGTATCGTTTTTTAAATCGAATGTCAGCTTGAAAGAACTTCTCTGTATATAGTTTTCTAGTAATTCTAATAAAATAAGTTGTCCCACTTTTTCATTATTTGGTTCTCCTGATTTTTTATAAAACTCTACACACAATCCTCCTTTTACTAACTTAGAAAAATGTTCGCATATAATCTCAACAATTTTTTCATTAGATTCACTTTCAAAATCTTTTAAATTTAAAGGGTATTTATTAGCATACTCTCTAGCAGACTCATGCCATCTAAACACTTCATCAGGATCACTTTTAAAATTATATGCTATAGCAGATTTCCCTTTATATTTGTCAATCAAATTCTTCATTAATTCAGGTTGTTCGAGAATATGTTTTCTCAAATCTTTTTTTTTGAGCGCAACATCTTTCCATGTGGGAGAAGCCTTCCATGATTTTTTAATTTTTGTATTTATGTATCCCCTTAGTTCTTGGTTGTGAGTTGTTATTACATCTGCACTTGTCCATGAATAAGCAAGTGGTAGCGCTGTTAGTATATCTTGAGGTACTAGAAGAATACCTTGACTTGAGTAACAAGGTAATCCATAAAAATACTTACCAGCTATTAATGTTGGCTTCGCCGCTTTTGGTAGCTTTAAAGATTCTGCAACACGGGAAGAGAACTGAGCTAATTCAGACAGCAATATATGAATTGTCATATCACTGATTCTGTCAGCGCCAATATTTTTCTCAAAAAGTCCAGACAATTCAAAGATTATTGGATCTATTATTCCTAATTTTGCTAGCTCTACAACAGTTTTAGATAAATTATTTGATAATTGACTACCAATTCCTTTACCCCCTGCATGATTAATTGAATATCCTAAACCTGCAACCGGGATTTCAGAGAATATTAGTTTGTTTGTAATTGTTTCAAAGTTTTCACGACCTTCAATAAAATTTAGTACGCTCTTTAGGACATCATCAAAATGATTTGTAAATTTTTTGTAGGATTGTTGCAATTCAGGAACTGTAGTCTTTTCTAAAAGTCTTGGATCAACATAAAATGGTGAATCGATATTGATCACTCCATTAAAAACATTGTGGTCAATTAAAATTTGGGGATTTATTTGGAATATATCGCTAATTTTTTTAGGCATATTTTTTATGGACGGCTACTTTATTAGTATTCCCAAGAAGGGGTTAAGGGTTGCTAATGGTTTAGACAATGACCGCGATGCCTGCGGCTGACTACACCTACGCACAATATTTGACGTATGCCTGTTCAGTGCTTGTCGATGTTGTCGCCAGTTGGCGGAGATATCGGGAAATGAAATTATCACAACATCGAAGAGAAATGCACTGACGGTAAGGCATTCAAACCTGATTAACCTGCAAAAGCGATCGCTTTTCTTACGTAGGTTTTTATTAATGGCATTCTCAACAGAATTTATACTTGGTAATGCTCAGAATGAACCTTATTGGGGTTGAGCCGAGATACAAGTAATTTTGAGCAAGAATGATTAATTGTGTATCGAGTTCTCTTAAAGAACCATTAGGGTGGCCGCCGAGATACCGATACCGTGATACCGTTGGCGAATTCCCCAAACGGCTAAACTGAACCGATTAGTTCAGTAAAACAGCGTTCACTCTCCTGGGCGATCGCTCTTAAGCCAAGATATGGCTCATCGCTGCCAGCACTACCTATTGTCGCGTACTCACCTATAGCTCAATTTTCACCTTTACTAACAAACCAATTTTCAACGTTTAAACCATTAAAAAACTCAAAATCAGAAATATTATTAGTTACCAGAACTAAATTATTACAGAAAGCAATACTCGCAATTTGACCATCTACAAAAGCAGGAGTTTTGCCAATCTGGGATAATCTAACCCTTTCTTGGGCGTGCCATTGTGCTGCCTTTAAATCATAATCAAATATTGGTAAATTTAAGACTGACTCATAAATATAATTCCTAAGATACTCTCGTCGCTTAGATTCTGGCAACCGCAAACAACCATGTAGAAGTTCATGAACAACCACACTCGAAACAGCAACTTCTGACTTATGAATATCTAGTTGGTGTAAAACATTGGCATTAGGAATAGGGCGTGCTGGCTCTGAGAGAATATTAGTATCAAGTAAGAAGTTTAAACTCATAACTCAACTTCTCTGCCCACGCTCGGATCTCGTAAATCAGCAAAATCCTCATCAGTAAAAATAATCCCCTCACTTTGGATTACCTGTCTAAATTTTTGTAATCCTTGCCAAAAATTATCCCCTCTAGATTCCTCCTTTTTTTGACGCAGAAACTCAAATAAATAGTCCCGTTCTTCTGTAGGTAAATTGTTAATAGAATTAATAATTTCTTGTAAATTCATCAATTAAGCTCCTCTAAACTAAACCTCAACTTTGGTAACTGTATTTTAATCTGAGCGGGTAAGATTTGAGGGTTGCTTTACTCTCGTCCCCTAGAACTTATATTCTTCTGATACACTTCAATAAACTGGAAACTAAAACCGAGTCGGTTGACCAAACGTTAACGTATCTTAATGGAACGCAAGCCAGTGTCAACTTCAGACAAGCAATGCCGCATTATTGCCCTGTTTAACCAGGCGGGTGGTGTCGCCAAATCGACACTGACCCAAAACCTGGGATACCACCTAGCTCTAGGAGAACACCGCGTTCTCCTCATCGACATAGACCCCCAAGCCTCATTAACCAAATTCATGGGGTTAGTACCATCTCAGTTACAAAAAACTGTTGCTGATGCGATTATCAACGAGCAGCCCTTACCGATTCATGAGGGCATTCACGGTATGGATTTAGTTCCAGCTAACCGAGTCCTGAGTGGAGCCGAAATGCAGTTAGTTAGTGCTGCCATGCGCGACTTACGCCTCAAGGAAGCCATTGAACCTATTCAGGATGAATACGACTTCATCCTTATAGATTGTCCCCCCAGTTTAGGATTGCTTTCTTATATTTCCCTAGTCGCAGCCACACACGTACTCGTCCCCGTCGAAACCCATCTCAAAGCCTTTGAGGGAACAGACGAACTGTTACAAACTATCACCCACGTTAAAAATAAAGCTAACCGGAAAATCCAAATAGCCGGGTTTGTTCCTACACGGTATGCTCACCAGAACTCAGCCGATAAACGCGCATTAGCAGCTATCCAATCTCAACTTTCAGCCTGGGGTCGGATTTTCCCTGCCATCCCCAGAGCCACCGCTTTTGTCGATGCGTCAGAAGAACGTGCGCCCCTAGCGGTGTTTGACCCTAAACATTCTGTAGTCCCTATCCTTGAAGAAATCGCTAATTCTTTGGAGGCTTTGTGATCCGACGCAAGCAAACTGAAAAACCCTTTGGCGGTCAAATTACAACTCAACCCCCAGCACCTTGGTTAGACTCAGCAGACGGAAATACAGCAGGTGCTACTGAAACTACTGTCAAGCTATCAGATATAGTTTTGCCTCAACAGCAACCCAGACGATATTTTGACCCACAAGCATTAAAAGAATTAGTAGAGTCAGTCAAACAGCATGGCATCCTCCAACCTTTGTTAGTGCGCCCAATTGGTGGAGGAAAATACGAGTTAGTAGCAGGAGAACGACGCTACCGGGCAGGGCAAGAAGCAAAACTTGAAGTCGCGCCTGTGGTTGTGCGTCAGCTATCTGATGACCAAGCGTTTCAGTTGGCTTTAATTGAAAACCTGCAACGAGAAGACCTAAACCCTGTTGAAGAAACTGAAGGTATTTTACACCTGTTGGCAATTCGGCTACATTGCGATGTAGAAGCCGTCAAATCCTTGCTGTACCGGATGAAGAATGCTCAGTCTAAAGAAGAACAGCAGCCAACAGACTCATTAGATTCATCTAGGAGAAACGTTTCTCCTAAAGGTGAATCAACAGAATCTCTTGATACCATTTCTGACAATTTAGACGAGCAGACAGAATCTAGGAGAAACGTTTCTCCTAAAGTAGATTTGGAGCAATCAAAGACGGTAGAACAGGTATTTCTTAGCCTGGGGCTGATGAATTGGCTATCGTTCACTACCAAGCGTTTACCGTTGCTCAATCTGCCAGAAGAAATTTTAATGGCATTGCGAGAAGGCAAGCTGGAATACACCAAAGCCCAAGCACTGGCACGGGTAAAAGATGACGAAGTGCGAAAACAACTCTTGTCAGAGGCAATAGCTAACGATTGGTCTTTAAGCCAAATCAAAGAACAAATCATCGCCAACATTTCATCTGAAACACCATCTGAATCTAAAACACCTAACCAAATACCAGAACGGCTCAAAGATATTACCCAGCGCATTAAAAAGCGTCAGCTATGGAAAGAACCAAGAAAACAAAAGCAGCTAGTAAACCTTCTAAACAAGCTTGAAGCATTGCTAGGGGATGAGTGAATTGACATGGGGTGCTATATCCCTCACTATACACGTTGATAAAACCACCGTGGCTTTTGATGATACTATCGCTGCACCCTGCTGCATTCCGAACAACAAAAACGCAAACCCCTCCCCACAGACGAACGCCTACAGATGCGTCGCTAAGATATGCTAAAATCCTTGTTGTGTAAGGATTTTAGCATTACTCAAAAATGCCTAAATTTCTACTTTTACCGGGAAAATATAGGATCAAGGATTATTTGCAAAGAGTTTTTTATAACTGAGAATAGCTATGACTGACGATAGACAACTGATTCCTATGGAAGAGGGGATGGAACTTTTTAATTGTTGTGCCAGCTCATTGAATGTAGTGATAGTCAGTCAAATTCTGGGATTTCTTGATGAAGAAATTATCAGACAATCATTAGATTTAGTTCAGAGTTGTCATCCCCGACTGAATTCTCATATCATTGGTTCATTAGATAATCTCAGATTTAGGACTGAAGGAACAGAAAAAATTCCTTTACAGATTATTATTAATTCCGAACTCGAATATTGGCAAAAAGTTGTTGTTAATGAATTAAGTAAAAAAATTGAAAGTCAAAAAGTTTTACTTAGAGCTATTCTTCTTAAGCCTGATAAAGAGAGCAATATCAATTATCTAATTACCACAGTTCATCATGCAATCATAGATGCTATTTCTGGAATTTATCTTCATTCAGAAATTTTGAGATACTGCCAAAAAATTGTATCCAGTAGTCAAATACCAACAGTCTCTAAGTTACGACCACTGCCATCTTTAGAGGAACTAATGGCTAATGTTACTACTGAAAATACAGAAACTCAGAAATCAACTCAACAACCACATACGCTTCCCTTAGAACACTATGTATCTCATCAACAACGCAGTTGTAGATTAATTCATAGACAGTTAGTTGCTAAATTAACCAATCAAATTATTAATTCTTGTAAAAACGAGAAAGTGACTGTACATGGTGCTATATGTGCAGCTATGATGTTAGCTTTAGCTAAAGAAATCAGAAAAGACAATAGAGATTTATATTTCAGCTGTCGCTCATCTGTAGATATGAGAAGAAGAGTAAATCCACCAATCGGTGATGAAAATATAGCTATGATCGTTTCAGCTTTGACATCTTTTCATACTCTCACAAACAAGACATCATTTTGGGATTTAGCAAGAGAAGTTACTCAGCAAATAAAAGCCAGATTAAAAACTCAAGAAATTTATAATGTTATTTTGTCTTATAAAAATAAAGCAGAGTATGTTCTAGAGCATCCTGAGCTAGTTTCTTTTTCAATATTTGTAACTAACGTTGGTAAAGTAAAAATACCGTCAGATTATAGTCCGTTTCAGTTAAAGGAAATAACTTATCTATTATCAACAACTGTAATGGGCAATGTTTTTAGTGTTGCTGTGTCAACTTTTCATGAAAAAATGACTCTCAACTTTATGTTTACTCAACCTTTAATTAGCGATGAGACAGCTAATAATCTTGTAAACAAGGCTTTATCTTATTTATTGATGGTATCAACTAAAGAGTTGATTGACGTTAAGTATTTAATATAAAGACTATAAGATATTATGTGATTATCATTTTTCCTGCCTAACACCTTCTACTGATGCATTTTCTTGTTGAGAAAACATTTTATATGAGTCAAAATGAATCACATTATCTTGACTACAACTTTTTTCAAGCAATTCTTGATGGACGTCAGGTTCATATAAACTAAAAACTATAATATCTCCACCTTTACCAGCCCCTGTTAATTTTGCACTGATTTTTGGTAAAAGGTCATTCTTTACTTTATTATCAATTTCATATCGCAAAGCATTAGCTTGTAATTGAGCAATAAAATAATCTATATTCTGATGAGAATATTCCATACTAGAAAGTAGAGATTGACATGAAGACATCAGATCAGGCACGAATCTCCAATCAGATAATACAGAATTTACAAGACTGATACAAATATTGCCTAATGCTTCTGCACAAAGTTCTAGATAGGCAAAGTCAAGCTCATAGTCTTTCTTAGTATCTTCAATTTTATCATTTAAATAAATCTGACCTAAAATTTCCGAAGTATGTATTTCAACAGAACGATGAAAGCTTTTATCTGTAAATATATTATTAAATTTTTGATGAATATATTTTACACTTTTTTGAGAACCTTTGATATAAGTACGAATACTGTGCTTATCTAAAGCTTGTTTAGTTTTACTAAAAATTCCTGAATACAAAACAGTTATATTATACGGAGGAGGGTCAGGATAGCTAGGTAAGCCACTTCCAGGTTCTGCGGGATCAAATATAAAAGTTTTTATTTTTAATAGATTTTTAATTGCTTCTTTTTGTTCCCCTACATTTACTGGACTCCATCCTGCTGATAGTCTATGCCCTAAACGTGAACGCCTAGAAGTACAATAAATAAGCGGATGTCTGCCCTTTCTTCCATAAAAAGATGCGTGTGGCCCCGCACCACTTGAACAATTTCCATGAGAACAATTTTCGATAGCCCAAGCCAATATTAAAACAACTTGATTTTTATCTAAGTTTTGTATATCAAAATGATTTTTAAAATCCTCAACATTTATATAGTGATCGACTAAAGCTTGAGCAAGACATACAGAAAATGCTCCGCTTGAGTCTAAGCCAACAGCAATAGGAAAACTGCTCAAAACATTGATTCTAAATCCAGATTTATCTCGTAAAAAAGGGAAAATTATGGAAATAAATAATGTATTTATTGCATCTAAATAATCGCTAATATTCGTGTCCCCATAAGCTGTAAGAAGTTTGATATTCGTAATTTCATTAAGGTTTTGGGGATTAGCAACTATATATTCATTAATAGTTATATTATATCTATCTAAATCTGGTTCTATATGAACGTAAAGTCGTAAAGGAAGGGGGTAATAAATAGCTGAATGGCCAAAAACGACACCGTGTTCACCTCCTATAAAAACAGCAGAAGGTGCGCTGTAAATACAACCTTTATTTACTTGATTTGCCTTCCATTCATTCAAAGCTTTTTCAAAGTGTTTAAGAAAAGGTGCGGGGTTTTCCCCTCCTCCTTTTCTTATCTTCATTCCTTGTTTTCGTTCTTTCCAAAGTTGTCTAAATTTATCTAAGTTGGTCTGCTTATCTTTTGACCAAAGTTCTACCCTAAATTCTAATTTTTTTTTGCCTTGTTGTGAGTCTCCTTTGATAATATTTAAATCTCTAAGATAGGCAATTGACTGTTGGACTTCCCAATCTTGTAATTGGCGACTTTTTTGCTCCTTTACCAGTTTCTGAATATCTTTTTTTTGCGTACATACTTGTAAAATGTTACTATTATTTTCCCACTTTACCTCAAGAACCTCAAACTCACTGTAGTAAGCAGACGGAACTTTTGCAAAAGATATTAAGGCATCTAGAACAATTTCAACTCTTTCTTGATCTTTGCGAAAATATCGTAACTTCATAGAGGATGTCTATAGAAAAACACACATATACGCACAGCCTAAAAATTCACTAATCTATTCATACGTCTTCCCATCATTTAATGGCAGTAGCATTAAGGGACGTTGAAAATTACCAAAACAACAGTAGTAGCCCTCAAGTGTAATTGCTCATGCCCCAAAGTTGAAACCTTTATTTCACAAGCCTTAGCGAACTTTTTAACCTCTGCTTTGGTAGTGATTGCTTTAGGATATGCCCCAAAGTATATAAAAGAAAACAGCCTGCCTAGTTTTTGCACCTTCCAGGCAGGTGTTCACACGAACATAATAAGGTAAACAACAAAATGAACCTAATTTCCAGATTTGTTAGCTACCTACAATTTCATGATAGTGCTGATACTGACTCCCAGCTAAGTTTGGGCTGTACACAAAAAACTAAACAGTCAGTTAATACCTGTCTTTTTCAAGAACATTTACGTCAAGCTCGTCTCAGTTTCAACTTTACCTTTGGGGTAACAATGGCAAGTACTGTTATCGGTCTAGGAAGTGTTGTACTCCTTCTATTAGGAGAAGTACAGAAGGAAACAGTCATTGCAGCTGGAGAAATTACTGTAAGTATTGCCGCTGTATCTCATGAGCTAACAAAACATACAAATGACAAATTAGAAAAAATTTCACAAACTTTCAAAGATGAAGACTAAGAAAAAATGACCGTAAAGAACGAAACGTGAGTTTAGGCGATCACCAATTAGCTAATTATCAATCTCACAAAGGCGACGAATGAGCCGAGCTTGTGCTTCCAACTGGTGAAGCGCCCAAATAGTGGGAGTACGCAATTTTTCACCGCGCACTCCCATTGAGTACAACACCAAAGGTAGCCAATGAGCTTTGAGAGTTACCATCACTGCATCAGCTAAAGTAGACCCAGGTGAGATAGGGCTGGTCTTTAAAAAATTAAGTATTTGGCCATCGATGTCGTTACTGTCTCGTTTAATAGAAAGAATTTCTTGCTTGGCATCGCTCATATAAACACCGATAATTACGTAGGATTAAAGGAGATTCAAAGACGTAAAATGTAGCGTAAGTTACAAATTACCTTTTAGCTACCCATTTGGACTAAAAACCCAAGTTTTCTGCATTTTTGCTGCCTGTTAGCAGTCATTAGCAGTTATAAGATGCAAATTGCAGTTACAGCTATTAACAGTGTACAACTGCTGCTAACTGCAAATAGTAGTCAAATGGTAGCAATTGGACACCTGGGGGTTGAGGTGAAAATAGCCTCTAATCCTTATGGTGAGTGCAATAGAACTACTTTTACCCTATGGGACGATTGCTGCTGTTGGGGATTTTTTATCAAAATCGATAATACTGCAATGTTGCAAACGTACTTCAAACAACCATTGCAAAATTTTTTGTAATCTGTTTCTTATTGGGTATCTTCAAATATTTGATGTGAGAACTCGTTGCGGATCATGCGACGAAGTGGAGTCTTCGGGGCGGGCTTGCGTGACTTGTCGGCTCAACCAGAAATCATTCTGCCCGTCCCGAAGACCGCATGATCCGAGCGTAGCGACAACGAGTTCGGTCTACACGGCGTGGATCACAAGCTAAAACCACGGTCAAGCTGTTTCTGCTTTTGTTGCTCCTCTTTTAGATGAGCTTCTAGTTCCTGACTCCAATCAGGATTATGGGTTTTGAGCCTTTTACCCTGTGGCAACAATTCTAATATTGCACTAGCCGCCTTATTCCCTTGTTCATCATTATTGAATGCTACGACCACCCTATTGAAACCTTTGAGAAATTCCATAGGTAGGTTATTCGGGTCATCAGCTACTATCAACATGGTTCTAGTTGGTGGTAGCCCCTTGCAACTTGAGATCAGGTAGGTGGCTGCTGACATCGCATCAATTGGTGTAGAACACAAAAAGACGTTTTCTACCTTGGACGTTGGTTGCCCTCCCAATCTCAGATAGAACCAACCATTTGGTGTAGAGGTGTTTTGGTCGTACTCCACAGCGAGATGACTTTGCCTTGGCTTTGACCAAACTAATGCGCCAGTTTTTGAACCATCTAAATCACGCTTGATAAACAAAATATTTCGCTGCTCATCCATGTAAAGCAACTGATTATAATGTAATCCTTGCACAATATAATCTGGTATATAGCGTTCTTCATTCAAATACTTGTGCAATTTCTGCCACAAAAGTAGATCCTCTGGTGGTGGTGTAAACTGTGGTTGATTTTGCTTGTGTTCAATTTCTTGAAAGAGTTTTTCTAACTGCTCAACTGGGAGTGGTTTTACAGGTTTGAGCAGCAATTCATTAATAGATTCATCATCTCGTTCTGTTTGGTAGTCAACGCCAAGATGTTTTTGCAAACCGGGGAAGGTATAAGCTGCACCTAACTGTGTACCACTAAAAGCTTGCCCATCTTTCTCATAAGAAATACCTTTAGACTTACCATTTCTAGTCCATCCTGTTCTTACACTAATGCCAGCTTGCTGCAACCGCATGATCAGCGTTGGCATTTGGGGATTATCAACTCTGGCCCTATCAATTGTCTGCTGAACTTCCTCTTTGATGATGCGTTGTGGAGGAGAGTCACGTTGTCCCTGTTCAAATTCTTCTTGCTCTCGCCTTATGCGTCTAATTTGTCCAGTGCTGGGTGTGCGATTTAGTTTCTCTCTACTGCCCTGGACTTGCACTAATTCATAGTCTTGCTCAATTTGTCGCAGAACTTTTTCTGAACGAATATAATCCCAGGAATCATGCACTAACAGCCCCGTATCCATCCTGATTCTGCTGGCTGCAATGTGGATGTGGTCGTCGTCGGTGTTGTGGTGACGGAAGATGACAAACTGATTGGCATCAAAGCCCATTTCTTTCATGTAGCGTGAGCCGATTTCGTTCCACTTGTCATCATCTAATTTGTCCCCTTTAGCTGCTGACAGTGAGACATGGTAAACAACACGCTCGGCATCAGAATTCAGTTGTCGAGATAGCTTAAACTCACGCGCTAACTCACGGGCATTTCTCCCACTCATGTTGCCACCAATTAATTTGGCATCTTCACGGGATTCTAGATAATCTAACAGCTTGCGAAAACCTCTACCCTTCGTCTGCTTCCCAATCATCGTCTTCTTCCTCTTCTTCCCAGTCTTCACCTTCAATATCATCCGAGGCAATGTCTCGTCTGCACTGATGCAGCAGTTCTAAAAGTTCTCGTAACAGTTCTGGGTTTGCTGGTGGAGTACGCCCCATCTTGATAGCTATGTTGGTGGCTTTGACAAGCTGATTAAGGTTGTTGCCGATTTGTCCTAACTCCCAATATGTTTGCAAGCTAATTTTACTCAGTCGTTTGGGTAACGGACGCATCAACGCATTACGCCTCATTAGTTCACTCGCTGACATTCCCGCGTCCTGTGATTTCATCCGAATCATTTCCAGTTCGATGTCGCTCAACCTCACCGGGAAGATGTGCTTTCGGACTAGGGCTTTAGACTGCTTTCGATTTGCCATAGTTTAGGGAGAATGAGGACATCACGCGAGGGGGGTTTTTAGGGGGGTGAAACCCCACTAAACCAGCTTTGCCGTCCGAGCGGAGCGAGGTAAAGCGTAAGCTTTAAGGCATGGCTGGCTTCAAGCCAATTTTTGGGGGAAAGGAGGTGTCGCGTGCTACGTATGTACGGAGAAACACCAGAAGACTGGGGGCGAGAGTACGACAGCATAGCTGCGATGCTGACTATCCTACAACCTACAGAGGGATATATCAACGGCGCAGCCGTAATAGTTAATAATGAAGCACTAGATAAATTCTAGATTTGGCTCACGCCACAATATTAAAGTTTTAGATTCGGCGTAGCCGCTACAATAAGAACTGATTCGGCGTAGCCGTAATAGTAGAATTTTTTGAGCATCAGTTGAATAGAAAGAACAGCGAAGCTGTCACAAGAAAATCTAATTTGGCGTAGCCACTAAGTAATAAGTGATTCGGCGTAGCCGCTTTGATTAAAATCGCAGATTCGGCGTAGCCGCAATCGTCAATTTTTTTTAGCATTTTGAAAACAGATTGGTACAGATGTTTTCAAATAACCGATAATTAGTAGTTAATCAATCACTACATGAGATAACAATGGCTGAACAGCAGGAGTCTGAGGTAATCACTAAGAGCAAGATTGATAAGGCCATCTCACTGCTGAAGGAGCAGAAGCCAAAAGAGCGAGAGGATGTATCTGACAGGGAAGCAGTGAAAAAAATGAGGAGATACATCGAGAAGCTGACTTCTTCTAAGTACGGCTACACTTATGATGAAGTTTCAGAGATGCTGAAAGGGCTGGGCATTAATTTGACTGGCAGCAGAATCAAGTATTTAATCGGTGAGTTGAAGAAAAACAGCCGTCGTCGTCAAAGGATAGAGCCAAGCGAAGATAATAGCATATCAGAAAGTCCTGTCACTGAAAATCAGCCAGCAGTTAAAGCAAACAGTGAGACATCAACAGAACAAACTGTAAAGAGTGGGAAGGGCAAAACCAAAAAACAACAGCCAGTAGTGCAGGAACATGAGGATGAATAAATGACAGAAAAGGATATATATGTTCGTATAGCTCGTGCAGAAGACATCCCTGCTTTAGCGAGTCTGATTCCAGAATCAGCTAGAACACTTCAAGCAAACTACTACACGCCTGAACAAATTGAAGGAGCATTGGGAACCGTCTTTGGTGTCGATAGCCAATTAATCCAGGATAGAACCTACTTCATCGCTGAGAGCGCAAGTCAGGTGGTCGGCTGTGGCGGATGGAGTAAACGAAAAACTCTTTATGGAGGCGATCTGGGTAAGAAAGTGGCAGAAGATATCTTACTCAATCCAAGCATTGAGCCTGCAAAGATTCGGGCATTCTTTGTTCATCCAGCGTGGGCGCGTAGAGGAATCGGTAGTCAGATTATGAGACAGTGTGAAATGGCAGCGATAGAAGCTGGATTTAAGACCATTGAGATCATAGCCACATTAGCTGGTGAGCCATTGTATCGCAAATTTGGCTATCAGACTTGTCAGCAATTTGAGATTTCGCTTCCAAACAAAAACGTTCTTCCTGTCATTCGTATGGTCAAAAATTTTTCGGAAATTAACTCTTTTGATTGAAGCACTAACAAGTCGGTGCGCGTTTGCACTTCATGTCAGCAATAGTATATGGGTTTTTTGCACGCTAACAATCGGGTGAAAAGGCATACTGAACCGGACGCTCACTCAATGATTAAGTACACAATCAGGAAGCAGAGCATCTTTTATTACTGATAGGTCAGTAGAAATGAAAACTGATAAATTTTTTCAGGTCACTGTCGGGTTAGTTACAGCTTGCAGTGGGGCAAAGTCGGAGTAAACTTCGGTGGGCAGACAACGCAAGATAATCATCAGCAAGTCGGCCTTAACTTGAGGGGTAGAGAAATTGACAATTCGCCGCAGTACAGTAGGACTAAGGACTGTAGCCACTTCAGCTATGTGAGTTAAGGCATCTTCAGCCGATGATTCGGCCTCATTAATCAACGTCGGGAAGTATTCATGGGCAAACCACCTTTCCTCATCGCTCAGGTCTGTGAGATTTTTATTACTACTGCTATGAAGACTATCTAATAGTAGAAGTAATAATTTTTTAAACCTAGCCCAACCCCCCCAACGCTGTGTAAATCGGCTTACCCATCCTTGGGTAGTGTCTATGATTTTGGCGATCGCCGTTTGCCCAATTTTCTGCTGCGACTGCCAAAGCTGGGTGAAAGCTTTGACAATGGCGTGTCCAGTCTGCTGATCTCGGCTACCCGCTTCGGTGCATAAAGTACAGGCATCGACAACCTCTAACTTGACTCCGGGCAGTTCATCTAGTAGGAAACTAAGGTCATAGTCAGCGCAGAAGTAGAATGTTAGCTCCTCATTGGAGCGACGATGAGCGCGTAATCGACCAATTTCTTGGATGATTTCGGCTCTAATTAATTCGGTGAGATACTTTTGCAAGATGCCCTCTGAATTTCCCAGCAAGACTTGCTGACCAGTCATCACTTGAAGATGTGCAGCCACCGCACCGATGTTTTGGTAGGGAATGCCAAAAGAGGCGATTGCATCACAGTCACTAAAGCGATTAACGCCCCGCCCATCGACAAAGTGACCGTATTCAATATGGTCTTCTGCCTTGAGAGCAATTTGTTTCCACTCGATAATGCCCAGTTTCTTGTATATCTTGAGCAAAATTTCCTTGAGGGCATCAACACGGTAAGTTAAAGAGTTAGAGCGTTTTTTGGGTAATTTACCCAGCCCAACGACGTTGACCACCCTTAAATTGCTGTAGTCGGGGCGTGACTGCCCTATGACTAACATCGAGTCATCGTAGCCGAGTTTCAATTTCAACAGTTCTGGGCTGATAGTGGCATCAAGGTAAACATTGAATTGGGCGGAGTAGGCTAACTCAGTATATTTGGTGTCAGGGCGATAAATGGTCAATATACCCCATTTACAAGCCAAATATCCTTCACCCTTCCAAGCTTCGAGGAAATCACAGAACCAGTACAAGGGCAAATCAAAGAACTGCTTACCCGCTTGTCGTGCGCTGTCCTTGGCCACACGTTTGGCAGCGAAACGGGCGGCGGCGCTTTTTTTGAGTTGTTTATCAGCCTGGATATCAATCGAGTCTAAATCAGCCAGAAATTCTAAATTAGGCTGTAATATCTGCCGAATTGCTTCAATATCTAAGCCAGAGGGAAATTCGCCTAACTCTTCTCTGAGTTCAGCATCATTAAAGCCGTAACGAGAATCAGGTTTAATATCTCCATTAAGGAGCGATCGCAAAACTGGTAAAAAGGTCTGGAGTTTTGACCATTGCTCAGGGGGTAAGCCGCCAGCAACTAAGGAACCAACGGTAGTATCAAAATCCTGTAATCCCACTTCAATTGAGTGTACAGGTTTTATGAGAGTCCCGGCTTCTTCCCATATCCGCCCTACGGTGAAAGGTTCGCCAGCAGCATTAGTTAAATCAACTGGGGTAGAGTCGGGGTGCGCTCGAATTTGGGAGTAATTTTGAATGACCATCCGTTTAAGGTAACGGAAGCC
>NZ_JACJTU010000083.1 GCF_014698835.1 Nostoc paludosum FACHB-159 | reverse complement strand
GGCGGTTGTTTTACGTTCTTGTGCAGCTAGACGAAGTGCTTTAACCAGGGTTTTTGGTAATCGGAAGTTAATCGATTCACGCTCTACATTTGTCATATTTGTATCCTCTAACCCTGGTATAGACAGTTTACCAGGTGAGCGTCAGATTTTTCACGTATTTATAGGTGTTTGGAGCAACTGTATAGAATCTTATTACTGGCAAAATAGCCCTCACAGTAACGATTTTCTTTATTGTGTACATACCTTTAGAGCAAATTGTATAGAAAGCATTGTAAAGCTTGGCTTCCACCGGACTCATAGAAGTGAACAGTGTGTGTAGACGTGGTACAGAAAATGTATATACAGAAAAAATTTATTCTAGTATGGTGCTAACTGGACAATTGTGGAACAGAGAAAGCCAAAAACCGTGCTATTCTTCATCCTCATCCTCATCCTCATCCTCATCTTCATAATCTGCATAATCTTGACCATGTTGTTCGTACCACAAACGTTCTTCTTCAAGATCCGCTTGTTGCTGTATTCTTTTCCTGTGTGCGATTTCTGTTTCTAGAATTTCTTGCTGCTTCTTTTCCTTTTCAAACCTTTCTCTGTCTTGGGTTTCTTGCTCTACCCTTTCCCTCTCAAGTTTGATTAATCGCTGCTCGACTCGTCCACAGTAGAAATCTAATGCTTTACCCGTCGCGGCTCCAGTAACTGTTCCACCGGCTAGAAAGATCAGTCCGGTTTTCCAGCCTTGAATCGGGCCACCGCTCCACTGCAAACTTTTTTGATTGAAACACACCAGCACAGAGAAGACAGAAATTCCAACTACTGTATTGATCGGAGCAAAAATTCTTGGTGTCATCTGAGTCTGTCGGAGCATCAGCCACTGTCCCAGCCAGAGTATTGCACCAAAAATCACCGCAGCGCTCGCGCTCATCACAATACGATCTGGATATCTGAACGGATCTAGTGCCATATTAATAATCAATGGCACAAATATCAGCGCACAGAGCAAGAAGCCAATGAATAAGCCAGCAATACTTATCAGGGTCCAGTAGCGACCAAGATAACCAAGGCGGGATTCCAATATCCACTCTTGTACTGGAAGCATTGTGATGTAAAATGCGATCCCTGCACTGACGTAATCGAGCATTGGCAGAAGTTTTACCCGTGTGTTGCTCTGTATTTTACACAAGTTTCTGTGTGATAGCTCAAGCGCCCAGGCTCAGGCGATCGCTTCAGTTGAAGAAAATTCATTTTTGACAACGGGCGCGAATTGACAAATAAATATAGACATCACCCCGTAGCAATTCCAGCATCAACCATCTGTCAAAATATTATTGATACGGCTGTTGCTTTTATTACTGTAAGGGCCTTATACCATTTCACGAATTCAATTGGTATTAGTCGCTGCTGCCGATCGCAGATTGGCTTATTCCCCGTAAGGAACGTGCAACAATTGAACAGCTTGGCGCTTAAATTCCTCAGAGCGCAAATCATATTTTGCGGTGGTTGCTGGATCGGCGTGTCCTGCCAGTCGGCTCACTGTCAAAACATCAACACCAGCAGCAAGCAGATTAGTAATAAACGTGCGCCGAAAATCATGTGGGCTAAAAGCAGCTACCTGAGCACAACTCGCCCGTTTGCGAAGAATCGTCATCACCGCTTGGTCAGTCATTCGCCCAACCTTTATATGACCACCTCGCCGTACAGGACAAATTAACGCTCCAGGCGCATTACCTCTCTCTACAAGCCAATCTTCTAAAGCTGCTACCGCCCCTGAAGGCAAATACACTGTCCTCGCCTTCCGCCCCTTACCCTTGCGTACAAGCAAAGAACTATCTTCTGTCTTGTAATCCACCATGTCTAATGCTACGAACTCCGACCGACGTAGACCAGAGCCACTCAGAATCGCAATTAGTGCTGCATCTCTTTTCCCAATTGGCGTGAGGTCGTTTTTGCAATCGTTCAAAAGTGCAGCAATTTCACTCGGTTTTAACAGTCGTCCTCTTAAAGGTGAATCCCCCCGTACACTTTTGAGATTTATTGCTGTTGCATAATCATCAGTAGTGATTAACCCCAAGTGATGGGCTTCTTGCAACACCCGCCGTAAGGCACAAAGCATCCGGTTGACAGTTGCAGGGGCATACTGTTCCATCAACACTGAGCGAATTGCCGCCGTGTGCTGGTAGCGCAACTTTGACCAATCCAATGACAATGCATCACTCTCAACTGGAGCGGTCAGCATTCGGGCGATGACATTTAGTGATTTCTCCATCGTCCGCCGTGAACCTGATGTCAAACTCGACAAATAAACTGCGGCAGGGTGAACTGTCAACGGCTTGGGCGCTGCTAAAACTAAGTCAATTTGCCGTGTCGTTTCTCTTGCCATGACGATTCAGCATACACCTGCTGTACTTGAGCCAAGTGCATCTCTAAATCTTCATTCTCCCACCAATCGATTGCAGTCCCGCTTTAACCCCATTTCTCAAGAGAAAAAATAGCTTTGGTAAATTCGAGTTTCCATAACCTATTTTTTCGACTCCGAAAACAAAGTACAGCAGTGCAACGCTTTGGGAGTTTGAGTTGAATAAAAGGTGAACGCATGAATCTATAGGTTTTCATCGTTAAATTACCCCTTCATAGGCAACACTTCTTCACTTAGCAAGGCGTAAAATTCCGGTACTGCCGACTCCAGAAGTCGCAGTTCATTTGCCGCGATTGTCTCCAACTCCAGCACCGTCTCCCAGCGCAAATCACTTTGCCATCGCTTGAGAATGCCTTTAATCGCGTCCACTCCCTTGGCAATACCGGAGCGAAGTATTTCCACGCAGTGGAGTAAGGTAGTCCTGTCAGTGAAGAGAGCAGAGGGGCAGGGGGACAGGGGGGCAGAGGGGCAGGGGGACAGGGGGGCAGAGGGGAAAGAACTTGTACAAATTTCTTCTTTGCTCCTCAACTCCTCAACTCCTCTGCTGCTATGCTCCTCCACACAAGTGCTCTCATCTGTAGTATCCTCCCCTTCTTTATGGGAATTACTTATAGCATTAAGGGGGGGGGTGGATACGGGATGCTGATTAGGGTTTATACTATGTACAGCAGGGGTTTGGGGAGCGTAATAGGTGCGAAATTCTTTTTGATTACGCTTTGCCACACGATGAGCAATTACCTGGAGAGCAAATTCCAATTGCTCTTTAGATAAAGAGAAAAGTTTCACCTGTTGACCCCGTTTACCTTGCTTACGAAAGGTCAACTTTAGCCCCAACTGCTCGACTAAAGTTCCTAGCAACCAAATAGGTTTACAGTCACTAGGGATGGTAAACCCAAGAATTGCTTTGACGTGAGCAGCACAATTAAGGGCGCGAGCTGTCATGTTAACTAATTGAGTATCATCGGCAGTAACTTCATCACCCCTCACTAAACGTTTGAGAATGTGATGCAGCCCCAGGTTAAATCTAGCCAGCCACCGTGCCGAGTAATTACCCCAGTCGATGCACAAAGGTAAATTGTCCCGCTCGGTGCGGTCTTTTTGGGTGACAATTGTTGGTGGTGTAGGATAAATTCGCCCAGTTTTGGGGTCAGCAATTGATTCTTCGGGCTTTGCTAAAATGGCCTCAAGTTCAGCGATTGCTCCTATTAAGCGACCGCCTTTATCCATTTCTACGAGTGATTCTGTTACCTCTAGCCCGTAGGAATCAAAGATACGAAACTTTTCACATTCAAAAATTTCATTAGGGTCAAGGTAATCTTTGCTTTGACGGGCGCGATACTCACTGGCTGTAATATTGTTCGCTTTGGCAACAGCCGAATTGTAGGCACGATCTATTGCTTGTGCTGCTGCTTTTAGATTTTCTCTTGCTTGGCGATCGTCATCGTTTCCTACACATATAAAGGTATTGCCCATTTCCGTGAGGAGCGAACGCAGATCGTCGCGGAGATTATTGAGAGAATAGTGACGGTTACCAAGAATTTGACAGTAAGCCTCAAGCGCCCAATCTTTCTCGGCTCCGCGCTTACCTGTTTGACGGTCAATCCGCAACAAAAAAGCAGTCATTTCATTGGTTTGGAGTAAGCGTTCTTTAATCTTGTTGGCGTTTGTATCCTTGTAACCAAAGGGAGGACGCGGGGCCACCCAAATATGAAACGGGACTTTTGGACGATAGCGGTACAGTTGTTGAGCGCACTCAGTAGCAGTTTGAGAAACGCCGTGAAAGACACCAAACACTAAATCAAAATGATACTCCGAAATATCGACACCAGTTCCAAGACTGGGAGAGGCGAACAAGGCATCGAGGTTTTTGACGGCGTTGGTGATATCTTTGATGAAAGCGACATTCTCTTCACTTCCAGAATTGTCTGAATGAACCGACCAGATGCGCCATTTTTGAGGTGTATGGGATTTGTCAGAGTTAGATTCTTCGCACTTGATAGTAAAGGACTTGTCGAGTTTCTTGATGAAACGCTTGGAATCACTGGCAACCATGATTTTTTGCCCAAGCATCAGTGCTGCCGAAATTTGGGCGACTAGGGCGCTAGAATCACTGCCTTCATACCAATATATAGTGCGATCTCCATTTCTCCATTCGTTTTTGACGATGTAAGGAATTTCATCTTTTGGTCGCATTGCAACAAAGAAGTCTACTGTCAGATCGTCCATGTGTGCGTCGGCGATGACGACCAGTGGCGCGTTGTATACTATATATTCCAGGACTTCTAGGATTGCTGCACGATGTGATTTGCAAGTATTACTGTGCAGTAAGTGCGTGAGATACTGGCAAGCTTCATCAATAAAGATGCAACCGTAAGTCAGCGCCTGGGTATTGAGTTTGTGCAAACTGTCAATGGTAATCGACAGGGCTTGGGCCTGGGCTAAACCTGTGTAGCCCAAGTCTGAATAGATCTCCGTCTGCAAGCGTTCGGCAAGATTTTTCAACAAGTTAACTCGATGCCCGTTGTTGAGAAAGCGAGCTTCAGGGTTTTGGTGACGCCACCAGCGCATGAGTTGGGTTTTCCCAGTACCCATATCGCTCCAGAGTACAACCAGTCCTTTTTCTGGAAAACGGAAACTGGGGGATTTCTTCGATTTAGAAGTTTCATTAGAATTAGTGGATTCCTTCTTGACCTCGGCTCCGTTAATAGAGGGACTAAATAATTTTTCTTTTTCGATTTCGTAAAGCGGCTCAACTGATGAACATTTTTCTGATAAGTCAGGAATACAGAGTGCTTGGGTCAAATATTTAATATTGACTGTGACATCCGGTTTGTACTTAGAGAGTCCCCATTTTTTGGCTCGATAGGAGCGCTGGTAATCTTTGAGTGATTTGGCATCGTCTATGATTGCAGTTAGTAGTGCATTGGCATCTTCAGTGCGGCCAACTACAAAATCATCAACACCTTTTTCTGGCCCCGGCAGTAATGCAACTTCGCATTCACAACCAGCAGACTCAATTGCTTTTGCAGTGCGAACAGTTGCCTGGTAAACTAACCACCTGATTTTAGCTTTAGTTTCGTAGTCAAATAAGATAATGAACTTGCGTCCCGGTTGTGCCAAGGGCATTAAGTCTGGGTGCAGTCGCTCATCGAAATCTTTCTTGCCCACGCGCCCGTTCCAAATTCCCGGCAGTGCGATGGCTACAAACCCCAGACTGAGTAAGCAAGCGGCTTTCTTCTCCCCCTCGCATAATATTATCGGAATCTCTGGGTGCTGCTTTACCCACTCCCAGAATATCAGTGGATTGAGTTGATCCAGTAAGCGCAGTGCCAAAAGTGAATGATAGCGCTTAATTAAATAGCGTTTTGCTATTTTGTCCCAAATACAGTTGCGGATATCAAAGTAGGTGACGCGGTTGGGAGTTTTTGGGGGTGATTCATATTTAACTGGTTTACCTTTTGCCCAATCAAAGCGCGGAAAGTTGGGCTTGATCCGCCCCCACTCCATTGGTTGCCAGTTTTTGAACGGGTCAAGGGACTGAATCCAGGTTCCCCCCAGTAATAAATGCTGATATTGCCTTATGTATGCATCTGTAACTCGACCTGCATTTTTTCGAGGGATTTTATCACTGATAAATAGGTAGTCGTAAACTGTATCTCCTTCGATGTGGAAGAAGTTGCGCTCGATTAGGGCAGGGTGGATGGCACTACCAACTGCTAACTCATGGTACTCTGTGCTCGTTAAGTTGTTAGGGGGAGCAAATGTTTCAGGCGGGGATGATATGGAGTTATTTTTCATAACTGCTCCCCAGTGAAACCAAAATATACCTCACCTAAAGCCCTTGATGCAGCTAGTCCTCTGGTAAAGGCTATTATTTCTCCAGTCTCTACAATCACGATGCCCGTTAAAAGAAAATCGGGCGACATGATAATCACTAGCCCTAAATTAGGTTCTAGTTCTTGCACTAGTGAAAGCAACTGTTCTTTTGCACCCACGAGCAACCCATAATCTGACCAGTACTCGCTCGTGATGACGAGCGCTTCTCCCGTCATCACTCTCAAGTTTTCCAGCCATACTCCCACTGGCTGTTTCTCAATTCTTGCCGTTTCAATTTTGTCAGATAGCCACTGCCAAAGTTTTGTCCGTGCGGGAGCGATCTGCGTTAAGCATTCATTTTTCACGATTTTCCCTCTGATTGTTGGTTTGCACGATCAGAGGGGGTTGAATCAGCCACAAGCTATCAGTTAACAGCTATCAAGGATTTTCCTCACTGATAACTGATGACTGATAAGCGATCGCGTTAATATGCACTGCTAGTTTTTAACTACAAAATTCGCAATCTTTCTTTATCAAACCTAACTTTACAGAAACTTATGAATTTCGACAGCCAAAAATTACCACAGCAACTTGTAAAAGTTCTGCGGTAACTCCTATAATAGGAGCTGGCAGCGTGGAAAAAACTCAAAGGGCAATTTTAGTGGTCGTCTCGGTCGCCAAACTTTAACAACCGCTTCTTTTGTTCCTTAGAGATCAACCCCGCTCTGAATACCTATGAAATTAAAGGTTCAACAAAGCGCTACTCCTTAGTGGCGCTTTGTTCGTTAAATGTTGGTATTTTTATATACTCACCTCCATGTCTCCCTTCAATTAGCTTGATTTTACAGAAGTTCAGAGTATTTGGTATCTGGAAAATTTTAAATTTTTAATTCAAATTTCTCCATAACGGTATACCTATTTTTTCTAGAAAAGTCGCATTTTAATCATATACCTTAGACAACCATTTTCGGGATCTAAGTTTAAGTTAAGTTTTGTAAATATTTAGACAATTTAGATGTTGTCGGTAAAATCAATATATAAATGTAAAGTATAGGTGGTAGTAGTTTTAGAACTGCCTAAAAATATGAATCAAGGTATAAAATTAGACAGCATTACTATAGAATTAGTACTAGAAATTTTAGGAGAACAAGTACTTAAAGTTACTGGTAAAGAATTAACAGAAGCTGAAAAAGTTGTTATCAGGGGTGCTTGGGATGGCAAAGATTATAGTGAAATTGCACATACTTCTGGGCATGGAATGTATTACTTGCAACAAAAAGTAGGGCCACCATTATGGACGATGCTTTCAACAGTTGTTGGTAATGGAGTGAAGGTAAAGAAAGCTAACTTGAGAGATATTTTACTCAAAGTAGTAAAGAAGGATTATTTCAAAAAACTAGAAGTAACCTGCCAGGACAATGATTCTCTAGTTGGCAGGACTAAAATTCATGGGGAATTGCCAGAAATAGAACATTTTTATGGTCGAGATGAAGAAATTAATTCTTTAAAAAATCAAATTAAGCTTTTTAAACAACGCTGTATATCTATAACTGGAGTTGGAGGAATTGGAAAAAGCTTGTTGGCTGTAAAAATAGTAGAAGAGATACTTTTTGAAAATCAAGATTTATACGATTATGTTATTTGGAAGAAAATAGAACGGTTTTCGACAATTCATGATGTAGTTACAGAATTAATTAAAATTTTTAATTTAGGAGAAAACGAAAACAATTTTAAAGTAAAACTATCTTTGCTTTTTAAGGAGCTTGCATTTAGAAGATGCTTGCTCATATTAGATGGATTTGAAAATTTATTACAAACAGGGTTGGTTGAAAGAAAAATAGAGTTCGATAATTTTTTTGATACAATTACAAAGGAACAGTACTTGAGCTGTACGATTATTACAAGCCAAGTACCTTTAAAAGAATTTGTATACACAACTATAAATTTGCCTATTTTGCATCTAAAGCTACAGGGGTTAGAACTAAATGCAGCAATAGAAATGTTACACGAAAAAGGTTTGAAAGGAGAAGAATGCAAAGAGCTAATTGAAACTTATCGCGGTAATCCATCAGAATTAGAGGTAGTTGCTAATAAAATTAATCGTTATTTTGGAGGAAGTATTCAGAAGTTTTTTGAGTATAAAACTACTGTAATGGGATCTCAATTTCAATTAATGTTACATTTGCAATTTGGGAATCCTGGGTTTTTAAGTCAACTACAAAGGCAAATATTGATTTATTTAGCGGAGCAGATAGCAGAAGATCCAACTCCAGTTCCATTTTCTATGCTTATTAAGTATTTAAAAGAACAATTGAAAGAAGTATCAGTTTCTAAAGTAATGACAGAAATGGAGATTTTGGAGCAGCGTTCATTAGTTGAAACTAGTAATGGAATAAGCAAACAAGAAATTAGCTATGGCTTACAACCAGTGGTGAAAAAGTATATTTTGATAGATCCACTTGGTTTAGTATATAAAACTTGTAAGCGAACACAGTTGACTAATTATGTGGAGGCAGGGTAATATCCTCTGTGGTCTACTGTATAAACCCATTTTGTTCGCAGCGTGAAAATCCTGATGATGCTGACCATTGTTTAGCTTGTGGTAATCCCCTGCTAATAAATGGACGTATTCGTTTACTGCGTCCGTTGCGTTCTTTAACTGAAGACCCATTCACTTATACAGACATATTTGAGGTTGAAGATATTGGCACTTCTTTGTATCCAAAAACTCAAATAAGAGTAATGAAAATATTAAAGTGGATCGACGATCCTAAAATAGTTGAGCTACTACGACGGGAATCAATTATATTACAAACTTTAGATCATCCTGGAATTCCTAAGTCTAATAGAGAAGATTATTTTACTTTTACGCTAAAGGACAATATTTTAGTAATGCATTGCTTAGTAATGCAGAAATTTGAAGGAGAAGACTTAAGACAATGGATAAAAACATATAGGCGAATTTCGCAAGATCTCGCATTGGACTGGTTATCGCAATTAATTAATATACTCGATTTTATACATAGAAATGAGTATTTTCATAGAGATATCAAACCAGATAACATTATTCATCAACCTGATGGGAAAATAGCACTGATTGATTTCGGTGGGGCGCGAGAGATTAGTAGAACATTCTTAGCGAAACTTAGTACTAATGGAGGAACTAGTACAGGAACTAGTATGGGTTATGAAATAACTGCTGTTCGGTCAGCTTATTATTCTCCTTTAGAGCAAATTCATGGACAAGCTGTACCGCAGTCAGATTTCTATGCACTAGGTAGGACTTTTGTTTACTTAATTACAGGTATTCCTTTAAGTAATATTAAAAGTGATGAGAAAACAGGAAAACTCCTTTGGAGAGATAAAGCAGGTCATATAGATAAGCCCTTAGCTGACTTGATTGATGATTTAATGGCTCCTTTTCCAGGTCAGCGCCCTCAAAATACTCAAATAATTTTGCAGAGGATACAAAAGCTTCCTCTCCAAAGTAAAATTCAGAGGATAACTAGGTCTAAAACATTTGTAATTAGCGCATTAATTACATCTATAAGTTTATTAGTTTTTATTTTTTTTAGAAGTATTTTACCAGCAATAGCTAATAGTTTTGTTTCTCAAGGAGAGAAGTTAGAAATAGCGAATGATTTTCAAAGTTCCAAAAATCTTTTTAATTTAGCTACGAGTATTCATACTCCAAGTAAATTTACTGTCTCAAAATTTTATTTAGAACAAGCTTCTCGTAATATTAGTAACTTGCAATTGGCTAAAAAATATTATCAGTTAGCAATAAAATATAACGAAAGAGATTTGGGTGCTTATAATAGCTTGGCTATAGTTTGCCGACAATTAAGAGAAGTCAATTGTGCAATTGACGCTTATCAACAAATTTTAAAATTAAAGCCTGATTGGGAAGTATATTATAGGTTAGGCAGTTTTTATGATGATGAAGGAAAAGAAGAACTAGCTCAACAGCAATATCAAATAGCCATTAAACTCAACAATAATGCAGTAGTTGCAATTAATAATTTATCTCGGTTAAAAAATCTAAAAGAAGATTATAACCAAGCTGCTCAACTGGCGTTGGAGGGGTTAAGCAAAACTAAAGATCCCAAAATACAAGCTACCTTATACAAAAATTTAGGTTGGGCAAGATTGATGCAAAGAAAGTATACTGAGGCAGAAAAATATTTACAAAAAGCAATTGATTTAGACAATGAAAGAATAGATGCAATCTGTTTGCTATCTCAAACCCAAGAGGCATTAGGTAAAATGGATGAAACTAAACTTTGGTGGGAAGCTTGTATGATTGCTAAATCCAATATACCAGAAGTTTATATTTGGAGGCAGCAGTTAGTAGACCGCCTGATTAATAATTCAAAACGTACTAATTAATTCAAGAGATTTTTGAGCGTTAATTTTCAACTAGTAGCTGTAGATAAAATTCGATGCAGGACTTACCCAATCTTACTATGAAAAAAGTTTTCAAAGCTGGATTTGCGCTCGTTATATCAGCTTTGCTTTTTTCCAACTCTAACACTGCATTAAGTCAGTCGCATGAAAGAGTAAAACGTGTATGCACTAAAAAGATTGGTCGAGTTTATATGGGAGATCGCTACCTAAAGCCAGGAAGCCAGCTTTGTCTGGGAGATCGCATTAACCCAGTTAATGGAAAGACGGCGAAAGCTTTGTGTTACTTGAATGGAGAATTTCTATATTTTAAGCAGAAAACCATTTTTGATAACTCTAAATGTGCAATACCACAAAATATCGTAGAGCTATGCACAGGAATTAATCCAAGTAAATGTTACATCTCTAAAGGCCCTGGTGATGATAAAGATGTACCAACGTTAATTAGTCCCTATGGCAGTTCAATGTTGAGTACTAGACCTGTAATTTCTTGGTATGGCGTTTCTGGAGCTACTAGTTACACAGTAATTGTTAGCGGTTACGAGTTTTACTGGGAAATGACAGTAGATAAAACCATTACTACACTGCCCTATCCAAAAGAACAAAACCAATTGCAGTTTGGCAATACCTATAAATTTACTGTGCTTGCAAACGTTGGCGATACTCCTATTAGTTCTTCCGAACCTTTAGTAGTTAGTGTTTTGCCTCAAGAAGAGCAAGATGTTATTTTACAAAAGGTGAAGCAGGTTAATGAATTAGCCTTACCTGCGGATGAAGCTGCAATTTGGGATAAGGATGCTGTATATATGTCCAGAAGTCTTTTAAATGAAACGATTGAGACATTAAAAGCAACAGAAGCAGCAGGAAGTCGAAACCCTACTCTTTACCGAGTACTAGCAGATCGGTATTTAGAGGCATGGTTGCCAAAAGAGGCACTTCGTGAATATACTTTAGCAGCGCAACTGGCAAAAAGTACTAATAACTTAGAGGAACTAGCTCGTATAGAAGAAGGACTAAAAATAATAAGTTTTTATAACCAGCCGCCAACTAGTACGAACCCAGCCCAAAAATAAGGGTGAGTGTATTTAGAATTAGATGACAAACTCAATTGCGCCTGACGTAGTGCCTCTGCTTTAGTCAAACCATTTTTCAACCCCTTGTAAAATTCTTGCATGAGTACAGCTGTAGACCCCTCATCTACCAACCATAAACTGGCGATTACACTCTGTGTGCCAGCTTGTGCTGCCACTCCAGCAATTCCTAAGATTGAGCGCTTATTACCTTTAGCTGTTTGACAGGCACTTAAAACTAATAATTCGATTGCATTTTCATTAGACTGAACTTTACCTTTAAGTAAGCTATCAAACTCTAATATATTAATTGCTTTGTCATAAGCTAAAAATACAGTTTTATCAGAGTTAGAACTAAATTGCCCATGAGTACTGATATGAACAATCGGAAAATCATTTTTAGTTAGTTCTTTTTGAAACTGTAAACTTGTAAAATTTTCGTTCAACAATACGGTTGAGGAAGTAGTTTCTTTTTTGACATCTGCAACTTCTGCCACTACTCCTGATAGCGGTTTCAAACCTTTTGGAGCATTTTTATCATTAAAACTAGGGCTTTCTTTACTAAGCCCAGCGATTAAAGCTGTGAATTGGTTTTTAGATAAAGATTTTGGTGACCGAATTTTAGAACCCAATGCTTCTGCAACACTATATTGCTTTATTAAATAATTTTTACCATCATGAAGCAAACCCATTGGCAGGCTTTGAAAAGACGTATCTAAAACAAACACTATCGTTCCTGATGAAGGTATATGCGTCTTAATGGGTGCAATCAGTGAGCTATATAGCTTTTGATAAGAGGAAGTAATTAACGATTTGTTAATAGAAAATAATTTAGGTGATTGTAGGATGTCTAACAAATTTTTAACATGACTTCTGATCGATTTAGCATCAACAGAGTTACGAACGATATAATGATTAGAAGATTGAGCAATTACTTCTATGCGATCGCCTAAATCAATAATATGAATTATTGCAGTTGTATTAGGCAAGCTTTGAAGCTTATTTAAAGCTACAACATCGAGTTTACCACATTTCAAAAAATTTTCTAGTTCTGCTATTTGCAGTTGTTCGTTCGTCTGAATTACTAACTCTAGATTGGGGTTAGGTGATGAGAGCAGTAATCGCATATATTCACGATAAACAGGTTCTACTTTCTCATAAAATGAAAACTGTAAATCTGCATTACTTGCTAAAAGATTATCGCGAACTTGCGTCAGGTTATTAATTGCAGCACTGTAAGCTTTAAGAGCTTTGTCATACTTTCCTTGTTTGTAGTACTCTAAACCCAATTCGTGCTGCCATTCATAAGCGATATCAAATGCCTGAATTGATTGAGCTAAAGTCATAGCTTGTTCGAGATAATAGAGCGAACGCTCTGGTTGTTTTTCTAATTTGCCCAGTGTGCCGAAAGCATTCGACATTAGTCGTTGGTTTTTAGTACTTTTTGCCATTTGTAAAGCTGATTCTGCATATTGGAGGGCTACTGAATGTAATTGCTCATCTGAAATTTGATTGAGGCTATTGGCAAAGTTTAGCTTGCTGTAAATAGATTGGCTAGCAGGTAATTCAGAGAATGCAAAAGCATTTTTCAGTATATTATCTACTGAAGGCTGAATCTGTTGATTGATTTTAGTTTGAACTCCAGCTAACTGTGTATTACCTGAATTTGATTCTGCCGTTAACCACTTTTGAAAGTCTAACAGTAAGCTCAAACGCTGTAGTTGCGCTTGTAGTCTGATTCCGATTGGTGTGGTTGGAATATTAATCAATGACTGGTAATCATTGAGCAATTTGAGTGCTTGTTTTTGAATAAAATTAAAAGTTTCTTTTTGAAAAACTGGTTCTTCTATCCAACTATATTTATCCCGTGCCTGTTGATAAAGAGATTTTCCAGTATTATTGAGCGATAGCAAAATTGCACTAATATCAAAATTATGCAATTGTTGAGCAATTGATAACGTTTTTTTTAAAACTAATTCTGATTGAGATAATTTACCTAACTGGCGCAATACATTGCCTAAGTTTTGTAATCCTAGTAGGTGTACGGGTATGGGGTTCAACTTGTTAATTTCTGCATCAAGTAGTCTTTTCGTAGAATTAGCAGGCTCAAGAAGCGAGGTGGCACAGATTTCAGTATCGAATTTCAAAGCTTTGACAACTATCTTGCAAGCTCTCAGATGTAAACCCATAGCTTGTAGAGCTACGTTCTGATTGATTAAGGTTCCTGTGATTCCCTCTGTATCTTTGAGACGTTCATAAAGTTTTGTAGCTTGCTGCCAAGTCTCAAAAGCTTCTGCTGTTTGACCGAGATCCAGTTGCCTTTGACCCTTGTGGTTGAGTACTTCAGCTTGGCGCTGTTGGGCTTGTTTACTTACTTGCTCAGCTAGAATCATACATGGCTGGCTTATGGCTATTGTTAACGCTAAAATGCCTAGTAAGAGGTATTTGAAAAAATATCGAAAACGAATCATTGCTATTGCTAGTAAAACTTTAAGAACAAAGAGCCGTAGATTAATTGCGATCGCTCTTACGTGTATGCCGTGTCGATCTCAATTCCTCCTGATTTCTGTAACAGATGATACTTTTTCTGTAGAGGGTTGCTCCTGACATTTAGAAGCAGACACTTGGGCGTAGGAGTTTGGTGGATTGGCTTGTGCAGTCAACACTACATCTCCATTAGCATTCAATATCCAACCTTGGGCTTCTACAATTTCTATGGGTTTTTTAGTTATTAATGGCTTTGATTTTTCGGAATTATCAATAGATTCAAGCCAAACAGAATTTCTCTGCCAAGTAGAACTGTTGTCTAGCTGTTTGTCAGAACTAGCTGCTAGCCCCCCAGTACCGCTATTGACAAATGTACTCGCCACTCTACCAGAACGGCTTTGGCATACCGATGCTACCTCTGGAGCTTCTGCGATCGCTTGTGGTTGTGCTTTGGTAAGGCTGGGATTTCTGTTTTGGAAGTTAACCTGTACTGTGCCGTCAATACCACGCTCTGAACTAGCGGTGATTTCGGTGTCTGGCGAAGTAAAAAATCCTTGAGTATTGATTTTAATGTTTCCGCCTCTTCCTTCAAAAGCATTTGCTGTTATGCTGTTGTTTTTTGAAGCAACAAAAATAATTGTATTGATGCTGATGTTACCAGCATCGTTAAGATTTCCCTTGGTAGAATTTGAAGAAATATCAGAAGGGAAACCTGGCTCTCTAGCTGTAGCATTGATACTACTATTATTAAATAATTGTAAAACATTTGAGTTCAAAAAAATATTTCCACCTTTACCTGATTCAGTCGCTGCTGCAACAATTGAATTATCTAAGGTAATATATTCAGCATTAATATTTAAATTTCCTGCATTACCGCTTCCAAAATTACTTACATTAATTAAAGTACCATCTCTGATCTCTAACCGTTTTGTATTAATTGTTACATCACCAGCACTTCCACTTACAAATGGAGATAATCCTAATAATTCTTGTATTGGTTCAGATGTAAAGGCTGCGGTTGATGAGATACCAAATGGTTGATCGTAAACTAAAGTGTTTGAACTTTCCCGCGTTATACTTATAGATTTTTTAGCATTGATTACGACGCTTCCTGAACTACCAGATGCTAAAGTATAAGAATTAATATTGCTACCGTTTCTCAAAATTACTTCTGGTGCATTAACTGTTAAAATGCCAGCATTTCCAGTATTGAATGCTGCAACGGCTAATTGGGTTGACGCAAGATAAATAAAAGGATTGAATCCCCTCAATTCAAGTTTTTGATTTGCATTAATAGTTAAATTTCCTCCTTTACCAGAACCAAATGTTCCAGACAGCACTGTTGCACCATCTAGTCCTATAAACCTCCCTGTATTTATTATGATATCTCTAGCTTCTCCAAAACTAAAAGTGTAATTACCAATGCCACTGGCAATAGCAGGGTTAATAGAAGAAAAACCTGATATTTGTATCGAATCAGGTACATTTAAAATTATGTTACTTCCATTAGCGTTACTAAAAGTTTTATTATATATAGTTGCTCCATCCTCAATTAGTAAATTTTTAGTAGAAACTATAACATCATCTAAATTTCCTGCTACCGTTTCGTTTAAAAAACCACTAGCAATTTCTCCATTCGGAGATGTCCCGTTTAATTGTATGGAGTTGAAAGCATTGAAAACCATGCTTTTACTTGATTGAGATCCTTGGTTTTGAATCAATGCTAGTGAACCATCCTTTAAAGAAATCTGATTACCTACCATCTGAATTGAACTACCTCCAAAGCCACTAGCGTCTACTAATGCTTGCTGAGATAACTTTATGTCTTGAAAATTTTGTACATTCTGGTAACTTAAAGTCCAGCCAGTGGGAGTAGGGTTAAGGATAACCATACCGTCATTGACACCGCCCAGTTCAATCCGTCCTCCAGGAGCCGTCAAAATCCCACCTCTTAAACTAACCTCACCCCCTATCAAAGCAAGGGTTTTGCCTGAAGCTACTTGTAGAGTATTAGTGCTAGTACCAGCCCCTAAAACTGGAGAGAATAAAGGTATGGGAATAGTTAAACTAAGTAGAACAGGGTAAAAAAACCAAAATATGTAACGAAAAGTAAAGATGCCCAAAAAGCTCTTCCCTTCTGCCTTCTGCCTTCTGCCTTCTGCCTTGTCATAACGACAATTTTCAACACCGACCTACTTATGACCTTTGCCTTCAACTTGAATTGCACCAGGATTTGATCCGTATTGCAGTCCTATTGGCACATTGATACTTAACAAGGATTTAATTTCGGGATTTGTGGCGCTAAAGCGAAAACCATCAGGAAAGTTAATGCTGTTGGCCGTACTGCTCACGAATGAGCCACCAATGTCTAAACGAGCATTAGAACCAAAAATAATTCCTCTAGGGTTGATCAGAAATAAGTTTGCTGTACCATTGGCTTTAACTAAACCATCAATGTTGGATATGGATGAACCTGCTACCCGACTAATAATATTCTCAATATTGATATCATTATCAAAGTAAGCAGTGCCGCCTGTAGCTAAAGAAAACTGTTCAAAGCTGTGGAACAGATTGTTGCCCACCCTGGTTCCTCCACTAATATTGCTCGTGCTACCCTGATTTGCCACTTGAGTGTCAATAGGTAAAGTCGTATCAGGAATAATTTGTGCAATTACTGTTGAGGAAAACATGCAACATAACGCACTGATATTAAAAAAGCAGAAGCTAATTTTGTATAGGTTCATTTGAGGAATTCAAAAATGTACATTCGTCCTTTGTTTACTTAGAGCCTGCCAAGAAACAACTTTTACAATTTCTTATCTAGAAAGCTTGCTGAGAAAGCATTTCTAGCTCAAAAGAGGCAAGGTTGTTACATGACAAGCTCTTATCACTTATTCTGTTTGAAAATTAGAAAGTACTGGCTTTCGTGTAGCTACAACCTGTTCAACAATATCAGCAGCACGACTAACTCCTCCGGCTTGTTGAATCGTTGCTTGTAATTTGGAAGCATTGTCCTTGTAACAATCTCCTGTCATCACCTGTTGAATAACAGATTGTAATCTAGGAACAGTGAGTTGAGATAATGGGACAACCTCTCCAGTCCCTGTCCAAGCCAAGCGTGATGCTACCCCTAATTGATCGTTGGCAATTGGAATAGCTACTAGTGGTACACCATTACTTAAAGACTCTAAAACTGTATTCAATCCTGCATGGGTAATAGTAAGAGTAGCCTTTTTAAGTAGTTCCAGTTGAGGCGCGTAGTTCACAATTAATGGAGCGCCTGGCAGTTGTTGAAGTGATTCAAAACAATTGGAACCACCAAGAGAAATTACCAATTGAGCGTCTAATCCACTGCAAGCTTCTGCGATACAGCGGAAAATATACTGTTGGCGATTTTGCAAAGTTCCAAGTGAAGCATAAATTAACGGTTGCCCTGTCAACTTTTCATAGGGGAAAGCTATAGGTTCTCGTCCAGTTGGATCTTGATAGGGGCCAGTGAAATGAAAGCACTTAGGTAAATCCTGTCTTGGAAATTCAAACTCAGCAGGTAATTGACTTAGTTGGCTAAGTTGGGAAAAGCTATCTCTCTGAGGCGTCTGAGAGTAGAGAGGTAAATTCCATGTTTGACGATATTCGTCTAAAACTTGTGTAATCGGCTGTGTAAAACGCTTCATCAACGAGTAAGCTGCTTTGTTGCGTAAACGTGCCCACCATGCCGTGTTATAGCTCCACGATGTGAAAAAAGGTGGAATGCCATCTTCTTGATTAAGTGGCAGAGCATTGCAAACAGTAACAAAAGGAATTTGCAGAATTTCTGCAATTGTCTCACCTTCTATTGTAGTTTGGTCTACCAACAATGCTTCTATACCGGCCGTTTTTAGAGCTTGTGGAGCTTCACTAAGCAGCAGATGCGCTCCTTCTTTCATTAGGTTTAGGATATATTTGAAAGCCGCAAACCCGCTCAATTCGCCTAACTCTGACAAAGGCTGTACGTTTGTACCTTGACGATATCTGGACTCTCCAATAGTCCAATAGTCTAATCCTGCTGCTAATATTTTGGATTTAACATCAGGAATTCCAAATAGGGTAACGCGATTTCCACGTCTTTGTAATTCACGTCCTAAAGCAGTCATTGGGTTCAAGTGACCATCCGTTGGGGGACAGAGTATACCTAAATGAGCCATATATCCAATTCCTCTGCAAAATTATAAAGTACGTTTTCTAGAAAACTACCTCAATTCTTAAATTAAATATTTTTTTGCTACCTCTAACTATTTCAAACCTTTTCCTAACTGGCTTTTGGTCTACCTATTGTTATCAATAGAGGCAATGATACAAAAAATTATGGCTTTTATACTAAATAATTAGCCTTTTGCAGACTTCGGTATTGCCTGGAATTCTATTACAGAAAATCCCAACTCGAATATTCTAGCTGCTGTGTGACTGGGGTTGCAGTGGCGTGGGGGCGAAGGTTTTACACCTCGTGTTGACTGGGGAATTCCTTAAATGTCTGTAGATTCGGATGGAAGAACTTGGCAGGAGAATGGGCTGTATTTTTCGGTGATTTATAATCCTTTCTGATTACGTTAAGCTGCATACTTAAGCCTTGCTGAGAAACAAACTCAATATTCAGACTGAAGCAAATTTTTGTCTACTGAAGAACGCAGTTATGACCCTGAACTTAAGATTTTAAAGGATGCCAAACAAGAAATTATCGATTAAGAGCGCTCATCAACAATGCCCTAGCTAAATTGAGCCAATTATCAATAATTATTATGTCTGATAAGTCAAAATAGGGAGTATTTTATGCTATTGACGTGCATTTAGAAAGTTTCGCACATTAGACAATTGTCAAACAATATTGTCGTTTATTAATTGTAACAATGGCTTGACAAATGGGTTCTACAGTGAAGGTAAAGATTTAGGTACTCTACTTCCGGTAGCCTCCCAGCTGTATACCCAGTGAGGTGCTCCCCGCTTGCTGTGCGCCATCGCTTTTAAAAATTAGTAATGCTTTGAAATATTTTTCAACACAGAAGCTGTTGCCCGCAGTAGCCCGTTTCATTCTTTCACTAATGCTTTCCTTTCATTCATCATCTTCATCCCAACCTTCGTCTTCTCGTTGTTCAGCGAAATGGTTCAAGAAGGAGCAGTAGCGGTCAAGGGCAATGCCAGAAACAGCACCAACAGCCACCCCGACAACAGCAGAAGCAACAACAGGCTTCCAGTCGTTATTCCACAGCGCATTATAGTTGAACTTAGTCCAGAGAATATATGCAGCGATCGCAACTAGGACATTAAAAATTGCTAAGACAACAGGCTGGGGAAGATACTGCTTTTTGAAAACAAACCATTGCACAGGAATAGCGATCGCCCCGAAAAAGAGTGCAAAAATACTCCAAAGGATGATGAGATCGCGTGTTTGGAGGATATCCAGTTGGGCGTAGAACCAGATTGTGAGAGTAACAATAGCAGCAATAGACCCAGCAATAGTAAAAGCAACAGAGTTAATGACGGCCCACCAACCCCAGCTAAAACTGAATTGTTTTCTTAAAAGTTTGTCTTGAACAATGTTGATGCAGTTCCACAAGAGTACTGCCGTCCAAAGAAAGCCGTCCATTGATTGATGCAGGTATAACAAACATTCTTACAATACGCGAAACTCATCTCAAGGCGCACAAATTCTCAGGATGCCGATCGCCCTAGCCCCACCCCAACACCAGCTGTGCCTTACACGACATCCCACAGCAGCACACACGAGTATCAAAAGTATCTACTGATATTTCTAGGAGAAAAAACTGCTGTGAGAGTTATTTGATAAGGATAACTTGTTACAAATTTTTCAAATCTCAGTAAAATACTCAAACAAATTAGTAGCCTACTTTAGCTGACTACTGAAACAGATGTGTGATATGTGCGCTAATTATTGCAACTATCTAGAGATAGATTATAAATTAGAAAAACTATCAACCCGCAAATCACGCCAGATATCAGAAACCTGCCAGCCAGTGTTACCAACCGATTGTAGAACTGGATAACTTTGCGCCGAGGATTGGTAAGCCGGATATTCTGTTGCTGGATGAGGGATTTCTTCTGGTGGCTGTTGCTGTTCGATTTCGGCAGTGGCGGCGGTATCAACCGCATACAGCTCTTCGGGTAATGATTGTGAAACGACAGACTTTTTGAGAGCGCGGAACTCAGGCTTTTTGATGATGGGTTTCATAATTATCTGGGTGGTAAAAGCTCGATATTAAAAAGATAGATGCAGCTAAAGTTACAAACAAGTCGGAAGTCGGAAGTCGGAAGTCGCAAGTAAGAAGAAAAAAAACTTTAGTTGTGGGTAACAGCGCCCCTTAAAAAAAGATGTCTTTCAACGAGTAGGCGTGAGAAATACAGCGCGGAGCCGGAGCCGCTCCGCCTCCGGTCTTATTTCAATCCCACGACTGAGCGTGGTGAGTACTACTTCCGACTTCCGACTTCCGACTTCCGACTTCTGAAATCAATGCCTCATCTATGGTCAGCGATTAAACAGCCCCAAGCAAGTAGTGATAACAAGGCAAGAGAGTTCGGTTGAGGAAGCCTTGCAATTGACGATAACTGCAAAGATATAAGAAGCTAATGAAAACCCCAACCTGTAAACAAAGGCCGGGGAGTACTAATAAATCTAACCCCATGATGCCACAAGCAAATACCAAAAAGACCACCTTCAGACTGGAGGTGGGACGATGACCAAACCCACCTCTGGCAAAAAGACCGCAGCCGGAGTTCCCCCCAAGTCAAAGCCAGCACTCAAGCGGCTCAAGCAGGAAAACCCAGA
>NZ_JACJTU010000082.1 GCF_014698835.1 Nostoc paludosum FACHB-159 | reverse complement strand
AGAAACTTAGATGACCGTTAAACGGTATAACTTCAGACTCCAATACCCCTTCACTGTCAAACCAATAAACTTTTGGTTCGCCTGTTCTTTCTTCAAAAAATTTCCCATCTGATGAGATAGTTAGAGTAAGTCCTTCGGTTGCTTCTACCTGGTCAATAAAATTGTTGCTGTTACCATTCAACCAATTTTCGACACCATTCGGATCTGGTTCATCACCGATAAATTCAATTTGGCTGTTTAGAGAAATGCTTCCCGTTAACAGCCATGTTCCAATTAATAATTCTATATTCATAGGATTTTTCTAATTATAGGTTTGATGAAGCCTGTTGCTGCTGCGCTACTGGCTCTTTACTTTGTCTCTTGCCCTTTGCACTATTTACTGTTGATTCCTCCGGCTCACTGCTAGCTTGATCTAACGCAGTATTTACAACTGTTAGCTCAGTTTCACTAGCCGGATTTGATGACCGATTTTTGTCGTCGCTTGAAGATGTCTTTTGACGGCGACGGCTGCTTTTCTTCAATTCACCTATTAAATATTTGATTCTGCTACCTGTCAAATTAATCCCCAGACCCTTCAGCATCTCTGCTACTTCATCATAAGTGTAGCCGTACTTGTCAGAAGTCAGTTTATCAATGTATCTCCGCATCTTGCGAACAGCGTCTCTGTCCGATACATCTTCTCGCTCTTTCGGCTTCTGTTCCTTCAGTAGATTGATAGCCTTATCAATCTTCTCTTTCGTAATTACTTCTGAATTCTGCTGTTCAGCCATTGTTATCTCATGAATACCAATTAATTGATAATTATCTCCTGTTTGAAAAACTCTGATTCAAAATCCTAAAAAAAATTGACTATTGCGGCTACGCCGAATCACCTTTAACTGTGACGGCTACGCCGTTATTTTTAACCAACCTAATACTTTGAAAAATCGACTATTACGGCTACGCCGAATTATCTATTTGTATTACAGCTTCGCTGAACTATTATTTTATGTGCCAGCGTAGCTGATATTCTCATTCAAGTTAACACCAAAAAGCTAGACTATTACAGCTTCGCTGAGTCTAGAATTTTTATATAGCGGCTACGCCGTATTTATCTCTTCTATTACGGCTATGCCGAATCAGAACTTTCCTCCTGTTTGATTTCTGAAAATTTCGGCTCCGCCGTTGATATATCCCTCTGTAGGTTGTAGTATTGTCAGCAGCACAGCTTCGCTGTCGTATTCTCGCCCCCAGACCTCTGTTGTGCCTCCGTACCTCCGTAGCACACGACACCTCGTTATCCCCGAAAATGGGCTTGAAGCCAGCCATGCCTTAAAGCTTACGCTTTACCTCGCTTTGCTCGGACGGCAAAGCTGGTTTAGTGGGGTTTCACCCCCCTAAAAACCCCCCTCGCGTGATGTCCTCATTCTCCCTAAGTTATGGCTAATCGTAAGCAGTCAAAAGCTCTAATCCGAAAGCATATTTTCCCAGTTCGCTTGAGCGACATCGAACTGGACTTGCTGCGAATAAAATCGCAAGACGCGGGAATGTCAGCGAGTGAACTAATGAGACGCAATGCGTTGATGCGTCCATTGCCTAAACGACTGAGTAAAATTACCTTGCAAATATATTGGGAATTAGGACAAATCGGCAACAACCTTAACCAGCTTGTCAAAGCCACCAACACAGCTATCAAGATGGGGCGTACTCCACCAGCCAACCCAGAACTGTTACAAGAACTTTTAGAACTACTGCATCAGTGCAGACGAGATATTGCCTCGGATGATGTTGATGATGATGACTCGGAAGACGAGGAAGAAGACGATGATTGGGAAGCAGACGAAGGGTAGAGGTTTTCGCAAGCTGTTAGATTATCTAGAATCCCGTGAAGATGCCAAACTAATTGGCGGCAACATGAGTGGGAGAAATGCCCGTGAGTTGGCGCGAGAGTTTAAGCTGTCTCGACAACTAAATTCAGATGCAGACCGAGTTGTTTATCATGTTTCATTGTCAGCTGCTAAGGGGGACAAACTAGATGATGAAAAGTGGACTGAGATTGGCGACCGCTACATGAAAGAAATGGGCTTTGATGCCAATCAGTTTGTCATCTTCCGCCACCATAACACCGATGACGACCACATTCACATTGCAGCCAGCCGCATCAGGATGGATACAGGGCTTGTAGTGCATGATTCTTGGGATTATGTACGCTCTGAAAAAGTCCTGCGGCAGATTGAAATTGACTATGATTTGGTGCAAGTTCAAGGGAGTAGAGAGAAACTGAATCGCACACCCAGCACAGGACAAATTAGGCGCATAATAACAATACTGTAGCCAAAAAAAAAGTATAAAAAGAGGGCTGATGTAGTAGAGTTATAGTCTTCCACAACGACAACTCAAAAGCTACACACAGCCCATGTTTGACATACTAGCACTGTTGCAATGCCTACTACCAGAAATAAAAGTCACGACGATGCGGCAGTTGAGCCAGATCATCACGGCCATGTTAGCCATGAGTGGGCGAGTAACAATGTTGGGAATTTCGCGTTGGACGCTTAGTGGTGGTAGTTATCGGACGGTAATCAGATTCTTTCGTACAGTCATACCGTGGGCAACGGTATTCTGGGTGTTTTTTCGGCGGCATTTGTTCTGCCCAAATGATGTTTATTTGTTGGCAGGAGACGAAGTAGTAATAAGCAAAGCCGGGAAAAAAACCTATGGATTAGATAGTTTTTTTTCCAGTTTAATAAGTAAACCAATATCGGGACTATCTTTCTTCACCTTATCATTAGTAAGTGTTAAACAAAGACACTCATTTCCGATTCAGATAGAACAGGTAGTCAAGAGCGATGTAGAAAAAAGTATTGTCTCACCAATCCCAGAAGTAAAAACTCAAGAAAAACGTGGACGCGGACGACCAAAAGGGAGTAAGAACAAAAATAAACAGGAGGTGATTTTTACATCTGAATTACTAAGAATTCAGAAGATGATTAATGAGCTATTTAAGTTAATAGCTAACTTGATACCCCTTACTTACTTAGTCGTAGATGGTCACTTCGGAAACAATAATGCTTTACAGATGGCTAGGCAGGTAAAGTTACACATAATTTCCAAGTTACGCCATGATTCAGCATTATATATACCTTACCAACATCCTGACCCCAATCATCGTTCCCGTCGTAAATACGGTGAGAAGTTGGACTGGCGTAATATTTCTGATGAATATTTGCGTCAAAGTAGTATTGACGAAGATATCCAAACTGATACTTATCAAGCTACCTTACTGCACAAAGAATTTGCCCAGTCCCTGAATGTAGTTATTTTGGTGAAAACTAATCTCAAAACTAATGCTCGTAGTCACGTAATTCTTTTTTCTAGTGACTTAACTTTATCATATGAAAAAATAATTGACTACTATAAACTGCGCTTCCAAATCGAATTTAATTTCCGGGATGCCAAACAGTTTTGGGGATTGGAGGATTTTATGAACAGAGGTAAAACTGTGGTGACTAATGCTGTCAACCTTTCTTTTTTCATGGTCAATTTATCTCATTATCTTTTAGCTCAGTTTCGTGAAGATAATCCTGGCTCTGGCATTGTTGATCTAAAGGCTTATTGTCGTGGTTTTCGCTATGTTCGGGAAATGTTAAAAATGCTTCCGCAACAGCCTGAGCCTATTTTATTATCCCAGATTTTTGCCAAGCTTACCTCTCTTGGTCGTATTCACAATGCTTCTACATCTGTTGAATCCTCGTAATTTGGCTACAGTATTGATTAAACGAGACAGTAACGACATTGATGGCCAAATACTTAATTTTTTAAAGACCAGCCCTATCTCACCTGGGTCTACCTTGGCTGATGCAGTGATGGTAACTCGATGAAGCTCATTGGCTACCTTTGGTGTTGTACTCAATGGGTGTGCGCGGTGAAAAATTGCGTACTCCTACTATTTGGGCGCTTCACCAGTTGTCAGCACAAGCTCGGCTCATTCGTCGCATTTGTGAGATTGATCATAAATAATTTGCAAGACAAACTAAAGGAATCTCTCTCTAGGCAATGGCGCAATTTGATTTCAATATAATTGTTGAACTACAGGTACGTCAAAATGCTGTAAGCATTAGGGATAATATCTAAACCCTCACGAGTTGCGTGGGGGTTTTAATAGTGTTATTAAACAATTGAGCCACACCACTTGAACGCTCTTTATTCCAAGAAATCTCATAGAATTGGTTATTGGTGTATCGGTTGATAACCTTGCGCCAAAATGTTTGTGCATCTACATTCAAGCCTAGCTGTCGTACTTCCCACTTACTAGGAAACAAATCGAAAATAAAGGACGCTACCCGGTAACCAATACCTTGTCTTCGGTATTTACGTAGAATGAAGAATTCACCCATGTCCATAGTGTGTTCGTCTCCTGAAAGCTGGCTGCGCCCGTCGGCAATGACAAATCCTGCGATCGAGCCATCCACCTTGACAAGAAACGGATGTCGCCAAGGCTCAGTCCAACAACCTTTAAGAGCGTCGTCCCCGAATCGACCATCATTCCCGACATCCCAACCCATGAACTCGCTAAAATCATAGAAATAAAGTTCTATCAAATGACTCAAAATCGACTGATCTTGCGGACGGGCTTCAATAATTTCAATATTCACGCTAGTTTCCTCTAATTTAGTAACTTACATCAGATATTCAAATTTATTGAAGATCCCAATCTATCCAAGAAATTCTGGCCTCTTCAATAATCACTATTACTGTGATTTAGTTAAGCGTAGGAAATTGACATGACCTGAAAGCGAACCTACGATTACGGTCAAATTATCTTCTGAACAAGCAATAGCACAACATGTTAGAGCAGCGTCTCCAGTCCAACTCAAAACACACTTTCCAGTTTCTAAATTCCATAGCTTGAGGGTATTGTCAAGTGAAGCAGAAAGCACATGATGGTCAATACACTGCCCTTTGTATCAGTTACGTTATGTCTACGCCAATTACACAAGCGATCGCAGAAATCAGCAATCAGCCTCTTCTACTCCTCTCTCATCACCAAATCAATCGCTGAATCAATTAACTCAACTGCTGATATTTCATAGTGATAAGTCTTAAATTTAAACTTGCCCACCTGTTCTAGTTGCTTCGAGGGGCGATGTCCATATTTTTCCTCATACATTTGTAGGGCGATAGTACCGATAGTCGTCATCTGTCCGGGCGAGGCTGTGAGTTGGCGTGACTGTAGTCTAGATGCGACAGTGACAGTGGGTGGTGTCGCACTTGCAACCGCTTTGGCTTTGCTTAAATGCAAGAAAGTTCTGGTTAGTTCATCAATAGGTGAAATGAGTAGAGCCATCAACCCAGTAAACCGTTTTGCAGGTTTATCTGTTAGAACAGCAATCTTTAATGCTTCTGGCTGCCCAACTGCGATAAATGTTCCCTGAGCGCGAGTCATCGTTGTGTAAAGCAGTTGACGGGTTAACATCCGGTAGTTAGCCATTAGTAACGGAAAAATCACAAACTGAAATTCACTGCCCTGGCTCTTATGGCAAGTTATACAAAACGAGTGCATGATTTGGTCAAAGAAACCTGGATAGTAATCGACGATCGCGCCCCCCTCCCAGGAAATTTTCACCATTTCTTTTTTCTCATCTACCGCTACCACCTGACCAGTCTCACCATTCATCACTGGCGGGAGTGTATCATAACGATTTTTCAGTTGTATCACTCTATCCCCAACTCGATACACTACAGACCCCAAAACCACTTCAGGCTGGTTAGGTTTTTGGGGATTAAAAATAGGCTGAAGCAGTTTATTGAGATTGTTCACACCAGCCGCCCCTTCCTTCTGGGGTGCTAACACTATCACGTTTTGATTCAAATCGACATTCTCTTTCTTCATCGATGCGACTAAAGAGACAATGCTTTTAGCCGTCATTTCTGGTGAACTAGCTTCTAGCATGGCGCACTCTCCCACATCCATCCAGGACTCAGCCTGATTAAATTTATCCAGTGGCGGAACCGTGCCAAAATTTACCTCACTAGCTGCATAGATAATCGGGCTGTCCTTTCGCTGTCGATGAATTTTTTGCAATCTCGTTGTCGGCACTATTTCTGAATTAAGCAAGTCCCGCAGCACCATTCCAGGGCCTACACTGGGTAATTGGTCAGAGTCCCCTACTAACAGGATTCGCGTTGTTTCTGGTAAAGCTTTTAATAGGGAATTGAACAAAAATATATCCACCATTGAAAACTCATCAACAATTAACCAATCAATAGTTAGGGGATTATCCTCGTTATAGTAAAAGTTTTGTCCAATTCCCTGCCATTGCAGTAGACGGTGAATGGTGCTGGCGGACATTCCAGTAGCCTCTTTCATCCTGTTGGCTGCCTTTCCGGTCGGGGCTGCAAGAGCTATATTTGCCCCCATAAATGTTAACCATTGCACTAAAGCTTGTAGCACATAGGTTTTCCCCCGCCCAGGCCCCCCTGTAATGATACTAATAGGGTGTTTAACTGCCATTAACAAGGCACTGGTTTGTTCAGTAGTTAAGCGTGAGAGTTCACGATATTCAGGGGCTTCAAAGTCTGCTAACCAATTTTCTAGATGTAGGGTTGGGTAGGTTGGTCGGTTAATTAGAGTTTGGATTTTTAAAGCTACTGACAATTCAGCACGGTAGGCGGCTTTTTGATAAACACTATTGGACACCTCGCCATAAACTAAAGTTTGCTTCTCAACTAACTTACCAAGAATGGTATTCAAAGATTTATAGTCTGGTGTGTGGTGAGGACGTTCTAGCAAAGACACAGCACGCCCCAACAAGTGAGATTCAGGCAGAAAACAGTTACCCTCACTCAGAGCCTCCTTCAAGACATGAAGTAGACCTTTTTCGTAACGAGTCTCACTGGAAACCGATATCCCCAGCGACATCGCCAACTCATCAGCAGTTTTAAAGCCGATGCCCTCAATATCATCAATTAATTTGTAAGGGTCGCTTTTGAGTTGCAATGCGGTTCTGTGTCCATAATGCTCACAAATCTTTAAGGTTAATCGAAGTGATGTTCCTACACCCAAAAGCTGGGCGATAATTCCTCTTGTCGGATTGGCTTTATTCTCTGACCAAGCTTTTTTTATTGCAGCGATTCGAGATTTACCAAGCCCAGGAACTGACTCAAGTCTTAGGGGGTTAGCATCTAATACCGATAGGGTTTCATAGCCAAAGTAATTGACAAGAGTTTGGGCAGTTTTTTTTCCTATTCCACGGAAAAGTCCACTTGATAAATACTGCTGGATTTCCTGAAGGGTTAATTCTGGAAGTTTATCTACTTTAGAGAACGAAATCATTAAAATACCATCCTCCTCTCAAAACCAGCGTCATTGCCTAATTAAATCGGCTATAACCTAATATGATGATCGCATTTTCAAATAAAATAGCAGCCACGAACAAAAATAAACATTTCTAAACGACTTTTCACCGTTATCTTTAGTTGTAACGGTGTAGGTAAACCAACTCACTTATGAGCCGAATCATCGCAGTATTTAATCAGGCGGGAGGTGTTGCCAAAACCACCCTTACCCAAAACCTGGGCTACCAAATAGCGCAATTGGATCATCGTGTCTTGCTCATAGATATAGATCCCCAAGCCAGCTTAACTATCTTTATGGGCTTGGTTCCAAGGGATTTAGAGCAAACTGTTAATAATGCCATCGTGGATGAACAACCCCTACCAATCCATGAGAGCATTCATGGCATGGATTTAGCCCCGGCTAATATCTCTCTGGCTACGGCAGAAATGCAATTGGTTAATGCTGCCATGCGCGATTTCCGCCTCAGAGAAGCCATCGAACCAATCCAAGAGAATTATGATTTCATCCTCATAGATTGCCCTCCCAGCTTAGGTTTACTTTCCTATATCTCCCTCGTAGCTGCCACTCATGTTCTCGTACCCCTAGAAACCCATTTCAAAGCCTTTGAGGGTACAGGCGAACTGTTAAAAACGGTCGCTACCGTCCGCAACAAACCCAACCGTAAACTGCAAATAGCTGGGTTTGTACCCACAAAATACGATGCCCGTAACTCTCAAGACACCCGTACCTTAGCAGCCATCACCGAACAACTAGCCTCAGCCGGAACAGTATTCCCCCCTATTCCACGCTCTACCGCTTTTGTTGATGCCTCAGAAGAACGAATGCCCCTGGCAGTTTACGACCCCAAGCATCCATCTATCCAAATCTTGAAAAAAATAGCCGTTAACTTAACAGCCTTAAAATGAGACGCACTAAAGCCACCCAACCCCTTAAAAGCAAAATTGAAGTACCTTGGGACACTACAGGTGTAGCGAATGCTGGCTCTCCCCAATCCATGCCGCTAGACCAGATTGTTCTGCCACCGACACAACCGCGCCGTTACTTTGAAGAGTCAGCGTTAAAGCAGTTAACCGAATCCATCAAACAGCATGGCATCCTCCAACCTCTGTTAGTCCGCCCCGTTGCTGATGGAAAACACGAATTAGTAGCAGGAGAGCGTCGTTATCGTGCAGCCCAGGAACTTGCGTTAACAGAAGTTCCTGTTGTCATCAAAGAATTAGACGACAATGCAGCTTTTCAACTAGCACTCGTAGAAAACTTACTTCGGGAAGACCTTAACCCAGTTGAAGAAACTGAAGGCATACTGCAACTGCTGGCTCTCAAACTGGGTCGAAGCATTCAGGAAGTACCCCCATTACTGTATCGTCTACAACGCCTAGAAAACAAAGCATCTACACTTACCCATAACGTTATGGGCGCACCCGATGGCGAAGGTGATGAACCTACCCATAACGTTATGGGCGAAACCGAAACCCCTAATTTAAACCTCAATGATGAGCCATTAGCTGACCCAGATTTAAAAATTGTTGAAGGAGTATTTGAGGGCTTGGGTTTAATGACCTGGGCATCTTTCGTTAAGAATCGTCTGCCCTTGCTAAACCTGCCAGAAGATATTCTTGATGCACTAAGGGATGGTTCAATTGAGTACACCAAAGCCAAAGCCATCGCCCAAATTTCCCAGTTAAATGAGCGTGTTGAGTTTTTAGAACAAGCTATTGCCCAAAACTGGTCTTTAAGCGAAATTAAACAGCGCATTAGTGAAAAGAAAACAAGAGCCTCTAACTCTCAAACTGAATCTAACAATTACAAAGAACGTTTTACTGTTGCCACCACTAAACTAAAAAAATCACGCATTTGGTCAGACCCAAAAAAACGCAAGCAAATCGAAAAACTGCTCTCCCAAATAGAGGCGCTGACGAGTGTTGAGTGATAGCGCCCATAACGTTATGGGGAAGTAGAATTGTTAAAATTTTTGTGTAAATCCCTCTGCTACTGGGTAATTCTGGCAACAAATGGCAAAAAGTATTAAGTTGAATCTAATGCCAGTAGTACAGTCGCTCTCACAAGTGTTCCCATGCTAGAGTCAGAAAAACTCCAACAGTTCGTACAATCTTGGTTAGGCTACATCAGGTTAGAGGAACTGACTCAAGCTGAGGTCGAGCGTTCTTCAGATATTTATTCAAAAGTAGTAGATAAGGGAGTACAGCTTGTTGGCAACAAGTTACTCTTAGATAGCGAAGTATTTACGCAATTCCAGCAACAGCAGCAAGCAGCTAAAAGAGGGAACAAAAATGATGTTCAGATGGCTGTTGCTTTCCCACAAATCTATATAATCAACGGCAAGGGCAAAGACCAAAAGCTGAAATATCTGCCTCTGTTCACCATCGATATTTCACCCATTTTAAAGGGGAATTACCGCAAAACAGGCTGGGACTTGACCGAATACGAGTTTCAGCCAGTGATTGTTAATTTAATGCGGTTGTACAAACTAGAGGAAGAACAAGCCGAATCACTGATTGTTGCGTCAGGGATTTTGAAATTTTTAGAAGACACATTTAAAGGAAGATTTCCAACACTTCGAGACTTTCTCGAACTGGTAGACTTACCGCAAGGAAATTACAAAACCTCTCGACAACCTTATTTGCTACGCTGCGACTTTACACCCTATAACGCCCTCCTTAAGCAAGACATACAGGAAATACTCAAGGAACTGCAACAACCTGACTCTAAAGCTGAATGGCTAACTGAAACTCACCCAGCCATGCAGTACCTCTGGGGTCAGCCACAATCACCCAGAGATGACGTGATGTTCTGGGGTGCTTTCCCGTCCCATGCGCCTGATGAATTTCAAGCCTCTGTCCTCAAACACGCCCAGGAGAATTTACTAACTGCTGTTTGTGGCCCACCAGGGAATGGAAAAACCGAGGTGTTTTTGCACCTGATAGCACAGCAAGTAGTAAATCGAGCGTTACGACTTGTTCACGGTGAAGATGATGCAAATAATTTAATATTCTTTGTCGGCGCTAATAACAGCACCGTTAAAAAATTCCAACAACGACTCGCTGTAGATTCTCCTGCTCAACAGTTTTATCTTTCAGGCGGCAATCAAGCTAATATCCGTAAGGAAACCCTACCCAAACTGCAATCAACCCAAGATTGGCTACGTCTAACTGAATTTAATCAATCTGCTTGGCAGCAAGCCAAACTTGAATTACTCCAAACCGAGAGTGAAATTCAACAACTCCAAGAGCAAGACCGCTTGAATACTGCTCAAAAAGTCATTGATGCTGAACGGCTAGAGCAATTGGATGTAGAAATAAAATCACTCAATAACGATATTGCAGCTAAGTCTGCCTATTTACAAGCCCTAACTGAACAGCTATCAAGTTTGGCTGCTTACGAAAATTTTCCTATTGATGCTTACGAACAGATACAAATTGCGTTATTCCAAGCAGAACGCGAACTGCCAAAAGATTCGGACTCTATCACAAAACGCGCCTTGGACTGGCTCAATGCTACTACTAATAAGCGAATTTTTCACCGTCTGGCGAATCGGATAAACGCGGCTGTTTTAAACACCTTGGCTACAGCGCATCCCTTTCAGATACCCATTGACCCCTCCAGTTTAACCACAGCAATCACCAGCATTAACCAAAAAATCGGTTTCTCACGGCAATGGCGGAATCTTAACCGGACATTAAGCGAAATTCAAAACCAAATAGCGGTTTTAACCAAGGAACTAGAGCTAAAGCAAGCAGAACATCAACAAATCCAAAAACAACTTGATAGTTACCCCCAAGGGGATTTCTACAGTCGTTTTTATCGTGACTACCATCAATTGCAGCTAGAACTATTTCACCGTGCCTGGGCGTTTCTGTTGCAAGAAGTCCTCCGACGCAAGGATAGCGTTATGAGGGCATTAGAAACTTACGGCAGTGTATTAGCAGGGGATGGAGAGGCATTGCTAAAACTGTCAACTGATAGTGATGCCATTTACCGTGACTTGAGCTTGATTTTCCCTGTTATTACCTCCACCCTCCAATCAATGCGTAATATGTTGCCAATTCTTCAGCCTAATATCATCAAGCTGGCACTGGTGGATGAAGCGGGGACAACTCTCATACACCAATTATTTCCTTTGCTAGTGCGATCGCAACAGGCAGTAGTAGCAGGCGACCCCCAACAGATTGAGCCTATCGTCAATATGAGCGACGATACCATCAAACAATATTTCAAAACTGCCTTTCTGGATCGGGGCATGAGGAATGAAGATTATTATCGCTATGCTCCCACCGCTAAATACACAGCTACCGCTTATCATCGTGCTGCTGGTGCTAGTGGTACTGAAGGAGATTTAGGTAATGGCATTATTCTTAGAAATCATTACCGTTGTACCCCAGATATTATTCAGTTTTGCAGCCCCAATTATCCCGGTGGTCTGCAAATTTTTTCCGACGATCGCCGGATGGCAACAGATCCGCATCTCCTGGCTTACCATGTCGAGGGTAGCCACACCCATAACACTAATCCAGAAGAAATCAACGCTGTAGAAGCTGTAATTACATCCTTGCTAAAGCAAGGTTACTCTGTTAGTTCGGATGACAATTCAAAAACAATTGGGGTAATGTCGCCGTTTTTGCAGCAAGCTAACGCGCTCAAGTATCGGCTCTCTAACCGTTGGCGAAACTTTTCTTGGGATGATATTGGCACAGTTCATACCTTCCAGGGAGGAGAGAAAGCGGCTATTATCTTTTCTGCTTACCAGTGCCACCAAGAGCATAGTTTTTGGTTCCTCAACCGCAAACCCAATTTACTGAATACAGCCGTTAGTAGGGCAAAGGAATTGTTTATTTTGGTGGGGAATGTTAGGGAACTAGAATTAGCTGGCGGTGAAACCAAGCGGTTAGTTGAACACATTCGGCAACATGGGGAAATTCGTACTTGAGTGAGGCGAATGGTGGGGTGTTCAGTAGTTACCTTCAAGTTTTTATGAAAATTATACATTATTTATTCTTTACCCATCAGTCCAGTACAAAAGTTAGGTAAATACCTCCCCTTTTTCCAAATTTTCAGCATAATTTCTAATTGACAAAAGTAAAATTATCTTAACTCTCAACGATACCTTTGAGATAGTCAACCGCGCCATAGTATGTCTGTTTGGCTCGTTCGTTAAAGACAGATATATCCCTCCGTATTATTTCGTAGTTTTTTCAGAAATCAAATATGATTCCTATAGTTATTACTTAAACAGGTAACTGACCGCCCTTACGCAGAATTTCGGTGGTGAAATCCGAATTAAGCGCGTATAAATTTATAAGCGGCTGTACACTAGACCTCTAGTTGGCGGTTACTATTTAGCCAAGCTAGAGCTACTGACTGTCTTCGTTGTGCCTTTGGGTGGGTGTAGGGTATGGGATGTAGAGTGTATCAAGAATATATTTTGATCCCCTGCTTCTTATCCCCTACCCCCGCACTTCGGCACTGTGATGCTTTTTGCCCTAAAAAGCTATGCCACAGCCAACATAAATGCTCATAACTTGAAGTACATCGTTATCAGGAAAGCATCATGAGTCAAACCTTAATGGGTATCCGCCGGGATACCAGCAAAATGGGACACGTTGTAAACAAATGTTGCGAAAGCTCCTTAAGTGATTTACTAACTTGCCCAAAAATGATATTGGACAAATCAAAATTTTGTACGGTAAAACCAAGCTTTCATCACTTTTCGTCCCTTACACTTGCCCATTAATGACCCTTTTAGGGAATGTCTTCACAAGAGAGAACACGCTCAATCTGGTATTGAAACAACGTAAAATCAAGGGTTTTCAAACATCTGCGTAACATAACTTTACAACGTGCCCCATTTTGCCGTTATCTCGGCGGCTACCCTATAAGAGACGGGGAGATGCCTACCTAAGTATTGGTGATTTTCAGAAGGCAAGTGAGGAATACAGCATAGCCTTACAAGGCAATCCAAATCTTACTGAAGCCTACCAAGGTCGGGGAATGTGTCGCTATGCTCTCAATGATAAGTTAGGAGCACTGGCAGATTTTGACAATGTTATTCTGATTAACCCAAATCTTGCTGAGGCTTACCTCCGTCGGGGTGCAGTTTACAATAACTCAGGGGAGCGACTCAAGGCAGTTGAAGACTTTACTCAGGCGCTCCACCTCGAGCCTAACTCTTTTGAAGCTTACTACTATCGAGGACTGGCTCATTTTAATCTAAGTAAAATGCAGAGCGCGGTGGAAGACTTCACTCAAGCTCTTCTCCTTTATCCCACCCATGCTGAATCTTACTACTTTCGAGGATTGAGTTACTTCAATTTGGGAAACAGGCAAGATGCATTGGAGGACTACAGTCAAACAATTCAGCTGAGTCCTAATTATGCTGATGCCTACTACAGCCGAGGTTGTATCTATGCTAACCTTGGAGAGTTACAAAGCGCACTGAAAGACTTTACTCAAGCAGTTCGGCTAAATCAGGACTATGTGAAAGCCTACTATGGACGAGGTTGGGTTTACTCCCAACTCAAGGAGGAGTGGAAAGCTATTGAAGACTTTACTCAGGCAATTCGACTTCAACCAAATTATGCTGATGCATATAGCGGTCGAGGCGCAGTTCGCTCTGCGTTGGGGGATAAACTGGGGGCAGTCGAGGATTATCAGAAAGCGGCAGAAGCATACCATATGCTAGGTGACACAAGCAATTACCAAAAAATACAGAGCGAAATAGTTAGAATTTCTCAGTAAATAAATTAAAATTCTTCATTTTGTGCAGCAACAATTTTTCTACAAAGGACTTTTTATACTGGTTTGTTTAGGAATTTGGTTGTTTGCTACCTCTCCAGCTTTCAGGATTTTAGAGCAAACACCAAACAAACTGGTATTACACATCCGACCTACATTTGCTTGGGCAATCAGTACATTGTTAGGTGGAATTGCGCTCCTATTCACAATTTTCACTTTACAAAGCGCACCTGTTACTATTCTCAGTTGTAAACACTCTATACCTACATATTCTCTCCCAAGTCACCAGGAACTTACTTCAACTAATTGTGAATTGATTGCCATGAGCTGGCTAGGCACGGAAGCAAACAGAAATATCTTCTCCAAGGTGCAAGAAGCTATTCTAGAAATGAAGATGAACAGCTATGGCTATGCTCAACTAGCCAGATATCGAGCTATAATCTTAACGGAAAAAGGCAATATTGCTATTACAGATAGCTATGTTTCAATGCAGGAGCCAGCATATGAAAACATGTATAATTTAGTAACTCAAATTAATGAGTTTATAAAAAATTCTTTAGCAGCATCGCTCACAGTTCAGTACGAAGATAAATTATTGGGATACACAGGCTTCTTTATTGCGGGGTGCTTTTGGCTGATTACTGGGCTAGTTCTTGTAACGGCTCCATTTATAAACTGCTCTTTTGACAAAAAAGTCGATGGTGTAATTTTGGAACGTCGTAATTTTTTTTGGAAAAAAGCTGTTCGGTGCAAGCTGAATGACATTAAAGCAGTCAATGTGGAAAGCTACAGTGATGAAGGAAACGTTAACTATCGCATTAATCTGCTGTTAATTTCTGGTGAGAATTTGCCTCTTACCCAAAGCTTAACTTCTAATTGGCAAGAAAAGCAGCAAATTGTTGAGCAAATTCGACAATTTTTGAAAAATGATTAAGTAAATCCATGACAGTTCTTAAGCTAGCACTCCTCTAAGGAAGTAATTATGAGTAAAGTCTAATTAATAAATTCCTAAACTATAAATATGAGCAGTACATCATCAATGCAAGTCATTCAAGAAACACCAAATCAGCTAAAATTAGGGCAGAAGGTATCTAGATGGTTGCGACTACTCTGTATATTGGTTGCAGGAATCGGGTTTCTGTTGTTGATTGCTGGGTGGCGACTAGAACCAACTGAATTTGACACCTCTATAGTTAATTTTCCGACCAGCTTGCTCGCACCTTCACAAGTTTTTAAGCGCTTATTTATAGCAGTCGGCAGTGTTTGCATCATCGCTGGTCTTTTCATGGGAGCAATGATTCGTTCATCAATTACCTGTATTTTTGACAAAAGCAGTGGTAATCTGACAATAGAATACTCGACCACAAATATTGTTCACCAGCCACTTGCAGAGATTGTAAATGCTGTTGTAGAGGCATGGGAAGATACCTACCGCGTCAACCTGCTCTTAGCTTTTGGTAAGAGCTTACCACTGACATTTATATACAGTTCTGGTCACAGAGATAAGCAAGAATTAGTTAACCGTATCCGCAAATTTTTGGGTTTAGTAAGCTAATCGGCATTTAAGTTAATTTTTGATGAAAACGTTATTACGATAATACGCGTCATACCTATTTCACTGGGGCAGACCAACCTTATGAAAAACTAAAACGACGACCCATGAAGGGATATTGATGTAACTGTTGATCCTCCATAAACGAGTACCTTTCTCTACTTGGGATGATTGCGCCTTTTGCCGACACGGGCTGCTAATTTATTAGTTAACTCCAACTGATACTGATTCTTATTGTCTTCGTAAACCAAAATAGTCCTGGGGTCAGCATGACGGCTCAAATGCTGCACTTTCCGGTAGTCTCCTGAAGCCAAATCCAGCGCATCAGTAATCCCCGAATGCCTGATTTTATGGGGTGTCATCCGCTTAGTTATGCCAGCACGTTCACAGGTTTTTCTCACAATGGCGTAGATGCCATCCCCGGTGAGTTGGTGTCCATAATTGTGGAAGTCCAGCGCGATAAACAAAGGATCGCTGGGTTTAATATTTGTACGACAGCCCAGCCAGTCGCTAACCGCCTCTGCAACTTCTGGGTTTAAGTCAATCCTAGTAGAATCATTGCCCTTACCCTTGCCGTAAACAGTTAAAGTCAAATCGTGGTAATCAAAATCTCCCACCATTAACTTCGCCACCTCCCCCCGCCGCAAAACATTTGCCCAAAGCAGCAGAAATAAAGCATAATCCCGCTTCCCCTTAGTGCAAGTGGTATCAATTACATCAAAAACTTTGTTGTACTCATCAACTACAACACCCCGCGTATCCCTGTACTTAGTGACCTTTAAAGACTCAATGCGGTCGCCATCAAAATAAAACTGACAGCGCTTGAGATTGCGACCCACCTTAATTAAATACTTGAGGGCGGCCAAGTACCGATTAATCGTCGCCGCCTTCCTACCGGATGCCACCAAATGATTCTTAAACTTGAGGATTAACCCATTAGCCGTCTGGTCATCCAACCCCCAGAACTCAGAGACATCCTTTTGGGTTGGTTCCCTTTGCAAAAAATACTCAAAAAATATCCGTATATTGCCAGCATACCCCCGTTGCGTCGTCTTAGCTTTCTGCTGCAACTCCGCCAAAAAATCATTTGACGCTTGCATCTGACTGGCAACTTGAGTCAGAGAACTTTCAGTATATGTACTTAACTTATTCATTTTTTCCGTTAATGACAATGCGGTTTTTCATTAACGTGTTATATCATTACACACATCACCAACGCAAAATACACTCTTCTCCTTCCATCGCCAACACACAAAGAGATTTTTCCGATTCTGGAAATGACTGGGGTTAATACTTCTTGGCTTCTAAGTAAGTTTAGTAATTATTTTGACTCTTATGCCGATTTTGTGGTCAAAGATGTCAATCGGCATAGTTATTGATACTACTTTGGCTTTGTTGCGTGCCAAATACAAAATTGCTCCAAGCGATGGCGTAACCGCCATGAGCCGATGGCGATCGCCTCACCCCTCACACTCCAAATCAAAAGCTCCACGCTCTTAGCATCTAGGTGGAGTCTTGATATCAAGGTTGATATCAGACATCAGTTTTAATTAGGAGGCTTCATCGCCAGAATAATCTTCGCCACAGCTTCGGAAACCGTCTACAACTGTAGACATGACAGAGGTAGTGAGGCGGTAAGGCATTCGGCGTAAAAAGAAGGTGCGAGAGCATATCGAGCGTTTCTGCCAAGTTTCTACAAACGCTTAAGAGCAGTCCCAGTCACAGATTTTCACCCCAGGTCAACCATCAACGGCAGTTTGCACTAACTTCTATACGGCTGTCTATACAGAAACCCAAGACTTTACTCTGTGCGATCTTGTTGTGTGGGGGTTTGAGAATTTACCACCTCTGTTGTGATTTCCTCAACCGATAAATCAACAGCAGAAGCCACCTCGGAGATGCTATAGCCCATGCTCAAAAAGCGTGCTGCTGCTTTTAATTTAGTTTGACGTTCCAAGTCTTTGTAAATTCGTGTTTCTTCAATGTTCAGTCCTAACATGGCTTCCACCTCTTCACGGGTTAACTGAGAAAACTTGTAAACAGCAATTGTGGTAATAATATCTATGATTTCGTTTTTCGGCAGTGCAGTAGTTGACTCTAATTGTACCCGTTGAATTAATTGCTTTGCCTGTTCTGCCATCGCTTTCTCTGAGGCGATTGTCAACTGCATTAAATTGATGCCTATTGGCAGAGTATCAGGAGTACCTAACTCATCCAAATAAATGCGCTGCACTTGGTCGCTGTTTAAAAACATTCGATGAGTTCTTGTATCGCTTGGTTCTAAAGAGCGTGATGGAAAAATTACCACACAATACCAGTCATCGTAGAGTCCTCTATTGCGATTTAAGTACATCATCGACTCAGTAAAGAAGCGATGATAAAGAGCTTCGTCTGTTTGAAATTGAACTTCTGCAAAAAAGATAACTCTTGGTGTTGCACCCTCTGGAGGTAAAAAAACCCCATCAATCCGAAAGGCAGTTTCTTTGACCTCAACTGACTCAAATCGATAGTTTTGCGCCTCTTGGGGACGGCGATCAACGAGTTCAAAAATTAACGCAGGAAATCGCTTAAATATTTGGTAATAAATAGAGTCGCGTTTCACTAAAAAAACCGTAATGTTGCTGCTTATTCACTATTAATTTTATCGTTAATTTGCATAGTCAATTCATTGGTTACGTATATACACTATTATTGTTTTCGGTTAATCCTTCTAAAATACAACTAAGCAAAACTTGATTTCTTATATATCTGAAAATCTGAAATATTAAATTATGGCTTCTGTTACTAATGTCTTACAACCTTTTATAGATCTAGCTAACTTAATAAACACAATTTGGCTTTTTATCTTTCTTGCATTAGGAGTATCAGCAGCTTTTAACCGTCATACTTTTTTATTTTTGTTTGCTTTTCCTATTGTAACAATCCCACTTCGCGGTATTACTCATTTTATGCCAATAGCCTCCACACACATAAATAATTTGATTATATTTTTGGGTATAGGTTTTTGCATCGGCAAGGTAATCAAATGGATTTTTGGTTTTCAGCGTTGCTTTTGATAGCTATTCGCCCCATAAACAAATTTTGCCCTCAGTTTTTAGCTGAGGGCAAGTTGTATCAGTTATAAACTGTTGATTTGGCTCATGGAAACAGTTCTTTGTATTCTGTATAAGCCTGCTTCCAGCCCTTACCATTTTTCTCTACTCCCCAGAGGGATTGAATAATTTGAGTTTGCGACATTTTCTTGTCTATCATCTGCTTAACGATGCCAGTCAGTTGAGATGGAGTAAGGGATGCTGGAGTGTAGCGAGTTTCGGTATCGAGAACGGTATCGTCGGCAAGGGTCTTAAAATCGCCCGTTTCTGGGAGAGTATCACTGATTGGGGTATCGTTTCCAGTATCGATACTAGACGATTCCAAAACCTCAGAAGCCTTATCAGTCGGTTGGTATCGGTCGGTATCGCTTGCAGTTGGGGTGAAAGTCGGGGGCGGTGCATCTGATATTATCCAATTGTCATTAATCCAAGCTCTAGCTTGATTCAAAAACTCATCCTGCGGCTGATCACTGCTTGGTACAGAATCAGCCAAAGCCGGGGAATCACTTCTTAATTCAGGGAAATATTTAAGCAGCGTCCGCGCCGGATCTGGTTGTCCAGAATGAGGATTAACCTCTGTTTTTAACCATTCTGGAATGATACCAATTTCGCCCTGTGCGATCGCCTTATCAAAACTATCAGGGTCAGCTAGGAAGTAACGCCCAGTTGCCAATGAGATTGACTTGAGGGGCGACAGCTTTTTACTTGTTGCCTCACAACCAATAAAAGTAGCACCACTTTTAAAAGTATCGCCAAAACCTGCGGTGTTTTTCGTCCCCACCCAAGAAGTAAGGTTCTTGCCATGCAACACCACGAAAATTTGAGCGCCCTTCTTGCTGGCGCGAGTGAACAGAAAGCGAATGATCCATTGCTTCTGCTCATCGGTAAGGTAATCAGACAACGCGACCGCTTCATCAATCACCAAAATAATATCTGTGTAACTATTCTGGTTGGCGTTGTCCATTTCCCTTAAATAGTTGTACAAATCGCCTGCAACTAGAGCATCAGCCTTTGCGCCCTCCAAAAGGGGATAGCTAAGTCTGCACACTAGGCGATGGCAGGCAAACGGGTAGATGTCCGAGCCTGCGGTGAAATAGTGAATCTTGGTGTTTGGCTCAAGTGCTTTACTGAGGATGGCTAAAATCGCCATCAGCGTACCCTTACCACCTCGCTGATTACCAGCAATCACGGTGATTTGGTCACGAATGCACTTGGCGATATCAAAACCACTGCTGGTTAGTGCGTCAATAATTGCGAACGCTCGGTGGTGTAGTGGCAGTGCTAACACCGTTTGAATATCTGGTGCTTGAGCCTGTGCAGCAGGTTCAGTCTTTGGGGGACTGGGCAACTGGACAAAATGCGGTTGTGGCAGTTCAACGAACTTGGGTGAAGGTAGCTTTGGTTGTGGCTGTTGGGATTGTTGCTGAATTAAAGTCACTTGTGCATGGTCAATTCTAGGGTCAGGGGCTACCTGTGCCAGATGTTTGCACAACTGCTCAACAGTCGGAAATGCGCCTCTGTAAGTTGTGAAGTTGTCCAGCAGCCACCTGTAAGCATAGAACCGCTTACCAGCTTCTACGCCCGTGAGAAAATCAGTGAGAGTGTTGGTGTACTGCCGCAGCATCACAAATTCACTACGCTCTGTGGGTGTAAGGTGGTTCATCAAATCAACAATTTCATTGGAGCCTGCGAACCATTCGGCTCTTGCTTCACTGTCACCCATTGCTCTTAGAAATTCGAGGAAGTTACCACGCACAAAGGGAATGGGCGCGAACTGGTGAGAATCGGTCATGTCTTGCACCACTGACCAAGCGTAGCCCAGCCCAGCAACTAACGCGCCGATGGGGGCGAGTGGGGAGGTAGCATAACAAATTGCCCCGATGGATGCCGTTGCTAGAGTGACGCATTTAGCTAGGTTCATCCCTGCCCTTTCAGTTTTGGCACGAACCAATAATTGATCCAGCCTTTCTACCAGCCAAGGGGCGATGTTACCCGCTTCCAGGTGTTCAATGCAGGGATAGTCAGCCCGTAATGAAGCAGTTTCCTTTGTAGCGAGTTGCGGTACTGGTTGGTAAATGTCGGGTGAAAATTCCATAGATTATTCCTCAAGTAAATAACCCTCCACCCTAAAGGGCAGAGGGCTATGAATTGCTTACTTATTTAGTGAGTCGCCAAATTGTGTAACCGATTTCGCCCGATGCCATAGTGACTATGTTGTATGCAAAGCAGGCTAATATTTGCCCTGGATTGGTGTATCTAAATGGGTTTCTACTAATAAAAGTAGAACTCAAATCAAATACCCAAAAGAACAATGCAACCAGCCCTCCAGAGTGCCTTTCTTTCATCCCGGCTCGTTTATAGTCGCCCCATAAGGCTGTTGTTAAATCAATTGTTCCGGTAGGCTTTGCACCTAAAGTAAACTGGCGATGTTCTTCTAGTTCAACTCTTGCCTGTGAAGGTGTTTTACCTCGTAGTGTTTTAGCTTCCATCACCTGAACAAGCGCCGACATTCCAAACGATAACCAAAAGATAGGATTGAAAGGTAATTGTAACCAACCTATCCAACCTATCCAGCTAGTTTCAAACCAAGGAAATAGAGGGACACCATTAAAAAATGTTTGCCAAATTCCATCAGTACTTAACAATGTCCCAGTGAAAAAACCCATCGCGCCAAGTATCTTTGTGCCGGATGAACCAGGCGTTACAAATTGAGCAAAGATGTGAGTAACGAAGCTTATGGGTATCGCTATTAAATCAACAATCCACCCAGCCAATATTTCAACGTAATTATTGATAGATTTTTGGGGTTTTAGTGCTGTTGCAGGTGTTGATGGGGATTCACTAGGCGGCTTATATTCTGCACTTTTCATGATTTACTTGACTCCATTTGAGGGGATAATTTGCAGACATTTTTGTAGTGATACTTCCAAAGCCAACGCCGTTCTGCTATCTGTCCTATGCAGCGACCTCCTGAATCATAAACATAAACTTGCTCGTCCTCTTGGTAATAGCTGGTGTCGGGTCTGGGGTTGCGTTTTGGGTTGTCTAAATAGCCTCTAACTCTGAGTTTTAGACTGGTCGGTAATATGCCTGTTTCATTGAGTTTGTCGCTGGTCAGTTTGCGTTGTTCTATGCGTGAGCGTTCAACAGATTCTTGTGCTTCTAAGTTCGATACAGCAGAGAAAGTGTAGAACTGCTGAGGCAATTTGATAAACATAGGTGAAGCTATCAAACCCAAACCCAATAGCCCCAGCATGGCTTGTTTTTGGTACTTCATTGTTGAGTTTTTAATTGATTGATGATTGCCTCTGCCAGTCCCAAGTGGTCGCCTATGTGTAACGACCTGCAATACTAATCGCTCAAACCTGCAATCAAGAGATTTTCAAACCAGGATTAACTGCAACTATAATTACGCTTCAGCCAGGATTAATTGCAACTGAA
>NZ_JACJTU010000081.1 GCF_014698835.1 Nostoc paludosum FACHB-159 | reverse complement strand
ACCTTCAATAAATTGCACCAGGGACGCTGGTAAGGAAATTGATAGTTTTTCAACTTGCATAGTCTTACCAAATAGTAGCAAGAATATTCTTACTTAACGGTAGTCTAGAAAGTAGTAATAAATCAAGTACGAATTTCCCCATGTTGCCGAATGTGTTCAACTAACCGCTTGGTTTCACCACCAGCCAATTCTAATTCCCTGACATTACCTACCAAAATAAACTTTTCCTTTGCCCTACTAACGGCTGTATTCAGTAAATTGGGTTTGCGGTTGAGGAACCAAAAACTATGCTCTTGGTGACACTGGTAAGGAGAAAAGATAATAGCTGCTTTCTCTCCACCTTGAAAATTATGAACTGTGCCAATATCATCCCAAGAAAAGTTTCGCCAACGGTTAGAGAGCCGATACTTGAGCGCGTTAGCTTGCTGCAAAAATGGCGACATCACCCCAATTGTCTTTGAGTTGTCATCCGAGTTAGTAGAGTACCCATGTTTTAGCAAGGACGCAATTATAGTTTCTACAGCATCAATTTCTTCTGGATTGGTATTATGGGTGTGGCTTCCTTCAACGTGGTAAGCCAGCAGATGCTTAACCGTTGTAGTCTGCTGAACAGCTGAAAGAATTTGCAGACCACCGGGATAATTGGGGCTGCAAAACTGAATAATATCTGGGGTACAACGGTAATGATTTCTAAGAATAATGCCATTGCCATTGTCCCCTTCAGTACCACTAGCACCAGCAGCACGATGATAAGCGGTAGCTGTGTATTTAGCAGTGGGGGCATAGCGATAATAATCTTCATTCTTCATGCCCCGATCCAAAAAGGCAGTTTTGAAATATTGCTTGATGGTATCGTCGCTCATGTTAACGATAGGCTCAATCTGTTGGGGGTCGCCAGCCACTACTGCCTGTTGCGATCGCACCAGCAAAGGAAATAATTGGTGTATGAGAGTTGTCCCTGCTTCATCCACCAGTGCCAGCTTGATGATATTAGGCTGAAGAACTGGCAACATATTACGCATTGATTGAAGGGTGGAGGTAATGACAGGGAAAATCAAGCTCAAGTGACTTAAGATGGCATCACTATCAGTTGACAGTTTTAGCAATGCCTCTCCATCCCCAGCTAATACACTGCCGTAAGTTTCTAATGCCCTCATAACGCTATCCTTGCGTCGGAGGACTTCTTGCAAGAGAAACGCCCAGGCACGTTGAAATAGTTCTAGCTGCAATTGGTGGTAGTCACGGTAAAAACGACTGTAGAAATCAGCTTGGGGGTAACTATCAAGTTGTTTTTGAATTTGTTGATGTTCTGCTTGCTTTAGCTCTAGTTCGTTAGTTAAAGCCGCTATTTGGCTTTGAATTTCGCTGGATGTCCGGTTAAGATTCCGCCATTGCCGTGAGAAACCGATTTTTTGGTTAACAGAGGTGATTGCTGTGGTTACACTAGAGGGGTCAATGGGTATTTGAAAGGGATGCGCTGTTGCCAAGGTGTTTAAAACAGCAGCGTTTACTCGATTCGCCAAACGCTGAAAAATTCGCTTATTAGTAGTAGCATTGAGCCAGTCCAAGGCGCGTTTTGTAATAGAGTCAGAATCTTTTGGCAGTTCGCGTTCTGCTTGGAATAACGCAATTTGTATCTGTTCGTAAGCATCAATGGGAAAATTTTCGTAAGCAGCCAAACTTGATAGCTGTTCAGTTAGGGCTTGCAACTCAGCAGACTTAGCTGCAATATCGTTATTGAGTGATTCGATTTCTACATCCAATTGCGATCGCCATTCAGCATCAATGACTTTTTGAGCAGTATTCAAGCGGTCTTGCTCTTGGAGTTGTTGAATTTCACTTTCTGCTTGGAGTAATTCGAGTTTGGCTTGTTGCCAAGCAGATTGGTTAAATTCAGTATTACGCAGCCAATCTTGGGTTGATTGCAGTTTGGGTAGGGTTTCCTTACGGATATTAGCTTGATTGCCGCCTGGAAGATAAAACTGTTGAGCAGGAGAATCTATAGCCAGTCGTTGTTGAAATTTTTTAACGGTGCTGTTATTAGCGCCGACAAAGAATATTAAATTATTTGCATCCTCTTCACCACGAACAAGCCGTAACGCTCGATTTACTACTTGCTGTGCTATGAGGTGCAAAAACACCTCGGTTTTTCCATTCCCCGGTGGCCCACAAACAGCTGTTAGTAAATTCTCTTGGGCGTGTTTGAGGACAGAGGCTTGAAATTCATCAGGTGCATGAGAGGGAAAAGCACCCCAGAACATCACATCATCTCTGGGTGATTGTGGCTGACCACAGAGGTACTGCATCGCTGGGTGAGTTTCAATTAGCCATTCAGCCTTAGAGTCAGGTTGTTGGAGTTCCTTGAGTATTTCTTGTATGTCTTGCTTAAGTAGGGCGTTATAGGGTGTAAAGTCGCAACGTAACAAATAAGGTTGTCGAGAGGTTTTGTAGTTTCCTTGGGGGAAGTCTACCAGTTCGAGAAAGTCTCGAAGCGTTGGGAATCTTCCTTTAAATGTGTCTTCTAGAAATCTCAAAATTCCCGATGCAACAATCAGTGATTCGGCTTGTTCTTCCTCTAGTTTGTACAACCGCATTAAATTAACAATCACTGGCTGAAACTCGTATTCAGTCAAGTCCCAGCCAGTTTTGCGATAATTACCTTTTAAAATAGGTGAAATATCGATGGTGAACAGAGGCAGGTATTTGAGCTTTTGGTCTTTACCCTTGCCGTTGATTATATAAATTTGTGGGAAGGCGACAGCCACCTGAACATCATTTTTGTTACCTCTAATGGCTGCTTGTTGCTGTTGTTGGAATTGCGTAAATACTTCGTTATCAAGGAGTAACTTGTTGCCAACTAGCTGCACTCCCTTATCTACTACCTTTGAATAAATATCTGAAGAACGCTCGACTTCAGCTTGAGTCAGTTCCTCTAACCTAATGTAACTTAACCAAGCTTGTACTATCTGTTGGAGTTTTTCTGACTCTAGCATGGGAAGACTTGTGGGAGGGACTGTACTACTGGCATTAGATTCAACTTAATACTTTTTCGCCTTTGTTGCCAGAATTACCCAGTAGCAGACGGTTTTCCACAAAAAATTTAACAATTCTATTTACCCATAACGTTATGGGCGCTATTACTCAACACTCGTCAGCGCCTCTAGTTGGGATAGCAGTTTTTCTATTTGCTTACGTTTTTTTGGATCTGACCAGATACGTGATTTTTTTAGTTTAGTGGTGGCAACAGTAAAACGGTCTTTGTAATTGTTAGATTCGGTATTTGAGTTAGAGGCTCTTGGTTTATTTTCACTAATGCGCTGTTTAATTTCGCTTAAAGACCAGTTTTGGGCAATAGCTTGTTCTACAAAGGCAACGCGCTCGTCTAAATCCTGAATAGTAGCAATGGCTTTGGCTTTGGTGTACTCAATTAAACCATCCCTGAGTGCATCAAGAATATCTTCTGGCAGGTTTAGCAGTGGAAGACGATTCTTGACGAAAGATACCCAAGTCATTAAGCCCAATCCCTCAAATACTCCTTCAACAATTTTTAAATCTCTTTCGGCTACTGACTGCTCATTGAGGGCTGAATTAGGGGTTTCGGTTTCGCCCATAACGTTATGGGTAGATAGTTCAATCTCACCAGAATCCTGGTTGATAGCGTTATGGTGAGAGTCAATTTCATCTTCGCCCATAACGTTATGGGTAGGTTCATCACCATCGCTATCGGAAGCGCCCATAACGTTATGGGTAACTGTAGATGCCTTGTTTTGTAGACGTTGTAGACGATAGAGTAATGGGGGTATCTCCTGAATGCTTCGACCTAGTTTGAGAGCCAGCAGTTGCAGTATGCCTTCGGTTTCTTCAACTGGGTTAAGGTCTTCTCGCAGTAGGTTTTCTACCAGTGCCAGTTGAAAAGCAGCGTTATCGTCTAATTCTCTAATGACAACGGGAACTTCTTTTAACGCAAGTTCGGTTGCAGCACGATAGCGACGCTCCCCTGCTACTAATTCGTGTTTTTCATCAGCAACGGGGCGGACTAACAGAGGTTGCAGGATGCCATGCTGTTTTATCGATTCAGTTAACTGCTTTAACGCTTCCGGGTCAAAGTAACGGCGCGGTTGTGTCGGTGGCAGAGTAATCTGCTCTAAGGGCATGGACTGGGGAGAACCAGCGTTATTAGCTCCTGTAGTGTCCCAAGGTACTTCAATTTTGCTTTTAAGGGGTTGGGTGGCTTTAGTGCGTCTCATTTTAATGCTGATAAAGTAAGGGCTATTTTTTTCAAGATTTGGACAGATGGGTGCTTGGGGTCATAAACTGCCAAGGGCATTCGTTCTTCTGAGGCATCAACAAAAGCAGTAGAGCGCGGAATGGGGGGGAATACTGTTCCGGCTGAGGCTAGTTGTTCGGTGATGGCTGCTAAGGTACGGGTGTCTTGGGAGTTACGGGCATCGTATTTTGTTGGCACAAACCCAGCTATTTGCAATTTGCGGTTGGGTTTGTTGCGGACGGTAGCGACGGTTTTTAAGAGTTCGCCTGTACCCTCAAAGGCTTTGAAATGGGTTTCTAGGGGTACGAGAACATGAGTAGCAGCTACAAGCGAGATGTAAGAGAGTAAACCTAAGCTGGGAGGGCAATCTATAAGGATGAAATCGTAATTCTCTTGGATTGGTTCGATGGCTTCTCTGAGGCGGAAATCGCGCATGGAAGCATTAACCAATTGCATTTCTGCTGTAGCAAGAGAGATGTTAGCCGGGGCTAAATCCATGCCGTGAATCCCCTCATGAATTGGCAGAGGTTGTTCATCCACAATGGCATTGTTGACGGTTTGCTCTATGTCTCTTGGAACCAAGCCCATAAAGATAGTTAAGCTGGCTTGGGGGTCGATGTCGATGAGCAGAACGCGATGACCCAGTTGTGCTAGATGGTAGCCCAGGTTTTGGGTAAGGGTGGTTTTGGCAACACCTCCCGCCTGATTAAAAACTGCGATGATTCGGCTCATAAGTGAGTTGGTTTACTGCACCGTTACAACTAAAGATAACGGTAAGAAGCCAAGAAACAATGTTTATTTTTGTATTGGCTAAATCTCACCACCAATATACAATTCATCCGCAATTAAATTGCACAGTCAGAGGCTAATCTGTTTGTATACAAGCGTACACAGAATGCATTATACGAAAAACTTAAAGGCAGTAATATCATTGATGATCTTTCGTTGAACCAGTATATGATTGGAGATTGGCAATCAACTCAGAATCATTCGTAATTCTTGCATACCATTCAATATCTTGTACATATTCCAAAGGAATATTGCCAATATTAAAGCGGATGCTACGCTCAAGCAATTTTTCACCATAGCGTTCAATCCAGTGAGTAGCACCAAGCTCCCGTAGCAAACGCAGCCATTCAACAGCTACTTCCGGACGTATCTCCACAAAATTACGCGGATGCATAATACGCTCAAGTAGTTTTTCACCATAGCGTTCAATCCAGTGAGTAGCACCAAGCTCCCGTAGCAGACGCAGCCATTCAACAGCCACTTCCGGACGCATCTCCACAAAATTACGGGTATACATGATACGCTCAATTAACGCCTCACCATAGCGTTCAATCCAGTGAGTAGCACCAAGCTCCCGTAGCAGACGCAGCCATTCAACAGCCACTTCCGGACGCATCTCCATAAAATTACGGGGATGCATGATACGCTCAATTAACTCCTCACCATAGCGTTCAACCGAGTGAGTAGCACCAAGCTCCCGTAGCAAACGCAGCCACTCAACAGCCACCTCCGGGCGCATCTCCATAAAATTACGGGGATGCATGATACGCTCAATTAACTCCTCACCATAACGTTCAACCCAGTGAGTAGCACCAAGCTCCCGTAGCAAACGCAGCCACTCAACAGCCACCTCCGGGCACATCTCTATAAAATTACGGGGATGCATGATACGCTCAAGTAACTCCTCACTATAGCGCTCAATCCAAGGATTAATACCAAGCTCCCGTAGTAAACGCAACCATTCAACAGCTACTTCCGGACGCATCTCCATAAAATTACGGTGATGCATGATACGCTCAAGTAGTTTTTCACCATAGCGGTCAACCCAGTGAGTAGCACCAAGCTCCCGTAGCAGACGCAGCCATTCAACAGCCACCTCCGGGCGCATCTCCACAAAATTACGGGTATACATGATACGCTCAAGTAACTCCTCACTATAGCGCTCAATCCAGTGAGTAGCACCAAACTCCCGTAGCAGACGCAGCCATTCAACAGCCACCTCCGGGCGCATCTCTACCATCTCCAAAACCTGTCTGGGATGTATAAAAAATTCTTTAATTTCTATCTCTGCACTCATTGACAATTGCTTGAGTTTAAACACTTTGGTTACTAACTCAAAGAATTCAGCAATAAGTGTACCTCGATGTCTTCTACTAGAAATTTCACGAAAGCCTTCCAAAACTAATCGTTGAAGGTTACTGTTACTTCCACTGCTACTTGATAGATGAAGCCGCAGACGACGCACAATCAACTCAAAACGAAGATCAATGTTTTCTGCTTGCAACCGTTTTTCTAATTCACTAAGACCTTGCCAAGAGTCCTCTTCTGGATTAGGTACAAGTAATTTAGCAAGACTGCCAGTAATATCGTCTGCTAACGTCGTAGCTACATTAAGAACCGTTTCTAAACGATCATCACTAGGTCTGATCCGAAATGGCTTGTAGCCAGTTAGTATAATCTTTTTGCCCTCCCTTTTTGCACTAAGTATCGCTGTTAACCCATTAAGACTTTCCAGAGGAAACCATGAACGCCAGATATGAGCCAATTTATCCCATGTCCTTGTCCCAGAAGCATCAAGATCTTTAATTTCCTCACTTGAAACATAACAACTTTCATCAAAGACGAATTCGTTCTTATCAAGCACTGTCCGTAAAATAATTAAGTTTAAAGTATAGATGGCGATATGGGCTAATAAGGGAAGCTCTGTAAACTGTTTAGCATCATTTCGCAACATAGAAGGCAAATTTGTTGCTTTTAGCAGCATACCAATTTGACTTTTAAGAATTTCATCAAGACAACTCAAAAATTCCTCTCGGCTACGTTTTTTCTGTTCAAGTAGATGAGTAATCCACTCACGTAGCATTTCAAGCACGACTGGTCTAGAGTAGAGTGGAGCGTACATTAAGCAAGCAAACCACTCTTTTGCAAGACCATCAGGATTATTTATCTTTCTTTGAAGCTCAGATTGCAAACTTTCATTGTTTTTGAACAAATATAGTGCTTCTGCTTCTTGAAAAGCGAATCTCAAAATGAATGCTGAGGTCAAAAACTCACCAAAAGTATTATGAAGAAATTCAAAGGCTGTATCAGTTTCCGTGTGTACTTCTTCACCTTGTTGTCCAGCCTTAGATTTATGAATAAAAAAGAAACTACCTAAAAGCAAATCTGCCTGAGTCATTGAACGTCCATCTTCAACGGTTATTGGTCGCTCAAGTTCAAAGAATTTAAGGTCAGCAGCCAAGTCAGAAGATAAGATATGAAGTTGTCTGCGATTGTACATACCAATTGCAACCGCGCCCAAGCGCAACATCTCTCTATCAATTTCTTTATCTCGAAGAGATTGAGCTAATTGCTCGAAGTCTTTAACATATCTACGCCGTTCTCGCTCAACAAAGCGTCGGAGTAGGCTATCATATAAAACTGTTCGATCAATACCCCTATGCTGTCGAAGTCGATTCTCGTCAGAGTCATACAGTGCAAGCATCAAAAGCAATAGCGGTTGCTCAGCCAAAGATAAAATTTTGTCATTTTTACTTTTATTTTCATTCTCTGGAATTGCAAACGGTTCAATGGGTGGATTGCAGGAACTAAAATAATCTTTATTAGCATTATTCCAGACTTGTATCCATGCATTTCGCTGTGCTTCGTTGAACTCCAATAAACGAAGGACTGTTGAGCCTTCTGGTATCGTTGTTTTATCAATCAAAGTGATACGGCTAGTCACAATAACTCGTACTGGTCTTCTTTGCTCAGCCTCTCTTTTCTGAAATTGTTGCACTTGCTTGAGATAGCCAGCATAAACCTTACCACTTGCCTGAAGCAGTTCATCATATCCATCAAGAATAATTACTAACGGTCTATCAGAAAACTGGTTACTAAAATGCGCCCAGCTATTTAGTTTATGACCTGTAGTGCGGTTAATTATATATTCAGCCTGTTCCTCAATCGGCAAGTCAGCATTTACCTCACGCAGAGGTACACGCACTGGCGTATATATATCTGACATGAGTCTTGCACAAAGGACTTTTGTAAGTAGAGATTTACCACTACCAGGATGTCCCAATATTAGTAAAGGCGTTTCAATGCTATATGGAGAACTCAAATAACTAAGCAGAAATAAACCAAGGTCATGTTTTGGCTCAATATTTTTCCAGGTTTCTTCTCTCTCAAGATGACTGTCTTTCTTCGTTTGTAAAAGGACTCGATATGACTGTGGAATAAATGCCTCTGATATTTTTGGAAAGTTCAAAACTGGTTTGCCATCATCAGGTTTATAATCCTCAATAATTGGCTCATTGATTCTGGCTTCATAAAACCGTTTTAATCCATTTACCACATCGTGAGCTTCTATTTTCCTAAATTGATCAGGTATTGAAAGAACAGTCTCTTGTAACTTGTCAAAACCAATATCAATTTTTTCATTATTTTCAGATAATCGAGAATTATAACTTTCAAGATAATTTAATATTCCATGAAGCTGAGTTTGAGTAGTTTTGCATTCATGAAGGCGTGACCATATACAAAAGTCGTTGTATTTTCGTGCAAGCTCAAGATACTGACCCTCAAAACATTTTAATGATGTCTTGGGAAGTTCTTCTACTGTTTGTCGAATGCAAGCCATTGTTTGTTCATCTGCTTCTTCCCATACTGCAAGTTTCTTAATGAACTCATCAAAACCAATCGCCATATTTTTGTACATTCGACTGAGATTTGCTGTTTGTTCCTCAAAAGGAATAATTGGATGAGGAAAAAGCAAAGATATATCCACCACACCTTCTTTTAAGATTTTAGATGTGTTCCGTTCTTCTTCTCGACTCGCAATACGTCTTCCAGCCTGCTCAGTAAGGGAAATTTTTTCTTGAGGTAGAAGGGCTATCTTGTTACGAAGATCATCTGGCAGCAAGTGCTCAAGGGCTTCAAAGAAAGCAGTAATACATATAAGCCCATAAGCTACGTGCATTCGCTCCATCCTTGCAAGGTAATCAGACTCCTTTTTACTGGTCACTTTCTCAATCAGTTCTTTACCAAGCTTAGTTAGCTCGTTTTTAGCACCGAGCAATCTTAACGCAGATACCGCTTGAGAACCGAAGGCTATTGGTGAAAATAAGATAGCAGCTCCAAGAAGCTTGTCAGCTGCCTCAACTATTTTGCTATCATCCTTTTTGAGGAACTTGCACACCTCTTTGAATGTGAGGTCAGTTGGCATTGGTAGCTTCCTTTATTTTTGTACTAAATTATTCTAATTATTTCAGTACTTTTATAGTTAAAGATCTATATAACCAATACTTTATTCTACTTATAATACGGTAGCAATATTTTTTAATGGTATATTCATTTCAAGGTGTTAAGAACTCGTTGCGACTCATGTGACGAAGTGGAGTCTTCGGGGCGGGCTAGTGGATCTAGTCAGCCCAACCAGCGATCGTTCTGCCCGTCACGAAGACCGCATGAGCCGAGCGTAGCGGCAACGAGTTCGGTCTGCACAGCGTTGGTCACAGACTAAAACCACGCTCCTGCTGTCGCTGCTTTTGTTGCTCCTCCTTGAGATGAGCTTCTAGTTCCTGACTCCAATCAGGATTATAGGTTTTGAGCCTTTTACCCTGTGGCAACAATTCCAATACTGCACTAGCGGCCTTATTCCCTTGTTCATCATTATTGAATGCTACGACAACCCTATTGAAAGTCTTGAGAAATTCCATAGGTAGGTTATTCGGGTCATCAGCTACTATCAACATGGTTCTAGTTGGTGGTAGTCCCTTGCAACTTGAGATCAGGTAGGTGGCTGCTGACATGGCATCAATCGGTGTAGAACACAAAAAGACGTTTTCTACCTTGGACGTTGGTTGCCCTCCCAATCTCAAATAAAACCAACCATTTGGTGTAGAGGTGTTTTGGTCGTACTCCACAGCGCGATGACTTTGCCTTGGCTTTGACCAAACTAATGCACCAGTTTTTGAACCATCTAAATCACGCTTGATAAACAAAATATTTCGCTGCTCATCCATGTAAAGCAACTGAGTCTCATGTAATCCTTGCACAATATAATCTGGGATATAGCGTTCTTCATTCAAATACTTGTGCAATTTCTGCCACAAAAGTAGATCCTCTGGTGGTGGTGTAAACTGTGGTTGATTTTGCTTGTGTTCAATTTCTTGAAAGAGTTTTTCTAACTGCTCAACTGGGAGTGGTTTTACAGGTTTGAGCAGCAATTCATGAATAGGCTCATCATCAAGTTCTGGTTGGTAGTCAACGCCACGATGTTTTTGCAAACCGGGGAAGGTATAAGCTGCGCCTAATTGTGTGCCACTGAAAGCTTGCCCATCTTTCTCGTAAGAAATGCCTTTAGACTTACCATTTCTAGTCCATCCTGTTCTTACACTTATGCCAGCTTGTTGCAGCCGCATGATCAGCGTTGGCATTTGGGGATTATCAACACTAGCCCTGTCAATTGTCTGCTGAATCTGCTCTTTAATGGTACGCTCTGGTGGGGTATCGCGCTTACCCAATGAATATTCTTCTTGTTCTCTTATTACGCGTCTAATTTGTCCGGTGCTGGGTGTGCGATTCAGTTTTTCTCTACTGCCCTGCACTTGCACTAACTGATAGTCCTGTTCAATTTGTCGCAGAACTTTCTCAGAGCGTACATAATCCCAGGAATCATGCACTAATAGCCCCGTATCCATCCTTATCCGACTGGCTGCAATGTGAATGTGGTCGTCGTCGGTGTTATGGTGGCGGAAGATGACAAACTGATTGGCATCAAAGCCCATTTCCTTCATGTAGCGTGAGCCAATCTCAGTCCACTTTTCATCATCTAGTTTGTCACCTTTAGCAGCTGACAGTGAGACATGGTAAACAACTCGGTCTGCATCTGAATTTAGTTGTCTCGACAGCTTAAATTCCCGCGCCAATTCACGGGCATTTCTCCCACTCATATTGCCACCAATTAGTTTGGCATCTTCACGGGATTCCAAATAATCCAACAGCTTGCGAAAACCTCTGCCCTTAGTCTGCTTCCCAATCATCGTCTTCTTCCTCGTCTTCCGAGTCATCATCAACATCATCGGAGGCAATGTCTCGTCTACACTGATGCAGTAGTTCTAAAAGTTCTTGTAAAACTTCTGGGTTAGCTGGTGGAGTACGCCCCATCTTGATAGCTGTGTTAGTTGCTTTAACAAGCTGGTTGAGGTTGTTGCCGATTTGTCCTAATTCCCAATATGTTTGCAGACTAATTTTACTCAGCCGTTTGGGTAATGGACGCATCAACGCATTGCGTCTCATCAGTTCACTCGCTGACATCCCCGCATCCTGTGATTTCATCCGAATCATTTCCAGTTCGATGTCACTCAACCGAACTGGAAAAATGTGCTTTCTGACTAGGGCTTTTGACTGCTTGCGATTTGCCATAACTTAGGGGGAATGAGGACATCACGCGAGGGGGGTTTTTAGGGGGGTGAAACCCCACTAAACCAGCTTTGCCGTCCGAGCGGAGCGAGGTAAAGCGTAAGCTTTAAGGCATGGCTGGCTTCAAGCCCATTTTCGGGGTAAGGGAGGTGTCAAGTGCTACGGATGTACGGAGGCACAACGAGAGACTGGCGGCGAGAATACGACAGCGAAGCTGTGCTGCTGACTATCCTACAACCTACAGAGGGATATATCAACGGCGCAGCCGGAATTTTAGATAATCAAGCAGGAGGTAGATTATGGTTCGGCGTAGCCGTAGCAGAAGCAGTAAAATGGCGTAGCCACTATATAAAAATTCTAGATTCAGCGTAGCTGTATTAGTCAGATTTTTTGGAGTTAACTTAAGTGAGAATAACAGCGAAGCTGCCACACTGCGAAAATAGTTCAGCATCGCTGTAATACGAATAGATAATTCGGCGTAGCCGTAATAGTCAATTTTTTCAAAGCATCAGGTTGAGTAAAAATAAAGGCGTAGCCATCACAGTTAAAAGGCGATTCGGCGTAGCCGCAATAGTCAATTTTTTTTGGAATTTTGAATCATATTTTTTTAAATAGTCGATAATTATCAGTTAATTGGTATTCATGAGATAACCATGAGTGAACAGCAAAATTCAGAAGTGATTACTAAAGAGAAGATTGATAAGGCCATCAATCTGCTGAAAGAACAGAAGCCAAAAGAGCGAGAAGATGTATCGGATAGAGAGGCAGTTCGGAAAATGCGGAGATACATTGAGAAACTGACTGACTCTAAGTACGGCTACACTTACGATGAAGTTTCAGAGATGCTGAAGGGTTTGGGCATTAATTTGACTGGCGGTAGAATCAAATATTTGATAGGTGAGTTGAAGAAAAGTAGTCGTCGCCATCACAAGGCACAACCAAGCGAGGAGAATACTACATCATCAAATCCTACTACTGAAACTCAGCCAACAGTAAAAGCCAGCAGTGAGGCATCAGTAGAAGCAACTGTAAAGAGTGCGAAGGGCAAGAGCAAAAAACAACAGCCAGCAGCACAGAAGCAATCAGATAAATCAGAGTCACAAAGCCAACTTGACAAAGACGAAGATTTATAAATACCCAAAAAATGACAGCAACGAGGTTTTAGGCTTTAAACTTTCATAGCAATTCTAAAACTTTAAGACTTTATTTTTAACTAGTTTTTGCTTTTTGCGATTGAGTGAGCTTGCACCTATCACGCCTAATCCTAACAAACTCACTACAGAAGTGTATTCAGGTATAGGTTTGACTACGCTCTGTACAGTTACATTTTGATCCAAAGCATCACCTGTGTTGAAGACATAATCAAGTGCATCTTGGTCGTTAAGTGCAGTTCCTCGTAAAAATAGTGCGCTCCAACGAGCAATAGTTTCAATTGCCACGTCTTGGGGTATGGTTGGTCTTACAGCTTCACGTATAGGATTGTCTTGATTGGTAATACCATAGTGGTTAGCACCAGGGATGGTGATAAAAGCCTTGGGAGGGTCTTGAATGCCTGCGTATGTTTGTTGAGCATTAGCGGGATTTGCCACACCATCTCGATTACCCTGTACTAGAGCAATGGGTATGCCATCATTGTCAATAATCGGAAGCCCTCCACTACTTTGGCCAATCCGGAAGTTAGTGCCATAAAATACACCAGCTTTCAATTGTTTGGGTCGAGTAAAATTCCCAGTGCATAAGGCAGGAAAACATTGACCTTGAATCGCCGCTATTCCTACTGCTCCACCAAATGAGTGTCCTAGTAAGACTAAGGTACTAGGGTCAAGTGAATTAGCAATAGGTGATGAAGGTGTAGACAACTGGGACTGTATGTAAGTTAGTACATCATTTACTTGCTGTTGTTCAGCTATCAATCCTGTCACTGGGCCGGTCGGGCTGAATGCTGTTCTAACGTGGTTAGGAACTACGACAACAAAGCCATAACGCGCCACCGTGTTAGCAAAGGTTGAGTAATCTGATTTGTCAACCAGCGCCCCCTGCAAAAACAATGCAATCGGTAATGAGCTAGCCTGAGTCTGTGTACTAGGTAAAATTGGATAGTAAATATCAGCACTATCTACTTCACCATCGCTTCTAGGAATTGTCGTAGAGTAACTGACTGCACTCTCAAAAAGAGGAGCAGGGTTGAATATAGCACCCGCAGCACTTCGCTCTACTCCCAGAGTTATTATTAATGCTCCAACTATAGCTGCCGATGATTGCTTCTTTGAGGAGAGAAAATTCATGGCTTGAGACCTATTGTGTTGTTCACTCTGAACATTTTACAGACAGACCGGACGCAAGAAACTGACGAACAACAGCAACAGCAGCGACGGCAGCAGCAATCCAGAAAACAGCAGCACCGGGGTTTTAGTCTTTGATAATGTCAGACACGACTATCGATTTTGAATTATCGGAATTTGAATCATAAACTCTGCACCTTTGCCATGAGTCGATAAACACTCTAACCTACCACCATGTTTTTGAGTAACAATTTCATAACTAATTGACATTCCTATCCCTGTACCTTTACCGACTGGTTTTGTGGTGAAAAAGGGATGAAAAATTTGTTTTTGGATTGCTTCCGGAATGCCTTGCCCATTGTCCGCAATCGCAATTTGCACCCAGTGAGAATCTATTTTGTCAGTACGAATATTAATCTGTGGATTTGGGATTTTTGACTCTTCTAAAGCATCAATGGCATTAGCCAAAATATTCATCAATACTTGGTTGAGTTGTCCTGGATAACACTCTACCCAAGGCAAGTTACCATAATCTTTGATCACTGAGATCGCTGAACGTTCTGCTTGTTCTTTGAGACGATGTTGCAAAATTAACAAAGTGCTGTCAATGCCTTCATGAATATCTACTGTTTTAAATTCGGCTTCATCCGTGCGTGAGAAATTCCGCAGCGATAACACAATCTGGCGAATCCGATTTGTACCAACCTTCATCGAATCAAGCATTTTTGGCAAATCTTGCTGCATAAATTCCAAGTCAATTGCCTCTGCCTCATCTAAAATTTCTGGTATTGGTTCCGGGTAGTACTGTTGGTATAACTGCACAAAATCTAGGAGATTTTGCGTATATTCTTGTACATGAGTTAGATTACCGTGAATAAAATTAACCGGATTATTAATTTCATGTGCCACCCCTGCTACCATTTGCCCTAAAGCTGACATCTTTTCACTTTGCACTATCTGAAGTTGGGTGCGTTGTAGTTCTTCTAAAACATTTTGCAGATGTAGATTTTTTTCTTTGAGTTGTTCAGTTCTTTGCTCTACCTTTTGCTCTAACGTTTCATTGTAAGCTGCCAGTTGTTTGTTAGCTACCTGTTGCTGTTGTAATAATTTTTGAACTGAAGCAATTAGTTGATTAAAAGATTGGGCTAGAATACCAATTTCATCATCACGCTCAATCGGAACTTGTAACTCAAAATTAGACTCTTGGGTGGAGCGGCGGGCTACACTGGTCAATCTCTGAATCGGATGAGCAATTGATCTAGTAGTTAATATTGCTAGTAGAATTGAAATCGTAACTGATAATAAGATACTGCCAATTACAACTTTTTGGGCAATACTACTAGATTCCTGAGATAATTCTTTTGCTTTGTTAGCTTCCTTATAGCAGTCTTCAATGATGCTCACCAAATCGTCAGATATGCCATCATATTTGAGTGCCAACTGGCTATTAGTAAATTCCAGTAAGATTTTCTGAGCTTGTTCAATATCTTTTGGTAACACCAAATTCAAAGATTGAATTTGCTGCATTCGACGGTCTAATTCTTGAAAGTACAGTGATGGAACATTGTTATAAGTTTGAAAAAATTTAGGGATTTCTCTGCTGTCTACTTCTCCCAACCAGTTAGATTCTTTAGCAATAAAAGTTTTTAATTCTCTTAAAAAATGCTCTATTTCACCCTTATGGTGCAATAAATGAGCGTACTCATGTTGATACTCTTTTCGATTTTCCATCAATGGAATTAATTGTTGCTGGTGAGTTCTTGCTTGCAGAATCCCAGTTTGTAAACGATGCAGTAGTTCAACTTCGTTGCGTATGAATGCTTCTCGCTCGTCAGCAAGCTGATGATAGCTGTGTCCAATTCTAAAACCTGCAACTGTTCCAGAAACAGCAATCGCTAATGCAATAGCATATCCCAGACTAATCCTCTGCCCAACACCCAGCCTGATTTTTCGCATAAAATTTTTACAATCTCTAAGGAAACTGTTAATTACAGGATTCCCTTGAAATTTCTTTATTTAACGCCAAACTGCTTAATAGCATTAAAAAGAGCGTTATCAACAAAATTAAAGATAAAAGATTCATTAAAACCTATGATTAACTTTAAACATTTTATTTTAAGCCCAAGTATTGTTTTATTACCTCTGTTGTCCAACTTGAGTGCCTTTGCACAGAATCAATCACAAAAGATTGAGTTAAAAGTCTATAGCCAAAACGAACAAAAACAAAGCTGTCCAGACAAAGTAGTTGTCACTGAACAAACCCGTCCTTATCTTGAAGGCAGTTTTACCACAGATGGCTCTGTTAACCTAAGCGCATACGCTAGTAACATCTCTGTTCTGAGCAGTAACGAATTTAGTGTTACATGGGTAGGCAAACTCAAACCGAAATATGCCAAATGCTTGGCATCTGCTGGTATGAGCAAGATTGATGGAGAAAAGTACTCTGGAAACTTGAATTATTTACGTATGCACTTTGTTAAAGGTAAGGTTTACTTTATTTTGGATATGGCAGGCGGCTTTGATCCTAATGATTATCCTTTAGTCGTGGTGAACAAAAGCTTAAAGAATGGCAATCCTACCTGGAGTTGGGGTGGAACTGATTAGAGCCTAAATTACTTCAAGTCTTCAAGCACCTGAAAAAACATACGCAAACTTGGTTATGCAGCTAAATCTGACTCGTTCAACTGTTGCAACCAATAAGTGATTTTTTCCCTCTGAGAAGCACAAACTTTAATACTGGCAACCCGTAGTGCTTGGCGAGGGAAGATTTCTCGCAAATCCGCCAACATGGAGGCATCAAGACAAGCCTCTAAGCACTCGCAGATGTAGTCTATTGATTCAAGATATAACCATTCTTTTGTCGCCTCTAGGGGACATATAGGGCGTTTCATAGGGTTGCTTGACTCTATCTCAATATCTTATGTCTACAACGGAAGTTTTAGTTGTTAAAGCTGTATTCAGAGGAGATTCTTATACATCTTTCCGTTTTTCATGATGACAACAAAGTTTTTGTCTGGGTTCTCGATTAGCTTGATGTTTTTCAGTAGATCACCGTCCACCAGCAGGAGGTCAGCCAATGCGCCTTCTTCGACCACGCCCAGTTTGCCTGGGTAGGGATTGCGTGGGCCAGATAATGCCAGTAGTTCGGCATTCGTACTTGTTGCCATCTTTAACACTTCAGTCGGTGTGTACCAGCGAACCATTTTCGTCAGCTGCGCCCCTTGCCGAGTGGCTAGTTTGGCATCAAATGATAAGTCAGTACCCCAAGCTGTTTTGAGATTGTATTTTTTAGCTAAGGCATAAGCAGAGTCAGTACCCCTGACTACTTCTAGTTGTTTGGCACGGTTAGCCGACCCTTCCGGGAAGGGAATTGCATCTTCGTCATCGAGGAATGGCTGCATACTGAGCCAAATGCCTTTTTCAGCCATTATCTTCGCCGTCGCCTCGTCCATCAGTTGTCCGTGTTCGATGCACTTAACACCAGCCCGAATCGCTTTCTGAATTGCGCGAGGGGTATAGGCATGGACTGTCACATAAGTGTTCCAGTCCTCGGCAGCCTCGACTGCGGCACGTAACTCGGCTTCTGTGTATTGGCTGACATCCAATGGGTCGTTGTTCGAGCTGACACCGCCACCAGCCGCTAGTTTAATCTGGGTAGCACCTTGCATCAGTTGCTCACGGGTTCTGCGGAGGACTTCATCCACCCCATCAGCAACCACACCGTTTCCCTGGTATTCTGGGTGGTTGAGAGTTGTATAAGGTGTCCAAACAAGACTTTCTGGTGTGCGGTAGTCGCCATGTCCGCTAGTCTGCGAAATCATCGCACCGCTAGGATAAATGCGCGGCCCCACCGCATCACCCGCGTCAATCGCCCTCTTGAGGTCGAACACTGGCCCTGCCAAATCACGGACGCTGGTGAATCCGCGCAGCAGCATTTGTTCTGCTGCGGCTTGCACTTTTTGATTCATCACTTCAGGTCTGACGTTTGGCGAGAGTAATTCGTCGCTTGTGCTGGTAATCGTAAACAGATGGACATGGTTATCAATCAGCCCTGGCATCAATGTGCGACTATTTCCATCAATTCTAGTCAACTTGATGCCCGATGCTGTGGCAATTGGAGTTTGAGAAATCTTTTCAATTTTATTACCGACAACTAAAACATTCGATAGGTCAGAAAGCTGATCTGAGGTGCCATTGAAAATCCGAACTTTCTCGAACAGGATGCTGGTGGGTTCCTGACGCTGAACACTTGAGGATGGCTGACTTCGGGTACAGCCTGTTTGTACAATAAGTCCGAGCAGCACAAGTATCAAAGCGCTTAATGCAATCTGGTAGCGAAATTGCAGATGCTCTCTCCTCATTGGCAACCCTAAATGTAGATGTCTGGAGCTTAAATCAATCGTAATACCAAATTAAAAATCAGAGTCGATTTAAACTGACCCATTTTTGATACTTGAAGGTGCAAAACTTAGAGATAGAGAAACTTTCAGGAAAGACAAAATTTCAAAATCCCAATCAAAGTACAGATGCTTAATTCTACCTAAATTTCATGCACCGGAGATTTGAGCTAAAAAATTGTATTCTGCACAGTGTAAGCATTTGGGGTAATTAGCATTATTATTAGTGCTAATCTAATGTATTCCACATTAGATACACATTGCTTGCACATTGTTTAGCACCATTGTTTATGTTTTAGTTATGTTGTCTAATGTTACGGCAATTTTTAAGTGCATTAAATAACAGTATTAAATAATGCTTTAGTACAGCATTTAGCAGCACTTACTACAGTATTAATAATGCTAGATGCAGTATTTACAATGCTTTAATCAGGCAAAATACTGTAGTTATACATTGCTTACACATTAATTAACATACATTATTAGCACGTTGCTTGATGTTGCGAAACACATTACAAATAATGTGTTGACAATGTGTTTTACGCTCATAAGCACCTTGCTTCTACCGTAGAAAGCAGTAATTTTGATGCCAAAATGCTATACAAAGCTCTGGTGCGGCGTTTCAAGGCATACTGAACAGGACGCTCACTCAATGATTAAGTACACAATCAGGAAGCAGAGCATCTTTTACTACTGATAGGTCAGTAGAAATAAAAACCGATAAATTTTAGAGCGTCACTGTCGGGTTACAGTTGGCTTGCACTCCTGCAAGGTCTGAGTAAACCTCACTGGGCAGACAACGCAAGATAACCATCAACAAGTCAGCCTTAACTTGGGGAGTGGAGAAATCCACAATTCGCCGCAACGCAGTATGAGTAAGGACTGTGACAACTTCAGCTATGTGTTCTAAGGCATCCTCTGGTGAAGATTCCGATTCGGTAACCAGCGTCGGGAAGTATTCACGGGCAAACCACCTTTCCTCATCACTCAACTCTGTAAGATTTTTATTACTACTGCTATGAAGACTATCTAATAGTAGGAGTAATAATTTTTTAAACCTAGCCCAACCCCCCCAACGCTGGGTAAATCGGCTTACCCAACCTTGAGTAGTGTCTATGATTTTGGCTAGAGCCGTTTGGCCAATTTTCTGCTGCGACTGCCAAAGCTGGGTGAACGCTTTGACGATGGCGTGTCCGGTTTGCTGATCTCGGCTACCCGCTTCGGTGCAGAGAGAGCAAGCATCGACTACTTCTAACTTGACTCCAGGCAGTTCATCTAATAGAAAACTGAGGTCATAGTCAGCGCAGAAGTAAAATGTTAGCTCCTCCTGGGGGCGACGATGAGCGCGTAATCGGCCAATTTCTTGGATGATTTCGGCTCTGATTAATTCCGTGAGATACTTTTGCAAGATGTCTTCTGAGTTTCCAAGCTTGACTTGCTGACCAGTCATCACCTGAAGATGTGCAGCCACCGCACCGATGTTTTGGTACGGGATGCCAAAAGAAGCTAGAGCATCACAGTCACTAAAGCGGTTAACACCACGACCATCGACAAAGTGACCGTATTCAATGCGGTCTTCAGCTTGGTCAGCAATTTGTTTCCACTCGATAATGCCCAGTTTCTTGCTTATCTTGAGCAAAGTTTCCTTGAGGGCATCAACACGGTAGGTTAAAGAAGTTGAGCGTTTTTTGGGCAACTTACCCAGCCCAACGACGTTGACAACCCTTAAATTGCTGTAGTCGGGGCGTGACTGCCCTATGACTAACATCGAGTCATCATAGCCGAGTTTCAATTTCAACAGTTCTGGGCTGATAGTGGCATCAAGGTAAACATTGAATTGGGCGGAGTAGGCTAACTCAGTATATTTGGTGTCGGGGCGATAAATGGTCAATATACCCCATTTACAAGCCAAATATCCTTCACCCTTCCACGCTTCGAGGAAATCACAGAACCAGTACAGGGGCAAATCAAAGAACTGTTTACCTGCAATTCTTGCGCTGTCCTTAGCCACACGTTTGGCAGCAAAACGAGCGGCGGCACTTTTTCGGAGTTGTTTATCCGCTTGGATATCAATCGAGTCTAAATCAGCGAGAAATTCTAAATTAGGCTGTAATATCTGCCGAATCGCTTCAATATCTAAATCTTGCGGAAATTCACCTAATTCTTCTCTTAGTTCAGCGTCATTAAAGCCGTAACGAGAATCAGGTTTAATGTCTCCATTGAGGAGCGATCGCAAAACTGGTAAAAACTGCTGGAGTTTTGACCATTGCTCAGTCGGTAAGCCACCTGCAACTAAGGAACCAACGGTAGTATCAAAATCCTTTAACTCTACATCAATTGAGTGAACAGGCTTAATGAGTGTACCCGCTTCTTCCCAAATGCGCCCTACGGTGAAAGGTTCGCCAGCCGCATTAGTTAACTCAACTGGGGTAGAGTCGGGATGCGCTCGAATTTGGGAGTAATTTTGAATGACCATCCGTTTAAGGTAACGGAAGCCGAAACCATCACCATAAGCGAAACGGCACTGATTTTTGTTTAAACAACCGTTGCAGATGGGGCTAATAGCACTTTCTTCAAAATCTAAGCTGACAAAGTTCTTATCCCGGAATGCGCCAAATAACCCAGTTCGGCTACAGTTACCAGCAGTATCGGGAATTTCACCCGCTTTTGGCTGTATTAGAAAATTAGCACCCATAGGGGTAGTGCGGGTGGGGTCGATTTTTAAACCATTGTGCCGCACTGGCATGTCAACAAAGTTAGTTTCAATGGGCAGGGTGGATGGGTTTCTGTGGTTGGCATCCTGGTAAATTAATTTATCAATACCGAACATGGCCGCCGTCAGTTGTCCGGCGTTGTAAGACTTGCCCAGCCCTGGATGGGAATTATCTAAAATTTGTTTCCAGCCCTTAGAAATGGCTTCCACCCATGCGGCGATATGTTCCTCTGGTCGGCACTCAATGTATATATCGCCTGTAAAGCCGCTTCTGTGCGGGATATTGCCCCGCTTGTAGATGATTACTTGACGTAAAAGCTTGGTAATTTCGGGCGCTGTCTGGGGTGATGCGGCGGCTGGCTCCTCTGACGCGGGTTTTGAGAATCCTTTAGCACTTGTAACGAATGGGGCGATCGCCTGCTTTAATAAATTCTGGAAGCTGGTTAAGTCTTCCCTGACTTGTCCAAGCTCCCACTGTTCGCGGCTAATCAGCCCTTTGTTGCGTTGATATGGTTCGTACTGCCGTTGCGGAAAGCGGAAGCCGTACTGCTTGGCAATGTGAAACAGCGTTCCAATGCTGATCCCCCCACGTCGGAAACTGCGAATCTTGGCGCGAATGTTCCAGGTTGTACCAGGGATAGAAGGCGACCACTTCTCGGCTATGATTTCGGCATCCGTTGGCCCGTAATGATTGACCAAAGCCATCAGCACTTGGCGGCATTCGTCGTAATTGCCACTGCCGGGGCTACGTGGTGGAATAAATGAGAGTGCTTGCTGTATCAGCTGTTCAATGTCCCAGCCTTCAACGTCGGAAATCTCTCTCCACTGTTGACGGCGTGACTCAATTTCCTGGATGCGCTGCTGGTATTCTTCCCTTTCCTGAAGCGCGATCGCAATTGCTTCACTTACCCACTCGGTTGGTAGAGTAGCTGCGGGGTTGACTATAAGAAATTCTGCTTCAGTGTTGCCGTAGAATACGCGAGAAGCATCTTTACACGCAGGGTCATGCGGTAGCTGCTGCATGAGAGAGCGCGTACAAGCTTCTACCGTGTCAGCACCCTCAACGTATTGGGGCAGAAGAAAAATCAACCGAAATTTATGCCAGTCGGGTTTATGACTGGCAGTGGTGTAGAGTAAAGCGCAGTGTTTTTGAATGAAGGGATGGGCTAGGGCTTCTTCAAGCGTTAATTGATGCTTGTAGACTTTAATAGAATTACCGTTCTCGTCCTTAATCGGCTTTCCATAAGCATCACGGGCGACATCGGAATTATCGATATCAATTAGTAGCCAGTGAGAACCGATAACGTTAGCTTTACTCCGCCATTTACCGCCCAATAAACCAGCGCAGATGGCGTGACCTGCTTTAATGTGCTGCTGGACATCGGCTAGAGTGCCTTCTGTGTCGCGGAAGTTGGCGGCAAGTTTCTTAAAATCCCAATCTTTGTTAGAGCCTGTGGCGTTAAACGCGAACTTGATTTTATTACCTTTAACAAGCTCTTGTTCTACCTCTAATGCTTCAGCACGTTTAGCAGTTAATTGTTGATGCTGAAGTGAGTTATTAAATTGTTGCAATGGTGACATTGAGCAATTCCTCCTTGATGTGTGGTGGAGGAATTGGAGCTATCCTTTGGCAGTAATCTTCTAATACAAACTTTCAGAAATATAAGCACAAAATTACTTAAAATTCCTGAATTATTGTTCTTCTCTGGGTGGGCAGTGTAACAATGGCTTAACACTCACTTCGTGTAAGATAAGATTACTATTAGGGATATTAATCAGGCCCCTTAAAAACCCGATACCCCAATTCCATTGGAAAACCTCGCTGTCCTACCGGGACGCGGGGTTTTCAGTTTTTAGCCTATTCGTACTTGGCTAACCAAGCCTTGATAAACTCGGTAACTTCCTCCTGTTGAATTACAAATGCAGTTCCTTTTCTTCTGAGAGCTAGAATTCTCATACTTCCAACT
>NZ_JACJTU010000080.1 GCF_014698835.1 Nostoc paludosum FACHB-159 | reverse complement strand
GTGTGGGAGGTGTGGGAGGTGTGGGAGGTGTGGGAGGTGTGGGAGGAAAGGGAAGCATAAATTCTCTTTTTCCCCATCTCCCCACACTCCCCTCTCTCCCCACACTCCCCACACTCCCCCATCTCCCATGCCCCATCTGCTATGCCCTATGCGCAATCTTTGAGCATTTGGCAAAGTCTTTGTCGCCAATGGGGGGGATGGGTTCCTAGAAGTGCCGAAATTTTGCCACAAGCAAGGACGGAATAGGGAGGGCGACGGGCGGGTGTGGGATATTCGGGGGTTGTAATGGGGATGATATTTTCAACTTTGAGAGGAAACCCTAGCTGTTGGGCTTCTTCAAAAATGGCAATGGCAAAGTCATACCAGCTAGCAACACCGCTATTTGTGTAGTGGTATGTGCCTGCGATATCTAAGCTCAAATTGGGAATGATTTCGGCTATGACTGTGGCTATATCTTTTGCCCAAGTCGGGCTACCAATTTGATCGGCGACGATACGCAGTTCTGGGCGTTGGCCACCGAGTCTTAACATGGTTTTGACAAAGTTACTTTTACCAAAGTTTCCATACACCCAAGCTGTGCGGAGGATGAGGTGATGGGTGCAATTTTCTCGAATTGCTTGTTCTCCTGCGAGTTTGGTTTTTCCATAGACACTCAAGGGGTTAGTCGCATCAGTTTCCTGATATGGGCGACAGCCATTGCCATCAAAAACGTAATCGGTGGAAATATGAATTAGAAAAGCTCCTAATTTTTGGCTTTCTTCGGCAAGAATTAAAGGTGCAGTCGCGTTAATAGCGTAAGCTTGTTCAGATTCGCTTTCGGCTTTGTCTACGGCGGTATAAGCAGCGGCGTTAATAATGATTTGCGGTTGGTTGGATCTGATAACGTTACGGAGGGTATCAGGCTCGGTAAGGTCTACTATTGGGCGTGCCACTGAGATAACATTGCCGTAGTGGGATGGTAGAATTTGTTGCAATTCTTGACCGACTTGACCGTTACTACCAATTAGCAGAATTGATTTACTCATCCCAATCGCTTAATCAAAGATATCAGCAGTTCTTAAAGATTTACCAGCTTGGTCTTTAGCTGATAAAATCGGTGGCGCATTTAAAGGCCAGTCTATAGCTAAATCTGGATCGTTCCAGACGATTGTGCGATCGCCTTGGGGTGCGTAGTAATCTGTAGTTTTATAGAGAACTTCGGCTGTTTCTGAAAGCACGAGAAAGCCGTGAGCAAAGCCTATTGGTATCCAAAGTAGGCGTTTGTTTTCAGCACTGAGTTCATAACCTACCCATTTACCAAATGTCGGCGAACTCTTTCTAATGTCTACGGCTACGTCAAAGATAGTGCCGGCAATTGCACGAACGAGTTTACCTTGGGGTTGTTGGATTTGGTAATGCAATCCACGCAGGACGTTTTGCTTAGAAAAAGAGTGGTTATCTTGGACAAAGTTCGCAGCAATACCAGTTTCTTGAGTAAATTTTTGTTGGTTATAGGCTTCAAAGAAGAAACCGCGATCGTCTGCAAATACTTTGGGTTCGAGTTGTATAACTTCAGGAATTTTGGTACGTGTAATGCTCATTAATATATTATGAGTAGTTTGCCACAGTGTTAATTTTGGAAGTAAATCACAGAATAAATACAGGTAGTAGCATAACATTTCAACCGTGCCAAAATTGAGTAAATTATGTAAGTTCAATTTGACAGTCGTCACCAATTAGAAATCGTAAAGCTTTTGGGCGACGGGGTGCAAGAGTCAATTGTGCGCGTTGTCCAATGACGCTATCGATAATACGCTGATGAATTCCGGCAATTTTCGCACCTTCTAAAATTACGCTGTGTTCTAAATCTGTATCAATGAGTGTGGCATTGTTAGCAATGCTACTATAAGGGCCAATGAAGCAGTTTTCTAAATGACAATTGTTGCCAATGATTACTGGGCCGCGAATTGTACAGTTAATAACTTGAGATTTTGCACCGATTTTCACTCGCCCAATAATCTGACTTTGGGCATCGACTTCGCCGAGATTTAATGGTGTCAAATAGGTGTCGAGAACTAAACGATTAGCTTCTAATAAGTCATCTTTTTTACCAGTATCTAACCACCAGCCTTGGAGTTTGTGTGCCACAACCTGTTTTTGCTGATCGATGAGGTATTGAATGGCATCAGTGATTTCAAGTTCGCCTCTAGGGGAAGGCTGGATATTGGCGATCGCATCAAAGATGATGTGAGAAAAGAAATAAACCCCTACCAATGCCAGATTTGAAGGAGGGACTTTCGGTTTTTCAATTAACTGCAATACCCTTCCTGTATCATCGACCTCAGCCACACCAAAGGCGGTAGGATTGGCAACAGGACGTAAGAGAATTAAAGCATCAGGCTGTTGTTGGCTAAATTGTTGCAGAAAGTACCTTAAGTCGCCTAATTGAATTAGGTTATCGCCCAAATACATAACAAAGGGAGAATCTCCTAAAAACGGACGGGCGATTTGGACTGCATGAGCAAGTCCAGCTGGCTGTTTTTGTAATATGTAGGTAATCTTGGCTCCAAAGTATTCTCCATCTCCCGTTTTTGCTTGAACCTCTGCGCCTGTTTCCGGGCTGATAATGATGCCAATATCAGTAATACCAGCAGCGATCATTTCTTCAATGCCATACCATAAAACAGGTTTGTTAGCGACTGGTACGAGTTGTTTTGCTCCGCTGTAGGTGAGGGGACGCAGACGTGTACCTTTACCACCAGAGAGAATTAATGCTTTCATAAGGGTTTGTTATTGGGCATTGGGCATTGGGCATGGGACATGGGGCATGGGGCATTTGTTATTCTCCGCGTCCCCGCGTCCCCCCATCCCCGCGTCCTCTGCTCAACGGTAATATTCTACACGTAGCGGGATAATACTTCGGCGGTTGCTTGTCCGGTTTTTTCCCAACTGAATTGTTGGCAGCGGATAATTCCTTGATTAGAAAGGCGCGATCGCAATGCTGAATCAGTGGCGATCGCTTCCATCGCCTCTGTAATTTCTCTAGTGTTGTAGGGGTCAATTAGAATCGCCGCGTCCCCAGCTACTTCGGGTAGGGAGGAGAGATTGGAAGTAATTACTGGAGTACCACAAGCCATTGCTTCCAAGACTGGTAAACCAAAACCTTCCCATAGACTAGGGAAGACAAGGGCGATCGCTTGATTGATGATTTTTGGTAATTCGCTGTAAGGAACGTAATCCAAGAATTTTACTCGATGGGTGATGCCAAGTTGGGCAACTTGGGCTTTTAAGGTTGGGGTGTAGCGGCGATCGCTTGGCCCTGCTAGCCACAGTTCGTAGTTGCTGTTATTGGGTAGTGCAGCAAAGGCCGCAATAAGTCCGTGTAAGTTTTTATAAGTATTTTGCCGCCCAATGTAGAGAAAATAGTTACGAGTGGGGAGATTGAGAAAACGGAAGTGAGTGCGATCGTGAGCAAGGGGAATTGGAGTGATTTTGCTGGCTGGAATCTGATAAAAATCGGTGATGTCCTTAGCTGTAGCTTGGGAATTACAGACAATATGTTGTGCTTGGTTGATGACTTGAGGAATGTAATAGCGGTGATAGTATGTCAGCGGTGAAAAGCTTTTAGGAAAACGCAACGGGATAAAATCGTGAACCATCACGACAAAACGGCAGTTTGTATAAATAGGCGCTTCTGGAAGCAAGGAAAATAAAATCTGGGATTTTAACTGTCTATAGATTTGTGGTAATTTAAATTGCGTCCAAACAAGGCGTTTCAAATGACCTTTAACCCCTTGTTCTGGGGTTAAGTTAGCGGGAGATGGGTAGCAGTTATAACCAAAAATATTTTGAGAAACTAAGAGTGTGGGATAAAGTTTTTGTAAGTGAGGCAATAAATTTAGAGCGTAGGTACTGATACCTGTAGGTTGATTTAGCAGGAATGAGAGATTAATTAATAATGCCATTTAAAAATAAATTATTTATGCTGCTGTTTTACGACATAACCCCATATCCCATAAAATTTTCCTAACCCAGCTTTGGGCTTTACTATAGTTAGTAAAATTGCTTTTAAAACCTGAAATATTAATCTGATATTAAAAATAACTTGATTTGTGTGTTTATCTATTGTTAATAGATAACCATAAGTACCATTTCTAAATTTTAGAAAAATATTTCTATTAGTAATAGACGAACCTTCATGCAGGACTAAAAAATTATTATTTATCGCAACTATATGCCCTCTATTAGAGTAACGTAAGCAAAAATCTACATCCTCATAATAAAGAAAGTAATCAGAATCAAAATAAGGACATTCAGTAAAATTTTTCAAATTCAGGATTAAACTACAACCAGAAATCCAATCACAATTAACATAGTCAGCATCTATATTTGTTACTTTTTTTTCATAAATTATTGCACCAGTTTTAGGAATAAAACTACCACCAGCAAACCAAACTTCGCCTTTTGGAGTACAGATTAATGTACCAAGAATTGAAATTTCTGGATACAGATCAAAAAAAGGCTGAATTTTTTCTAAAGTATTTTCTGTTAAATAAGCATCGGGATTAATTATCCAAACATAGGCTTGGGGGTCTTGAATGTAAATCCATTCTAAGCCTAAATTACAAGCACAACCAAAACCTAAATTAGCCCCTGCATCTAAAATTAATACGGATTCTGTTTGAAGATGATTAATAGAGCGATCGTCAGGTGAGTTATTGATAATAATTAGCTTGTAATCTACATCATTTGTTTTTTCTATAGAATCAACTAATTTTAGAATCAAATTACTAGAATAGTAATTAACCGTTAAAAAATAAATCACTGTATTTATATTAAACTTTCATATCAGTTAATTTCGCTAAAAAATAATTATATCATTTTAAATTTTGCAATAGTTACACAATAAGTTTTTTAGCGGAGAATTTGTGAAATTATTACCCAAATTGGTATTAATACTCATCTTCTAAAAAATTAGATAAGTTCTTTATTAAACTCCTAGTCCCTTTACTACCAAACTTTACCAAGCTTTCCTTGAAAGCCGTGAAATATTCCCAGCAAACAAGCCCATATTTTTAGACTTTTTTCTTCAGGGTCATACAGCAAAATTATAACTATACTGCGGAGTAAATATTTTATGCGCCTAGCACAACTAGTTAACCGATACAAGCCTTGGGCGTAGCGAGTTTCTAAATAAGTGTGATTTCGATTAATGTAGTAATAACGGAGACCAGAGTATTTGTGAACAATGATTTCTTTCTGAAAAAATTTTACTTTAACTGGATTACCAAAATTATGATACATACTAGCTTTAGTAATTATCAGATTACGGAATCCTTGTTGTCGGAATCTCAGCCCATAGTCGAGGTCAATTCCATCTATAAACAATTCCGACCGAGGAAAACCAACAATTTTAGCGGCAGTAATGGAAATTAGAGAACCAGAAGTTATAGGTGAATCGCAGTCATAAAAATCAACATTATGATTGTGTATGTAGCCTATAAAATGATCTTTTACAAAAGTTGCTCCTTGTATAACTTTCTCAGTTTTTTGATCTATGGGAGTCGGAGCAATAATTCCAATTTTATTGTCATCCTCTAGAGATAACTTATTGTAATAATTTAACAAAATTTCTAAACAATTTTTAGTTGGTAAACTGTCCTGGTCAAAAGTCCATAAAAAATCGTAACCTTCTTTTATAGCCCATTCCAGCGCCAGTACTAAGCCTTGACCAATGCCAACATTTTCTGGATAATGATGTATCAAAACCGATGGATTATTATCGCGTTTTAATAATTCTTGTTCGGAATTATCTACTACAAAAATCTTATCTATTGGTATAGATTGAGATTTAATAGCTTGTAGACAATTCCTGGCAGCTTGTTTATCTTTATAGACGGTTATGTAAGCTGCCACTTTTGCTGTCATTGATTTAGATTTTATGTAAAAACCCTATTTATTTGGCGTTCTAATGCTCTTATCTCCAAGCTGATGTATCGAGATACTTTTAAAACAGCCTTTCTTAATAACGAAGATTTCTAGATGTTTGAGCATTATACATTTCTTCTAATATTTGCCGCAGATTGTACTTATATTCCCATGTTGGATAGTGAGAACGAAACTTTCTAACATCTGAAATGTACCAAATATGGTCACCAGAACGATTGTCTTCTGTATAAGTATATTGCAGCTTTTTACCTACAATATCTTCGCAAATTGAGATTGCTTCTAACATAGAGCAATTACTATGTCGAGAACCCCCGATATTATAAACTTCGCCACATCTGGGATTTTGATAAAAGTGATAAAAAGCATTCACCAAATCGTAACTGTGTATATTATCTCTAACTTGTTTACCTTGATAGCCAAATATGGTGTAACTGTCACCAGTAATCGTACATTTCATTAAATAAGCTAGAAAACCATGCAACTGAGCGCCAGAATGGTTAGGGCCAGTTAAACAACCACCTCTAAAGCTCACAGTCCTCATGCCGAAGTATCTACCATATTCTTGAACTAGTACATCTGCGGCAACTTTAGAAGCACCAAATAAAGAATGTTTGGAGTTGTCAATTGTCATTGACTCATCAATACCTTCTTTATATTGATGATTTGGTTCAATTTCCCAGCGGGTTTCTAACTCTTGCAAAGGTAGATAGTTAGGAGTATCACCATATACTTTGTTGGTTGAAGTAAATATAAAAATTGCATCAGGGCAACATTGTCTAGTTGCTTCTAGTAATACTAAAGTACCGTTAGCATTAACTGTAAAATCTGTATGAGGGTCTTTTGCTGCCCAGTCATGAGATGGTTGTGCTGCTGTATGAATAATCAGACAAATATCAGAGGAATATTCTTGAAATAGGTTTTCTATTGCAGAGCGATCGCGGATATCAATATCATAATGACGATAGCTATCACCGTATTTATCTTCTAGAATGCGACGATTCCACTCTGTTGATGCAGATTCACCAAAAAATACAGCCCGCATATTATTATCGATACCCACAACATTAAAACCTTGCTGGGCAAAAAAATGAACTGATTCGGAACCAATTAGACCAGATGAACCAGTAATTAAAACAGTAGGCATAATATTTTTAATTCCCTCACACTACAATCATCAGTTTAGGATAAAACGGGCTTGAGAATTGTTTCATACTCAAGAATCCACTGATAAATATCTCTAAGAGTTTGTTCGGGATTTATCATTGGCTTCCATCCAGTCTTAGAAATTATTTTGGAAGAATCTGTAATATAAATAGGAATGTCACCTTGTCTAGCTGTTTCTTCTGATGCAATTGCAATAGATTTACCAGTAATTGCCTCACATAATTTAGTAGTCTCTAATAGCGATAGACTATTATCAACACCTCCACCAACATTTAAAACATCTCCATCTAGTTCGGAAAAATGTTCTAACTGGTAATCAATTAGGCATAACAAATCTTCAATATGCAATAAATCTCTAACTTGTTTACCTGTACCGCCATAGCCTATGTAACTTAGAGATTTTTCAAAATAGTGTGCCGCTAACCACAAAACAAAAACACCTTGGTCAACTTTACCCATTTGCCAAGGGCCTGTAATTACACCACAACGATTGACTATTGCCTGAATATTATAAGCTTGTCGATACTCTTCGATGAGCATTTCCGAGGCAAGTTTAGTAGTACCATATAGAGAACGGTAGCTTTGAAGTGGGAATTCCTCTGCAATACCTAAATCAGATACTCCCGGTATTGTTTGTTCAGCAGCAATGTTAAAACGGGTTGGCAGTTCTACTAAATTAATTGATTTTAGTGTTTCAATCGGATAAACACGGCTAGTTGATAGAAACAGCAAACGAGCTTGAATTTGTCTAGTTAATTCCAGAACATTGATAGTTCCTACTAAATTTGTTTGCAGGACATATTGTGGAGAATTAAATCCTGCAAGTACAGAAGGTTCAGCAGAACAATCAATAATAGTATCGACATCAAAGATTTCAGGATCTAAATCGCTAGAGGAACGAATGTCACCATGAATAAACTCAATTCCTAAATTTTTGAATCTAGGAAGATTTAATTCTGAACCACGCCTCCGGAGATTATCAAAACATATAATTTTGCACTGAGAATGATGCTTTTTTAGATTAATTGCTAAGGAACTGCCAACAAAACCAGCCCCTCCTAAAATCAGAATCTTCTCAGCCATTAGATTTAAACCTTTGATTTGCTAGCAGTTTATTTTTGCTTAAATGATAATCTCCACGCGATAAATGTTTTTCTAGCCAGATGAAGAGGACTATAAACAAATATCGACTGCCCATTTCTTTTAGTTTTAACTTAGAAACTCCTGTGGTTCTATTTCTCCAAGTAATGGGAATTGTTGTATAACAATAGCCTCTTACTATGGCTTTGAGTGGCATTTCTACCGTTAAATTGAAATGATGAGATACTAACGGAGATATACCTTCAATAACTTCTTTCCGATAAATTTTAAACGCATTGGTGGTGTCGTTAAATTTCAAGCCAAATAAAATTTTAATAAATAAGTTAGCTAACCGATTAACAATTAATTTATGGCTGGGATAGTCAATGACTCTACCTCCTTTAATGAAGCGAGAACCAAAAACACAATCGTATCCCTCTTGCAGTTTATGGTAATAAGCTACGATGTCTTCTGGAGCATCTGAACTATCTGCCATAACTACTGCTACAGCATCTCCTGTAAAATTTTCTAAGCCACAGCGAACTGCAAAACCAAAGCCGTTGGGATAATAATTATTGATGTAACGCAGCTTACTATTTTCCGAATTGAGCTGCTGTAATAATTGTTCTGTGTTATCTTTGCTGTTATCGTTAACAACTAAAATTTCGTAATCTATTTTTTCTTGTTCCAAAACTTGGCTAATAGTGCCAACAGTTTGAACTATGCAGTCTTCTTCGTTGTAAGCTGGAATTACTATTGATAAAGTCTTGATAGATTTTGAATTCTCTATCGTTCTTGATTCATCCCCGATGGAGTTAGGATTTACTAATAGAGCTGGAGCCAATGCTTCTGGATAATATGTAAGCTGTCTTTTTTGTTTTGGGGTTTTAAATACGAAGCGATCGCTAATTAAATAATTAATCGATGCACTCACAAGTGCGCCTATTATAGTATTGATCGCATAGTTAACTCTCAACCAATCTAAAATTGGAAAAATCAAGAAAACACGAGTAATAACGGCAGCACCCGCAGAAATATGGTAAAGAGGAAGTTGTCGTAAGAACACTTCTCTCAGATCCCAAATACCACCAGTCCAAACCCATGCCCGATATATAAAAAAACTAAATATTAAAGAAAGTTCAATTGATATTGCATTGGCTAGATTACGCAAAAAAGGTGTATTAAATCCTAGCTTTTCAATTATTAAATAAATCAGTACTAAGTTTAGTGCAGCGGCTAAACCGCCGCCTAGTAAAAACTTCAGTATTTTGGTCTGTAATAATTTTTTAAGCATAATACAGCTTTATAAAAATCAAGAATAATAATTATCATTTAATGAAATAATTTAAACTCCTGGCTAATGCTTAATTAATTTAATAGACCAAGGTGCTGGATTCGTTGGAATTATTATTTCCTGTCCAGCTGGTAATTCCACAAACTTATCCGCATAGCTAGCAAATTTAAAATCAGTAAAAGGAGGATGTTGCCAGTCAGTTACTATGCCAATTGACAAAGTGGCTAGTATCGTTAGAGCGAAAACCTTCCCGATGTAATTCTTTTGGGTGTATGCCTTGTAACAAAGCCATATAGTTCCTAATGAAAATGCTAATACTGAGTTAAACCAGTAACGCGCACCAACACCCACAGGCTCAAATACAGTTATGTTGGGAAACATCAAAGCTATTGCTGTAAAAGGGATAAGAGCAGCAAACAGAATAAAAGCTCTTAGCTCAAGAGGGGATTTAAGCAACAAATAAAGTAAAGCAATAATTCCTGCAATTAGTATTATTATATTTAAAATATTATACAGAAAATCTGGTAATACATTGATAAAATAATTAGTAATCTTAGTGCCGAAAATTGAAATTGAGAAAACTTGATTTGTTAAAATTTGTAATATTCTTTTTACATCATCAAAAGATAAAAAAATCGAACCTGCTTTACTGAGTCTTGCTTGACCAATTTGATTACTATTAAGCACAATAAATTGGGTGAAAGCTGTACATATTAATACCACAAATTTAAAATAAAATAGATCGGTCATTTTTTTATTTTTAATTTTTTTGGAAAAAATTAAAAATACAATTATTGGCATTATCAGAATTGAGAAAGGCCCAGTTAACCCTCCTATTAAAATGATTATAAGGTCGAACAAATTAACTAAAACTTGAGAGGATTGAGCAATCATAGCCATAAATATTAAAAGTGCTATGCGCCATTGTGTATTAGTAATGTTTGCGTTAACCTCATAACATCCAGGTAAAGCTAGATAGAGAAAAGATATACAAATTCCATAATTTATATTGGGTATTAATTTTGAAAACCTAGAGGAAATCAAAAAGGTTACTGGCAAGATTTGAATTATAATAGCAATCAAATTAAAAATAAGTGGTGCTAATTTGAAAGGAAACAGCATACTAAACGCCGCAGTTAATCTGGGCAAAGCATGTAGATATCCTGCGTAAGGTAAGAATAACGAATTTAGACTTCCATCATTGTATGCTTGGGCATAAAATACAGTTCCATCTTCTGCCCAAAATTGCGGATTTAAAATGGCATCAGGTCGCCTAGAGATAATTACTAGAAAAGCGAGCACAAACATTATTATATGAACATACAGTAATCTGCGTCCGCTTGGATGATGGGAAGAAATAGCGCGGTTAGTTTCCATGAATCATTTACTCACTCCGTTACTTTGCAATATGATTACCCCATAATTGCGGAAACTACTTTGTTAACACAAAATAAAATTCTATATCCTCTGTTGGATTGGACAGAGTAGGTTGCGACCATACAGATGACCAAGGATTAATATTTTTGCATACATAATCTATTATTAAAGCAAAGCTATCATAAGTAAAGGTATGAAAGTGAATATCAGCTTTTTCATGGAAATTTTTATTTACTGTTTCATCTAGTTTCTCTGCTTCTATGGGAAAAGCCAATTGAAAAAATTCTACGTAATGTTCTTTATCTCGCTCTGGTGAAGGATTTTGATAATCTAAAATCAAGTGTTCTAGTGTTGTTAACTCGCGCTGTTTATCAAAGGTTCTGTCTTTATCTGGTACTACTAAAACTAAAGAACCTCCCACACAGAGTTTATTGTAAGTATTTTCCAGAGCTAATAAAACATTTTGAGTGTGTTCAATGACATGGCAAGCAACTATAAAATCAAGACTATTATCTCCAATTCCTTCAAGCTTTTCTAAATCTGTAATCCAAGTTGGTTCAACTAAAGTATTAGGATTTTGACCAAGATATAGTTTATCTTTGATTACTGCTGGAGAACATATATCCGCATATTCAACGCTACAATGTAAAGGTATAGGAAAAGGAGATGCAGCAGCTCCAACTTCTATGCCTTTTCCACGAAGCCTAGATGCTGCTATTTCCCGCATCTGCATACTACTACAATTTCTTGGCGGATTCTGCCAATCTGCAAATGACCAAAAATGTGGTGCTGGACGACCAGCAAGTAACTTTAGCAACGTTTCATCGCTGACTCTTTGAATATCATCAGGCCAAGTATAGCCATTATCATTCATCCAATCTAAATCTTGCACGTAGTGGCGATATCCATTTCTTACATAAAAGACCATTGAGCCGAAAATACCGCCATTAGATTGCATTAAAACGCCATTAGATTTTGTTTCGGAATTGATAAGAAAATTATAAATTTTTTTGATTTCAACATCCCAATCTGCATGGTTATTAATTATTTCTTGGGCAGCATTAATTCTAATATGTTCTAAATCTTCATATCGCTCAATTGCTTCTGAGATTGTTTCAGCTATACATGTAGCACTAGGATAGGATAAAAGACAGTTGTACCTATCTTTCAATAACCATTTTGTACTGTTATTGATATTAGAAACGACTAGTACACCACATGCCATCATCTCAAAAGGCAAGTAAGATGGATGCTTAGTCATCATCATAGATAACCCAATATGACAGGAACGATATAAATCTCCTGTTGCTTCATAACTGAGCAAACCAAGATTTTCTACCACTCCTTGTAAGCCATAGTCTTCAGGCTTCCAATTTGCACCAGCAGATAGTATTTCAATATTAGAGCCGTAACGGTTTTTGAGTTGACGCATAGCTGTAATTGCTAACTCAAAAGCGTTTCGAGGATGTCCGGGACGGCCATAAAAAAAGATCCGTTTTGGGTTATCTTTTCTCGAACTATTATCTGCATAGAAAACTTTAGGATCTACGCAAGGAGTAAAGTGAATGCACTTTACTCCATATTCGCTTTCATATATATTTTTTAAACTGATAGTATTGGCAATTCCATAAAATCCAAAACGGTATGTTGCCTCAGCTTGAGCATACGTAGAACCCGCTGGATAAAATAAAGGTTCAAAATCCTGAATAAAATAAAACTTCAATCCCGTATTTTGAACCTTTAGCAAGACATAAGCAGTTGTCCAAAGTGTTGCTATAGAAAAATCGGCAGGCTGTATATTATTGATTGCTTCTGCTGTGTTCAGGACTATAACTTCACATGTTTTTAAGGCTGGAAATGCTTTAATAATGTGTCCAAAAATAATATCGGCTCTTGCTTCACCACAAATCAAAAATCTTTGATGCATTCCTCCTTTTTGCAGTAAATAATCGGCTGTACGTAGTATTGTCATGACTCCACCATAAAAAGCGTTTTCAAACGATGGTAGATACCAATTGACAATATGAGGCCCAGATGGAATCACTCTTTCTGGATGTTGCTGAGCTTGATAAATGTCATGAGTGGAAAAATCCATGACTGCGGCTAATGCAGTCGCATCTCTAGTATATTTATCTAAGGACATTAACCTTTTTTTAATTAAGTTTTTAATAAATACTGGAACTTTCATGAACGTTCTCCATTTTTGGCTCTTAATTTCAACGGAACTACAGATGCAAATGCAGGATGAAAATAAGGATCGTTTGCTAAGGAATTCTCAAATTTCGGCAGGTTATATTCTGGTAAATTTTCTAAAAATGCTCTGGCGTGAGGATTCACCAAACCACGTTTATTAGCGGCTCGACTTGCTTGGCAAAGCTTGATTATTGAGTGCTTTACAGAAGGAGAATCTGTAGGTAATCCTTCTAAACTTAAGTAATGTTGGTAATTAAAAGCTATTGCCCAAGGAGAACTAGCGCTACAGTTTCGATACCATAATGCTCCACCAAATGTTTCCCAAGTATATAAATTACTCCCATAGAATAACGGGTAACCATTATCACATTTATCAACAATTAATCCGGCTTCAACAACTATATTTTTATTTGTCAAAATTAGTGCTGACGCAAATCCGATATCTGGATGATTCAGAACCCAACCACTTAATTCTTCTATCCATCCCTCTTGAAATCTGATGATTTGACCGGATACAAACAAAACTACATCAGGAGCATCCTGTTTCGCCGCCTCTGCTAAAGTCGCTAACTTAGAATTCCCTTCACTAATCAGTAGCCAATCAATAGGTAAATTAATTTGTTCTGTGAGTGTTTTTATTTCATTTGCCTGTGAATAATAATTAGACTCTGGTAAAACGACTTTGGCTTTATGGAAGTTGGGGTCAGCAAATACGGAAATAGCACTGATGCAAGTCGATAAATTGTCCCAAGGCACTTCACCGTCAATCACAATTGAGACTTTTGCGACTGGAGTTTTCCACTCTATTTGAAAACCACATTCTGGATGTGGTGAGATTGTTGCTGGAAGTTGGGTTCGACTCAGATGATCTTTAAGAGATTTTAGCTGTGCTTGAAGTGCATAGGGTTTAGAATCTATTCCTAAAGAAGTTGAGCCTTGTATAATACGCCAGTGGTAAAGTACAGAATCAATTCGTGCAATACGTGATGTTTGCTCTGCAATACGTAAAAATAAATCCCAATCTTGCGCTCCGTCGGTTTCTGGACGAAATCCCCCTATATAATTTACAATTTCTCGACGAGCGATACACAAATGAGTCAAATAGTTAGCTGAATATAAAATTTCTGGACTCCATTCTGGCTTAAGTAATAGCCGAGATCTAATCTGACTATTTGCAGTAATACAGTCTTTATCTGAATAAATGAAATCTAAATCTGGCTGATTGTTTAGTTTATTTACTACTTCATAAAATGCCCAACGTGCTAACAAATCATCATGATCTAATAAAACTATAAATTCTCCAGTAGCCATTTCTAAACAAACATTGGAGTTGCCAGAAATTCCGTGATTTTCTGGTAAGATAACAAGCTTAATTCTTGTATCTCGCGAACTTAAATCCTTTAAGTATTCAGTTGTCTCCAAATTATGAATATCTGCAAATGCAATACACAACTCCCATTTAGTATAAGTTTGTTGAAATACACTATTAATGGTTTCCTTTAAAATAGTTATAGGTAATTTATAAACTGGAAGTATTACACTCAGAACAGGTTGATAATTTAAAGCCAAAGCTTGATTTTTTTGTTCATTGAGTTCTTTATCAGTTGGCTCGTAGTCTTTTATCCATTGTGTATATTCTGAAGAATCAGCTAAAATATGTAAAACTTCAGCTACTAGGGTATCTGTAAAATTCATCCTAGTATTGAAGCCCATCATTTTATATGTTAAAAAATTTAATGCACGTTTCTTAAAACTCTCATAGCCTTCTTGGCGGATTACAGTAATACTTTTAGTAGCCAGTCCTACTAAAGGTAAATTTACATTATTAGTATTTGTTACTTTTTCTCTTAAATCTAAATATATTTTTCGTAACTTCCAAAACTTGCTAGTTTCCATCCAACAGACCAAATTTTGCCAACTTTTTAATTCTGCCTGAGTTGTTTGGAGTTGATGTTGAGAGTTTTCTAATTCTGCTTGAGTTGTTTGGAGTTGATGTTGAGAGTTTTCTAATTCTGCTTGAGTTGTTTGGAGTTGATGTTGAGAGTTTTCTAATTCTGCCTGAGTCGCTTGGAGTTGATGTTGAGAGTTTTCTAATTCTGCCTGAGTTGTTTGGAGTTGATGTTGAGAGTTTTCTAATTCTGCTTGAGTTGTTTGGAGTTGATGTTGAGAGTTTTCTAATTCTGCTTGAGTCGCTTGGAGTTGATGTTGAGAGTTTTCTAATTCTGCTTGAGTCGCTTGGAGTTGATGTTGAGAGTTTTCTAATTCTGCCTGAGTTAAATGAACTTTATGTTCTAAATTTACTATTTGTGAATTAATAATATTTTGATTTTTTATCTCGCTTTTTAACTCCTCAACATACAATTCACTCAATTCGAGAAGCTTGCTAATTTCTGTAATTTTATCTTCCCCGATTCTTCGTAATAAAACCCCATGAGGTACTAAATCGAATATATCAAAATTATAATCAGGAATAAAACCATGATTTAGAAATATTTTCAGCCAATTAATCCGAGGTAAAACTGTTAAATGTGTTGGCTCGGCAAAATCTTCAGAAGTTGATGAGAAAAATATGACTTTGCCATACTCACAAATATTTTTGATTGCTTCTAATGCCTCATGTCGTGGCATGTGTTCTACCACTTCAATACACGTTATTAAATCATAAGTATATTGAGTTTTTTGAAAAGCACTAGAATCAGCAGCAGAAGCAACAAAAACAGAGGATTTTAGATCTTGCCTGACACAAGATATTGCGTATTCAGAATAATCAAAACCCTGTACGGTAATACCCCTATTGTGAAATGCTTCCACTAAAAAACCTTTGGCACAACCAACATCTAAAACTGAACTAGGGGAAACATAATTTGCTAGTTTATCTGCAACTGCATTAAAAAAGCGCAGCCAATGTCCATCGTTAGCTGTCCTATCATAAGGAATGCCAGGAACCATCTGTAGATAATAATTTTCATCGTAAAATTTCTGATATTCAAATTCAAGCATCTTTGATTATTCCTGTATAGTTAAATTATGTAAATAATTTTTGACTGCTTCTTCAGCATTACCGATAAAGTTGACTCTTCCTTTATCTAACCAAACTAAACGATTGCAATATTTTACAAGAAAATGCAAATCGTGTGAAACTACTAATACTGTTGAATTGCCATCCCAAAAATTATCAATTCTTTGCTTACATTTGTTTTTAAATTTTTCGTCTCCTACTGATAAGACTTCATCTAATATTAAGATATCGGGCTGTACATCGGTAGCGATCGCAAACCCTAATCGCGCTACCATACCTGAAGATAATCCTTTAAGCGGTACTAACGCGTAATTTTCTAACTCTGCAAACTCTAAGATTGACTGCGTTCTTTCGTGCATTTCTTTCCGAGAATATCCCAGTAAGACGCCGTATAGCAGAATATTATCTATGACGGAAATATCTGAATCAAATCCGGCGCCAAGCTCTATCAATGGCGCAATGCGGCCTCTTACTCTGACTACACCACTTGTCGGCCGCAAAATTCCACAAATCACTTTGAGCAGCGTTGACTTTCCCGAACCATTAGCCCCAATAATTCCTAATTTTTCACCGGAATTTACTACTAAATTAATTTCGTCTAGCACCAACTTTTGCACGGGTTGGCGATATTTACCCTCGAAAAATGATAAGATTGTTCTCTTAAGGTCGTAAGAAAACTCTTCTTGTGTACGTCGCAATAGCGAAACATTATCTAGGCGAATTACTTCCATTTACAGCAAATCCATAAATTGATGTCGCCACAAGTGAAAACAAGTCCACCCCAAGGCTAAAATAATTACCCCACTGAGTAGAGAACCCCAAATTAAACCTAAATTTGGTGCAGAACCTGATAATGTAATCTGACGCAGACTTTCAATAATTGGTGATAGCGGATTTAGACGTAAAAACTGTCTTACCTGCGGTGGAACAATAGCTGCTGGATAAAATATAGGACTACTGAGCCAAATTACAAATACAACTAATTCGTAAAAATAGGGCAAATCTCTAAAAAATACGTATAAAGCACTAACTAAAAAACCTATTCCCGTACAAACTAAAATTAAGGAGAGAAACGGAAATATTAGCGCCAATACATTGATGAAATTTTTGGAATAAATCAATGTCATTAATGCCAGTAAGGGAAATGTCCCTACTGAAAATTGAAATACGTTTGCACCAATCATTGATACAGGAAAAACGCTGACTGGCAAACTAATTTTATTCAAGAGTGAGCCATTACCAACTACGCTACTCAATGCCTGGGAAGTAGAAGCTGAGAAGAAATTTATCACTACTAGCCCCGTAAAAGCTGCCAATACGTAGTTCAGTATTGAGTTGCCATAATAGGAAGCAAAAGTTGCGCCGAAAATCGCTGTATATAGCCCAGTCATAATCAAGGGGTTGAAGAGTGACCAATAAACCCCTAGAAACGAACCTCGGTAACGCACTTTGAGATTTCGCGCTACCAAAACATGGAGCAATTCCCAGTAACGCAGCACTTGTAGCCAAGTTGAATTGTCTTTAAGCGAAATTGTCATCCTTAACAACTACCACACACCACACGCAATGTATTTGCAAATTCTATACTTTAACTATTAGAGCGTACTTTGACGCACTACCCTAACATAAAAATTTTGCTTTAAAAAGCATCGTTACAATTACCATTTTTATGGACTTAACTGCATCTTCCCCTTGGAAGAAGAGTTAGTTTAGCAATTAGTTCCTAGAACTCTCTGCCACAAACCAGGCTTTTTTATCATAAAAATCTTGAAAAGTCAAATATAATCCTTTTTACGATGTCTAGATTGAATGATTTAGGCGCTACTATAAATTAGCTAACTCAAAGTATCTGGATCGATTAAGGATCGGAAATACTCTGCCAATCGTTCGGCCCGTTGGCGTTGATTTTCCCCCTCATGTTGGCTGAATTTATGAAAGCTGAGTCACGGATTCAGCTAAACTGAGACTGGTTTATCTGAAATTGTAATCAGGCATGGAAATCGGACAAAAGGTTAAAGTTTATCGTTTGCGCGATCGCGTTTCTGCTCCCATTGCGAAAAAATTAGGACAAGTGGGTGTTATCCAAGGGTACAAAGTCACCGATGGTCAAGGAATCGGTGTAGTAGTGCTGTTTGAGGATAATTCTTCTACTTGGTTTTTTGAAGATGAAATCAAGCCTGTGTAGGGAAAAGAACTCAGAAACGGATTTTTCTGTTGAATTCTGAAGTTGACAGCCCAGGTTGAGAATCTTTGTTGAATGCTAAGTTGGAGTTGAAGATCGGCGGTGAAAAGAGGAATCAAATAATGGCTCTAATATTGACATTTTTGGGCAAAGGCGGCATCGCTCGTACCAAAATTGCGATCGCCGCCGCCAAATTATTGGCAAGCCAAGGCAAGCGCGTACTTTTAGCAGGACTAGCAGAACCAGCACTGCCAATCCTGCTGGGTACTCCTGTTGGTTCCGAACCTCAGGAAATCGCACCCAATTTACAAGCAGTACAATTTCAAGCATCTGTACTACTAGAGAGCAACTGGGAAGAAGCAAAGAAACTTGAGGCGCAATACCTCCGCACACCCATATTCAAAGACGTTTTTGGTCAAGAATTGATAGCATTGCCGGGAATGGACAGCGCCCTTGCCCTGAATGCGATCCGAGAATATGATGCCAGTGGCAAATATGATGCGATCGTTTACGATGGCACAGGTGACTCTTCCACCCTGCGGATGCTGGGATTGCCAGAATCTCTAAGTTGGTATGTCCGGCGATTTAGGCAATTGTTTGTCAACTCTGATTTAGGCAAAACAATTGCTGAATCGCCCTTAATTCAACCGTTGATTAGCACCTTTTTCAATGTAAATTGGACAGCAGACAACTTTGCTCAGCCCACTAACCAAGTTAATAATTTCTTAGACCAAGGAAGAGCTGCTCTTAGCGATCCCAAGCGTATTGCAGCTTTTTTAGTGACCACACAAGACCCAATTGAGGTAGCAAATGCCCGTTATTTGTGGGGTAGCGCTCAGCAAATTGGTCTAACTGTAGGTGGTGTTCTGCTTGTATCTTCCGAGACAAACATCCAACTGTCAGAGGAATTTACACCTTTACCTGTGAGCGTTATTCCTGAATCCCCAACAAGTGACTGGCAAACACTCATAGAGGCCCTACCTAACTTTGAAGCCCAAGCAGCACAGGCTCCCAAACCAATTGAAATTGACATCCACAATCGTCAGGTACGCTTATTCCTACCAGGATTTGACAAAAAACAAGTCAAACTCACCCAGTATGGCCCGGAAGTCACCGTGGAAGCAGGAGACCAGCGGCGGAATATTTCTCTGCCCCCGGCTCTGAGTGGTAGACCTGTTGCTGGAGCAAAGTTTCAAAATAATTATTTGATAATTTCGTTTTAGGGAATGGGGCATGGAGCATGGGGCATGGGGAGATGAGGGGGATGAGGAAGCGAAAGAAGAATTCCTAACTCCTAACTCAGCACCCCCTGTTTGGCCAATGCCCCATGCCCCATCCCCAATCCCCAATTAATAAGTAAAAATTATGTCAGAATTAACTCCCATTACCCCAGATTCCAAATCGGCTGAGGCATTAGACTCAGTGGTAAATAATCCCACTGACCAAGCAATAGTATCTGAAGATCGCACTGCCAAAGCTCGGCAATTGCTAGGGATGAAAGGTGCATCACCAGGTGAGACTTCAATTTGGAAAATCCGTTTGCAACTGATGAAGCCTATCACCTGGATTCCCTTAATTTGGGGTGTAGTTTGTGGTGCGGCTTCTTCTGGTAACTATACCTGGACGCTAGAAAATGTTTTGAAGGTAGCAGCCTGTATGTTCCTGGCCGGGCCATTGATGACAGGTTATACCCAAATCCTCAATGATTACTACGATCGCGAAATCGATGCCATCAATGAACCCTATCGCCCCATTCCTTCTGGAGCAATTTCCCTAACCCAGGTAATTACGCAGATTTGGGTATTATTAATTGGTGGTATTGGTTTGGCATTTTTGCTCGATGTCTGGGCTGGTCATGAATTCCCCACAATCGGTGCGATCGCCATTATTGGTTCTTTCATCGCCTATATTTATTCTGCCCCTCCCCTGAAACTCAAACAAAACGGCTGGCTAGGTAGCTACGCCTTGGGTGCAAGCTATATTACTCTGCCTTGGTCTACAGGACACGCTTTGTTTGGCGAACTCAATTCTACAATTGTGATTTTGACAATGTTCTACAGCTTAGCTGGATTGGGAATTGCCATTGTCAACGACTTCAAGAGTGTAGAAGGCGATCGGCAATTAGGGTTAAATTCACTACCCGTCATGTTTGGTATCACCACCGCCGCCTGGATTTGCGTACTGACAATTGATGTATTTCAAGGATTCATTGCAGCTTATCTCGTCTACATTCATGAGAATTTGTATGCAGGAATACTTCTACTGTTAATCATCCCGCAAATCATCTTGCAGAATATCTATTTTTTACGCGATCCTGTAGCTAATGACGTTAAGTACCAAGCCAGTGCCCAACCCTTCCTAGTTCTGGGAATGCTCGTTGTTGGTTTAGCACTCGGCCATGCTGGCATTTAACAAAACAGTTAGGAGTCAAGAGTTAGGAGTTAGGAGTTAGGAGTTATTATTCTCCCTCATTTTCCTCATCTTCCCACCTCCCCATTCCCTAAGCACTTAACCAATAAACTTATACTTCTATAGTGAGAAGTTAAGAACTAGGAGTTAGGAGGTAATATACTTCTAACTCCTAATTTCTATCAGGAAATGCCGTGCTAGAACTGATCTACTTCCTCATTCGTGGAATTCAACCTTTGTTAGTCCCAATTTGCTTTGTAGTTGCTTGGGCTGTAATTATTTTGGCTATTTTGAATATTTGGGCAGCAGCGCGAGATAGTGTAGCTACAGCCAAACAAATGCATCAAATCCCCTGTACTGGTTGCCAATATTTTACTGATAATTACCGTCTTAAATGCACTGTCCGCCCATCCATTGCCAACACAGAAGAAGCAATTGATTGTTCTGACTATCAACCGAAGACTAATCCTTACCTGTATTAGGGCACGGGGATGAGGGAGATGAGGGGAATGAGGAGACGCGGGGACGCAGGGAATAACCAATGCCCAATGCCCAACCCAATGCCCAATGCCCAATGCCCAATGCCCAATGCCCAATGCCCCATACCTAATGACTAATTTCTAACAAAACCTTTAAAACTCCACGACTTTGAGCTTGTTCAAAAGCCGCAAGCCCTTCAATTAGGGGGTAGCTGGCATGAATTAGGGGTTGTACATCCACTTGTTTTGTGGCTAGCAACTGGAGTGCTGGGGGAAAGGGGCCGCAACGAGAGCCGATGAGGGTGATTTCATCCACAACTAAAGAAGAAGCATCGAGGCTGAGGTTGCCAGCATAGGTACTTTTAAGGACTAATGTACCACGTGGACGTAGGGCACGACGGGCGATCGCAAATCCTTCTGGATTGCCAGTACATTCTACTGAAATATCAAAATATCCATCTTTGACAGCATTAGCAAGACTTGTTTTAATCCCTCGTACCTCCAGGTTGGCAAGTTTGTCTGCATGACGCCCTACAACCAAGAGTTCACAGCCACTTAAAGCTAGTGTTTGGGCTACCAACTGCCCTAGTTTGCCGTCTCCAACCACTAGTACACGATTGTCTGGATGTAATGGCACTTGCTGTTGAATTTCCAGAGCTGCTGCTAAAGGTTCAGTAAATGTTGCTACTTCTGTTGGCACATTATCAGGTACTAAATGTAGGTTCTCTACTGGCAAACACAGATAATCAGCAAAGGCTCCGTGGCGGTTGACAATACCTAAAACAGTTCGGTTTTCGCAGTGAGTCGGTTGTCCGCTGCGACAAAAACGGCAATGGCCACAGACAGCGTTGATTTCTCCAACTACACGTTGGTTAACTAGGTGTTCTGGCCCTTGTTCGACAACGCCGACAAATTCATGACCTAGAATACCTGTATAAGGGTAGTAGCCTCTAAGTAATTCCAGGTCAGTATTACAAATACCCGCACGCAAGACGCGCACCAGAGCTTCTCCCGATGCCGGTTCAGGAATGGGGATATCCGTCCGTAGTTCCAATTGGTTGTTTTCGAGCCAGAGTCCTTTCATTACTATTTCAGGGGTAATAAAAAAAGTAAGCTGTTGCACCTCTAGTGCAGTAAATCTTTTTGTGTTGACTGTTGACGATTGACTGTTAACCGTCAGCATTCAATAACATCAGTAACTATGTAATTTTCAAGCGTAATAGCTTAGTAAGCGCCGGACTAATCGGTATATAGTATAACAATTTCTTCGGGATGAAACGTCAGGCAACACCAATAATAAAAATAAGCGCTTGAAGTTGGCGACTGATAACTGTTGACTGCGAACAGTAGGATATTTTTTATTTGGAAGTTTTTAGTGAACTAGAGATAATCCTAGTAAGTAGATAGACATAATTAAATGTAAAATACAAAAGTTTAAAACCCCTATAAAAACTGGTTTTCCCTTCTGCCTTCTGTTTCCTGCCTCCTGCCTTCTACTTATCAACTCACTTCAATTTTATTTAACCAAGTAACCAAATCGTTTGAATCAAGCGCTATCTCGCTTCCTAAAGTTTTTATATAAAGAAGCCCGTCACTAATAATTAAATCTCTAATTGGATACCATGAATCTCGTGTCCTAATCAAAAGTTCCAAGGGAATACCTGGCCTTGAGGTATACTTGCGATACTTCCACCAAGCTCGCCATAGCAGTACAGATTTAGTACACTGCATGTGATAGCCTTTGGGAATTTCACAGTATTCATATTGATAGAAACCTCGACTATCAATTTCTCCTTTAAGGATATAACTATATTCTGCTAATCCTTGATTTATCAATTCCCAATGGGATGAGTTTGGAGAAATTGAGAATTGACATACTGTGTTAGATATTTGCGCGATCCCCGGATTTCTCACGAGGGAGAAAAAAACACCTGGATTAGCCAGATTTAGGATAAATTAATTGACACATTGTTGAATTCACCGCCGATTAAAAATATTTACCAGTAA
>NZ_JACJTU010000008.1 GCF_014698835.1 Nostoc paludosum FACHB-159 | reverse complement strand
GCCTGAGCCTATTTTATTAACCCAGATTTTTGCCAAACTTACTTCTTTAGGACGTATTCATCCCGTTTCTACAGGTCTTGAAACCTCGTAAATTGGCTAAGGTATTGCTATTAGACGAAGACTACCCCCAAGCAGCCAAGGTCAAATTGCTTTGTGACAACCTCAACACTCATAGCATTGCATCTCTGTACGAAGCGTTTCCTGCACCAGAAGCTCATCGCTTGGCTAGAAGACTGGAGATTTATTACACTCATGGCAATGGAAGTTGGTGAGCCAGTGCTTTGGGCGGGTTCCCCGACTTGAAGCAACTGGCGAACCCGAAGGGCTAAATATTGCCGAGATTGAATTAAGCGTTTTAAGCCAACAGTGCCTAGACCGACGAATTCCTAGTATTTGTGAACTGTCTACAGAATTGACTGCTTGCCAAAACGAAGGCAACCGCAACGCCAGTCAAGTTATTTGGCGTTTTACTACTGAAGATGCTCGTATCAAACTTAAGCATCTTTACCCAGTTTTTGAAACTAATGAAATCCTTGTTTCTAATGCACCATTTTAAGCTTGCCACGCCACTACAAATACTTGGATTTTTTCATAACTCAAATCGGACTCCTATATTGCCTATTGCGTGTTGCCTATTGCCTAAACTTTCTCTTAGACAAAAATTTTTATTCAATTAAGAAAAAAAAGAGAGGGCTTCTGTTATTAAAACACCACCCTCTCAAATTGTGATCCTCTACGTCTTTGAACTCTTATCTGCTAAATAGCAGCCAATTCTGATTTTTGTGAAACTTGGAATTCCTGAGCTTGAACTACTTGATCCGCACAAACTTTACCAGCTTCAAAGCAAGCTTCTAAAGATGCTCCTTTCATGTAATCGCCTGTGAGGAATAGCCCTGGTAATTGGGAAAGCTGAGTTTTGAGATTGTTAGCAAATTGATTGTAATTGCTAGTATATGCACACAACCCAACTGGATGATATTTCGCAACATATTTGATGCGATCTGAGCCACTAATAGGAACGTATTGATTTAGAGCTTCTTCTGCTAAACGAATCAATTCTTCAGGAGTAGCTCCATCCTTCATATAGCGGCGGCCTGTGCGACCACTGAAGGTGTATCGAATTACGTTGCGCTCATTAATACCATAAGCACCCGCATTGCTAATAGGATATGTGTCATTAAAGACTAAAGCGCGTACTTTTTTGGAGAAAATATCGCGAGCGTATTCTGCTACAACCACAGTTACAGGATAGTAGTTAACAGTGTCTAAAATTTGAGATAGCTGTGAGTCTTGAGATGCGACGATTTTAGAAGAAATTGTTGCTGGAGTTGCTAATATCACCCCTGCATACTCTCTTTCTTGCACGCCAGAAGAATCGCGTAAACGCAGACCCGCAACACGTCCATTGCGTACAATTAAAGACTCTACGCGGCTGTTTAATCTCACAGGCCCAGTTTTAGTAAATTGCTCCAATACAGGTTGCATTCCATGAATCAACTGGTCGTAAGTGTCAAGAACCATCCGGAGATTACTACCCAAGTTACCAACATAAGCTTCTTCTGGTTCTGCTCCATTCATCCGAACAGTCATAGGTCGCATCACAACCTGACAGAATTTAGAACTGAAGTATTCACTTAGAGGTTGATCTCCTATACGTCTACAAAGGTCATTGAAGTAAGGACCACCCAAAAGACCATTTTGTAGGTTTCGTATCACAGCTCCACAAACATTCCAAAACCGCCAAATATCTCTAGGAGTACCTTGGCTCATAAATTCCAAGGTAGCTTGAACGCGGCGATTATTATCTAAAGTCAATAATTTATTGTTCTGAACTTGAGAAGAATTCAGCCCGAAAAATTCGTAGGGATTGTTACCCATTGCGGCTGTAAACTCTCTAAAAAGACGGTAACTTCTACCAATATTTTTTCCTCCCAATTGTACAGGTCTATCTCCTAAGAGGAATGGACGAATACGTCCGCCAATGGCATCATCTTGCTCAATTAATTCAACATTAAAACCACGTTGTCTCAGATAGTAAGTTACAGCAATACCAGTAGCACCACTACCAACAACTGCATATGTATTCAAATTCATGATTCACCTCTGATTGTATTTATGAGATATGACAGTTCTAAATGAGTTGCGAAATATTTGTCTTTTGGTTGTCAAAAGCCCTTCCTAATCACAAATCTTCCAAAACAGTAATAGTTACTTTGTGATAAGCTTGGTCTCGATATGGCAAAACTTCCAAGTAACGTGGATCTGTTAGCCATCCTCGTACATGGTCAACAGAAGGAAATTTTAAAACCCGGATAGATTCTTCTTCAAAAGAACCTAGCAATCGTTCTTTGGCCTGCATACGTAAAACTACTTCTGCTCCATATTCATCACGAACTTCTACAGCCCGTTTTTTATAATTCTCAGCAGCTTCCGATGCTTGAGGATTAGGTATTAATGTGACCAATACGTGAACCATTAATCTTCCTCCACCATTAATTTGAGTAAAATGTATTTGCAACTATTAAATTGCTTGCAAAATTCTCTAGATTAGACAAGTTGTAAGTCAAATACTTGTTCTAGTTCGACCAATGTCTCCTGCAAAGATTTCACATTCTCTACATTCAAAGTTACAGCAGACGGAACAATTTTTTTGATTAGCTTCGATAAAACTTGTCCTGGCCCAACTTCAACAAAAACTTCAATTCCTTTTTCGTAAATATAACGTATTGAAGCCTCCCAACGAACAGCAGAAGTGATTTGTTGCTCTAATAACTGGCTCCATTCATAACCGCTGATTACTGGCTCTGCTGTCACGTTTGAAATTACAGGTATACCAGCATCATTGAATTGAAAATTACCAATTATCTCAGCAAAATTTTGTGCAGCCTCTTGCATTAAAGGAGAATGAAATGCCCCAGAAACAGATAAAGGAATTGCTTTGAGATTATGGTCAAAGGCAAAAATAAGAGCTTCTTCTATAGAATCAGTATCACCAGATATCACAATTTGTTCTGGTGAATTCAAGTTAGCAGGAACTAATACGCCACCAGGCTGGACATTCTGTCTGCATAGTTTTTCTGCTTGCTCGAATGTAACTCCTTTGAGGGCTACCATACCACCCCCCTGAGTTCTTGACATCAAAGCTCCCCTAACCTGGAGCAAACTCATAGCATCTGCAAAAGATAATACTCCAGCAGCCACTAATGCAGAATATTCACCCGCACTATGTCCACAGATAAATTTTGGTTTTCTCGCAAAATGCTCTTGAAAGACAGTGTATAGTGCTATATTTGTCGCTAATAAGCAAGGTTGTGTGATGGAAGTTTCCATCAAGTTTTCTTCATCACCAAAAAAACAGAGATTGCGAATATCTAAGTTGCTAATTTGTTCAGCAGATTCAAAAATTTTTTCTGCTGATATGAACTCTTTAAAAATCTCTAAACCCATTCCTACATATTGAGAACCTTGTCCTGGAAAAACTAAGGCATAATCAGATGTTTTTAATCTTTTCATAGTTGAAACAACACCTCTACATAATAAAATTTGAGATTTGAAATTTTGGATTTTAGATTAAAATTTAAATTTTATAGTTATCTGTTGGGTTAGGATATGGAATCTAATGATTGTATATTCACTCTTTAAGAAGCAAGCTATCTGAGAAAATAAGAATTTAAAATTCTTGCTCCCAGCCCCTACTTAAAAAGTGATAACCGACAACAGACAAGCATAGGATAAATCTAAAATCCAAAATTATTTGATTGTCAGAGATTAAATGTATGCTACCTATTATTTAATGCTGATTCCAGTAATTGATAAGCATTTTCTACTGTTTTGATTCTTCCTGCTTGAGTTGTAGATATCTTCACATGAAATTTTTGACGTATTAGCATCACAATTTTGACAATATCTACAGAAGATATTCCTACATCATCTACCCAATAAGCATCAGGACGAAGTTTATTTGGATCTATGTTCAATCTTTGGGCAACAGCATTACAAAACTCATCAAAAGAAACTGCTTGTGCTTGAGTGGGTTTTTCATTGATAGCAACCATATTTTTCTCCTTTGATGTTTAGAGGTTGTAATTTACATCTTATGCAATTTAATTTGCATAATTATTGGTCATATTTGTCATTTGCCGATTATCTATTCTCAAAAACTAATGACTAATGACAAATAGAGCTAATTTATTTAAAAAACCAATCAATTGTTAGCTCAAACAATTCTTGCTGATGGAATGGAAAAGAATGATGCGCTCCTTCTATTATCTGTAATTTTGGTGGGTTTTTAGAAGTTATTTGCACTTGTTCTACTAATTGCTTAACTTCTTGTAAGGGAACTGTTGCATCTTCGGTTCCATGAATAATTAATAAAGGCTGATTGACTTGTTCAATTTCTTTGAACATATCAAGTTCAGAAGATTCTGTGAGAATTGCCGGCCCACATTTCATCAGTTCTCCGTGGTAGATGAATTCTGATTCATCACCATCTTCTAAAACAGAAAATGAATCTTCACCTATCAATCGCATAACAGTACCCGCTAAATCAGTAAACGGTGCCCATGCGACAGTTTTATATATCCTTGAATTTCTCGCACTTTCTCGGATAACGGTGACTGCACCTAAGCAATGTCCAACTAATCCAATGGCGTTTGGGTCAACACTATCTCTGGTGGAAATTAAATCAATTACAGCTTCTAAATCTTCTAATTCTCTATCTAAGGTCAGGTCTACTAAATCACCATCACTATCACCTGAACCTGCAAAATCAAACCGAAATATTGAGAAGTTATGCTTGATTGCATAGCGAGCAAATTCTACAAAACGGCGACTTCCACCAATCTTCGTACCTGCAAAACCGTGACAAACAATTAAGCAAGGTCTAGGCTCATTTCCTTGTCCATGATGTAAAACACCTACAAGGTTTTGTCCCCGCTTATTTTGGAAAACAAATGCTTCCATTCTTGACATATTGTAACACCTTTTTGAGTATTTACACTTCAATTTTTTAAGCAGATTGCAATCGCGATCGCCATTGCAAAATTATTGTCATGGCTAATACTTACATCCAAATGACTAGCGGAAATTTGTTGCCAAAATTGGAGAGCAGTTTCATGTAAAAAAACAATTGGTTTTCCAGAAACATCATGCAATATTTCTATATCAACCAGTTCAATTTGACTCATACCCGCTTCCAAAACTTTAATAATTGCTTCTTTACAAGCAAATTTTCCTGCTAATCTTTGCAATCGATGATTTTCATTGCCAAGAGCTAAAGCATCTTTCCACTCTCGCTCTGTCAGCCAGACCCCTATCGGTGCATCGACTAAATCTTTGATCTCTTGGATCGAAATAATATCTATTCCGGTCTTGACTTGAACTGCTGACTGAACAGAAGACGCACAAATTTTGTCTTCTATAAGCATTTTGTTTTTGTAATATTTCAAGGATTCTTTAGCAAACAAAGGATTTATCCCAGCGAATTAAACTGGCTCCACAAGTTAGTCCTGCTCCAAATCCAACCATCATCACATAATCGCCTGCGACAATTTTTCCATCTTGAACAGCATCATATAAAGCAATTGGAATTGAAGCCGCAGAGGTATTTCCATATTTGTGAAGATTGCACATAAAACGCTCAAATGGAATTCCCAAATACACAGCTACTTCTTCAATAATGTGAATGTTAGCCTGATGGGGAATAATCAACTCAACATCTTCAATGGAAATCTGAGCCTTATTGCAAGTATCGGTGATGGCTTCGCATACGATAGGTACTACCGCTTGAAATAGTTCTGGGCCATTCATTTTCAGAAAATGTTGTCTGTTTTCCACACTTTGGACTGAAGTCGGCTGTTTACTCCCACCACCAGGCATATACAACAGATCCGTACCTGAACCATCAGCACGCAGTACAGAACCTAGAAAACAATTTTCTTCCCCTGACTCCAATAAAGCTGCTCCTGCACCATCTCCAAACAACACGCATGTAGAACGATCTTGCCAATCTATACATCTAGAAAGAACTTCTGCACCTATAACCAAGGCATTACGAACTGCACCGGCTTTGATGAAAGAAGCTGCTGTTTCCAAACCATAAACAAATCCAGAACAGGCCGCAGATATATCGAAACCAAAGGCATTAAAAGCCCCGATATTATCTTGTACCTTACAAGCAACTGATGGAAATGGCATATCAGGCATCATAGTCGCCACTAGAATCATTTCTATGTCTAGTAAATCGATTCCGCGCTTATCCAATACTTGTTTTGCAGCGGCTGTTGCTAAAGTAGATGTGCTTTCTTGACTAGAAGCAATTCGCCGTTCAATTATGCCAGTTCTTGTACGAATCCACTCATCAGATGTATCCACAATTTTAGCTAGATCGTGGTTTGTCATCACTTGAGTTGGTAAATAAATTCCCAAAGCAGATAACTTTACAGGTATCAATTTGACCTCCCCTTTGACAATCGAATGTTAGGTTTACCATCTACTAGAGTTATTAAAAGACAACACTTACCGCTAGATTCAGAGTCCCAGCAATAAATTGGAATTCCCGAATGTTGTGAAAAGTCTTCTGTTACCTTTTCTAAATCGTCAAAGGTAACATTTTTAACTTTAACTACTTTGGTTCTTAAAACTGCTTCTGCAAGGATGAATACTGAGCCAATTTCGCTTAAATCTCTACTTTTAAGGGAGATATTATTGCCAGACTTGAGTTCATCCAATTCTTGTTCGGAAATTTCTAAACCAAGAATTTTAACTGCTTTTTGAATTTCGCAAGTTTCTAAATTCAGCTTTGTTTCTAAGATAGAGCTATTCATAATTTTTGTAAAGTGGTGTAACAATGTTTAATTAAAGCTACGATTTGGTAGCGGCTACCATCAAACGCAACCATAATAGTTACGTTCTCAATCAAGTCTAAATTGACTTGAAATTTATTCAAATTTTGTGAACAGTTGTGGTACTTAGTACCACAACTATTATGATCGCAAACACAGATTACCTACATTCTCGAAAAGCTTAGAGTCTGAGCTTTTTAAAACGTTCAACTGGGGTTAAACGAAAGAAAACTGGTTGGTATTATTGAGATTGAAAGTTGTAGCTACTTGTCCTTCAATTACGCCAATGAGTTCGGGAAGAATGTTGGAACCACCAGTAAATAAGATAGATGTGCCGTTAGGAACGTTACCAGAGGATTGAATCAATAAATAATTTGACGCTGGCCCTTTGAGTTCGATGCGATCGCTACCTAATTGGAAGTCTTTGATCAGAGCGTAATCTTGATTTCCAACAGATGAGAGATTGCCGTCATTGTAGTAAACAGCATTCTTATCGCCCAGAACGAAAGTATCTGCTCCTTTACCACCTGTGAGAACGTCAATTTCACCCTTACCAAAGCCAGAAGCCGTATTCACACCAACTAGTCTGTCTGCTCCTGCACCAGCATCTAAAATGTCGTTTCCAGCGCCACCATTTAACAAGTCTGTGCCATCATTTCCAAAGAGTATGTCGTTACCGACATCGCCAAACAGCCGATCATCTCCTCTACCGCCAACTACAGTATCGTTACCGAGTTCGCCATTGAGTATATCGTTACCACCTTCGCCGGTAAAAAAGTCATCTCCAGCACCAGCAAAAACCTTATCATTACCGTCACCGGCATCAACTAAGTCAACGCCATCACCACCATAGATAATGTCATTGTCACCCTCGGCAAAGACTACATTCACTTCACCTGCTTTACCTGCAAGATAGATAGTGTCGCTACCAGCACCACCAATGATACTATCGTTGCCAGTACCACCAATGATCACATCGTTACCAGGCCCACCTCCAAGAAAGTCGTCACCTGCACCACCATCTATAAAATCATTACCTTCTTGACCAGGAACCAAATCGTTGCCATCACCTGCATAAATAGTATCGTCGCCTTCTCTAGTAGGAATAATGTCGTCCCCATCACCTGCATAAATCAAGTCGTTGCCGCTTCCAGTAGAGATGATGTCATTACCACCAAGGGCATTAACAGTGATATCATCCTCAGAGGCGATCTGAATGATAAAGTCATTACCTTCGGTTCCAGTAATAAATAAGCTTGCCATTTTTGCTTTTTACCTTTTTTAGATTGTTGTTGGAATTCAGACTAGAGCCAATGCACACATACTTGGAAATATGTGTAATATCAAGTCCGGTTGGATACTTATGATTAGGACTGACGCTGGGATGCCGAGAGATTCTAATCACAAGCAATTAGCCGGACATGATATAAGTTTTGGAAAAACAGACGACGGTTAGCCTAACTATTTGGCGCAGATATCTCTGGTAGCGTTTGTGCAGTTAAGCGAACATCATCAAAATTAACTACCAATCCTGGCCCTTCTATGAGGTTGATCAATCGGATGCCTAAATTCTGACCTAAATAGGGGTTTGAGTCGGTAGTAGTGAATTTGACTGTGGAGGTTTCAAAGGTTTTATCTTCAATGAATACGCTATTATTGTCAGCCGCGATAACTGTATCGCCTGCTAGCAGTTCCACACGATATCCAGGGAAGCCACTTAAGTCAATTCCGATGTAGATGCCTCCGATATTACCTACTTCTACCTGTAGGGTATATTCGGTATTGGCTGTTAAAACAGTATCAAGCTCTTGGAATAGACCTAAAACACCACCACTTCCAGGTGGTTGAACTACATAAAGATCGGCAACGTTTTCACCTTCTGGTGCTTCATTAATGAAGTATTCGGTGTTGGGATCTAATACATCATAATTGGAAGTCTCGATTCCGTTGGGATTTGCAGGTATGTAGCCATTGGGGTCGTAAACTACCCAACCAGGTACATCTGCAATATTAAAGCTTCCATCTACCAATTCTGGTTCTTCAAAGCCAGCATTTTCAATGAATATGCTTGTGGATGAGTCATTTGCAAAAGAGAACTGGCTGGTATTATTCAGATTGAAATTAGCTACTGGTTGTCCTTCAATCACACCAATCAGTTCATTAAGAATGTTTGAACTGTCAAAATAGTATATAGCTGTTCCACTTGGCAGATCTCCAAATGTAGCAACCAATGAGTAATTTGATGCTGAACCGTTAAGCTGGATAGTATCAACTCCAGATTCAAAATCTTTGATAACGGCGTAATCTTCAAATCCAAAAGATCCTGGCTTACCATCACTGTAGTAAACAGTGTTTTTGTCACCCAGAACAAAAGTATCTGCGCTCAGACCGCCTGTGAGAACGTCAATATCACCCTGTCCAAAGGTTGAATTAGTATCGGTATTGACGCCAATTAATGTATCGTTCCCGCTACCGCCTTGCAGTTCATCGTTGCCATCACCACCAATTAGAGTGTCATTGTCTGTACCACCGGTTAGCAGGTCATTTCCTTGACCGCCATTGACGACATCCTTCCCAGCATCACCACTCAAGGAATCTGTGCCATCATTTCCATAAATTACATCGTCACCTACATTTCCAGAAAGCTCGTCATTTCCGCTTCCACCTTCGATTAAATCGTTACCACTTCCACCATTGAGGCGATCGCTACCACCTTCACCGGTCAAATAGTCATCTCCTGCACCACCAAAAGCGAAGTCGTCACCATCACCTGCATCAATGACATCTACACTATCACCACCAAAGATCTTGTCATTGCCAGCTTCAGCAAAAACTGTGTTTGATTCACCTGCAAGATAAATAATGTCGTCGCCAGAACCACCATTGATATTGTTGTTGCCAGTTCCAGATCTGATGATATCGTTGCCAAGACCACCGTCAATCAGGTCGTTTCCGGCTCCAGCATTTATGAAATCATTACCTTCTTGTCCATCAATTACGTCATCACCTTCGCCTGCGTCGATAACGTCATTCCCATCTCCAGAACTAACAACATCATTGCCAGTACCTGCATTAATAAAATCATTCCCTAACCCAGTAGAGATTATGTCATCACCTGCCAGGGCAATAACAGTGTTATTATCTTGTGACGCTATCAGCAGGATAGAATCATTTTCTTGAGTTCCGACATTCAATTTTCTTGCCATTGTTGCCTTTCTAGCTCTTATGAGTTGTGGTTGCAAATTATGAGAATCAACACATTGAAGCTACCAAAATAGGAAGCTTCTAATGCGTAAGCTTTGATAGAAACAGACAAGAATTACGCTATTCAAATTCCACTTAATGCAGATAAATTCACTAGCCTTAGACCAATACCTATAGGTATTGTTTTACAAGAGCTAATAATTGAACATTACTAACCCTACAGCACTAGAAAATTCACAACTGCTGTCATGGAATTGAGCTATTTTGCTGAAAAAAACTTCAATCAGGATGAGTAGTAGTCAATGCTAACCATGTAATTTTGGCTTAACTGTTGTTTAGCATTGTTTACTATGGCGAAAATAATCTTTACGAAAATATAATAACATAACCAAAATGACTGTTCAAGTAAGATTTGACCCTTAGTAATCGCGCAGAAATAAGTTACTTATTTTAGAAAGTCTTTAGATTTTGCAAAAGATGTCAGATTAGGGATTTATACAAATATCAGTAGATTCCAATTTGGTTGGCATTGTCAAAAATAGCATTGACTGTTAGAGTAAAACCTATGCAAGCATACATCAGATAAAATTCCAATCCAACTTCAGAAAGAGTCTTGGTGGATAATGGAATGATTGAGTCTGTTGCCAACACACACCATACATAACAGACACAGGGATTAGTGTTGATGCAAATTCCAAGATCATCCCGCAATTACAGCGTTTTTCAAGTAAATGAAGTACATGGGTAGGGGCGCACACCTGTCATTGGTGTCAACTTAAGCTCAAACGCTTAATCTACAGGTGTTTTACCCTACCCCGATTTTGTCTAAAGCCAAAATCGGGGTAGGGTAACGCGAATCTTGATGGTAAGTGAGTAGAACTTGCTCATCACGTTTTCATAAGGGTTTCACGTTAAGCTGACACCAATGCACACCTATACGCCCCTACGATGGATCTGTACCTCACTCCTTTGCAATCTGCTGTATGTAACACTCAGAAAATATAGCTAGTTATTGAAGTAGCGTCTTTTGTTCAAATCTTTGGTAAAGTTGCATGACTAATTATGTATAAACCAGAACAACTCATGCAACTATAACTAATTTCCATTTATATAGTTCTATTCCTTGTCTATCTCAAAGAGTGTTTTACCCATTTTCAATGCAGAGGAGAAGTCCAAAGCATTTTGAGGTAAAAATCGGTAGTTCCAGTCATCATGGAATTCAGGCTTTTGCAGGAAGACTGCTGAGAATTCTTTGTTAGTGATGCTTGCGTCTATGTGAGACTTATTTTGATCGTGTGGAGTTTTAATTAGCAGTTGTTGATTAGTAGTAGGAGTACTGATTAGATTAATTATTACTTCTTTAATGGTTAGCGGTTTAGCTTTCCAGTTTTCTGTAATCAGACAAAACATCCGATGTTCTATGTTGTTCCATTTGCTTGTGCCAGGAGGAAAATGTGCAACCTCAATGATAAGTTTAAATGTGTCAGCAAGTGTTTGGAGTTGGGTCTTCCATAACCGCAAGCAATACTCGTCAGCTTCACTACAGTCTGCGATAATCAACAGTTCTGTGGCATTTTTGTACATTTTTTTGCCCATATCTTGCCACCAGCGATGAATTGATTCAACAGCGACTTCTGCGGTGTCCTGATTAATTCCCACATTTACCCACTCTTGGTTTGTGGTTAAGTTATAAGCCTCATATGGAAGAAAGTTTAAAAGTTCTGGTTCGGTGAAATAATCAGTTTGCTCTTTGAGGAAATGTTTTTGAGATTGCCATTCTTGTACATCGTTATTGTACTTGCCAATCGCTTCTTTTTTCTTAATGTCAAGTGAGATGATAATTTGACCACGGGTCTGAAAGTTTTGCACTTGGTCATGAATATGCTGAAATTGAAAATCCCGGTCGGCCGCAGAGTCTCCTTCTTTGGTTTTACGGTTGTTTTGTAGCCTGTAGCCAAGTTGACACAATAAGGAGGCAACTTTTCTAGGACTGATAACATGACCCTTAGTTCGCAATTTCTCAGCTATTTTGGTGGTACTTTCAGAAGTCCAACGTAGAGGGGATTCTGAATATCCACAACTTAGTGGTTGAATCAATGCCTCCAGGTCTGGAATTAAGGTTTGGTCAATTTCTAGCAGACGTTTTCTACCCCCTCCTTTACATCTAATTTTCTCGGTAAATTGGGTGTTTTTAATTCGCGTATCTGGCTTAATTTCCAGTTCGCGAATTCCGACCCGAATTGTTTTTGGTGAGAGACCTGTAGCTTGAGAAACTTGCGTAATCCCACCTCTGCCCAATGCAATAGCTTCTGCGGCAGCCCACAGACGTATCGATCTTTCGTTCAGATGAGGGTAAAGCGAATCAAATTTAGATTTGAGAAAATCTCTTGCTGACATACAGCAATCCTAATATCTTAAACTCCTAAAAGTTATCAGATAATGTTTAAGATTTTATGCATATTTCTTCAGTAATAGGTTAAGAGTTTTTTAATATCTTCTAAAACGGAAATATTATCAATTATTTAATCAGTGTTGAAAAATGATTAGTAATAAGTTAAGAAGAATTTATCTCCACAGGAAACATATCTAAAATAAAGCATAATCCATCGGAAGTAAAACAGGGTTGCTCGGCTCTTCCACATTTAATATACATAATTGGAACGGGCAAGATGCCCACCCCAACAAGAATTATGCTGAATTTTGTTATGCAAATTTAATATTTTTGGCTTACTTAGCTTTGGGAGAAATTGTTGTGTACCTCACTTTCCTTGAAATCTACTGTATGTTTGCAATTTAGCAATGTGGTTTGATTTGTGAACTTATTGAACCAAGCAGGTAGTAGGGAGTATAGACGCGATTAATCGCGCCTCTACAGGTAAGGAATCGACATTTTTGAGTTACAGGAGAGTTGCTTCACACAATCGAATAGTAGCCCTATGTACAGGATAATTTTTAAAAACTCAGTGGGATTTTCAGCTTAATTCAATTATTAAATCAGAAGAGGGATTGCCAATCAATAAAAGTTTTACCTAACCCATCTCTGCTAAGTAGAATTACTCAATATTACCCACAAAGTCAAAATTTTTCGCTCTCTAACTTTGTTTAGGGAACTAATACCATTGAATGTGCGCCGCGTGCGACTGGAATAGAATAACGAGTCTGTACTAGCTGCGGTTGGGGATTTAGGGGATCGCTAGCTATGCGCCAGAAATCTATGGAACCACCTTTGATGCGATCGTCGAAATGGTCATAGGTCACAACCGCCAGATATTGGCTAGAAGCATCAAACGCAGCAGCTTCAGGTAAAATCCCATCATAAGGATAATCTGCCACTCGGTTGAGTTGCCCCGTTTGGGGATCTAGGGTCATCAATGTCAGCGACGAAAACCAAGTGATGCGATTGTCATTGTAGGGTAAGTAACTTCGCTCTAAATTGGTAGTGACGACATATCGACCATTGGGACTAACTGTTAATCCTTCTGGGCTGACACTTGTCATCGCTCGTGACACCAAAGCATGGCGCGGCGAACCATCGGTTTGTTTACCGGCTTCTAAGCGAATACTCACCACACTGCCACGTGGGGCTTCATTCCAAGTTCCCTGCACATCTGCTCCCCAAAAGAGATTATTCACAATCAGATGGCGGCCATCTGGTGTGAATCGTGCAATGTAGGGAGCCTTTTCTATTTTTACTACATTTCCCCAAGACTCAAGTCCAAGATTATTATCCTCACCCACGACTTTGGCAAAAGAGATTTCGGCAGTGGTTGTGTTAACGAGTGCTAGGGTGTTTTGAGTAGGATGCCAAGTTGTATGTATTAGTTCATCTCCTTGTGGTAAGGAGGACACCGGAGGATAAATTGCTTGCCCCAGTCTGCCGTTGGTTAAAGGAATTAATGCCAGAGGAGTTTTTGCCCCAGCTCCTTTGGGGTGAAAAGTAACTGATACAAGGGAACCATCACGATTGATGCTGACGGATGTAGGACGCTCGGCGATCGCTAATTCTTGCACTTGAGTTGGTCGAGTCGGGTTGCTCAAGTCAAACACCAACAAGCGCTTTCCATGCTTGAGATCCGCAAATGTTTGCTTTTGCCAATCGCCCTCCGGCCTTTGCTCAAGGGTTTCAACCACCAATGCATAACGGCCATCAGGTGTAACCGCTACTGCCGCAGGTGGCCCAGCAACTGAATTACTCGCCTCTGCTTCGTAAGCACGTAAATCTCGGATATGTTTGCCTGTCAGAGGAATTACACTAATAGCATCCCGACCTTCACGAGACCCAAGTTTACCATCGACGTAGGCGGAAGCTAGCATATCTGCATCCGATATGGAAACAAGATAACGACCTTGAAATCCCAGAGGAGCGGCACGATCCAAAGTCTGAGCGATTGTCTTTGCAGATATGCCTATTAAAGTTGCCAACACTAAGGCAAAGATTTTCAGGTTCATTGTCAGTGGAGTAGTGACTGTTGAATGTTAAGTGTTCAGTCTTGCCTATTGCCCATTGCCTATTGCCTTTCATTAAGCAACTAACTCCAGTCCAAACTTAGGAACAGGTACAGCGGTTTCAACAAAGCTTGGGCGCTTTGCCAACTGCTCTAGCCAAGTTTTTAACCGCGGACGGCTGTTAATTAGTTGTTCTCCCTCTGGGGCTAGTTTCATTGACAAAAGAACAGGTGCCATGAAAATATCTGCCAGAGTGATGGAATCACCAACTAAATAAGCTTGAGTCAGAGCTGTTTCTACTACATCAAGATGAGAGGCGATCGCAGTTACCGCACGCTTAATTGTTCCCTCATCAGCCTGTCCGCCGTTTTCAGGGATGTAGACACGCTGCACAAAAATTTGTCCGATGGCGATTGGTTGAATATAACTGACTGTCACACTCATCCATTGGTGCATTCGTGCCCGCTCTAAAGGCGTTTTGGGTTGAAATGAGCCTCCGTCGAATGACTCATCAATGTAGTGTAAAATTGCCTGACTCTCATAAATAATCTTGCGATCGTGAACTAATACTGGGACTCTGCGAAATGGATGCAAGCGAGTAAAATCATCCACTGTCAAATCTTGAAACGTCACTGTCTCAAAATGGTAATCAACCTTCTTCTCCAGTAACAAAATTCGCACAGCACGAACATAGTTGCTAAATGCCCAACCGTAAAGTTGAGGTCGATCCATATCAAAACTCCTTTATGGAAAACAGGACTTATGTAGCAATCGGTGTAGGAGTTGCAAAATTACTCATGAAGGTAGGCAACAGGCAACAGGAAACAAGAACGTACAAATGTACTCTAGCTTTCACAAATGAAATAGGATTGCTATATCAATTCAAAATTCTTGCATTAAGAAAGCCAGATATTACAAGGGTTTAGGCGTGTCTATCTGTCGTATTCTTTTCTCAAATTGATATTAATCATGAAGGGGGACGGCTTCCTCCAGGCGATCGCTCTTGAGCTTGGTAATTCAGCATCCATTGGGGATACTCCACAGGTAAACGACTGACTTCATCGATGGCAGTAAGTTCGTCATCTGTAAGTTTTAACTCAGCAGCTATCAGGTTATCACGTAATTGCTCTACAGATTTCGCACCAATGATGACACTTGTGACATAGTTACGACTGAGTAACCATGCAAGGGAGATGCGAGCAACGGAACAATTGTGGCTTTGGGCGATGGGCTGCAAAACATCGATAATTTTGTATGTTCTTTCTAAATCAACGGGAGGAAAGTCAAAGGTAGTGCGTCTTGCACCCGTGGGATTGTCTTTCTCGCGTTGAAATTTACCGCTTAATAAACCACCCGCCAAAGGACTCCAAGGTAAAATACTCAACTGTTGGTCTTGAGCTAATGGAGTAATTTCGCGCTCTAAATCGCGACCAGCTAAGGAATAGTATGCTTGTACTGACTCGAAGCGATGCCAGTGATATTTATCTGCGATCGCTAATGCTTTCATAATCTGCCAAGCAGAAAAGTTGCACAATCCAATATAGCGGACTTTACCAGCGGTGATTACATCATCGAGAGTACTTAAAGTTTCCTCAATTGGGGTCAGTGGATCGAAGCCATGAACCTGGTAAAGGTCAATGTAGTCTACTTGGAGGCGTTTCAAGCTGCGATCGATTCCATTTAAAATATGGTGGCGAGATAATCCAACTTGATTTGGGGTGTTTCCTAATCGTTCGCGTACTTTTGTGGCGATCGTTACTTCATCGCGAGGCAACCCCAACTGCACAAGTGCTTTTCCTAAAATAACTTCAGACTGCCCTTCTGAATAGACATCAGCTGTGTCGAAAAAATTCACGCCTCCATCGAAAGCAGTTTTCACGAGTTCTGTAGCTGCATCAATGTCCAAGTCGCCGATAACTTTCCAAAAGCCAGCACCACCAAAGGTCATAGTACCAAGGCAGATTTCAGAGACGTATAAACCCGTTCGTCCCAGTAATCGATACTGCATTTGTGTATCCGGTTTGATTGCGTGGAAAAATACTTTATATGTGAAGGCAAGAGGCAAGAGGCAATTAATCTTTCACTTTTCCCTGTTGCCTATTGCCCATTTCCTATATACCTACACGTAGCGATGACCACCATCGATATGAATGACCTCGGCTGTAATTGAGGGATTGGTCATCAGAAAAATAACGGCACTGGCAACTTCTTCAGGTGTTACTAACCGCTTAGTGGGAATTTTAGAAGCAACGTCTTGAAAAGCTTCTTGCTTGGCTGGGCCAAAAATTCCATCCCACATGGGAGTATCAGTCCAACCAGGGGAAACAGCATTGACTCGAATCGGGGCTAGTTCGACCGCCAAAGCACGGGACATTTGTTCAGCCGCAGCGGTGGCTACCGCAGTTGGCCAAGCACCGGGAACTGGGCGATCTGTGGATAATCCACCGGTAAGGGTAATAGAGCCGCCAGAAAGCATTTTTGGCACAGCTGCTCGAATGACATAAACGCTTCCCCAAACACGGCTTTCAATGGCAGGGCGAAATTGGTCAACAGAGCCATCGAGAATCTTACCACCAACAAAGCTACCAGCTGAAATGTAAACGTGGTCAACCTGGCCTGTTGTGCTAAATAAACGCTCTACTGCTGCTTCATCGGTGATGTCTACTAGACCGGTGTAAACCTTTCCTAGCCGCTCAGATGCTTCTTCTAATTTGCTTGCTGAGCGACCTGCAATTGTCACTTCTGCACCTAACTGTTTTGCTAATCGGGCAGTCTCATAACCAATGCCTTGACTACCACCAACCACAACTACATGCTTTCCTTCTAACTGCATTGCTGGAACCCTCCTGGGGAATATATTCTTCTGGAAAAATTTTTTAATGAACACTCATTGACTGAGGGTATTTAATCAGAGCCAATTGATTGTTTACGAAGTTTGCTCACGGCAATGACAATGCCCTCATATCATTGAGCGCCCACCTATGTTATCTGAGGTGTTGATGATGGTCTGAATGTATGGAAAAACCAATCATCATTCAAATCTGCGTTTCTCTAGCAATCTGAACTATCTAACCTTGTGCCTTTCCTTCCAGCAGTCCAGCGAGAGTTTGCTGAAAACTCTGGCGCTGGCTGAGATTGTCTAACCACGCTGCTGTTTTGGGTCTAGCTTTAATCAGTGCCGATCCTTCCTTGGTCATATTGACGTAGTACACCATTGACCCAGCGAAAATATCAGCCAAGGTTAATGTATTACCTACAATAAATGATGTTGCCAGCTCTTTTTCGAGGACATCTAAATGGTGACTGGTAGTGTTTGCTGACTCTGCAACAACAACTTCATCAGGTATACCACCCATAATTGGACTCATTATTCGTTGCAAAAACAATTGCATCACACCGACTGGATACAAATAACTTGCCGCAATGCCAATCCATTTACGCACTTGAGCGCGTGCTTTGGCATCGGTAGGCTGCAAGGATGGCCCATCGAAAGCTTCATCAACGTAACCTAAAATGGCTGGAGTTTCGTACAAAACGAAATCTCCGTGTTCCAATACAGGCATTTTCCGAAATGGGTTGAGCTTGGCGTATTCGTCTGTCCCCAGATAGTCAAACCCAATTTCGTTGAAGCGGTAGTCAATTCCTTTTTCGATTAAGACAATGCGAGCAGAACGAACATTAGGACTGACTGGAAAGCCGTGTACAACTAAGCTGGACATAAGGTTTACTCCTGAGGTTTTAGCAGTGTTGTTGAACGTTTATTCAATTTGAACACTCATTCAAGATAAAACTAAACAAAATGATTGTCAAGACCAAATCCTAAAATTAATTTCTCAACGACGCTCTGACATTGTTGGCTCTGTTGAACGCCAGTTGCTACTCTACGACTTCTGCGTTCAAGGGGCGAGAAGCCAAGGAGGCCGCCCAATGCACTGGCTCCTGTTGAACGTTAACCGTCAGGTGAAATTCCATCCTCTTTAGGGGTGGGGAAAACCCATTCCTTCTAAGGATCGCATGAATAGAGTCATTCTTAGACTGTTAATTGATGCCTGTCAACCATCAAAAATCAACGCTAAATTCTATCCCTTTTAGGAACGGGATGAATTTGACTGAAGCAGTGTCCTTGCTCCTGCTGCAATACTGTTAAGAGTTGGAGCATCACGTCGGATTCGTGCAACAGCTAACATACCTACAACTAATCCCAGCAATGCTTTAGCATTCACATCGATCGCGAATGATTTCGGCAAATCTCCGTCCTCAATTGCTTGAGCAAGATTCAGCCGAAAGAATGATTCAATTTCGTCTAAACGATCTTCAATAATCGCGATCGTGCTGGGTGAATGGGATTCGCGCTCTATGGCTGTGTTAATAATCAAACAACCCTTATGTTTCGAGTCGTTAATCATCGCTTTTGCCAATAGATCGAACCATTGTTGAATACATTCCAAGGGTGGAGAATGGCGTGGCATAGAAGCCCGAAAGAATTCTTGTGTGTATTTTTTGAATACTTGATGAAATAACTTTTCTTTGTCGCCAAAGGCAGCATATAAGCTTCCAGGCTGGATTCCTGTGGCTTGCACAATGTCTTTCATGGAAGTGTTGGCATAACCACGCTGCCAGAACAAATCCATGATGATTGTTAAAGCTTCGTCCTTATCAAATTCTCGTTGCCGAACCACGGGGTAATTGAAGTCTCCCAGTTATTGTGTGTATTTGTTAACTATACATATTTTTGAATGATTAATCAAGATTCAGTTTTGAAGCTGTATCTCTAGGATAAAGATTGTAGTAAATTTTACTTTTTATGATAATTAAGTCAGTATTTTAACTCCCGTTGGAGTTTAATTCGATTGTTGTAAGATGTTTTTTGATGAGAATTTGAGGGGCGATCGCCAATTCCAAGCCATTCTTTTTTCTACATATCTTATTTTGAACAAACGTACAAAAATCTTTTGTTCAATTCATCTAATATCAGGTTCGATTAAAGATTGCCCCCTGCCCCCTGCCTTATCCTGACGATAAATATTTACGACGACCTACTTAAAATAATTTTATTTACTTATTTTTTTCACCGACTTGCTTAAGACTAAATTGGCAGAGTAATAATAAACTTCGTTCCCTGACCAGAAATTGACGAACAGTTAATTTGTCCATTATGTTTATCAACAATAATTTGGTAGCTGATAGCTAATCCTAGTCCAGTTCCCTTACCGACGGGCTTAGTTGTAAAAGATGGCTCAAAAATTCTCGCTTGCACCTCAGGTGGCATACCAAGAGCATTATCTTCAATGCAAATTGTAACGGTTTTTTGCTGGCGATCGGCCGATGTAGTAATTGCGATCGTGTTATCCCAAGTGGTTATTTCTCGATTTGAGCGGTTTTGATGAAGATCGTCAAATGCATCAATAGCATTAGCGATAATATTCATAAATACCTGGTTCAGCTGTCCGGGATAGCAAGTAATAGAAGGTAGCTCGCTGTATTGTGTGACAACCTCGATTTTAGGGCGGTCTCCTTGGTCTTTGAGCCGATGTTTCAATAACATTAAAGTACTATCGATTCCTTCGTGAACTTGAAACTCTACCTTAGATGAAATATCAGATCTAGCAAATGTTCTTAGAGAGAGGCTGATGTCCTTGAGGCGGCCAATTCCCTGGTGCATTGATAAAAGAAGCTTTGGTAGATCCTCAGCCATATACTCTAAGTCAATTTCTTCGACAAATTCTTCAATTTCTGGATCTGAGTGTGGTAACTTTTGCTGTTGCAAATTCACCAAACGAAGGAGATCGTTCACATATTCCTCAATATGAGAGCAATTTCCACTAATAAAACCAATTGGGTTATTGATCTCATGACCTATGCCTGCAACAAGTTGTCCAAGGGTGGACATTTTCTCACTCTGGATCAGTTGTAGTTGGGTTTGTTGTAACTGTTGTAGAGATTGAGTTAATTCAGCGGTGCGTTCTTGCACCCGTTGTTCCAATGTCCGCGTCAGATGGGAAATTTTCAAGTGTAACTTTAATCGGGCAATGACTTCTTCCTGTTGAAAAGGTTTGGTAATGTAATCAACTGCACCAATTTCCAATCCTTTCACTTTGTCTGTGGCATCGGACAAAGCAGTCATAAAAATGATCGGAATATTCTTAGTAACAGCATTGGCTTTAAGCCTGCGGCAAGTTTCAAATCCATCTAGACCTGGCATCATAATATCGAGGAGAATCAGATCGGGATGGGCGTATTCTATCTGTTCGATCGCCGACTCTCCATCTGTTGCCATGAGTGCTTTCCAACCACATCCCTGAATCGCTTCAGATAGCACCTTCAGATTATTTGGATTATCGTCCACCAACAAAATATGCATTGGTTTCAAAAGAGATTCAGCGATCATGGACGTGACTCCGTTGTTACAAATGATTTGAGGAACTTACGGATTTTTGCCGTTTGGAAGTTGGCAGTGAGTTTGCTCAACTCAGTTGCGAAAGGAGTTAAACTACTATCTTGCTTGATTAGCTCTTCTATAATTCCCTCTATCGCTGGAATATCTCCCATCATTGCCAGATGATAGAGTTGTTGCAAAATATCCCTAGACGGCAAAATCAACTCATTATTATCTACTTGCTCATTCTTAGCAGATAACTGCTGAGGTTTGGATTCGGTATAAATCCAGTCAACTTTTAGTACCGAACGCAGTGCATTGAATAGTTCATCAATTTGGAGGGGTTTAGGTAAGAATGCTCTTGCCCCTGCCTCTAAACTCCGTTGCCGATTTTCTTCTAATACGCTGGCAGTAGAAACAATAATCGGGATAGAACGAGTTTGGGCATTTCCTTGTAAGTGAACCATGAATTCAAACCCATCCATATTAGGCATAGCTAAATCAAGTACAATCGCATCCGGTTGATGTTCAGTTGCCATTTGTAGCCCATGTTTGCCGTCGTTTGCTTGCAAAATGCCACAGCCAATTTCTTGTAGCAGACTGGTCAACATGGAACGGTGGTTGTCATCATCATCAACAATTAGAATTTGAGGCACACTAGCCCGAATACCGGCGATTTTCTGGTGAGTTGAGGCGATGGTTTCTATATGCCAGTCATGGGAAGCTGGGACTGATACTGTCAAATCCAGCCAAAATAGACTTCCTTCACCCAGGTGACTCTGCACTTGAATTTGGCTACCCATCAATGCTGCAATTCTTTGACTGATTGCTAATCCCAAGCCAGTACCTTCAGATTTCCGTCCGGCATCACCTACTTGCTCAAATGCCAAAAAGATTTTTTCTAGTTGGTCTGGCGACATCCCAATACCTGTATCTTCAATTTGGAAGCGAATCTTGGTGATTGGGCAAGCAGGAAGTGTGGGAGGGGTGGGAGGTGTGGGAGGTGTGGGAAGAAATCTTTCCCCCCCACACTCCCCACACTCCCCACACTCCCCACACTCCCCAGTCCCCAGTCCCCAGTCCCCAGTCTCCAGTACATCTACTTTAAACGTCACGCTACCGTTGTCTGTGAATTTAATAGCGTTGCCTAGTAAGTTAATCAACACTTGCCGGAGACGCTTTTCGTCTACTTGAATGACAACTGGTAGGCCATCGTCCATTGAGACGTTAAATCTAATTCCTTTTTGATCGGCTCGAATACTGCAAATCTCGGTGACACCATGTAAGAAACTGGACAGATGTACATTAGTCGCAACCAATTCTAATTTACGAGCTTCAATTTTTGAAAGGTCGAGAATGTCATCGATCAGCATCAACAGATGTCTCCCACACTGGTAGATAATGCTGACTCCTTTTAGGTCTTTATCTGTTAAGTTTGTTGATGCTTCTAGCACCTGAGCAAAACCAAGGATGCCATTGAGCGGTGTGCGTAGCTCATGGCTCATATTGGCTAGAAACTCGCTCTTTGCTTCGTTAGCAGCATCAGCAGCTTGTTTTGCCTCCAAAAGTTCATGAGTTCGCTCTTCAACTTTGAACTCCAGGGTTTTAGAGTAATCTAATAATTGACCATTGGCAATTTCTAATTGTCGATTTGCTTCTTCTAACTTCTGCTGTTTATAGGCATTGGTTGTGGCAATTACACTGCTGATAAATGCAGTTAAGGCGGGTGTGACCGGAATTAGAATACCGTACAAAAACATTCCGTAGCCACCACCCAGAAATGTGCCACTGACGCCTACAGTTGCCCAAAGAATTTTGCCCCCTGGTATCTGCCATTTAGTACGCACATTAGCTAACCACCAACTACCACCAGAACCCATCAGAGACGACAAGATAATCGACACTAACACAACTATGCCAGAAACGCCGTGCAAGTTTGCTTTACCTGTTTTTGCCCCTTGCACCAGTTGATGGGCAATATTGGCATGGATAACAATACCAGGTGTAGGTTTTTGAGCAGAAATCAAGGACGAACTGAAGGGTGTGCTAAAGAAGTCATTAGTACTGGCAGCAGTTGAGCCAACAAACACCATGCGATCGCGCATTAAGTCTGCTGGAATTTTTCCTGCCAACACATCCCGCATCGCAACCGTGCGAAACGCCGCTTCTGAACCATGCCAGTTGAGCAGAATTTGATACCCTCCTAAATCGGTATCGGAATAACCTGCTTGTTGATTTTGTAGTGGCAGAAAGATTTGATTGCCCAATCGAAACTTTTGTTGCTTTTCGTCAACAGATTCTAAGGTTATCTTGTCGGCTTCAAGATATTTGAGGGCTACAAGAGTTGCCAGCCCGGCTTTAATTTTTCCCTGTTCTTTGGCATCCGCAGCTGTCAGTAAGGCACGACGGACATGGCGATCGCCATCTAACACCAAATCTGCCAATCCCACTCGATCGAGTTTTTTCAATTCTGGTGGCGGATTGACACGCTCCCCAGTAATTTTCTCAACACCAATCAAATTGTCAGCTTTGCGGAAGATTTTTACAAGGCGATCGTACCCGGTGTCTTCCGGTAAATCCCGATAGAGATCCAAGCCGATGGCGCGGGGTTGTTGCGCGTAGATTTTTTCTAGTAATTGTGCTAGTGACCAGTCTGGAATTGGCCATTTACCGACTGATTGGATATCGCGTTCATCAACTGTGACAATTACGATTTCATCAGCTATGGTATTTTGCGAACACCCAACAAGGGTATGTGCTTCGCACGTAGACTGCCGCATCCACTCATCACGAAGTTTCCACTCAGCCAAATTAAAAAGTCCCAATGATTGCCCAACAATAACTGTCAGAGCAACACTGGGAGTAATAATCAAAATACTGCCAAAGCGTTGGATGAAAGCTTGGAATTTACCCCACATAATTCGGCAACAGGCTCAAATAATATTGATTAGCATTTTTGGAATTGGGGCATGGGGAGGTGTGGGAGGATGGGGAGGTGTGGGAGGATGGGGAGGGGTGGGAGGATGGGGAGGTGTGGGAGGATGGGGAGGGGTAGGAGGAAAGGGAAGCATAAATTCTCTTTTTCCCCATCTCCCCACACTCCCCACACTCCCCACACTCCCCACACTCCCCACACTCCCCACACCCCCCACACCCCCCACACCCCCCCATCTCCCCAGCTCCTAATTAGCAGACGCCACTAAGGGAACTGTTGCAATATCCTTTAAGCTAACTGAGGAGAGAAGTTCTTCCCATTGCTTGATGATAGTTGCATTGTTGGGTTGGGCGGTGTGCAGCGTAGCCATTGTTGCTACACAGTCATACCACACCCCGTTTTTACCGAAAGCAGCTGCACGTTTGAGAGCATCTCCATGCTGCATCGCCGTTGCCAGTTCAGCATTGGGCTGAATGCGCTGAATCCAACCATCAACGTAAGGCGTACTTGGGCTGAGTGTTCCGTCCACTTTCAGCGCTAGGAACCACTGGTAGTTTTTCCCAACAGCTAAAACGGGTGCATCGGCTGGTAATTTGACTGCCATTACTCCAGCTTTTAGCGCAACGGGAATGCTCATTTGATACTGTGTATTGCCAGCTTCATCTTTGAGGCTAAACACAGCTTCTTCGGCATTACAAGCAGGGAGGTATACCAAGATTGTGGGACGTTCAGATACCGTTGTCCCATAGAAGCTTTGGGGCAGAAGTGCAATTAGCGCTGCGGGCCCTTCTGCTGCAACAGTCGATGGATTCAAGTAGTAAGTACCAAGGCGGGAAGCACCCCCACTTGCTTGACGGGGAGCGCTGTTGCTTTGATCGGGAGTAAAGAGGTTGCCACGAGACGCCCCTCCTGTTGCCTGTCGGGGAGCGCTGTTGCTTTGATCGGGAGTAAAGAGGTTGCCACGAGAGGCTCCTCCTGTTGCCTGTCTCGGCGCACTATTCCCTTTGGTTGGGGTAAAAAGATTGCCACGGGACGCTCCTCCTGTTGCCTGTCGGGGAGCGGCATTTTGGCTTGGTGGGGTAAATGTTACAGCATAGGCATTAGCCCAGGTACTACTGGCAATTAGAGCAATGATGCTCAATGCACTAATTAAATATCGACGTTTCATGGTATTTGACCTCATTTGATTAAATAGTGATAGAAAATACATTAAAATCACTGTGCGAAAAAATCATTGAATACTAGGAAAACTAGTCAAATAAGGGAAGGATACTAGTATTTATAAACGAATTTCGGCTGAAATTCCATAAAATAACTGTTTGATTAGTGCAATACCTAACAGTAATTTCACGTAATTACAGCCAGTTTCCAACTAAAACAAAGGCAGACCAAAAGAACGGTTCGCGGAAATCAGTTTTGCGAATTAGGTTAATTTGTGCCTGTCGTAGTGCTTCAGCTTTAGTGATTTTGGGTAGCCGTAGTTGGTCATAGAAGCGAGTCATGAGCATTTGGGCTGCTCGATCTTTGACTGGCCAGAGTGTGGCGATGGTGGAACGGGCACCGGATTTAACAGCCAAGCCTGCTAGTCCAAGAACGGCGCGATCGTCCCCAGTTGCAGTATCGCAGGCACTCAGTACCAATAATTCGATCGCTTTTGATGAATTACCACTACGATTTTTCAGGAGTTCAGACAACTCCTTGACATCAACTCGTCCATCCCACGCAAGTAAAAAGGTATCTTCCAGGCGGGAGCTAAACTGTCCGTGGGTTGCTAGGTGAACAATATTGGCACTACCGGATTTGACGCGATCGGCGAGGGCTAAACTAGTGAATTTTTGGTTCAGTAACATCGAAGATGGCACTGTCTGGGAGATTTGCTTGACTTCTGATTCCACAGCTGGCAAAGCAGTAAAACCAGCGCGAGATTGGCTGATACCGCCGACAATTGCATCAATCTGGTTTGAAGAGAGCGATCGCGTCGCCATCAGTTGCAATCCTGGTGAGAGCGCCACAGCATACTTCTCAATCAGATATCGATCGCCATCGTACAGGGCTGCCATTGGAACATTCCGCAACCGACCATCCAAAACAAATACCAATGTTTGAGTGCCTTGGAAGGCTCCATCTACTTCTGCTGGACGAATCAGCCAGTCATAAATCTGCCGGGACAATTGTTCGCGAACTGTTGAGTCTGAGACTGGGTTGAGAGCAATTAGGAAATTATTTAGAGTTTGTTCAATTTCAGCTTGGGATTTTTGAGTGACATAGTAACGCAGTGGTTGTCCAGCTTTAGAGAAAATTATTCCTAAGCGATCGCTAAGGATAATGGGATAAATCACCGTTGCTGTGGGGTCAACTTGGTCAATCTGCTGCGCTTTATCTAAACAAGCTTCGCGGAAAAAGTTATCAAGTTCAGCGATTTGCAGTGACTCAATTAATTCCCGCGCTTCCATTAATGCATCCTGGGTTGGTTCCTCATCCAAAAGTAAACTCACCAGTTCCCGATAGACAGGTTCTACACTTTCGCGGAAGGAAAATTGAACATCTGGGTTAACACCAGCCATATCCCCTCGCAGTGCTTTTAATGACTTAACTGCTTCAGTGTAGGCTGTAATTGCTTCTTGCCGATTGTTCTGTTGTTTATACAATTTCCCTAACAGCCAAGCTGATTGAGCAATCAAATCGTCAGCTTGGAGTTGACGGGCAATATTGAGGGATTTCTGGGCTAGTTCTTGTGCCTGAGACCACTGTTTTGCGCGACGGAAGAGTTGTGCCCACTCATGCAGTGCATAGGCTTCGGCGGTTTCATCCTGAATTTTTTGGGCAGATTTAACTGTGTCTGCCATCAGTTGTGCCAAATCTTTGCTTGGTAAAACTCGATCGGGGTTTTCCAAGCGATTCAAGGTGGCGACAAAATTAATCGCTGCATTTAGGGAGCTATGGCTGGGTGGTAGTTCTGACAACTGTTGCCGTAATTGGGGCGCTAGGGGAATGGCATATTCCAATTTGTCGTAATCTACCAACAATTTGAAACGAGCTAAATGGGCTTGTAAAGCTTCATTCGGGTTTGTAGCTGCTGTTTGGGCATCTTCAAAGTAATTTAATGCTGCTTCTGGGTCGAGTGAGTCAGAGGCAACTTTTCCTAGACTTGAAAGAATAGAACTTAACTGAGTTTTAGCAGTAATTTTGTTTGCTGTGGCTAAACTTTGTTCTAAAACTTCCTGGCTTTTGGCATCACCGATGGCGTGCAAAGCCAAACCCAGCGATCGCAATCCACTAACTTTGATTTCCGAATCTGGCATAACTGCCAGCTTTTGCATCAGCGTCTGTAGTTGTTGTTTTGAGCGGCGGTAAAATCCCAAACTTTGTAAAGCTTGTGCTTGGTTGATTTGACTGCCTAAGCTGCCCATTTTGTCCCCTGCCTGGTCATAATATTTTTGAGCTTGTTGCCAAATTTCGAGGGCGGTTTCAGCTTTCCCAATACGTAGTTCTAAATTTGCTTGGGCATTCAGTATTTGCCCCCAAATAATTGCATCGGCAGAGGGTTTAGCCGTTTGCAAAATTTTTACACTTAGCTCGATAGATTGTCTAGCTGCTTCCCATTGGTTGAGTTCCTGTTGTGCCAATGAGAGGTAACTCAAGCTTAGGGCTTCGTTGATGCGATCGCCTTGGCCATGGTACTTTTGTACTGCGGTTTGCCAAGCTGTCACTGCTTCGGCAAAACGTCCTGAATTGTAGAGGTTCCTTCCCTGTTCTAACCAATTGGTAGTTTGAGAAGTAAATGCTGACACATTCACAGCAGAATTTGTTGGTACTTGCAAAGATGCTTTAGCAGGTGCAATAGCCACTGCTAAACACAAGCTCAAAATACTTATACTGATATATAGCCAAAGACGTTTTTTGATTTGGAAAGCCATAGGTAGTTACTGATAGTTTACGAGTTTGTTTAGTAATAGGGTAATTGGCTCTCATCACCAAAAAGTTCCTTCAACTGATGTAAAGTTAGAGTTCCCAAAATGGCATGATTAATAACATCAGCGTTGGATAAATACGGTATAAATCAGCAAAATAGAGGTATTTTTATATACCTTGCGTTACAACACCTCAATTCATCCATTTATTGGTTCTTGGCAACTTTTGGTGATCTTGGTTGGGGTAAGGCAGAAGGCAGACGGCAGAGGGCAGAAGGAAGAGGAAGAGAAAATTCCCACAATTGAAGCATAGCAAGGATTATAGAATATCTGCATCACAACAAAGCCTTCTTGCGATCGCCCCTTGAAGTCACAAATCCCACGCTCGGATAAGAAAACGTTTTAAACCCTTCTGCCCGGTTGTTGAGCGTAGTCGAAACACTGCCTCCAGCATAGCTGCCTTAAAGCGCGTAACCTTTCATCATCACCAAAATCTGACAAGAACCCATTTATTATGCAACGCCAGTGATGTGATTGTTTTAGGAGCAAGTCGTAACAGTTGATGCAAGGAAATATTCCAGAGAATATTTCTCGCAAGAGTAATTGCACAGTGATTATGGTGAAAACCTACAGCACATTGCAGCTTGGTGAGGTACAGATAATCGTAGGGGCGCTAAGCTTGGTATTGGTGTCAAATTAAGGCTACTTAACGCTAGTGTAGAAGAATGACCATATCATCTCATAGGGAGCGTGTCATGTTGCCCAAACCCAAGAGAAATTGGACGCCCCAGCACTGGGCGAGTTGGAAGCCTTTCGGCATCGGGGAACAGTACCCGAATAACTACTGGGAAGTATTTCGGGCAATTTGGCTTTCTCGCGACCAACTACCCTATGCATGGAATATCTTAGATAAAGGTGTTTGCGATGGTTGCGCTCTTGGAACAACCGGGATGAAAGATTGGACTTTAGATGGCATTCATCTGTGCAATGTCCGGTTGCGGCTGTTGCGGATGAATACAATGCCAGCTTTTGATCCCATGCTACTAGAGGATGTCTCGCAGTTGCAAAACCAAAAAAGTGTCCAATTGCGCGACTTGGGAAGACTTCCTTACCCAATGATTCGTCAACGCAATGAAAAAGGGTTTCGTCGTGTTAGCTGGGATGAAGCTTTAGAGATAATTGCTACTCGCATCCGGGCTACCACACCAGACCGCCTCAGCTTCTATGTTACCAGTCGTGGCACCGTTAACGAAACTTACTACGCTACGCAAAAAGCTGTGCGGGCAATGGGGAGCAATAATATAGATAACGCTGCCCGTATTTGTCATTCTCCTAGTACAGCAGGGTTAAAAGCTGCTCTCGGTGCAGCCGCTACGACTTGTTCTTATAAAGACTGGATTGGTACTGATTTGTTGGTGTTCATTGGCTCGAATGTTGCCAATAATCAGCCTGTTACCGTTAAATATCTGCATTATGCAAAAAAAGCTGGCACTAAAATTGTAGTAATTAACACCTACCGTGAGCCAGGAATGGAGCGTTACTGGGTGCCTTCAATTATTGAAAGTGCCCTTTTCGGTACCAAGTTTGCCGAAGACTTCTTTTTAATTAACATGGGCGGGGACATAGCATTTTTAAATGGCACAATAAAACATATAATTGCTAACAATTGGGTAGACGAGTCATTTATTAATTTACATACAGTCGGCTTTGCACAACTGAAAGCATCTTTAGAAAGCCAATCTTGGGAAGAATTAGAACGGCTTTCTGGCGCATCTCGCGAAGAAATGTACGCCTTTGCCAAAATGGTTGGGGAAGCCAACAAAGCAGTATTTGTTTGGAGTATGGGCATTACTCAGCATGAGTGCGGTGAAGATAATGTCCGAAGTATTATCAACTTAGCCCTCACCAAAGGTTTTGTCGGTCGGGAAGGTTGCGGTTTAATGCCAATTCGCGGTCACTCTGGGGTGCAGGGTGGTGCAGAGATGGGGTGTTACGCGACGGTATTTCCTGGTGGTAAAGCCATCACCCCAGAAAATGCTGCCCAATTAAGTCAGCGTTGGGGCTTTGAGGTGCCAGCAACTAAAGGTTTGATTGCTCCGGAAATGATTAATGCCGCACATCACGGACAATTAGATGTGTTGTTTTCCGTGGGTGGAAATTTCCTAGAAGTACTACCAGAACCAGATTATGTGGAAAGTGCCCTCAAGCAAATCCCGCTGCGGGTGCATATGGATATTGTTCTCTCCAGCCAGATGTTAGTGGAACCTGCTGATACTGTGGTGCTTTTACCTGCCACAACTCGCTACGAAATACCGGGGGGAGTCACAGAAACTAACACCGAACGCCGGGTAATTTTCAGTCCAGAAATTCCAGGGCCGCGCATTGGGGAAGCGCGTCCAGAGTGGGAAGTGTTTTTGGAATTGGCAAGGCGCGTCAAGCCAGATTTAACAGACAAGTTAGTTTTTGCTGATACATCTGCAATGCGTCAAGAAATTGCCCAAGTCGTGCCACAGTATGCTGGTATTCAACACTTGCAGCAAGCTGGCGACCAATTTCAATATGGCGGTTCGCATTTGTGCTTTGGTTGGAACTTCCCAACACCTGATGGGAAAGCACACTTTGGAGTTTTATTGCCACGCCAGCGAGAATTGCCAGAGGGCTGTTTTTTCGTAGCAACCCGCCGAGGGAAACAGTTTAATAGTATGGTGCAGGAACCCAGAGATGCAATTACCGGAGCAGTACGAGAGGCGGTGTTAATGAATGCTGCTGATGCGGCAAAGTTGGGTTTAAAGGATGGGGATCGAGTAATTTTGAAAAATGAGTTAGGCGAGTTGCCTTGCCTAGTTTACATTGCACCAATTCAATCAGGTAACTTGCAAATACATTGGCCGGAAGGAAATGTACTATTAGATAAAAGTAAGCGATCGCTCGAAGGTGTTCCTGATTATAATGCGATCGCCTGGTTAGAAAAAATTTAAATTTCCTAGTTTTAACAACATCTTTAACTTCTACTGCTACGCTAAACTATATCACCCCATACTTGCAGCTATGTCTGTCGCCAAAGATGTAATATTTCCTTCAGGAAATATAGAAAGTAACGAACCGCCATTGGAAACATATCTACATTTGCAACAAATGTTGCTATTAATAAAATGCCTTGATTGGTGGTGGCGAGACCACAACAACTTTTTTGCTGCCGGGAATCTTAGCATTTATTACAGTCCTCGCCAGCGTAAATCTGAAGATTTCCGGGGGCCGGATTTCTTTGTGGTGTTGGATACTGAACGTAAGCCCCGTGATAGTTGGGTGGTTTGGCAAGAAGATGGTAAATATCCCAACTTGATTATAGAACTACTTTCTGATTCTACAGCAGCAGTTGATAAAGGGTTAAAAAAACAAATTTATCAAGATATCTTCCGCACACCCGAATACTTTTGGTTTGACCCCAAAAATTTAGAATTTGCTGGATTTATCTTAGTTGGTGGTACTTATCAGCCCATAGAACCCAACCCTCAAGGTTTATTGTGGAGTCAACAGCTAAGTTTGTACTTGGGTGTTTATGAAAGCAAATTGCGTTACTTTACAACTCAAGGACAACTAATTCCTACACCGGAAGAAGCTGTTGAACAAGAAAAACAACGTGCCGATCGCTTGGCAGCAAAACTGCGAGAATTAAATATAAATCCCGAAAATTTATAAAAATTGACCGCCCCTAAAATTTGATAGCTAATGAATAGACAAGCTGGTAGCAAAACCAAAGGGCGAGTTTGGGTTGTGGAAAATGGTAAAATGCGATCGCGCTTCGATCATCTCACCACCGAAGAACCTTTAGAAATTCGCCTCGCTCCCTTCCAAAAAACTGTAGCTGTTACCATGCGAACACCAGGCGCAGATTTTGAACTAGCTGCTGGTTTTCTCTATGCTGAAGGAGTCGTTAACCGTAGAGAAGATATCCAACGTATTAGTTATTGCGTAGACGAGTCAGTAGATGGGGAGCAACGATATAACATTGTAAATGTAGAACTGCGGCATGGTTTAATTCCAGACTTACAGCCCTTGGAGCGTCATTTCTATACCAGTAGCGCTTGTGGGGTATGTGGTAAAGCCAGCCTTGGGGCTTTGCGTTTGCGGGGATGTTCAGCGATCGTTACCGATCTAACAGTAACACCTGAAATTATCTACAGCTTACCAGATCGGCTGCGAGCTGCTCAAGGCATCTTCACCGCAACAGGAGGTTTACACGCTGCGGCCACCTTTGATACTCAAGGACAATTGTTAAATCTGCACGAAGATGTTGGGCGCCACAATGCTTTAGATAAACTGATTGGTTCTGCATTTCTCAGTGACGAGTTACCTTTAAATAATCATATTGTCTTAGTCAGCGGACGCTCTAGTTTTGAAATTTTGCAAAAATCTGCAATTGCTGGAATTCCCATCGTCTGTTCTGTTTCTGCTCCCAGTAGTTTGGCGGTGTCTGTCGCCAAAGAATTCGGAATTACCTTAATTGGATTCTTACGCGGAGAGCGGTTTAATGTTTACACTGGCTCGGAAAGAATAGAAACTATAAACTGAAACAGGTGCCTGAATTTTAAATTCATTATTTTGAAATTAAAAATTGCGAGAAAATGAAGATCGAACTTTGAGTACAAAATTTATAGTTTAACTGGTAACTCCTTGGATAAAATGCACTAACTCCAATTTAGAGTTCCTTTAATTTTGAACTATACGCAACTCTATAAATGGAGTTTTTGCTTCACCTGTCCAAATTTCTTCTAGTTGCTGCGTATCTTGACTTGAGAGTTCGTCAATTTTTACTTCTGTTTGTGATTTGTAATATGTAAATCTAAACTGATATACTCCTAGCTTCAAAGGTTTAAGTATCCAGCCACCGTAAAAACTTGTGGGAATTAAAATTCCTAACCTATTACCCCAAATCCAAAATGTTTGTGCTTCAATAAAAAAAGTTACATTTGCTTTTGGTATCAAAGAAGGATAAGTATATTCCTCTGATTGTGTATAGCTAAACCAGCCACCTTCTACTAATATTTCATCATCTTCACCTACAATTTCTGGATATAACAAGTCTGAAGCCAATTGAAATCGAAGAGTCTTATCTGTATTATTAGTGATGCGTATACCCATTTGTACAGAATCTATAGGAAAAATTTCTCCCCCTGATAGTGATAAAAGTTGCAAAATATAGCGCAATTTTCCTATACATTTTTTTTTGGGAACTGTTAATACTTGCTTTGAAACTAGGGTTTCAAAAGAAATCCCATTGATTTCAACACTATTACTAGCATTGTCTTCAAAATATGCCATCTTGACTATACTCTCAAAATTTGTGGCAGAAATTATAGAAAATATTAAATTAAATAACCTGTAAATATTGAAATCTCAATTTAGCATCAAGTCAAATATGTATTATGTATTCAATTAAACTTTAATAATCAATTTGACTGATAAGGATTAGTTAAAAGTCAATCTGCCTTGTTCGCTGAATGCTTATACAAACGAAATCTAAATACTTTATCCTGGTCTCTAGTTTCTAATTTTTCTCCTTTAGTAAATCGAGCCTTGACAGTAGTTACTAATTGATAATCACCTATCAAACTTTGTAAGCCTGTATGTAACTCTTTTGGACTTAATTGATTGAAAGCACCATAAAAATTTGGGGAACCATCATAAATATCTGGAATATAAAAACCACCTTTACCTGTATCAACAATCCACTTTGGTGGGTTCGCTTTTAAAACAGAAACTGCCTCGCGTGCAATCTTTAAAGTCAGAGCATCTGAGTTTGTGATATCAATATGTGTTGGATTTTGACAATCTAGGAGAGTATATAGAACTGATGCCGAACCATATATAAAACAAGAGTCCCCAGGCTTAATATTTTGTTGCAGCATCGAAAAAGCTTGTACTTTCTCTTTTGTGACTTTCACAAATTTTGTCATGGGGTGTTCTAGAGGATAACGAGTATTCTGATAAAACCCAGAAATGTAATACTTTGCTTCTACCCCAATGGAGTCACGAACCACATATCCAGAAAATACACTTGCTGTAATAAATAAAAATGCCAATGCTAAGCCTTTTTTCCAGCTAGGGGAAATTTTAGTTGACATAATTATAGTCAAGATTGCTGAAAAAATTAAAACATCGTCATCTGTATAAGGTCTACCAGGCCAGGACATTTGCATAGCCCAAGTTGTTCCTAGCGTGAGAGCTATCAGTAATGGGAAAATTGGATATGGCAATCCGAAAAACTGTTTACTCTTCTCAGGAAAAATACAACTAGCAATCAAAGCTAGGCTAAAGAATGTTCTTGGGATGTCATAAGAAATTATATTATTCTCACCTAAAAAAATTTTTCCTAATAATGCACTAACAATTAGCAAAATAATAATTACTATTGTAAATTTTAGGCGATATTTATTTAAAAATCTGATGATTATTTGTCTGACGTAATTACATTTTCTGTTAAATGATGTTGTTATAAATCCTGGGGGATTAAAATTTTGATTAAATACTAATTCTTCTGGTTTAATAATTATTAAAAAAGCTAAAAGACATAATAATAATGGGAAAACCAGGTATATTAAAATTTGTGCTATGGAAGAATTATAGTAAATTGCTCCACCTGATAAAGCATCGATTAAACTGGAAAACGTGCTGATATATTTTTTTTCAGAAGCACCAATAAAAAGATGATATAATGCTTGTGATAAGCTATTATTCCATAACAAAACTCCTACTATTAATCCTAATCCTAAAATAATTCCGATTAAAAATGGAGCTAACACAGAGAGCAAATAATTTTCTTTTTTTATATTTCTCCAAATATAGACCACAAGAACTGCTAACGTAACCCCTATACAAATAGTTCCGTTACTCTGGCGTGCCGCCATGACTAAAGCTAGAAAAAATCCAGCTGTAGTTAAATATATAAATGAAGCTTTTTTGGTTAGCTTGTTCAGACCAAGAATGAGAAAAAAAATAGTAATCGATAAAAACAAAGTTACATAATTATCATTTCCTCCACGATAAAGTACAGGATGCATGAATAACCATCCACTAGAGACAGAGAATGATATGAGCCTTGAAGTAAATTGCCTACAAGATAAATAAAAGAAAAATAGGGTGCTAATCTTCACCAACAACCTAGCAATTAAACTACTTAAGTAGTTTTCTCCTAATATTTTTTGAAAAAAGGCATCTATAACAATACCGATAAATCCAGTTTGGTAATCAAAATCTTTGTAGGGAAAATCACCATGCAAAATTCTATTACCAAAATGAAATATTTGACTAGTATCTGACCAGTTCATTCCATACAGTGACAGTGGGAATGAAATTAATATAATAACGATTAAGAGCAGAAATAAGGTAGAAGTTTCTCGAAATCCATTGGTTTTTGCAATTTGAATATTCATTTCTTGGCCTCAAATTCCAAAGAGGATTTTTTAATCTTGCAAGAAGAATATTGTTGAGCTATCTTGAGTATCTATGCCATTTTTTGATATTTCACAGCCTCTACACCCTTTGAAGTGAATGTCCACTGACGCCGATACTACATTGCAGCTGCCAGTATCATAAAGAAATAATTTATGTAATACGTGTACTTTACCATCATTCCCATGTATTATTAAAATAAAGTTCTTGTAAAGGTAAACATCTTAACTGCCTATGCTATGCACACAAAAACTTTAAAAAGTGATAATTAGAAGCCAGTTATATTGAGGTGAGAAGTTAAAACCTACTTATAAAGATGATTTCACTCATTGTAATTTGATATTTAAATTATATCTACTTATCTATTAGAGAAATTGCATAAATATGATCTTTATGTGTATTGATGCATTTGTTACCATAGCATCGGTTAACTATGAAAATATAGTGAATTTCTATACAAAATTGCTCAAGCAAAAACCAGCTACTTCGATGCCAAATGTCTATGCTGAGTTTCATTTGCCTAGTATGCGATTAGGTATTTTTAAACCAAAGGATACCAATGAATCGGAATTTGAAGTAATGTCTTTTGACTCGCCGCTTTGTGTCTACAGCAAAAGTAAGATAAGTTTATGTTTAGAGGTGAGTAACTTAGAAGATGCGATCGCCCACTTAACCGCTTTGGGCCATCCCCCACCAGGAAAGATTTCCATTGCTTCTCACGGCAGAGAAATTTATGCTTATGACCCTGATGGTAATCGTTTGATTTTACATGAAGCGAAAAGGAGTGTTGAGTGCTGAGTTAGGAGTTATTCCCGGATTTCTCACCACATCTCTCAAAACCTTGAGCAGGGGAGCAGGGGAGCAGGGGAGAGTTCAATGTGCCTTGTTCTTTCCCCTCTGCCCCTTTCCCCCTCTGCATTTCAAACTTGTGAGAAATGCGGGTTATTCTCCTTATCTCCCACCCTGCGGGAAGCTAAAGCTACATCTCCTTCATCTCCCCACTCCCTTTGATTGAAAATAATTAGTAATTGATAGTTAATCAAAAATTATGTCCATAACTCAAAACTATAAATTAAACCTGATTCAATGGTATCCAGGTCACATTGCCAAAGCTGAGAAGAATCTCAAAGAACAGCTAAAACGTGTAGACGTAGTGTTTGAGGTACGAGATGCCCGGATTCCTTTAGCGACTCACCATCCTCAAATAGCTGAGTGGGTGGAGGGGAAGACACGGGTGTTAATACTCAACCGGGTAGATATGATTACGCCGCAAATGCGATCGCTGTGGATAGATTGGTTTAAACGTCAAGGAGAAACGCCTTATTTTACCAATGCTCAACATGGTAAAGGTATAGCAGAAGTGGCACGGGCAGCCCAAGCCGCTGGAGTAGAACTGAATAAAAGAAGAAGCGATCGCGGCATGTTACCCCGTCCAGTGCGGGCTGTGGTCATTGGTTTTCCCAATGTTGGTAAATCGGCTTTGATTAACCGTCTGTTAGGACGGCGAGTAGTAGAAAGTGCTGCTCGTCCTGGGGTAACTCGCCAACTGCGCTGGGTGCGAATTTCGGAACATCTGGAATTGCTTGATGCTCCTGGTGTCATCCCTGCTAGGTTAGAAGACCAAGACGCAGCATTGAAATTAGCAATTTGTGATGATATCGGTGACGCATCTTACGATAATCAGCTAGTAGCAGCAGCTTTAGTAGATTTACTGAACTATTTAGAAGCTGTAGCCACAGATCTATTACCAAAAAAACCGCTAGAGTCCCGCTACCAACTCGATTCTATATCTGAAACTGGAGAAGCATATTTGCACGCCTTAGCAGAGCATCGTTACAAAGGTGATGTCGAACGAGCCGCAAGGCAGCTTTTAACAGATTTTCGCAAGGGATTACTCGGTGAAATAGCCTTAGAAATACCGCCGAATTGAACAAAAATGTAGAATACAGAATTTATAATTCAGTAAAATATTTATTGCAAAAGTTCAAAAAGGGCAGTCTTTGTCATCAAAATTCTTGTAGAGACGTTGCATTGCAACGTCTCTAATCCCTATTTTCAACGCAGGTCAATCTCTTCGTTGGGGATTCAAACCCGCCACTAATTGATTTTTAGCCTTGGTGGCGCGTCTCCTGCTTCTAAACTGAATTTCAACTTCTGGATTCTTCTTCAATTTTTGGAACTCCGTTAAAGGTAAGACTTCAAACAAAGCGCAAATCTTGACAACAGAACGAGGGTGATTTTGCCAAGCTTGGGGGAGAATAGCTTGAGCAGCTATAGCATCTGACCTAGTGAGTAATCCATATCGATTCACCTTTTGAATTAAGGGCTTTAACACTCCTGTCCAAGGTCGATAGTTCCACAAAGATGATTTGCCCTCAATATCCAATAAATCGTATCCCAGTAGCTTTAATCTCGGATGATTTTCTGGAATCTGGTGTTTGCTAGCATCTACAAACAATAGATAATATTGTTCGCTAGATACCGGAATTGGAAGCCAATCGAGCAAGTCCCACACTTCCTCTAATGAATCTAGACGAAAGTTGTGGGAATAACTAAAGTGTGGATTGCACCAAGAATCAATACTGCGAATTTCATAACTAGCAGGTAAACCAAGATTTTTTGTATACTCTCTATATTCGTAGTCATTCAAAGACTTAATTACTCTCGTACTTAACCACATTATTTGTACTGTATAAAATCTCTAACAAGGAATTTTGAATGAGTTATTTTTGGCAACTTCCCTTGAAGTTAGGGACATCTAAAATTTTAGATATCTCTGCCAACAGTTTTCAAAGCTCTTTTAACAAAGAACCATCTCAAATACACTACTAATAACGCACCCTACAAATAGTTAATTCTGTTCAAAAATTAAACCGGATTCCTATATCAACATACAGCTGATTAACAGCATAGTAAATTCATTTAATAAAAAATCCTACTTTTCTTACATTTCCTACTAAATGTTACCGATATTCCAAGTTTTCAAAGCAATACCGTAAGAGATGGTTTAAAAAATTACCTAGTATAGTCTAAACACATATCTTGCCCCTGAGAGGCTTTGAAATCGCCATTTTTTTGTAATTAAATAATCAATAGTATATGCACTAACTTTGATTCCGGTTTAAGAAGAATTTATCAAGGTATGATGAATAGTTCTAAGGAAATTCAAAATTTCTGACAGGGACAAGGTAGCGATCGCCAATTTACCAACAGCTAAAAACGGGATTTAGCCAGACTTTAACAGGGTTATAGTTGAAGTTGACACTAATTTACAGCTAGGCTCCCGACATCGAATTAATTGTAATATCAGATACACGCAGTTGTCGGAATGCAATTAACAGTGTCATAAAGAAAAGGTGAAAAGTTAACCTGTAGGGTATAACTTACCCAATTGCCTGCACCTGTAGCTTCAATGGATCATTACACTCATGACTGAACTCACCCTACGCCTACAAGAGGGAGATACCGAGACAACCATCGCAGTTGACCAAGATGTATTTACAATTGGTCGTTTGCCAGAATGTAACTTGTACTTACCTTTTGCTGGAGTATCCCGCAACCATGCGCGGATTTTAAAAACGGCTGAAGGTATGTGGACTATTGAAGATCTGGGCAGCAAAAACGGCACGCAAGTAAATAAATATCTTCTAAACTGTCCCCAACAGTTACATCACGGCGATGTCGTTTGGCTGGGTAATGTTAGCCTAGTAGTGCTGCTCACAAATCCGGTTTCAGAATCGACATTCACGCCAGAGTATGCGCCAACTTCAGAAACTAATGAGCAAAGAACAATTCTTCACAACGTCGAACAACTACAACAGCAATGGATTGCAGCTGATAGTAAAGATGGTAACATCAGCAATAAAGATAAAACCATTGCCCGTCTCAAAGACTTAGTTGATATCGCCAAAAATCTCTGTGCGGCGGCGTCCATAGAAGAGATTTTTTCCCAGGTGCAACAAGTTGTATTTCGTTACCTTGATAGTATCGATCGCTTGGCATTATTAATTGATGTTAATGGTTGCGGACACTTAGAATTAGTGAATGCTGCCACTAGAAATATTTCCCAACAAAAACATCTACCTGCCGATGGTAGTTGGATTAGTCGTAGCATCTGCCAAAAGGTATTTGACGAGAAAGTGGTCATCCAAACTGGTGATACTCATCAGGACGAACGATTTGCTAGCGAACAGAGTATTTTAGTCAAAGGCATTCGCAGTGCAATGGCAGTGCCTTTATGGGATGAAAATAAAGTTGTGGGCGTTCTCTATGCCGACGCCAATCTTTCTTCTTACCATTGGGCAAACGAAGGCGAAGAAGAACTGAGCTTTTTTTCAGCTTTAGCAAATCTTGTGGCTTCTAGCGTCCAGCGTTGGCTACTGGCAGAAAAACTCAAAACTGAAGAAGTGATTCGCCACCGACTAGAACGCTATCACTCTCCAGCAGTTGTACAGCAATTGATAGCTGTAGGCGCGTCCCCAGATGGACGTTTAGCCCCATCAGAGAGCGAAATTAGTATTTTATTTGCGGATTTAGTAGGTTTTACAGCAATTTCTGAAAGATTAACACCAACTGCGATCGCACAATTATTAAATAATTTATTTGAAGAAATGCTCAAAGAAGTATTTACTTACGGCGGTACTTTAGATAAATATATTGGCGATTGTATCATGGCATTTTTTGGCGCTCCAGAACCGCAACTAGACCACGCCGATCGCGCCGTAGCTGCTGCTAAGGGAATGCTAAATCGTCTCGAACATCTCAATGCCAATAATTTTTGGCAAGAACCCCTACAATTACGCATTGCAATTAATAGTGGTAAAGCCGTCGTCGGAGATGTTGGTAGTTCCCAGAGGGTGGATTATACAGCATTAGGCGCAACAATTAATCTTGCAGCCCGCATGGAAGGAGTTTGTCCTCCAAGTGAATGCGTGATTAGTGAAGCTACTTATGCAATGCTTTCGCAACCCTCAGATTTTCAAGAAATGGGAGATTATCGCTTCAAAGGTATCGATAGATTAGTGAAAGTTTATCAAACAAAATTGCAGCCAGTATCAACAATTATTAGTCATTAGATATAACAATCCTCTTTTAATAGTGAAATTTTCGTAGAGGCAATTGTTTAATAGGAGTAAGTTTATTGATTGAGATTATTAGAGTTCCTGCTACACCGGAGCAAATTGAGCATATGCTACAAAAGTTAAAAACTATGACTCAGTTCCAAATCTAAAATCCCAAATCTAAAATTAAATGCCTGTGCCAGCGTGAAAAATTTCCTCTGCGGTCAAATTTAACTCTGGAAAAGTTGGTGATTGGATGCGGTCATTGCCTCGAAATTTACTAACGCGATACTCACCTTCTTCTAAACAGCAAACCGAAATAGTAGGTTGTTTAGGGTTGCCAATAAATTCCCTACCGCCGAAAGCTGCGTAATCAACAATCCAATATTCAGGAATTCCCATCTCCTCATAGTCAGCGTATTTTTTTAGATAATCATCACGCCAATTTGTACTGACTACCTCAATTACTAAAGAAATTGATGCTGCTTGAGTAACAGTTGATTGTTTTTTCCACAGAGGTTCGTTAACTAAATTAGGAAGATTTAGAACTAGCACATCTGGCGAGTAAGCTGATTCGTTCTCAACTGGTTTAACTAATACTGTTTTTGGTATACCATAGGGCAAATTAAGGCGACTATATTCTAAAGTAATTTTTGTGGCTACAAATCCAATTACCTCTTCATGGTCGCCTGTTGGTTGAGGGATTTCAACTACTACTCCATCATATAGTTCGTAACGTTTTCCCGTCTTATCTGGATATTTAGCAACGAATTCATCGAATGTAACTAGTTTGCCTAAGGCTTGAGTCATAGCTTAATTCCTCGAATTCTGTTAGCGCAGGAGGGCGTAGCCCATTCTGATTTCTGACTTTTTCTTGATTGGTATATTTTATTCCAAAAATAGTTGCGAGATTGTAATACTAAGCAGCTAATTGTTAACTAAAAGACTACTCAACGCTCCAATAAAGAGCGCTTAATTTCTGTTTTGCAACTAACCACTGACAAAAGACTAAGATTTAAGTATAAATACACGATTAAATTGTATATATTACTTCAAGTTTAATTGCGAAACTGTAATATGTAGCAACCATTTCTTAACTAAAAGACTAGAATTTGGGTGGTGGCTTCCAGAATAGATCTGTGTAACACTAGGAAGCCAACAGTTAAGGTATTTTTTAACGGGAGGTCAGGTAATGGCGATCGCCACGATTAATCCCGCCACTGGGGAAACTATTCAAACCTTTGAGCCACTCAACGATGCAGAAATTGACGCTAAACTCGATTTGGCAAATCGGGCTTTTGAAGGCTATCGCCAGACTAGTTTTCAAAAGCGATCGCACTGGTTAGAAAAAGCTGCCGATATTTTAGAGCAAGACAAAGCGGAATTTGCCAAGTTGATGACTCTGGAAATGGGTAAGCCATTCAAAGCTGCGATCGCCGAAGTCGAAAAATGCGCCGCAGTTTGTCGCTACTACGCCGAACACGCCGCTGGTTTTTTAGCTGATGTTCCTGTAAAAACCGATGCCAGCCATAGTTTTGTACGCTATCAACCCTTAGGGGCGATTCTGGCAGTCATGCCGTGGAATTTCCCCTTCTGGCAAGTTTTCCGCTTTGCTGCACCAGCACTCATGGCGGGAAATGTCGGCTTACTCAAACACGCTTCCAATGTGCCGCAGTGCGCCTTGGCAATTGAAGAGATTATTCGACGGGCGGGTTTTCCAGAAGGTGTATTTCAAACTTTATTGATTGGGGCTAGCAAAGTCGCTGGCTTAATGGCAGACGAAAGGATAAAAGCTGCCACCTTAACAGGAAGCGAACCAGCAGGCATATCCCTCGCCGTCGCCGCCGGCAAACAAATTAAAAAAACAGTTTTGGAATTGGGAGGAAGCGACCCGTTTATTGTGTTAGCAAGTGCTGATTTAGAAGCAGCAGTTGTCACAGCAACTACAGCGCGGATGTTAAATAACGGGCAATCATGTATTGCAGCAAAACGTTTTATTGTCGCAGAAGCGATCGCTGACAAATTTGAAAAATTGTTGTTAGATAAATTCGAGGCGCTGAAAGTGGGCGATCCCATGCAACCAGACACCGATATCGGGCCCCTGGCAACTCCTGGGATTCTCCAGGATTTAGACCAGCAAGTACAAACTGCTACAAAAACTGGTGGTAAAGTCCTCATCGGTGGACATCCATTATCAGATCGTCGAGGGAACTTTTATCCGCCAACCATTATCATAGATATCCCCCCCCACACACCAATTGCAAAAGAAGAATTCTTTGGCCCGGTTGCTTTATTATTCCGGGTTCCAGATATCGATGCTGCCATAAAACTCGCTAATGACACCCCCTTTGGCTTAGGTGCAAGCGCTTGGACAACCGACGATGGAGAACGCGATCGCTTGGTTGAAGAAATCCAAGCCGGTGCCGTATTTATCAACGGTATGGTCAAATCCGATCCCCGATTGCCCTTTGGTGGTATTAAGCGTTCTGGATATGGCAGAGAATTGAGTATCCAGGGTATACATGAGTTTGTCAATGTTAAAACTGTGTGGGTGAAGTGATTAGGGATTGGGCATGGGGGATGGGGCATGGGGCATAGGCAATAGGCAATAGGGCAAGGACATAAGAGATAGTAAATACCGAATAGGGAATAGTAAATGGGGAAGTGGCAGACAAGAGGGACAAGGCGGACAAGAAGAATAACCCATGCCCAATGCCCAACTCCCAATGCCCAATGCCCAATGTCCAATGTCCAATGCCCAATGCCCAATGCCCAATGCCCAATATTTATTGTCGCTAGTCAGGAAATAAAATGAATACAGCAGAACTCTTGGTGCAGTGCCTAGAAAATGAAGGAGTACAATACGTTTTTGGACTTCCAGGTGAAGAAAACCTGCACGTTTTAGAAGCACTAAAACATTCTTCGATTAAATTTATTACAACTCGTCATGAACAAGGTGCAGCGTTCATGGCGGATGTCTACGGACGGCTAACTGGAAAAGCCGGAGTGTGTCTTTCTACTCTTGGCCCTGGGGCCACAAACTTGATGACTGGGGTAGCAGATGCGAACCTCGATGGTGCGCCTTTAGTGGCGATTACCGGTCAAGTGGGAACAGACAGAATGCACATTGAATCCCATCAATATTTAGATTTGGTGGCGATGTTTGCCCCTGTTACTAAATGGAATAAGCAAATTGTTCGACCGAGTATTACACCAGAAGTAGTGCGAAAAGCATTTAAGCGATCGCAATCTGAAAAACCTGGTGCAGTTCACATCGATTTACCAGAAAATATTGCTGCCATGCCCGTAGAAGGCAAACCTTTGCGTAAGGATAATAGCGAAAAAACCTATGCATCTTTTGCTAGCATTCGGGCAGCAGCAGCAGCAATTTGCCAAGCAGTTAACCCATTAATTTTAGTAGGAAATGGGGCAATTCGCGCTAGAGCCAGTGATGCTGTAACGCAATTTGCCACCTTGCTGAATATACCTGTTGCTAATACCTTCATGGGTAAAGGCGTGATTCCCTACACACATCAATTAGCGTTGTGGTCAGTGGGATTACAGCAAAGAGATTTCATTACATGCGGATTTGATAATACAGATTTAGTAATAGCGATCGGCTACGATTTGATAGAATTCTCTCCTAAAAAATGGAATCGTGACGGCAAAATTCCAGTTGTGCATATAGGATTAAATCCAGCAGAAATCGATAGCAGTTATATTCCTGATGCCGAAGTCGTGGGAGACATTTCTGATTCCCTCTATGAAATCTTAAAATTAGCAGACAGACAAGGAAAACCCGATCCCTTTGCCATCAGTTTACGAGCAGATATTCGCGCCGATTACGAACAGTACGCCCATGATGATGGATTTCCCATTAAACCGCAAAAGTTAATTTATGACTTACGGCAAGTGATGGGGCCAGATGATATCGTCATCTCTGATGTTGGCGCACATAAAATGTGGATGGCGCGTCATTATCACTGCCATAGCCCCAATACTTGCATTATTTCCAATGGCTTTGCGGCTATGGGCATTGCGATTCCTGGTGCCTTAGCAGCAAAACTTGTTCATCCCAACCGCAAAATTGTTGCTGTCACCGGCGATGGCGGCTTCATGATGAACTGCCAAGAATTAGAAACTGCTTTACGTGTCGGTACGCCATTTGTCACCATCATTTTTAATGACGGTGGCTATGGATTAATTGAGTGGAAACAAGAAAATCAATTTGGTAAAGGAAACTCATCTTTTGTGCATTTTGGCAATCCTGATTTTGTCAAATTAGCCGAAAGTATGGGTTTAAAAGGTTACCGAGTTGAATCAGCTTTAGATTTAATTCCCATACTCAAAGAAGCCCTCGCTCAAGATGTACCCGCAGTCATAGATTGTCCTGTAGACTATCGCGAGAATCACCGCTTTACCCTAAAAGCCGGCGAATTGAGTTGTGCGCTGTAAAAAGTTAGGAGTAGAGACGCGATTAATCGCGTCTTTGTAAAAGTAAGGAGTTAGGAGTTATTTATTCCTAACTTCTTATTAATTTCTACTAACGCACAACTTTACTTCATTTATAGATCAATACGGTTCAGATAAAATTAAAACCTTTATCCTGCGAACAGAGACGTTGCAATGCAACGTCTCTACAGGTTTATGGTTCTCCAAAAAATCCTTAACTGAACCGTATTGCAGTAAAAAGACCCTTGTACTGATAATTTAACTCGCTGTCATGTCTATTCTTTCGTTGACAATTAGCCGATTGTTTTTGCTAATTTACGACTTGGCTACCATGACTGCGGGGGTCATCTTGACTAGGCGTTGGTGCTACTGGGGCCGAGAATTTGGAAACTTGTCCGCTAGATTGACCATAGGGAAGAGAGGAGCCAGTAACTAAAGCCTCTAAGTTGCTAGCCATGATTGTCCGGGGTTGATCGCCGATCGCCTGGGCGATGGTTTCCCCACCCGGCTTCAAAAACACAAAGTGCGGAATCCCATCCACGCGATATTTCAGCATTTCTGGCAACCACTTGGTATTATCCACATTCAGCATCACAAAATTTAGTTTGTCAGCATATTCTGTTTCCAGTTGAGCGATATCTGGTGCCATTTTTTGGCAGACTGTACACCAATCAGCATAAAACTCCACTAGAGATGGTTTACCGTTGGTCATTGCTACTTCTAGTGGTGTGGACGCTTCACTTAATTTCGCCAAGGAAGCGGAAGTTGTTTCAGTTCGCAATCCTATGAAAAAGGTAACGCTCAGGGCGATCGCTACGATCGCAACTAAGAAGTTTCTCAAACGCTTCCCTAGGGTCGATTCAGACTTTTCGGGAGAATTAGCTGGTGAACCCGTACTCATAATAGTATTATTACAACTTATTAAGTAGTCTCTTTCACTCTAGCAATTTACACGAGTCGGGAGTAGTAAATTACTAAGATCAAACTACCCCATCAGAAATCCTGCATTTTTTACATTTCGCCTCTGTGGCGGGCAAAATCCTTGTTATCTAATAATCAAACTGCATATTTTGTCAACAGCGCCACTAATCAAACTAGTTTTTACCAAATGCGCGGATGGGTAGGTGTTGGCCAGAGGATGGTTACAAAAATGCCTGTATTGCCTTATATGTAAGCACTTGACGATTCGAGTACCAGTAAACCTACCGCGCACCTTATCTAGACTGGCTTTCAGCGATTTACATCTAGCCAAATTACAAACCGTCGTGTTATGATTCTTGCATTCGCGCAACCGAACCTTGAAAACCAAATAATACAAAGCTTTCAAATGCCAGCCATTGCAATTAATCAAAATCCCTATTAGGGATTGAAACAACATCTACGCCATTTCTCAAAGAGGTGGCATCCAATTGCAATTAATCAAAATCCCTATTAGGGATTGAAACAAAATTTTGATTTTATCTAGCGCTTTGAAGGTGAAATTGCAATTAATCAAAATCCCTATTAGGGATTGAAACCGCGCGATCGATCGCCATATTCAGACGATGGTGCATTGCAATTAATCAAAATCCCTATTAGGGATTGAAACATCGAAGCGTTCATCGACAAAAGCAGCAATACAATTGCAATTAATCAAAATCCCTATTAGGGATTGAAACAGAAAAGCAACCACAAGGTTGGACTCAACTGGAGGATTCAGGATTGCAATTAATCAAAATCCCTATTAGGGATTGAAACGAACGATATAGGACAGACGTTGCTAAGTGCAATCGAGATTGCAATTAATCAAAATCCCTATTAGGGATTGAAACTTGCGTTCCCCAGCAAGCCACCCCCACAGCAAAGGATTGCAATTAATCAAAATCCCTATTAGGGATTGAAACGTATCTTACGTTGAGGACATTCCCATATCCTAATTGCAATTAATCAAAATCCCTATTAGGGATTGAAACATTTTTAGCGCGGGCCATAGCTTTAAACTCCTAAATTGCAATTAATCAAAATCCCTATTAGGGATTGAAACTTAGAATTCCCGTTGAACCGTGCTAACCAGTACAAAAATTGCAATTAATCAAAATCCCTATTAGGGATTGAAACTTAATTTGTAAATCACTTTCTAGTAAATCTTCTCATTGCAATTAATCAAAATCCCTATTAGGGATTGAAACTTTACCTGCAAGCTGTGAGCAAACAGCTTTAACTTCATTGCAATTAATCAAAATCCCTATTAGGGATTGAAACGTAAATTCAACGCCTAATTATGCTGAAGGGCGAGAAGATTGCAATTAATCAAAATCCCTATTAGGGATTGAAACCTCCATTTTGAATTGTTTGTAAAACGCCACGTTGCTGCGATTGCAATTAATCAAAATCCCTATTAGGGATTGAAACCTGCCAACGCACAGATAATGACTGCGGCTCCCGAATTGTTATTGCAATTAATCAAAATCCCTATTAGGGATTGAAACAGTTTGAAATTCAATCACCTGATGGAATTGCCCTAAATTGCAATTAATCAAAATCCCTATTAGGGATTGAAACGCGGTGGTATAGCATCAGGAGGATTTTGTCAACCAGATTGCAATTAATCAAAATCCCTATTAGGGATTGAAACAACCTCAATACTGATAGTATTCCTGAGGTAAATGGAATATATTGCAATTAATCAAAATCCCTATTAGGGATTGAAACCAAATCTCTCATGATTGCCGCCCCGACCGCTGGAATTGCAATTAATCAAAATCCCTATTAGGGATTGAAACACTTTAGTACTTTCTAGGGTAACACCGAAGAAAGTAAATTGCAATTAATCAAAATCCCTATTAGGGATTGAAACTAAGACTAACTTACAACATTTCATTATTCATAGCGAATTCTCTGCGTCCCTTTGCGCTTACCACTGCGCTCCTTTGCGTTTAAATTTCAACCGTCAATTCGCCACGATTTTACGCAAAGCTGTACTTAGGTATCTCAGCCATTTAGCTTTCATTGCAATTAACCAGCCTATCCCCGACTTATCAAACAAGTCGGGGATAGCACTTAACTTACAAAATCACTCCAGTTTCTTTCAAATAAACTCGTGTAAATGGTTCATCTTGCCCCAAAGTGTAGTCCTCAATTAACCCTTTGCGACGAATAGAAATGTCGTTGCCTTTTCTAATCACCACAGTAGAACCGTCAAAAACATCCCGCGCCAATATCATCTCAGTTTCGGTGGGATTATCCAAAACTACGAGATTACTACGTTGGTAAAACATACCCTCTTGCTCTAATATGTCTTCCCCATACTCAGCAATCAACACATCAAGTTTGGGATGACGCAGCAAAGTTTGAACATTGCTGTTGTAAGTTGTGCTTAATACTTTTTTCGAGCGATTCACAAAAACTGCGTCACGACAAACAGCGCCAATTGTCCAGTCAGGATGTTGCAAAAGAATATGGTCAATTGTTGTTTGCAGTTCTTCAACTGAGATTTTATTAAAGGTAATAATCGGTATCCTGGCATCTGTACCAGACTCAAAAAACGTTTCTAAAATATGAGAAGGCACATCAACGCTTTCACCTTCAGAAGGTTTCAAATGCATTAAAATTCCTGGTGCAGCGTTAATTTCCAAGATAGCGAAGTTACTCGATTTCCAAGATTCTGCAAGACTTTTGGTAATGACATCAATACCCAAACAAGTCAGCTGAAAGTGTTGGGCAATATCTTGGGCGAGGATAATATTGTCATCATGAACTGTATGTGTTGCATTGATGCTCATACCCCCAGCGGAAAGATTGGCGACTTTACGTAGGTAGACGGTGCGCCCTTTCTCAATTACACTGTCCAATGACAAACGCTGTTCGTCTAGGTAGAGTTCCATCGCATTGTCCACCAGAATTTTACTCATGGGCGAGGTGGGTGAATCTAAACGTGCAGGTTTGCGGTTCTCTTGACGAATTAATTCGGCGATGGTTAGGTAGCCATCACCAACAACCGATGCCGGACGGCGTTCTGTGGCGGCGACGAATTTACCATCAACACACAACAAACGAAAATCCGATCCGGAAATGCTCTTCTCTACTATGATTCTGGGTAGCTGGTCTTCAGGAATCGCTGCTACTGCCCGACTATAAGCAGCTTCTAGTTCTTTTGAGTCTTGCACATCAGCGGTAACGCCAATTCCTTTATGACCTACCACTGGCTTAACTGCTACTGGGTAGCCAATTTGTCTAGCGGCTGCGAAAGCTTCCTTTTCGGAAAAGACGATCTCGCCTTCAGGTACTGGAAAACCCAGAGTTTTCAAAAATGCCTTACAGTCGTCTTTGCGGGTAGTAAATTCCGAATCTAGATGACTATCGCGGTTAAATGTTGTTGCTACCCCCCGCACATGTTTTTTTCCCATACCATATTGCATTAATCCTTCTTCCCACAGATAAAATGCGGGAATACCTTTTTCGTAGGCTGTTCGCAATAGGGCGTAGACTGTGGGCCCACCATAAACAGATGCGCGGAATCTACTTTGCAGCCTCACTAGCTGATCCTCAAAGTCGAAGTCTTCGTCTTGGGTAATGGCTTCAAACCAATCCCAAACAAAGTAAACTACTTCTCTAGTTGTGCGTTCGTGTAGGGATTCGATACCAATTCGCGTGGATTTTAGATATGGCTTGACACTCCAATGATTGAGGTGCAAATCCATGTCCAATTTTCCGACTTGTGAGGCCACTTGGGCGAATAGGTGGGCATAGGATTCGTAGCTTTGGTCGCGCAGATGGGGATAGCGATCGCTAATCCTCGAAATATAATCCTCAATAGGCAAAGGCTCTTTCAACTCAACTAGAGCAAAATCAAAAACTAGTGCCCCTCTATCTAAATAAGGGTTAGTTCCAATGTAATGCTTGAAGTTGAAGATATCGAATACATCCGTTCTTCTAGCATTAATGCGGACTAAATCGCTGCTTTTTTGTTGAACCATTGATTATGAACCTTTGGCTAAACACCCTGAAATTGAGACGCTGAGTTCGATTACTCAGACTTATTGATTGTTAGAATTCACGAGTCAGAATACTTACAAATATCATCGCCTTGCCTCCTCCTGAATACTGAATTCCAACAATTGATTCAGGCAATAGGCAAAAGGCACTCTTGCAAGAGGATTCTAGAAGATTAACTGTACCTAGCTTCCCAAAAATCAAATACGAGTCTTACTAGATGCGTATTTAATTGCGTAGCTTGCTTTACGAATTGACACGAACCTACCCTACCGATATTACGAAATATCTTCAACTATCTCAAGGCATAAATCAATCTTAAGTACATCAGCAAAAAAAAATTACATTCAATTCATCCTGATGAATCACCAAAGATACGACCTTTGAATGGTGCAATACTTTAAGAATAATTTGTATAAACTATATACAGTATCAACGTATACGGTATTGAGGAAACAGCAAAGTATGAATGGCACACAAGCTGCTCTAAGAGATGAAGTTAGGTTACTGGCTGAGGAAGCTTTTCACCGGAGGCTAATTTCTGGGCATGGAGATGGGCCAGACATCAAAGAGTATCAAATTGTCTATCAAGGCAAACCCAGACATCTCCCACTAGAACAAGCACGTTTTTTCTTGAGTAATTTGCTTTACAGAAGCGGGATTCATTAGATTATTCATCAAGCAATTTTAGATTTTGGATACTTCGACAGGCTCAGTACAAGTTTTGGATTTTGGATTGAACCTACGGATAAATTTAATTCTCAATTCCGATAGGGGGCAATTTTTTGACATAATCAAATAGCAAGCCTCTTGCTAGAATTAAGATTAACTGCTCAAACTGCACAAAAAATCTCCGATCGCCAACTCTAATACGATCCATCGTGCCTCTAGAGATATTTTCTAGGGGCTGTTGACGCAGTAAGGAATTCTTAATTAGTAAACAACCTGTTATCTAATTTAAAAAATCGTTTGGTTTAATTGCGATCGCCGGTTTTCATACTAGCTTTTTCAAGTAATCTCCCAAAAGGAAGATATTATAATCTCAATTGTCATGGTTTATTGAAATTTATCTAAATCAAATCAGGGGCCATCATGGTAGAAAGTAATCCTAAAAGACAATTAGTAATTATTGGCGGAGCCGAAGACAAAGAGGGAGATTCCCAAATTTTGCGGGAATTTGTACGCCGCGCTGGTGGTACAAAAGCGAACATTGTGATTATGACAGCGGCCACAGAACTACCCAGAGAGGTGGGAGAAAATTATATTAGAGTGTTTGAGCGATTAGGAGCCGAGAATGTCCGCATCATTGACACAGAAACTCGCGATGATGCGTCTTCATCAACCGCATTGCAAGCTATTGATAAAGCAACTGGGATATTTTTTACCGGGGGAGACCAAGCTCGCATCACCAGCATTCTCAAGGATACTGAAATCGATACGGCGATTCACAAACGGTATGGTGAAGGCGCGGTTATTGCAGGTACCAGTGCCGGAGCGGCTGTAATGCCAGATAAAATGATTGTCGAAGGAGATTCCCAAACCAACCCGCGAATCGAAACTGTGGAAATGGGCCCCGGTATGGGATTTCTCCCAGGAGTGGTAATCGATCAACATTTCTCTCAGCGTGGAAGATTGGGACGCTTAATTTCGGCTTTAGTACTAGAGCCGGCTGTCTTGGGATTCGGTATTGATGAGAATACCGCGATGGTTGTGACAGATAGTCAAATTGAAGTGATTGGTGAAGGTGCAGTCACAATTGTCGATGAATCAGACGCTACATATAACAATGCGGGCGAAATTTTGAAGGATGAGCCGTTGGCGATTTGTGGAGCTAAGCTACATATTTTGCCACACGGCTTCAAATTTGACCTCAAAACCCGCCAGCCTATCCTCAATAATGGCTCTGTGGCAAATGTCTCTGTAGGAGTTAGTTGATTTGAGTCCTGTGGGTTGAAATCGGCGATCGCTAAGTTACTATTTCTTATATGTTAAGAATTAGTTAATAAAGTTTTAATTCAGCAAAATGCAGTCATTATAAAAGACTGGGAAAATCAAAAATAATTTCCCAGTTTTTTAGTATCTTAGCTCAGTTAGTAACTTGACGATGAAAGCCATAATATTAGCTGCTGGTGTTGGACGACGCTTGGGTAAAGATGGGCAAATCCAACCCAAATGCTTACTAAAGTTTAACGGCAAATCTTTATTAGAGCGCCATTTGAACTATCTTCGTCATTATCAAATAGACGAAGTAGTAATTGCCGTAGGTTACCAGGCAGAAAAAATTCAGGATGAAATCAAAGCGTTGGGAGCCGAAAATTGGGTTAGTACAGTTTACAATCCTGACTATACCAAAGGCAGTGTCATCAGCTTGTGGGCTTTACGTCAACATCTTGCCGCTGGTGATGATTTATTGTTAATGGATGCAGATGTTTTGTACGATCGCCACATCATCGAACGATTGGTAAAAACAAATATCTCCAATTGCTTCTTGTTGGATCGAGATTTTGTACCGGGGGATGAACCCGTGAAACTTTGTGTTAAAGACGGTTATCTTGTGGAGTTTCGTAAACAACTGCCTTTGAACCTGGCTTATGATTTGAAAGGTGAGTCAGTGGGATTCTTTCGTTTTGGAAATGCGATCGCTCGCCGTCTCGCCAGCCGCACAGAACAATATGTGACTGATGGATTGCACGACCAACCTTATGAAGAAGTAATTCGGGATTTATTATTAGAAACTCCAGAAGTATTTGGTTACGAAGATATTACCGGTTTACCTTGGATTGAAATTGATTTTCCAGAAGATATTCAACGTGCCGAAAACGAAACTTTACCGCAAATTGAAATAGCAGAAAATAGAATTCAGAAGTAAAACAGGCTGGAATTGTTGGTATAAGACAGAGAATAGACTTCTTGCATAAATAATTTTTTGTCTCACGCAAAGGCGCAAAGACGCAAAGAAGAAGTCGAAAATAAGGACTTTTGCAAGAGGTCTAATGTCTACTCCACCAAGCTGAAATTTACTTTAAACACCAAGATTTGTTTGAGGAGCAACACAGATAATTCTTTTTGTTTATCTTTGGTTAAAAAGCATAAAACTCGGATTTTTACAATTTATTTGAAACGTTAAGACAAGCAAAATAGATGGATAAAATATTTACACCCGTCGTCAACACTGCAAAATTAAGTAAGTATTCTCAACTGCGGGCATTATTAGAATCGCCTCAACTCGAATTCATCATGGAAGCTCACAATGGAATTAGCGCCCGCATTGTGGAAGAGGCTGGATTTAAAGGAATTTGGGCCAGTGGATTAGCGCTTTCGGCTCAATATGGCGTTCGGGATAATAACGAAGCCAGTTGGACTCAAGTTGTAGAAATGCTAGAGTTCATGTCTGATGTTACCAGCATCCCGATTTTGTTAGATGGCGATACTGGTTATGGCAACTTTAATAATATGCGTCGCCTTGTTAGGAAATTAGAACAGCGAGGTATTGCTGGAGTTTGTATTGAAGATAAACTTTTTCCCAAAACCAATAGCTTTATTAATGGTAGTCGCCAAGCCTTAGCTGATATTGATGAATTCTGCGGCAAAATTAAAGCTGGTAAAGATAGCCAAACACATCCCGATTTCTGTATCGTCGCCAGACTTGAAGCTTTGATAGCCGGTTGGGATCTCTCAGAAGCATTGCGGCGAGCCGAAGCTTACCATGCCGCAGGCGCAGACGCGATCCTGATTCACAGTAAATCATCTCGTCCCGACCAAGTGCTAGCCTTTGCTAAAGAATGGGCGGGGCGTTCTCCATTAGTAATTATACCGACCAAATATTACAGCACCGCTACCGATGTGTTTCGCAAAGCTGAAATTAATTTAGTCATTTGGGCAAACCATCTGATTCGAGCTGCTGTTGCTAGTATGCAAGCGATCGCCCGCGAAGTTCAAGCCAGCGAAACTTTAATCAACATTGAAGATGATATTGCGCCAGTCAAGGAAATTTTCCGCCTACAGGGAGCCGACGAACTCCTAGAAGCCGAAAAACGCTACTTTAGTAACGGACGCCATCATACTCAAGCGATCGTTTTAGCTGCTAGTAGAGGACAAGAATTAGCAGGATTGACTTTAGATAAACCAAAAGTCATGTTACCTCTTGGAGGTAAACCCCTGCTGAGACTTTTAGTAGACAAATTCAAGAAACTTGCCATTAACGATATCACCGTTGTCGCCGGTTACAAAGCAGAAACTATCAACGTTACGGGAACAAAAGTAATTCGTAATCCAGATTATGAAACAACTGGAGAATTAGCATCCTTAGCCTGCGCTCAAGCTAGCTTTGCTGATGAAATGCTAGTAATTTACGGCGATTTACTATTTAGAAGCTATATATTGCGGGATTTATTAGAATGTCCTGGAGAAATTGTGGCTGTAGTTGATTCTGTTATCAACTCTAAATCGGTCAGTGGTTCCCCTGACTATGCTTATTGTTCAGTTCCAGATGACCTTTCCATCTTCGGGCAAGACGTTAACCTTTTGCACGTTTCCAAAGCAACCCAAACCAACTTGGGAAATTCCTGCGGACGCTGGATAGGAATGTTGCGCTTACGCAGTCAAGGTAGACAGTGGGTGAGTCAAGCACTCAATGAATTGCAAACACGGCCGGAATTTAATAGTTTGGGTTTACCGGAATTATGCAATTATTTAATCGAGCAAGGCAAACCCATTAAGGTGCTATATATTCGCGGTAATTGGTTAGATGTTAATTCCTTAGATGACCTTGATTTGGCCTTTCAATTGAAACAATAGGGAATGGGGCATGGGGCATGGGGCATGGAGAAATAAGCTTGAGCATTAAACTTTTAAACTAGAACGTTGAGGTTTTGAACTAGAACGTTGAGGTTTTAAACTAGAACGTTGAGGTTTTGAACTAGAACGTTGAGGTTTTGAACTAGAACGTTGAGGTTTTAAACTAAAACGTTGAGGTTTTAAACTAGAACGTTGAGGTTTTAAACTAGAACGTTGAGGTTTTGAGGTTAAAACTTTCAGTTCAAAGTCTCTACCTCACCCCCCTCATCCCCAATGCCCAATGCCCAATGCCCAATGCCCATGCCCAATACCCAATGCCCAATGCCCTACATTTATGATTGAAGCAAAGGAATTTGTCGAAGCTGCTCGTAATTTTGGTTTTGATTGGTATGCTGGCGTACCTTGTTCTTTTCTGACGCCGTTTATTAACTACGTCATTAACGATCCTCAACTGACTTATATTTCCGCAGCTAATGAGGGAGATGCTGTGGCGATCGCATCTGGAGCTACAATTACAGGTAAACATGCAGTGGTGATGATGCAAAATTCTGGTTTGGGGAATGCAGTTAACCCGCTAACTTCCTTGAATTATATTTTTCGGATTCCACTGTTAGTTATTTGTACCCTAAGAGGCGATCGCAATTTACAAGATGAACCCCAACATGAATTAATGGGGCAAATCACAGATAAATTACTGGAAACTATGACTGTACCTTGGGAATTTTTCCCCACAGATGCAGCAGAAATAGAACCAGTCTTGCAAAGAGCCACAGCTTACATAAAACAAGAGCGCCGTCCATACTCTCTAATTATGCGTAAGGGAACAATTGCGCCCCATGCACTGACGCGCTCTTCTATCCCCAAACGCGAAGATAACAATGACGCTCATATTGAGCAAAGCTTTTTTAAGGGTAATCAAGAAGAACGGATTTCCCGCAACCAAGCTTTAGCTCGAATTGTCGAACTCATCAACCCCGAAAATACCGTAATAATTGCTACTACTGGTTATACTGGCCGCGAACTCTTCGCAACTAAAGACAGCGCCAATCATCTTTATATGGTTGGGTCGATGGGTTGTGCTTCCTCAATGGGATTGGGGCTTTCCTTAGCGCGTCCAGATCTCAAAGTTGTGGTGATTGATGGCGATGGCGCAGCGTTAATGCGAATGGGTAATTTTGCGACTATCGGCACTTATGGAGGTGCGAATTTACTCCATATTCTCTTAGATAATGAAGTCCATGATTCCACAGGCGCACAAGCCACCGTCTCTTTTGGTATCTCCTTTGCCAAAATTGCCGAAGCCTGCGGTTATGGCGTCACATTAGCCGGAGACGACCCCGCGCTTTTAGATGCTTTATTTACCGCAGATACGAAAAGTAGACCGAAATTCGCTCATCTCAAAATCCGTCCCGGAACTCTAGAGAAGCTACCCAGACCAAACCTCACCCCGGAAGCAGTGTTGCAACGCTTTGTGAAACATATTAATAATTCGTAATTCGTAATTCGTAATTCGTAATTAATAAATTCAAAGTACAAACTCTTGATTTATTAATGCCCAATACCCAATGCCCAATAACAAAATGATTTTACTAAATCCTGGCCCTGTTAATTTGAGCGATCGCGTGAGGAATGCGCTGTTAAGTCCCGATTTGTGTCATCGGGAAGTGGAATTTTCTCAGCTGCAAAGTAGAATCCGCGAACAATTACTTCAAGTTTACGATCTTGCAGGTGCTCACTGGGTAGCAGTTTTACTTACCGGTTCTGGTACAGCAGCGATGGAAGCTATGGTCAGCAGTTTAGTACCCAGAAATGGGAAATTGCTGGTAATTGAAAATGGCGTGTATGGCGAAAGAATATCCAAAATTGCCAAAATTCACGACATTAATTACATTACACTTTCCCATCCTTGGGATGCAGAAATAGATATCAAAGGTTTAGTTAAACTGTTAGATGAAAACGTTGATATCACTCACCTCGCTGTTGTCCATCACGAAACTACTACTGGTCGCCTGAATAACTTAGTGGAAATTGCTGCAATTTGTCAGCAACGCGGCATTCAAATATTAGTAGATGCAGTCAGCAGCTTTGGCGCTGAGGAACTGAATTTTGAAGCTTGGGGAATTACCGCTTGTGCTGCAACAGCGAATAAATGTCTGCATGGTGTCCCTGGAACATCTTTTGTTATAGTGCGCCGGGATGCACTACCCTCAGCAGATACAATCCCCCGCACCTTATATTTAGATTTAGCAACCTATTGCCAACAGCAAGATAAAGGCGGTACACCTTTTACTCAATCAGTACAGACATTTTATGCTTTAGCAGAAGCTTTGCAAGAAATGGCAGAAGCAGGAGGATGGCGTGCTAGACACAGCTATTACAGCCAACTTGCAAACTTAGTCAGAGACGGATTAATTTCAATGGGAATTAAACCTTTACTTCCCGAAGGAAGTTCATCTGTAGTTTTGAATGCTTATTATTTACCAAATAATTTCAGTTATGAAGAATTTCACGACCAACTCAAAGCACAGGATTATGTAATTTATTCTGGACAGGGAAATTTAGCCCAATCTATCTTTCGAGTATCAACAATGGGAGCTATTACTCAGGCTGATATGGAAAGATTTGTTGCTGTTGTTCAACAAATTATTTCCAACTCATTTACTGACAAATATTGAAACTTTGCCGGCAAAATTTTGGCAACAGACGATTACAGCAAATAGTTCAACTCAATCTGAATGCTGCTCTCTCCAGCAACTAGGATGGCAGTATCTTGAAAGCTTGGCGCACCTATGCCAATCTTGGGATTGCGTGAAAATCCAAATCCTTCTTTTGGAATACCCAAAAAGCCTATATTAAGCTTGCCATCGTCGTTAGCATCATGGATGACCGCAACTGCATAATTACCCGGTACTAGCCGATCAAATATTACAGAAACCGATGCTTCTTTCGCCGCAACGCAACGAGAAGCAACAGCGCGATCGCTACGATTTGGAAAGCCTTGCTCATTAGAGAACAAACTAAAACATAAAGTTCCTTTTTGGTTCCTTAACCCATTAATTTCGACAGTTAAACGACTGTTTAAATTCGCATTTGCAGACGAAGACATCATCCATCCTCCTAACATCGATATCAGCAACAAACCAATAGATTGTTTTCTCATTCTTATCTTGGTGTAGAATTTACAAACGATAGCCAATTCCTAAAAGAAGTCCAGCATCAGTCTTATCTTCACCAAAACTGGCATTAAGGCGAGTAGTTGCCATGAGGCGATCGGCCAATGGGACATCAATACCTGCAACCAAGAGTGGATCGACTTCAAAATTTTGTGAAGTATTAATATTAATACCACCTCCAATAAAGGGAAAAGCAATCACAGAAGCATTACTAGCACCTCGAATTGAAACGCCAATCGTCAACGCTGGCATTACGGCAGTTTGCTCTCCAAAAACGGTAGAGTTATGAATAGAAACACTATCGGTAATTCCAATCCGAGACAGAATGGAAAATCCGCCATCTGCTAACCCTGTTTCACCCCCACTTAGCCCAAGCCCTCCGCCCACTCCGATATAGCTGCGCCGTTCTCGCGGTTGGCTGGATGCTTGAGAGGACTGAGATAATAGTGGTAAAGATTTTGGACTATTCGGCAATTCCGTCACTGTTGAATTTTGCGTATCTCTACCATTGGTTCCCTGAGCAGAGGACTTGTCATTTATAAAAATAGCGAGAGCGATTCCTGACACTATAAAACTGAATCGGACTAAGTGCATAGAATTATCTCCAGAACTTGCAACGCAACTGTTCCTGTTGTTAGCAGGAACACAATAGCCAGCCCAACAATCCACTTCAGATTCAAGTGTTTAATTGTCAGTTTGTCAGGTTCAAGTTGGTTGAACATGTTATGAGTTTTGCGATCTCAGGTATTGTCTGACCCTCGATTCCCTAAGTGTTAATATATCCAGGAAGAAAAGCTGACAACAGTTCTAAAATGCACGCAAAAACATGACCCAGGTCACGGTTTTAGGTGACAGCAGGTGCAGTATAGTCGTAAAAAACACAACTCACGTAAATCTCTTTTCTCAAGATGGTGTTTCTGAGGTCGCTTCCCCAAACATTCCGGTCGTTAGAGTGGATTTTTCTCACTGCTCATTTGGGAATGTGGCTGAGTGTTCCCAGCTATAATCTGCCTACGGTACTTGGTTTCGGTGGCTGCTTCTTCTTGCTCAGTTGGATCTATCCGGTTCGTCGTCTTCAATGGCAACGTTTGAGTTACATAGTGCTGGCACTGTGTATATTTGTTATCGCCAGATTTAAGGCTCTAGATCTGGCAATATTTCCGTTTATTTATTTTGCTAAGAGCTATTTTCTGCTGGGGCAGCGCCCAACAATTGTACTCATCGGCATCATGGCTATCCCTTGGACAATCAGCAAGTATGCGAGTGATGTTTATCAATTGCCACAGCAAATCCAGCCAGATTCACTTGGTATAATTTCTGGCAATCTGCTCAGGTTTGGTCTGTTTGGTCTAGGAACTTACGTTGCTGCTAGTTTTTTTACGGTTATGGTTACAGGAATGATTGTCAGGGAGCAGAAAAATCATCAGAAAATTGAAGAACTCTCGGAGCAAGTCGAATCTCTTGTAGCAACGCTAGAGCGCACACGAATTGCACGGGAAATTCATGACTCATTAGGACATACACTCACCGATCTCGATACTCAACTGGCTGTGGCACAAACTCTGCGATCGCACGATCCCAACCAAGCTTTTCAAGCGGTTGATACTGCCAAATTTCTTGCCAGACAATGTATTGAGGATGTTAGTCAGGCATTAAGTCGGATGCGCCAATCTGACTTCGACCTTAACCAAGCATTAATAGGTTTACTCGAACAACTGCGACAGACTTCAAGCTTACAAGTGCAGTGGAAAGTCAATTTACCAGTCCTTCCCATCTATCAAAGTTATCAAATCTACTGCATTGTCAAGGAAGGATTGATGAATGTACAAAAACACGCACAAGCATCCCAAATTAGTTTTTTTGCACAACAAACCACCGAAGGCATAATCTTAGAGTTAAAAGATAACGGGGTTGGCTTTGAGCAAACGCCATTTCATCAGGGTTTTGGGCTTCAAGGTATGATTGAACGAGTTCAGTTACTAGGGGGTAAACTTGACATTCAAACCGCCAAGGCTCAAGGGACTGGAATTTACGTGAGGTTGCCGTTATGATTCGCCTGTTGCTTGTAGATGACCAGAACTTGTTTCGGCAAGGACTTGCCACAATGCTTTCGGTAGAGGCAGATTTAGAAATTGTGGGACAAGCAAGCAACGGTCAACAAGCCATCCACGCAGCGAAAATGTTGCAGCCACAGGTAATTCTCATGGATGTACGAATGCCTGTGTGTGATGGAGTTCAAGCGACTCGTGAAATTCATCAATACTATCCTTGGATTCGGATTTTGGTGCTGACGACCTTTGATGATGATGAATATATCCTACAATCCCTGCAAGCTGGTGCATTGGGATATCTGCTCAAGCGTACACCTGCCCCAGAGATTGCCAGTGCAATTCGTTCTGTAGCACAAGGCTACAGCCAACTAGGGCCGACAATCGCACCGAAAGCCTTTTCTCAACTGAAGTCTTTGAGTGACGATCGCGTCCTGCATTCACTCAGCAAACGCGAAGTTGAGGTTTTGAAACTGGTGGGCGAGGGCAAGAACAACCAAGAAATCGCACTGGAACTCTATCTTAGTGAGGGAACCGTCAAAAATCATGTAAGTCAGATTTTAAGTAAGTTGGAAATGCGAGATCGTGTTGCAGCAGCACTGTGGGCGCAACGAAATCTGCTCTAGCAAAATATTAATTTTTGGACTTCTTGTTCTGCCAAGCCTTCTTGAAAGTTTGTAGAACTTGATTATCTTATAAACTAATGAGGAATTATAGGGGCACAGCAAGCATAATCTTTCATTTCATTAAATAATTCTACTTGTGTCGTACCCCTACTAGAAATTGCATTCTGATTTCTGAATTCTGAATTCTCTCTTAATTCCTACCAAACACACTAGTAAGGGCACGCGCCATATTTTGCGGTTGCATCGCATCCATCGCGGCGGTCGGTTCGTAGCCGCAGTGAACCATGCAATCAGCACACTTGGGATTACCACTCTTCTGGCCGTATTGACTCCAGTCAGTTTGTGCGAGTAATTCCTGGAAGGTAGAGTAATAACCTTCATTTAGCAGATAGCAAGGTTTTTGCCAACCGAGAACGCTGTAACTTGGGCTACCCCAAGGCGTGCATTCGTAGTCTTTCTCACCGACGAGAAAATCTAAGAACAGCGGATTGTGATTGAAGTTCCAATTTTTTGCACCGTTTTTGTATGGAGCCAGAATTTCTCGGAACAGGGCGCGTGTTTGTTCTCTTTGGAGGAAATGGTCTTGATCTGGTGCCCACTCGTAACTGTAGCCAGGGGAAATCATCATCCCGTCAGTATTAAGTGTTTCCAGAAAATCAAAGAACTCTTGCATATCTTTGGGGTCAGTACCCTCAAAGATAGTGGTATTAGTGGTGACACGAAAGCCTTTAGCTTTAGCGGCGCGAATGGCTTGGACGGCAATATCAAAAACACCTTTGCGATCGACACAGCGATCGTGCAATTCCCGCATTCCATCTAGATGGACGCTGAAAGTCAGATAAGGGGAAGGTTGAAACTTATCCAGGCTCTTTTCTAATAACAATCCATTGGTACACAAGTAAATGTATTTTTTGCGCTCAACTAATCCCCGCACAATCTCATCAATTTGGGGATGTAGTAGAGGTTCTCCCCCAGGAATTGAGACAACCGGTGCGCCACACTCTTCCACTGCGGCGAAGCACTGTTCTGGGGTGAGGTTTTGCTTTAATATTTCCTTGGGATGTTGGATTTTACCACAACCAGTACACGCTAGATTACACCGAAAAAGAGGCTCCAACATTAAGACTAAAGGAAAGCGTTTGCGTCCCAACAGACGTTGAGTCACCAGATACTTGCCGATATCTATAGCTTGTTGTAAGTTAACTGCCATTATTCCGATCGCTCCTCTTTAAGATATAGAAACACCACTGTCGCGGTACAAAGCATTGCACCCCTATTTGCGCTCGTTAATGTAACCCTGAGCCACAAACCAATCCACAGCATCCCGGAGTGCGCCATTGATGGGAGATTGGGGTAAACCCAACTCTCGCACTGCCTTGGCGGGATTGTAATACATAGGTTGTTTGGCCATGCGAACGCCATCTATAGGCACTGAAGGCGATTTCCCCAGTGGCGCGAGAATTTTTTCATCAACCCAAGCAACACTCAGGGGTAACCAAGCTGGTAAACTTCCTTGGGGTGCCCTCAAACCTGTAATCTCGGCGAGTTGTTCGAGTAGTTGTTTGAGACTGAGGTTTTGATGCCCCAAGATATAGCGATCGCCAGATTTACCCTTATGCAAAGCTAGTAAATGCCCCCATGCTACATCCCGCACATCGATAAAATTCAAACCAGTATCCAAGTAAAACGGCATTTGTTTCCGTAAAAACCGCAATATTATATCACCTGTCGGCGTAGGTTTGATATCCAATGACCCGATAGGGCTGCTGGGATTGACTATAACTATCTCCTGACCTTTAGCAGCCGCTTTTATAGCTTCTTGTTCGGCGAGATATTTAGACTTTTTGTAGTTACCCACCAACTTTTCTAAGGGACTCTGATGTGTTTCATCAACGGCTGCACCAGAGGAACCTACCCCAATAGCTGCCACCGAACTGGTATAAACTGTACGCTCAATCCCCGCTTTTTGGGCTGCTTGTAGCACATTGCGCGTACCGAGAACATTGTGACGCTGGAGTAATTCCTGGTCTGCTTGCCATAGTGAATAATGGGCTGCCACATGAAACAGGTATTGACAATCGCTCATCTGTTGCCAGAGATTTACATCGTTCAAATCGCCTTTGACAATTTCCACCTCCAGACCGCGTAGATTTTGCAGATTGCTGCTAGGGCGTACCAGTGCTTTGACCGTATATCCTTCTTGCAGCAGCAATCGCACCAAGTGGGCACCAATAAAACCAGTACCCCCCGTGACAAAAACCTTTCTGGATTTTGGATTGCTCAATTTGGAATTCCCCTATTTTCAATTTTAGATACAGAAACAATCTCAAATCTGAAATTTTTTCCGAGGAAACCAATCATCCAAAATTGTGTAGACGACCGGCACAACAATCAAGCTGAGGATGGTTGAAGTTATCAGTCCGCCAGCGATCGCAACAGCCATTGGCGATCGCAATTCCGAACCAGCACCAAGACCTAAAGCGATGGGTAGCATTCCTAAAAGCGTAGAAGCGGTGGTCATCATAATTGGTCGCAGCCGCACTAGTCCAGTATTGAGGATTGCTTCGGTGCGGTCTATGCCAGCACTGCGTAGCTGATTGATGTAATCTACCAATAAAATGGCATTTTTGTTTGCTAGTCCCAACAAAAACACAAAGCCAATCAGCGAGATCATGCCAAAGTCGCTTTTGGTAATCAGTAGCGCCAACATCGCCCCTACCAGCGCCAAAGGCAAAGAGACACCAATCACCAAAGGATCTACCCAGCTTTTAAACAGCAAAATCAGTACCACAACAATACACAGGGCAGATAAAGCTAGAGTACTGCCAAAACTGCCAAAAACTTCGTTTAATTTGGCAGAGTCTCCTCCTAAATCTAAGGAAACATCAGATGGCAACACGGCTTTGGCTTCGGCTACTACTTTATCGGTAGCATCGCCCAAGGAAAAATCCTTGCCAAGATTAGCACTGATATAAGCTACCCGCTGATTATTCAGACGCTCAATTTGCAACACCGTGCCTTGTGAATTGCTTTCACCTGTAACTGTCACATCCACAAATCCCGGTATTTTCTCAATCCTCTCTTTAATTGCCTTCACAGCTTTGCTTAGAGATTGGAGATTGTTACCTCGTAATGCCACCTCCAGAGGTTTTTGACCGCCGCTATCAACAAATTTAATGTCTTCAACACTGGTACTGACACCAGAAAGAACTGGTAATGAGGAGCGTAGCTGGTCTTGTAATTGGGCAGTTGTGATTTTCCGGTCTTCTTTGAGCCTCACATATAGCGTACCTTTGTTTGGCTCACCCTCGCGAGAACCAACGGTGGTAAATACCGTTTCCACTGCTGGATCTTTTCTCACCACCGCTTCGAGTTTCTTTGCAACCTCAAGGGAATCGTTTAAGGGATTGGGGATTGGGGACTGGGATGAGGCAGAATTTAGTCCTGCTGCTCCTTCTGCTCCTCCTAGTTGTGCTAGGTCAGGGATTTTTGGCAAGGGAGCCGTATAAGCAATATTAAATTCGCCGCGATCTAATTTGGGGATAAATCCTTTAGGGATTAGTGGAATTAGTGCTATGCCTGCAACGAAGCTGAGTACAGCTAATGCAATGACTGTTTTACGATGATTTAAAGACCAAGCTAGCAAGTTTCTATAAGATTGGGCAAAGGTCACCCAAATTTTTGCTTCACGGCGAGGGGAGGTTGAGGGTTTTGGTTTTAACCAGTAGATTGCCAAAACTGGAGATAAAGTCCGCGCCACTAGCATAGAAGCGAGCATTGCGGCTGAAACAGTGATCCCAAAGGGCTTGAAGAACTGACCGATGACTCCACCCATTAAACCTATGGGCAGAAAAACTGCTACTGCCGTCAAGGTGGCTGCTGTAACCGTCAATCCGATCTCATTGGTAGCTAAAAGCGCTGCTTGGCGGGGACTTTCTCCATCATCTACGTGTCGCATGATGTTTTCTACATCAACGATCGCATCATCAACAATACTGCCAATCACCAAAGCTAAAGCCAGCAGCGTAATTGTCTCTAAATTGAAGCCATAAATCGCCATGACGATAAATGTCGCCAAAATAGACGTAGGAATTGCCAATGCAGAAATTAAAGTGGCTCGCCAGTTCCACAAAAATGGAAAGATGACGACGATGGAAAGCAAAATTGCTTCTAGTAGAGAATCAATTGTTGATTGGGTGGCTTGGCGGATATATTCTGCTTGAGTGGCAGCTAAAGTGAGGTTGACATCTTTGAGTGTAGAGCGCAGCTTTTGGACTTCTTTTTCTACTAAACTCACCACTTCTAAGGTGTTAGCATCGCCGCGTTTGATTACCTGAAATGCAAGTGCATCTTGCCCGTTAAACCGAACTAAGGTAGATCCTTTTTGGGTTAAATTTGCTGCACTGAGCTTTGATGGATCTAAAGGAGTTGCAGTTGCATCGCCCAGTAGTGAGACTTTCAGGACTCCTGGTAGTTTAGCGATCGCACTTACAATTTGCTCTTTCGCCAACTGAGTCAAATCTGTGAGATTTCGTGTCGGACTCTCAATGGCATAGCTAATGGCGGCTGACTCGTTCAAGTTTAAGGGAATAATTTTAGAAGTCGCTCCCTGAGGGAGAGTCACCTGCTTGAGGGCGGTTTCAACTTCTTTGGTTGATGTTTCTAAATTCGTACCAACAGCAAAAGACAAGGCAACAGCTGTTTGACCGGGATAGGTAGATGAGCGGATATTCTCCAGTCCTTCCAAGGGACGCAAGCGTTCTTCTATGGGTTTGGTGAGCTTGGTCTCTGTATCTAGCGCAGTCGTCAGGGAGGCTGTAGCATTTACAACCACCACTGGGAAGGTAATATCTGGAAACAATGCATACTTCAGGGAACTGAAGGCAAGAACACCAGCTACCGTGACGGCAATCCAAAAACTTATGGTCAGCCACGAAAATTTAATCGCTAATTTGGAGATATTGAAGAATTCTCGTGCGGATTTTGAGCTAGAAAGCTTTACCATCTTGGAAAATTATCGTGCGGGTGACACAATTATTTAGTCATGCTACAGCAATCGCCTTCGGTTTGCGAGTTTTGGTCACCACCAAATGGCAATATTACTTATTGTCGCTCAAATTATGACAAAGTTTTTAACAAGCATGGAACTGTAACAATGAAACTTGGTTCTGTCGAGCATAAGGAATTATTTTGTCGCAGCTTTACCGAAAGCTACAGGGAATACGCTCCTGAGTATCTTCCCTGGCCAGATTTGGACGATGCAGCTTTGAGTTTTTTACGCAGTATTCCCTTTTGGGAGAAAGCCCTAGATACAGAGCGACAAGCCGGAGCAATAGTTAGTGGTTACGCCCAAACGGTAAGCGATCCCTTATTACAAGCTACCATCGCTCTCCAAGGTCAAGAAGAATTACGTCACGCTCGTCTTTTGAAAAGATTAATTGACCGTTACGGCATCGAAATGCCAGAACGTCCCCCCGTCGAAGTTCCCCAAAATATTGAGCCAATATTTACGCGCTTTGGCTTTGAAGAATGTCTGGATACTTTCTTTGCCTATGGGCTATTTGCGATCGCCCGTGAAGCTAATGTGTTTCCAGAATCAATTTTCACAATCTTCGATCCCATCATAGATGAAGAAACACGCCATATCGTGTTTTTTGTCAACTGGTTCACCTATACACAAATTCAACGCGGCCAGGGATTTATTCCATTACGGAATACTAAAACCCTTTGGCACTACGGCAAAGCACTCAGCAATCTGATTGCCGTCTTTGGCAATGATGACCCCAGTAGAACTGGTTTTGCTGCCACCGGCACCAACATCTTTACTAAAGACTTGACACTAGAAAAATTTCTACAGATTTGCTTAGTAGAAAATCAGCGGCGCATGAGCAAGTACGATCCCCGATTGCTGCAACCCGAATTATTACCGAGACTTGCCAATTTCGCCCTGAGCATCCTCCAGCTAATACCCAAACGTAAACTCCAGAATATCGAGAGCGCTAGTGCCTAACTTTTTATCCCACGACACAATTCTTGTGCCTCAAGGCGCAGAATATCAAGCCGTGTGTCGTGGATTACGCGGTGTTACTGGCTCCATCCCAACAGTATTACCCATACCCGTTGGGATGCAGCCATTACTTCAATACCTACAACAATCCGCAGAAATTGGACAAATTCTGGCTGCAAAATCCAGAGTGCTGATTGTAGGTTTATGTGGCAGTTTGAGCGATCGCTACAGTGTTGGTGATGTTGTGCTGTATCAAAATTGTCTTTATCAAGGTAAACGGCAAGAGTGCGATCGTTCTTTCACTGCACAGTTACACTCAGCATTGGGTATGGGGCATGGGGCATGGGGCATGGCAAGAAGCAGGGGAGCAGGGAGCAGGGAGCAGAGGGGAAAAACTCTTCTTTCCCAGTCCCCAGTCCCCAGTCCCCAGTCCCTAGTCAACGCCTTGACAAGCGATCGCGTCATTTCCTCTGCTGCTGAAAAACGTCATCTGGGCGAGACTTTGGCGGCTGATGTTGTTGATATGGAAGGATTTACTGCCTTAGAGTTTTTCAATGCAGCTGGGGTAGCAGTGGCAATGTTGCGAGTAGTTAGCGACGATTGTCAGCACGATATTCCTGACCTCACAACAGCGATCGACTCTGATGGTTCCCTGCGTCCTTTGCCTTTAGCTATGGCAATGATTCGCCAACCCGTAGCAGCTACTCGGTTAATTCGAGGTTCGTTAACAGCATTGAAAGTATTAGAGAAAGTTACAAATCAGTTATTTAAAAGCTGAAATAAGCAAAGTATCTTTTTGATAAAGTTTCTTTAAATTAATTATAAATTTATTATTCACGCAATAAATTTAACTTGAGACATGAAATACTAATGTAGTAAATAAAAACACGGAAAAAATTTCTAAATTTGTAAGCTGAAATTGATTAAACTTTCTAGTTCGTGATTTAGAAGTTTTGATAATTTCCGAGTTAGATATTTATTAAATAGGCGCTTATTTTATTGGTTTAGTATACTATGTACTGAAGAACCAGTAATATTAAAGTGTTTAAAAATAATTTTTCTATCTATTAGTTAGTAAATCACTTACATTGTGGCATGTGTAAGTACTAATGTCTTTGCGATCGCGCTGATGAATCAGCCGGATTTTTTCATGCGATCGCTTTTTTGAAGTAGGTCAAGATATGTGCGATCTCTGTTTCTCAAGTAAATTTATTAAGGAGATTATTTATGGCAGGCAGTATCACAAAGAATTTTAATTTAAATACTTTGAGTTATCAGATTAAGACTTCTGACTATCTAAATAAATTTTTAGGTTTAAAAGTTCCTCAATCGTATGAATATAACTCAGGAAATAGCTTTAAATTTATTAAAAACTTTGGTAGGGAAGAGGTATCTGTAGGAAGTGCATTTGGAATTTTTAGAGGTAAAGCCGGACTCTATTTAGAGCCAGGGAAGATTGGAGCAGGTCTAGAATTAAAAGCTGGCTATAATTTAGGTGAAATTAATCTTTCGTTGCCAATCTCAGGCTCATTTAATGCTTCTGCAACTAATAATCAACTAAATTTTGCTATAAATGCTAATTTAAGTAATCCACAATTTAATTATATTCTCCCATACGCTTATGCCTATTTAAATGCTGTATTTGAATATGACCTTAGATTGGCAGCATTTGCAGAACTTAAGGCATTTAAGAAAAAATATACTAAGGATTACACTATTTTTGATAAGGCTGGTAAATACACATATCAAATTATTCAGCTAGACACTCGTAAAAAAGAACAGTTTATCGATATACCCTTTTATAAAAGATTCAGCTTAGGTGGTACAGAAGCAGCTATTCCAAGAGATCAACTTGGAGGATTTGTCAGCGTCAACTATGATCTTCCTAATTTTAATAAAAGTGCGAGTCAAATTTACTTACCAGACTATTTAAATACTTGGGAAATAAAAGAAGAAACTAAACTTGTCGAAGTTAACCTTGCACTCGACAATTTCTTAGCACAAATTCCGCTTTTAACGTGGCTATCAGGTGCAGATGGGCAAAGTTTTAGTGTGTTAGGGAATAAATTTTCTTATGCTTATGACTGGCGGTTTCTTAAACTAGATTTATCTGCAAGTGTCAATTTTGGCTATGACTTCAAAACTGGTATCAAAGATTTAAATCCGCAAATTGTGGGAGGTGAATTTTCTAATCTCAATAATTCATTTAATAGTATTGACGAATTACTTATCAAAGATATTGATCGGGATTATAATATTGACCTTACAGTAGAGATTAATCCTATTATATTTTTTGAGGCAGATGTTTATTTAAAGCCAAATGTTAGTATTGATTGGGGTATTGGTTATATTGGTTTTGAGTTGTCACCCCTAACTGGTAGGAAATCACATACATTAATTCCCGGTACATCTCAAACATTATACGAAAACAAGATTCCGATTATCCCTAAGCGCAGTTTTACAACTTCTTTTAACGAAATTTATCGCTCTATAACTGGTAAAAATCCTAATTTCAATAGCTTCTCAGTTGAGATTCCTTTTCACTCTCTTTTCCCAAATGTCGGAACTAGTGGTGATGACATCTTAACCTTGACTGGTACAGCTAATGACAATTTATACGGTGGTGCTGGTAATGACTCTCTCTACGGCAATTTGGGCAATAACACCATTAAAGCAGGTGATGGTAACGACACAGTAGATGCTGGCGATGGCAATGATATCGTTTATGGTGAAACAGGTAACGACAGAATTTTAGGGGCAGTAGGGAATGATGTCATCTTTGGAGGCACTGGAGATGATTATATCGATACAAGCTATGGTAACGACCTAGCTTGGGGGCAAGATGGCAACGATACACTCTATGGTAGTGCAGGAGTAGACCGCCTCAATGGAGATGCTGGTGATGACTTCATTGACGGTGGTGCTGGCGATGATAAGGTTAGTGATTCCAATGGAGATTCTGCGGCTCTCAAAGGTGGTTTAGGCAATGACACCATCTATGGCAGTTTTGGTGATGACATTATTGATGGTGGCGAAGATAATGACAAGCTTTACGGAGATGATAAAGATTTTCCTGGGCGGAATATAGCTGAAGGTGGCAATGATGTCATCTCTGGAGGCACTGGAGATGATTATATCGATACAGGCTATGGTAACGACCTAGCTTGGGGGCAAGATGGTAACGATACACTCTATGGTAGTGCAGGAGTAGACCGCCTCAATGGAGATGCTGGTGATGACTTCATTGACGGTGGTGCTGGCGATGATGTTGAATTAGGTGGTGGAATCGCACTTAAAGGCGGTTTAGGCAGAGATACCATTTATGGCGGTTCAAGTAGAGACAACATTGATGGTGGTGAGGATGATGACACACTCTACGGAGATGCACCAAATCAAGTAGCTCCTTCTCCCGACTTAGAAATCAATGAAGCCGATGTAATTTTTGGTGGTGATGGAGATGACTACATTGATGGTGGATATGGAGGCGACTACCTCCGTGGTGGTAATGGAGATGACATCATTTTAGGTGGCTTTGGTAACTCTACTGATTTTCTGTACGGCGATGATGGCAATGACTATATTGATGGTGGTGCTGGAGATGACCAAGATGCAAATCGCGGTGAGGGACTAAAAGGTGGAGCTGGAGATGACATCATCTTAGGTGGCGATGGTAATGATGCTGTTCATGGACAAGACGGCAACGATATTTTATTAGGCGGAGCAGGTAATGACCTGTTGACAGGTGGCGGTGGTGTTAACACTCTCTTAGGAGGAACAGACAATGACCTCTATTACCTGGTTTATCTCGATCCGAACAATCCAGTAGTCAATGATTCTGGTAGCATCATCCAAGACGAATCTGGCACAGACACCCTAACACTACAACAGTTACCGACAAATCCCCAATTAAATATTAGTAACTTCCCACTGAGTCTATCTAACCTTGCCAGGGTTGGTACTGCGTTAGTTATTGACCTTAACAAAGACAACAAATTCATTTTTGCTCAAGATATCACTATCCTTGACTTCTTTGGCACAGGAAATACCAAAGGAACTGGCTTTATTGAATACATTGCGGGTCAGGATAGTACCACTTTTTTAAGTCTAGTCAGTAACAATCCCAATACTGGAACTACAGGAGACGATCGCGATTTATCTGCAATTCAAGGTACTACAGGTAATGACTATCTTGGTGGACAGACACGAAGAGATCAGATATATGGCTATGCAGGTAATGACATTCTCGTAGCCAAAGGTGGAAAAGATGAACTTTATGGCGGTACAGGAGATGATTTATATCTCGTCTCAGCAGCCGATGGGTTTAAAACTATCATTCAAGACGATGGCGGATATGATGCCCTGAATCTCAAAGATACAATTATTTCCCTGTCTCTACTCCAGAGTGGAAAAGTTGGACTTTACAGAAGAGATGATAACAACCTATTAATCGACCTCAATAAAGATGGTTATGCCACAACTTCCAGTGACTTAATCATTAACTTCTTTTTTGACCCCACTGCAACAGGAGCTAAAGCTGGTGTAGGCTTTATTGAGCAATTAGGTAATTTATCTGGCAATGATGTTCTGAATCTATTTAACACCTTGCCCACAGGTGGACGACCCGACGAAACTGTTAACTATATTCCCAGTGCTGGCTTAGGAAACGATACATACATTGGCACAAATGGCAATGACTTCATCTACGGTGGAGATGGCAATGACGTTCTTGACGGTAAAGCGGGGCGAGATCAACTCCAAGGCGATAACGGCAATGACATTATATATGGAGGAGATGGGGACGATCGCCGCCCAGATTTCACTGCTGGACTAAGAGGCGGAGCAGGCAACGATCTAATTTACGGCGGCTATGGAGATGACATCATTGATGGGCAGGATGATGTTGACATTATCTTTGGCGATGAAGGTGATGACATTATCTTTGGTGGTGCTGGAAATGACAAAGTTATCGACCCCAAAGGAGATTATGCAGCCTTAAAAGGTGGCGGAGGTTACGACACCATCTATGGTGGATTTGGTGATGACATCATTGATGGTGGCGACGGCGATGACAGACTTTACGGAGATGAGCAATATCAAGACCTTCTCAATCAAACTCAGGGTGGTAATGATGTCATCTCTGGCGGTGCTGGGGATGACTATATCGATCTCGGCTATGGCAATGACTTAGCTTGGGGAGGAGATGGCAATGATACCCTTTATGGTGCTGCTGGGGTAGACCGCCTCAATGGTGATGCTGGTAATGACTTCATTGACGGCGGTGCTGGAAATGACAAAGTTGTAGATTCTAATGGAGATTCTGCTGCCCTCAAAGGAGGTTTAGGCAATGACACCATCTATGGCAGTTTTGGTGACGACATCATAGATGGACAAGATGGTAATGACAAGCTTTACGGAGATGACAAAGATTTTCCTGGGCGGAATATAGCTGAAGGTGGTAATGATGTCATCTTTGGAGGCATTGGAGATGATTATATTGATACAGGCTATGGTAATGATACGGCTTGGGGGGGATCTGGCAATGATACCATTTACGGTGGTGCTGGTATAGATTTCCTCAGTGGCGATACTGGCAATGACAGCCTTTATTTGGGCTTAAATGATAATGCAGTAGATACCGTTAAATATGCCTCTGGTGATGGAACAGATACCATTTATCAATTTGTTCGTGGTGTTGGCGGCGATCAACTGCAATTCACAGGCATTGCTAACATTGATGTGGTGCAATCAGGTACAAATACACAACTAAGAATCAGTGATGGTCTTGTTGGTAATACAGGCTTTGGTACAGGTCAATTATTAGCAACGTTATCAGGTACATCTGGTTTTACTAATGCCGATGTAAATATTAATTTGTTTGGAGCTAATTTCTTATTTACTTAGCTCTTTTGATAAAACCGGGGGGAAAGTAGTACTCCCGGATTTTTCACTAGTGAGAAATCCGGGGATCGCCCATTGTCTGCGAAATCCTCGATCTTCATACAACTGCTAGTATGTATCCGGCAATTTCCACTGAGGATTTGTTAAATATTCCAATCTCAGTACCGAAAGAATCTACTCGCTAGAAAATCACAGAAAAGGTCACAGCATCTCGCAAAGCACGAGACCAAACAATTGCTAGAAATTGCTAAAACAGAAGTAGAAGGGGTGATTGAGAATGATGAAGCGACAGCCACAACTTGGATAAACCAGCAACTTGAAGCTTTAGAGTTACAAATGCCATGACGATTACTGCAATAGATTTACCAATGGATCGGATTCGTGAGTTTTGTCACAAGTGGCAAGTTACCGAATTTGCCCTGTTCGGCTCCGTCTTACGCGATGACTTTCGCCCTGAAAGCGATATTGATGTGTTGATTGCCTTTTCTCCGAGTGCGAAACGCGGCTTAACCGAAACTCTGCAAATGCGGGATGAACTGCAAGTTATTTTTAACCGTCCTGTAGATTTGATTGTAAAAGCCGCCATCGAGCGCAGTGAAAACTGGCTTAGACGTAAAAATATTTTGGAATCCGCACAAGTCATCTATGCCGCGTGACCAAGAATCTCTAATCGACATCGCCAATGCTATCAAGCGTAGCTTACGCTATGCAGATGGGATTAGCAAATCGGAACTGGAAACCAATGACGAGAAATTGTCTGCAATCCTCTACCAAATTACAATTATTGGCGAAGCCACCAAACGGCTTTCTCAGTCGTTCCGTCAGCAACATCAAGAAATTCCCTGGCGACAAATGGCAGGAATGCGAGATGTGATTGTCCATGATTACGATCAGCTGGATTTTGATGTGATATGGGATGTTGTTGAAAATAAATTGCCAGAACTTTTGAACTTGATTGATTCTTTACTTTAAAGGTGTTTTGTAGGCAAAGTCCAAAAAACAGCTAGAAATTTCTCAAGCAGAAGTAAAACGGGCAATAGAGACCGATGGAGCGATCGCAACAAGTTCGATAAATCATAACTTGAAGCCTTGGAAACGATCGCTGATATATACGTATTATTCGCAAATATTACTAATAACCTCACCTTTACGGACGGACAACACTACTGCTGCAAAGATTAAAACGCCTTAACATTTCGTTACACTAAAGACATCGAGAGGAAAGCAAACCTCTCGCAGTTGAAATCAAAGGTGAACGACATGAATGGCACAATTCGCGTTGGTAATCTCTTCGGAATTCCCTTCTACATCCATCCGTCGTGGTTTTTAGTTCTAGGTTTGGTAACTTGGAGTTATAGCAGCGGACTAGCGGCGCAGTTTCCCCAATTATCTGCGGGATTAGCTTTAATATTGGGATTGATGACAGCGCTGATGTTGTTCGCCTCTGTCGTCGCCCACGAATTAGGACACAGTTTTGTTGCTATCCGTCAGGGAATTGATGTCAAATCCATCACATTGTTTATATTTGGTGGTTTGGCAAGCTTAGAAAAAGAATCGAAAACTCCAGGTGAAGCGTTTTGGGTAGCGATCGCCGGCCCTTTAGTTAGCTTACTACTCTTTGGCATCGTTACAGCAATTAGTCTTACTACACCTGTATCGGGGCCGCTAGCTGCAATTCTCGGTGTTTTGGCTGCCGTTAACTTGGCATTAGCACTGTTCAACCTAATCCCTGGCTTGCCTTTAGATGGCGGAAATATACTCAAAGCCATTGTTTGGAAAATTACAGGCAATCCTTATAAAGGTGTAACTTTTGCCAGTGCAGTTGGTCAAATTTTTGGATGGGTAGCAGTTCTTTCCGGTATACTTCCCCTACTATTATTTGGCAGCTTCGGTAACTTCTGGAACTTGTTAGTTGGCTTCTTCTTGTTGCAAAATGCTGGTAATGCGGCTCAATTTGCCAGAGTGCAAGAAAAACTTACAGGTTTAACGGCTGAAGATGCTGTAACTGCTAATAGCCCAATTGTGTCTGCTAATCTGACCCTGAGAGAGTTTGCTGATGAACAAGTTGTAAGCGGGCAAAATTGGCATCGGTATTTAGTGACTGATGATGATGGACAATTAGTAGGTGCGATCGCAACTGATAACTTACGAACCATCCCTACAGCACTATGGTCGGAAACTCTAGTTAAACAAGTTATGCGACCAATTACAGAATCAACCACAGTTCAATCAGACCAACCTCTACTAGAAGTTATCCAACTACTAGAACAACAAAAGGTCTCTGTGCTTCCTGTAATTCGTGATAATGGTGTGCTGGTAGGAATCTTAGAAAAAGCTGCAATTATCCGACTGTTGCAAAGCCAAACCCAACCTAACCCTGCATAGTCTTCTCAAAAAACAATATTTTCTCCTCAACTCCCTCAAATTCTGAGGGACTTTTTTTATTACGGTTCAGTGAAAGGCTAATTGTAGACAATTGTGGGTTTTACCAGACGCGATAAATCGCCGTCTCTACAAGTTTTTTGCTCTTATCTGAACTGTATTGAATTCTGACTTGCATAATTTACCAAATCTGTTATTTGCAGGACTATGATTTGATTTTTGAAAAAACTCTGTACAGATCTAAAAGCCTGATTACCTAATTCCTACTCCCTGCATAAGTAGATAATTTCAAAAATCAAATGATTCCTAGAGTTAATTTTTTTGTAAGGATTTTTTCCGAGATAAGAAGTATATTCCTAGCAAGGATAAACCTGCTATTGTTGCAGGTTCTGGTATTGTTTTAATTTTGGCATAAACAGATGCTGTAGTTGTGCCTCCTTCAAGTGCTTGAATACTGAACAGAGGAACATCCGGATTAAAGCCTGTTAGCTCAAGTGTGTATTTATTACCTGCAAAGGTAAATGTTTTATAGCTCAAGTTTGTGTCTATAAATACAAAATCTGCATTTTGTTCTGGTGTATTTGTTGCGATATTTGGTGTATTTACCAAACGGAAGTCGAAGCCAAAAGCTTGGTTGATTCCAACGGGGGAGTTGAGGGATAAATTAAGATTTAAAGGTACAAATTCAACACTTGTGCCTTTAAGTACTGTTTCGTTAAAGTACTTCAATTCACCTATTTTAAATAGAGAGTCGGTGTTTCCTGAAAAGGAACTTCCATCAAAAATCAGTTTATTTGGAAGTGTTGATGGTGCAGAAGGTTGACCCCAAGTAAATGTGTTAGTTCCCACACCTGTAAATGTAGGGTTGGTATCAAGGCTTCCTGGAGTCGGTACTCCCCATGTACCACTGGAGATACCAGAAAAAGAAAAAGCTTGTGCTTGACCAGAGAAACCGAATGCTGTGGTCGCAGTCACAAAAAAACTAGATACGGCAGTTGTAACAACTAAACTTTGCTTCATAAACTTAGGTTTCAATTCTCACCCTGGAGCTTCCTTTAGTAAGTCTCCTGTATACCGTAGTAAATTTACGCAAAATGTGCCAACATCTTTTTGTAGTTTTTATGAAGTATTTATATGTATTTTTTTAAATCTTATTGAATAATTTATATTTATTAAACCTATTTAATGGGTTTTGCATTTTTATTACAAACCTTATAACCAGCAACCAGATTGACTATATTAACACTTGTCAATTTAATATCAAGTTGCTATTTGATCAAATAATAGCAGAGGAGCAGAAAATTCATAATCTGGAATTATGAATTTTCTGCTCCTAATGTTGGAATTCTAAATTCTGAATTCACTTAGGGTGCAAGGGCATTACCACGAATTAAGCTGGCAATGGTTTTGGCAGTAATTTTTAATTGGGTGATGGGATTAGCTGGAACAACGGTTTTGTACAGATAGCTATCGAATGTTAGCCGCTGTACATCGAGGTCGTCGCACATTTCCACGAAGGCTTCGCGGGTGGCGTCAGAACGATAGAAGACGGTTTGCAGAATGTCCAAGACTTTGTAAGTGAGTCCGTATTTTTTATCCCAACGCTTCAAGTAAACCTTCAGATCGTCTTCTGTGGGAATGCGGTTTCCATTGTTAGATGCTTCAACAATGGTTTCGGCACACATCCGCCCAGATTTAGCCGCAAAATAAATACCTTCGCCAGATGACTTGGTAACGTAACCAGCTGCATCTCCCACCAAAGCGATGCGACCGACAACACGACGGGGACGGGGATGTTCGGGAATGGGGTGGGCTTCTACTTTGATGATTTTACCGCCTGCCAGTTTCTCGGATGCACGAGCGCGAATACCAGCTTGTAACTGTTTGATGCTGGCTTTGTTAATGTGCATTGTGCCAGTACCGACAGCTACGTGGTCGTATTTGGGGAAAACCCACGCGTAGAAGTCTGTAGAAACATCATTACCGACATACATTTCCGCGAGGTCGTTGTAGTATGCCATTTTGTCTTCGGGTAAGCGAATTCGCTCTTGGAAAGCGATCGCATAATTATAATCCCCCGCGCCCATTTCTTTGGCAACTCTGGAGTTCGCCCCATCAGCCCCAATGATGGCATCCACTTTCAGGGTTTTGGCAACACCTTCTGCACCCGTTTCTGTATGGTCAACGTAATGGATGGTGTAGGGATCGGTATTGTTTGCTGGTATATCGAGTTTATGAACAGTGGCATTAATTAAATTTGCACCCAGTTTTGCCGCACGATTCCGCAAAAAGCCATCTAGGACTTCCCGGCGGCACATTCCTATATATTCTTCTTCATTAACCAAATTGATATCAACCTCGCGGTTGGAAGGCGAAATCATTTTCATCTTCCGCACGCGGCGATCGATAATCTCTGGTGGTAAGTCAAATTCACCCACCATACACAGGGGAATAGCGCCCCCACAAGGCTTTGCATTGTCTAGCTTCCGCTCAAACAGGTAGGTTTCAATCCCAGCTTTTGCCAGTGTTTCAGCGGCAGACGAACCAGCAGGGCCTGACCCAATAACAGCAACCCGTAGTGTCAAAGGTCTTTCTCCCAATCTTCACATTTACCGAGAGCATACTACCACGGTCTTTCGGCTGATTTGGCGCTTTACCTCCAGGTTTTGACTGAAATGCAATATTCCTTAACTTTTTGAAACAAAAAGCGAAATTGGGAATGGAAAATCTTGGTTGGGGAAGAATTTACTAGTATAATTTGTTGTAATACAAATGAAATATTACTCTGGATCGTTAATACATTATTTTTTATAAAGGTCTTTTATGCCTGAAAGTCTTGAAAACCGTTTTCTCGAAGAGGTTCGTAAGCTGAAGCAGAAAAAGAGAAAACGCATAGTTCGGATTGGGGTGCTTTTGCTGCTTGTGGCTATCCTGAGTGCCTCTGTATATTTGTTTTTTCAAGGCAATTTAGCTATCAGTAATACAACACTTTTCTTCAGCATTGCTCTAGTAATTTTTATTTGCAGTTTAATTGTTTTTATTTTTAATAAAAAAAGATCTTTAGTTCGTTACCAATCCGATACACACCCTTTGTTATTTTGGCAAAATAATAATTTTAAACGGATTAAGCCTAAATATTTATTAGGTTATACATTACTAATAATAGCATTGATTTATCAAACCAATCCGTATCTATTTAGCAATACAATTAATGATTTGGTTAATAGTATAGTATATAAACCTACACCTCCTATATTAAATTCACCTTGGCCGTGGCAATATAATGCAAGGATTGACCCAATTATTGCTAACATGCCATCTAATGTAGAAACAAGTATTCAATCTGTTGCAAAATATATTACTCAACATCAATCAGACCCATACTTACGAATTAAAGCCATACATGACTATGTTATTAGTCGAGTAACCTATGATTTAGATGTGCTGAAAATTGGTATACGGCCTGCTCAAGATGCTAAAACTGTTTTTTTAACTCACAAAGGGGTTTGTGAGGGCTATGCTAATTTATTCATGGCATTGGGACGAGCTATAGGTGCAGATGTTGTTTATATCAGAGGGAAAATTCGTCGAGATTTAGCGCCTGTGGAGTTAATTCCTAAGGTGGTTAGACTGGTAAATTCCGATTATGATTGGACAAATCATGCTTGGAATGCTGTCAAAATTTTAGATAATTGGCAATTAGTTGATACGACCTGGGACGATCGCGATTCTAGCGAAATGGGATTTTCGTCGTATAGTGCAGAGTATCTCACACTTCCTCCCCAAGTAATGAGTATTAGCCATTTTCCTGACCAATTAGATTGGCAACTCTTACCTCGTCGTGAAAATTACAATACTTTTGAAAATAAGCCACTTCTAATGCCTCAATTTTTCATCGAAAGCCTAACGCTAATTTCCCCAGCTGAATATAAAACCAATGTTGAAAAAGTTGCTGTAATTAAAATTGCTAGTTCTCCAAATTATCGTAAAAAAATTGTTGCCTTCTCTACTAAATTACAAAAATCTGAGTCTTCATTTTGGGAGTTGCCAGGATCTGTAAATTTGCTAGAAGACAATCAAGATACCCAACGAAAACTACAAGATATCAAAAAATGCGAGAGTCAATGGAATGGAAGCACAGAAACTGAAATCTCCTGTAAGTTTGCAGAATCAGGAGATTATGAAGTTTACGTGTTAAGTCTTGGAAAAAAGATTAGCCTCCTGGGTCAACTAAAATTTCATGCTCTACTGCGCTAGAAGTCAGAATTACCTGAATCTTATTTATCTAAAAATAATTAGTATGGTATATGTAAGACACAGTATTCCTAGCAAGGAACTGTAGATTTAGTTGCAGAGGTACAGCGGCAGTGGGCATTGTAGTTGAAAACGTCTCCAAACAATTCGGGAATTTCAAGGCAGTAGATCAAGTCAGCTTGGAAATTAAGAGTGGTTCCCTAGTTGCGTTGCTTGGGCCATCGGGATCTGGTAAATCTACTCTGCTGCGGTTAATAGCAGGCTTAGAAATGCCAGATAGTGGCAAAATCCTGCTGACCGGCAAGGATGCGACATATCAAACTGTGCAAGAGCGAAATATTGGATTTGTGTTTCAGCACTATGCTTTATTCAAGCATTTGACTGTGAGGCAGAATATTGCTTTTGGCTTAGAAATTCGCAAGGCAAATGCAAAGAAAATTAAAGGGCGTGTAGAACAGTTGCTAGAATTGGTGCAATTGAGTGGATTAGGCGATCGCTATCCATCACAACTTTCTGGTGGTCAAAGACAACGGGTAGCATTAGCTAGGTCACTGGCAGTAGAACCGGAAGTTTTATTGCTAGATGAACCCTTCGGCGCACTTGACGCTAAAGTCCGCAAAGATTTACGGGCATGGTTACGCAACCTCCATGATGAAGTACACGTGACCACGGTTTTCGTGACCCACGACCAAGAGGAAGCAATGGAAGTCTCCGATGAAGTTGTGGTGATGAATAAAGGGCGAGTGGAACAGGTGGGAACGCCAGCAGAAATTTATGATAATCCTGCCACTGCATTTGTGATGAGCTTCATCGGCCCGGTAAACGTATTGCCTAGCAGTTCGAGGATTTTTCAAAGTAGTGGATTTGATACACCCCATCCCCAAGTCTTTTTGCGCCCACAAGATGTAATTTTAGAAACTACTGCTAATGGTGCCACTACACCTGCTATAGTCAGTCGCTTGATACACTTGGGTTGGGAAATTCAAGTAGAATTAACTTGCGATGATGGGCAAGTAGTGACGGCGCATTTAACACGCGATCGCTATAATCAATTAGAGTTAGAACCAAAACAGCGGGTATATGTAAAGCCAAAGGATGCCAAGTCCTTCCCAGTGTCTTATTCAATTTAAAATTTTGTTAATTTTTTATAGCAGGGAACAGGCAATAGGCAATAGGCAACAGGTAAAGACAATCTCTTGTGTTGGGATTTTACGAACAGTTTATGTTCTAAAGTTTGCTTCAACTGCTATAACGTTCAAAACCCCAGACTAATAGCTGAATTCCACAGTTATTGGTCTGGGGTTTAGTTAATAAAAAGTCCGTTGTTTTTTTAGGAAACTTTAAGTATACCTTCGTCTACAGCTTTATTTTTCTGTGCTAACCCAGATTCTTGAGGGCATACAATATAGTCACATATAGCAATCCTAAATGAGTCGTGAAAAATATGGATAAGGAAACGAACCGCCAAGAACGCCAAGGACGCAAAGGTAAGAAAGAGGAAAGAGATATATAATTTTCACAAATGATTTAGGACTGCTATAGCTGGAATTCTATAAATGAAATGCCTATGAATGCTATTCCTGTCTTACCCAACTATATCAATGGTCAGTGGTATACATCTAGCACAACAGAATACTTAGATGTAGTTAATCCAGCTACAGCAGAGATACTAGCTCATGTGCCTTTATCACCAGCATCTGAAGTAAATCAAGCCTCCCTTGCAGCTGCCGAGGCTTTTGTGACTTGGAGACGCACTCCGGCAACCGAGCGAGTGCAGTATTTATTTAAACTTAAGAATCTACTCGAAGAACATTTGGAGGATTTAGCACGTACCATTAGCTTAGAATGTGGTAAAACTTTGGCTGAGTCAAAGGGCGAGATGCGTCGTGCTATAGAAAATGTAGAAGTTGCCTGTGGCATTCCCATGATTATGCAGGGAACTAACCTAGAGGATATTGCTAGGGGCATTGATGAAATGATGATTCGCCAACCTTTGGGAGTAGCAGCAGTAATTTGTCCTTTTAATTTTCCTGGGATGATTCCTTTTTGGTTTCTACCTTATGCGATCGCTTGCGGTAATACATACATTATCAAGCCGAGTGAGAAAGTTCCATTGACAATGCAAAAAATTTTTCAATTGTTAGAAAAAACTGGCTTACCTAAAGGAGTAATCAATTTAATCAACGGTGCTAAAGAAGCCGTAGATGCAATTTTAGAACAACCACAAATTCGAGCCATTAGCTTTGTTGGCTCAACGGATGTAGCTAAATATATATATAGTCGAGCCGCAGCCAATGGTAAACGAGTTCAATGTCAAGGAGGAGCAAAAAATCCGATTATTGTCCTGCCAGATGCAGACATAGAAATGACGACTCGAATTGCTGCTGAGAGTGCTTTTGGCTGTGCAGGACAACGCTGTTTAGCGGCCTCAATTGCAGTCACAGTGGGAGAAGCAAAGCACACATTCACAGAAGCAATTGCTGAAATAGCTACAAAGCGGGTAGTGGGTAATGGTTTAGATGAGGGTGTAGAAATGGGCCCTGTCATCAGTTCTTTGAGTAAACAGCGAATTGAAAGATTAATTCAACAAGGCGCTGCTCAAGGAGCAAAGTTGTTGATTGATGGACGAAATCCGCAGATTGCTGGTTATGAGCGAGGTAATTTTATCCGTCCTACTATTTTAGAAAACGTCAATCCAGCAGATGAAATTGCCCGCACAGAAATTTTTGGCCCAGTGTTGAGCTTAATAAATGTAGATAATATTGACGAGGCGATCGCTTTGGTCAATAGTGGTAAATATGGCAACATGGCTTGTTTATTTACTAGTAATGGTGCAGCCGCTAGAAAGTTTCGTTATGAAGCCGAAGCTGGTAATATCGGCATTAATATTGGCGTTGCTGCCCCAATGGCATTTTTCCCTTTTAGCGGCTGGAAAGACAGCTTTTTTGGTGACTTACACGGACAAAGCCATCACGCAGTCGAGTTTTTCACCCAAACCAAAGTTATTATTGAACGCTGGCCTAATGAATGGTCGCGTCAATTTTAAGCCAAGCGTGTGCTGATAATCTACTTAACCCTTATAGTGGGAACGTCAACGAACAACTTTCAAGCTATCGTAAAGTAGCTTGTAGCGATTAAAAGCTGCTTCATACAAAGGATTTGTCTGGGGCTGTACCACATAACTAGCTGGCGATATTATCTTGAGTGCAGCTTCTAAATTAGGGTACGCACCAACCCCGACCATTGCCAAAATAGCAGCTCCATAAGCGGCTCCCTCTTCGGCTTTGGGAGCAATAAGTTCTGTTTGCAAAACATCTGCTAAAATTTGCAACCAAATATTAGAGCGTGCGCCTCCACCTGTCGCTAAGAGTTGACGAACAGGAGCGATGGCACTAATTACTTCCAAGGCTTCCCGCAAGCTGAATGCAACCCCCTCCAGTACAGCACGAATTACATCTGCTTGAGTATGAGCTAATGACAAATTCACTAAAGCACCGCGAGTATCGGGATCGAGATGGGGGCTGCGTTCGCCTGCAAGGTGGGGTAGAAATAGAACACCACGCGCACCAGGCAGCGATCGCCCTGCCATTTCCATCAAATCAGTGTACGATATCTGCGGTGCAAATGTATCTCGATACCAACGCAAAGAACCACCCGCCGCTAAGGTTACTCCCAATAGATGATAGCCACCATCGATATGACAGAACAAATGTACGCGACCTTGGGGATCGGGAATTGGGCGATCGCATGGTGCAAAGATAACTCCGGATGTGCCAATACTCAAACTACCCAGGTTGAGGTTGCTGGATGAGATACCCAAACCAATTGCTGCTGCTGCATTGTCGCCTCCGCCAGCAATTACAGGTAATCCCACGGGTAATCCTACACGGGCAGCGATTTCTGGTTTCAGCCGTCCGGCGATCGCAGTAGATTCGATGACTGAGGGAAACAACGCTGGTTTGATATCCAAAGCATCGAGAATATCTGTATCCCAAAGGCGCTTCGCCAGGTTGAGACACCCAACACCAGACGCATCAGATGGTTCTGTTGCAAGTTCGCCCGTGAGCGCATATCCTAGATAATCTTTTGGCAAAAGAATTTGCCACAAGCGAGTATACGCTTCTGGTTCTTGACTCCGCAACCATAAAACCTTTGGCAATTGAAACCCCGTAATTGCCGGATTTCCAGTGCGTTGAATTAATTCTGGACGGGGAATAGTGGCTTCAATCTCAGCAACAGCTTTACCTGTGCGTTGGTCGTTCCACAAAATTGCTGGTCTAATGGCTTTGCCTTCTATATCAACAGGAACCATACCGTGCATTTGTCCCGATACACCGAGGGCAATTGCTTGGTATCCGTTTAACTGTTGAGTAACATCCAACAGAACAGCCAAACTTGCATCAATCCAATCTGATGAGTTCTGTTCTGTCCAGCCTGGTTGAGGAGTTAATAGGGGGTAACTTCTGGTTGCTTGAGCGATAATTTGCCCTTGCAGGTCAACTGCGATCGCCCGCACTCCTCCTGTACCCAAGTCTAAGCCAACTACGATGTCGCTCAATTGCGCCTCCAAATCCTGAATCGCTAACTAATCCAACTTCTTGAAGTATCTGGCGACTGGGAACAGCCTAAAACCCAGCTTTTCATAAGTACAACGTGCCGGGGCATGACCTGGATCGCCTCCGGTTTCAACCATAGCAACGGACATTCCAGCAACTTTCATCCAATCTAGAGCGAATTCCATCAAAGCAGTGCCAATGCCTCGACGTTGATAGTCTGGATCGACGGCGACCATATAGATTTCTCCCATACTGCTCTCAAAGTGGAGTTTCACGGCTACAAAGCCCAGAATTGAACCATCGATCGCCACCCACACCTTTGTGTCCGCAGCAGCGCAGACTCCCTCGACAGCATGAAGCTGGCTTACACGCCAACCGTCGGGATAGAATGAGCGATACACCTCAAGATCCATCGCTTTCTCAAGCGAATCAAAAACCGGAGACCATGCCCGAACCGAAAGGCTCTTGATGGCATCAAGCTGGCTATCTTCGTATGGTTCAATTCGCATTTTGGTATGGACTCGACTTATAACAATTCACAAATCGCAATGGGCTACGCCCCACTGCGCTAACGCAATTAAAAAATTCGGCGTTGCTGATTGAGAATATAAATTTAGCGGGCTACGCCCCGCTTTGCTAACACGCAGAGGAGCCAGTGCGTTGGGCGGGCAATGCCCGACTTGAAGCAACTGGCGTAGCGCAGAGTCGCTCCAGAGAAAGAGTTGAGAAGAGTTGATTTTTGAATTTCATATTCAAATTCAGCAACACCAAAAATTTAGATCGGGCAAGGCTTTGGTGGGTTTACATCTGTTTCATTATTTTAGTGATATCGTGTCCGGCTAATCACTTATGATTACCGCATCTTTAGCAAAATCCCAAAAGCCTCTTCTCCCCTGCTCCCTGCCTTAATGCCTCAGAATCGGGCTAATGTTTCTTTCGCTCCAAACTCATACAATCTGCGTAAATGGTTCGTAACTGCATCGACAAAAAGCGGTGACTGGGATAAATCGCCAAAAATCTCAGTCAGGTTGAGCAATGGTTTGGCATCAGAACCACTGGTATGAGCTAGTTGCGTTAAAGTACCTCCTATTGGGTCATCGATGGGAATAGTCTTGCCTTGGTCATCCTGTCCGTTGAGGTAACGGAACCAAGCTGCAACTGTGAGACTCATGTATTCAATCGCTCCGCCTTGATGCAGTGCATCACGAACTGAGCCTAAAACAAATTTTGGCATTTTTGCGGAACTATTGAGGCAAAGCCGCGGCAGTTGGTCGCGTATCTTGGGATTGGCAAAGCGTTCTATTAAGGTCTGTTTGTAATTATCTAAATCAATCCCTGGTACGGGTTGGAGTGTGGGTGTAACTTCTGCCATTAAACGATCCACGGCTTGCCTAATTAAAGAATCGCCCATTACCTCATGGACGTAGGTGTAACCTGCCAAGGAGCCGAGATAACCAATCAACAAGTGACTGGCGTTGAGTAGGCGGATTTTCATCATCTCGTAGGGATGAACATCATCGGTCATCTGCACGCCAACAGATTCCCAATCAGGTCTACCCGCACAGAAGTTGTCTTCAACTACCCACTGAAGGAACGGTTCGGCAACAACTGGAAAAGCATCATCAATATTAAACTGTTCCGCCACCATTTTGATATCTGCTGGGGTGGTGGCGGGGGTAATGCGATCGACCATACAGTTAGGAAAAGCTACCTGTTCGGCAACCCAACTTCCTAATTCCGGGTTCTGCATCTGGGCAAATGCAGTCAACATTTTCCGGGCAATGTTGCCGTTGCCTTGCAAGTTATCGCAGGACAACACAGTAAACGGTGCTATTCCCTGTTGACGGCGGCGATCGAGTGCTGCTGTCAAAAAGCCATATACGCCAATTGGCTCGTGAGGATGCTGCAAATCGTACTGAATTGTTGGGTGATTGGTATCAAATTCACCGCTACCTTCAATATAGTAGTAGCCACCTTCGGTAATTGTGAGGGTGACGATACGGCATTTGGGATCTGCTAAGGTATCAATTACTGTTTGGCAGTTATCTGGGGCAAAGAGATATTTTGTAATTGCTCCAATAACACGGGCGCGATCGCCTTCTGGCGACCTTTCAACTAAGGTATACAAACAATCTTGAGAACTCAGTGCATCTCGCATCCGCTTATCGAATTCTAGTAACCCAACCCCGCAAATTCCCCACTCACTGCCAGGATGCTGATGAAAGTAGTTATCAAGATATAATGCCTGGTGTGCCCGATGGAACCCACCCACACCGATATGGACAATGCCGTTAGTAATTTGGTGGCGATGGTACTGGGGTACGCAAACGTTATTTGCTAAACGAGCTAAAGCTGCTTCATTCAGCTTGATTGCTGAGTCTGTGCTGATATTGTTCATGGGATTCATTCATTCACATTACTCCTTTGATATAAAAAATCTAACGGAGAAAATTTTTGATTTTATGCTCTAACTTTGAGTAAAAGCTCAATAATAGAATCATACCAACCCCACTTCAATGACGGTAATTTGCAACAATTCTTCAATAAGAGGTTGAATTTATGACAGCAACAGCAACCTATGAGTTTGCAGGTAAGAATATCTTGATTACAGGTGGTGCTTGTGAAATTAACTCTTTCTTAAGCACTAGCTCAAGAGCTTCAAGAGCGTTAGATCTGCACTCTTGAGTTTATGTGAGCAAAAGTTATGTCCTTGGGCATATACTCAAAATTATCCAATCATTCTTTTGGTAGGTACATAGTTTTGGAAGGTGGGATATGGGAGAGCCTTTATTAGAGGGGCGCGATGCCAATAAAGCTGGCTTGCCCCTTAGATCCCGCAAATTAGATCTAGCTGCTCATGCTGCTTGGCTCTATTACATTGCTGGCAATACCCAAGAGGAGATTGCAGCAAAACTCAATGTTTCCCGGCAAGCTGCACAACGCTTGGTGGCGCTGGCGGTGAGTGAAAAATTGATCAAATTTCGGCTCGATCATCCGCTGAGCGAATGTATTGTTCTAGCTGAGTCGCTGCGCGATAAATTTGGGCTGTCGCTTTGTGAAGTGGTTCCAAGCGATGCAGGTAGTGGCGATACATTCAATGGAATTGGTGTGTGTGCTGCTACCCACTTAGAAGGTTACCTGATGGCGAAAACCCCTACCATACTAGCGTTGTCCTCAGGCCGCACATTGCGAACAATGGTGGAGCAAATGCCCTCAATGAACCAACCCCAGCATAAAATTGTTTCCATTATTGGGAATATGTCTCACTATGGGCGTGCAGGTCGCCACGAAGTAGTGATGCATTTGTCCGATCGCGTCGGTTCCCAAGCCTACCCAGTGACAACTCCGGTTGTAGCCACTAGCATTGAAGAACGGGAATTGTTGCAGACTCAGCGATCGTTTATCACCGTTAAAACTCTTGCAGAGCAAGCCAAAGCAACATTTGTCGGTATTAGCGAGATTGCCTGGAATGCGCCGTTACATCAAAACGGCTTTATCAATGATGATGAGGTGGCTGAATTGATAGAACTGGGGGCAGTAGGAGAAATTGCAGGTTGGGCTTACGATCGCTACGGTGTATTGCTGCAACAAGGAACGAATAACCGAGTTGCTAGCGTACCGCTTGAACAACAGGCTTCTCGGCTGATTGTTGGTGTAGCAGGCGGCGTCAAAAAGACAGAAGCGATTCTAGCTGCTTTACGCGGTCAGTTAATTACAGGATTGATTACTGATGAAGCCGCCGCCCAAGCAATTCTTACTAAAATTGTACAGTGACTTTTTATTTGCCGCTGTGCCAAATTAATGTTACCAAGGGTGTGAAGCTTGAACTTAAAGAGCGTTAGTTCATTTTGCCGCTGTATAAAAGTTGTATGATTGTTCCAGCAGTGCGACGTGTGGCTTAAAAAATCTGCTGGTTGGTTTTGGGTTTGGTTTCGTAGTCGAAGAAGATGAAGAAGGCAGAAGGCTCCAGGGCAGAGGGCAGAAGGTTTTGTTCCGAAGGGGATACATACCCCACCTGAACAAGAGCCACCAAATTGAAAATTTGGTGGGGGTCTTAAACCCTTACTCCCAAGGCGTCGTAGCAGAGAGCAGGAATCAGATTCCTTCTGCCTTCTGGCTCCTGCCCTCTGCCTTTTCCGATAACGAATTTGCGATCCTTTTGCGCCATTGGGACAACTGTAGCAAAACTTTATGGCTGAAGCAGCGATGAAAACCCTGAGTGACATGAAGCGAGAAATAGATGTGCCAGTTGTAATTACAGATCGACAAGGGTTCGTCACTTATGTCAACGATCGCTTTACTTCTGTTTTTGGCTGGAGTATGGCTGAAATTAATGGTCAAATCATTACGGTAGTTATTCCAGAGGGTTTTCATGCCCCTCACCATCTTGGTTTTTCCCGCTTTCTTTCAACAGAAAATTCTACTATTCTCAATCACCCCCTACGTCTAGTTGCGATCGCCAAAAATGGTCTAGAAATTGAAGCCGAGCATTTGATTATGGCAGAGAAACATCATGGGGAATGGGTGTTTATGGCGATGTTGCGTCCTCTTTAAAACAAATGGAAAGACGGGTAGAAAAACAAACCACAAATTAACCTCTACCCTTGCTTTTAAAACAGGAGTCTGCCGATGAGCATAAATTTGACTAGTTTAGTCAACCAATTACGCGCTATTTTGGGCAAAATGGAGGTGGCGCTGGGGGCGATCGCTGATGCTATTGTCTGGACTGGTAGTGATGGCAAAATACAATGGTGCAATACTGCTTTTGATAAACTTGTTAACCAACCACATATTTTAGTTCTTAATGCCAAGCTGAGTGACTTGTTATTTCTGAGCCTAGCTGGTGAAGCAGTTGCACCAGAATCCTATCCAAATATGAGGGTTCTAAGGGGAGAGTATGAAATCACACAAGAATATGAATGTCATGACGGCAGACATCGCTCCTTAATTTTAGAAATATCAGGCAACTGCGTCGAACTTGCAGGAGGTGACAGGTCATCTATATTAGTAATTCGAGATGTCACTCAAGCAAAACACTGGGAAACAGAACGCTACTTAGCACAACAAAAACAAGCAGAAACATTGTCTGTTTTGCAAGCAACACTGGAATCTACAGCTGATGGAATTATAGTTGTAAATCAAGACTTTAATGTAGCAGTCTTTAATCAAAAGTTTCTCCAGATGTGGTCAATACCAGAATCGTTGTTGCTACCTTCTCAAAGCAATGAACGATTCAAGTTTATGTCTGAACAAACGCGAGATCCCGAAGCTTTTATTACCAGGGTCAGGGAACTGTTTTATGACTCCCCAGAACAGGAAGCTTTTGATTTGGTAGAGATGAAAGATGGACGTGTTTTTGAGCGTTACTCTCAACCCCAATGGCAGGCCGATAAAATTATAGGACGTGTTTGGAGCTTTCGGGATATTACTGCACGCCAGCAAGTAGAGAAAGCTTTGAGCGAAAGCGAAATTAAGTTCCGGCGCATTGTGGAAAATTCTAATGATATTATTTCTCTGATTGACTTAGAAGGACGAATCAGCTATATTTCACCCAATTTAGCCAAGCTCACAGGATATGATACTACGGAGTTAGAAGGTATACCATTTGCGGATTTTCTTCATCCTGATGACTTACCAAGTTGTTTAGATGCAGTCAACAGGGTAGTAACAACAGGTGAGAGGGTGGAAGTTGAGTATAGAGCTAGACTCAAGGATGGTAGTTGGCAGTGGCAAGCCACAAACTTAGCTACAACTTTTGATATTAATGGTAACTTGTTACTGATCAGCGTTGCGCGTGTGATTACAGAGCGGAAGCAGGCTGAAGAAGCTTTGCTCAAGAGCGAGCAAAAGTTTCGCAACCTGTTCGAGAATTCTCAATTTGGTATCCTTCGCAGCCGAATTGACGATGGGCTGATTTTAGATGCTAATCAACGTCTTGCCGAGCTATTAGGCTACAGTTGTGTAGCAGACTTAATTAATGGCACAAAATTTACCACAGATTTTTATACAAACCCAAGCGATCGCCAGCGTATAATAACTGAACTGCGTCAAAAAGGTTCACTTAACAACTTTGAGCTACAGTTTCATCAATGCGACGGCAAGGCTCGTTGGGGCTTGTTTTCCTTACGTTTGAATGTGGAAGATAATTGTCTAGAAGCCGTGGTTGCTGACATTAACGATCGCAAACAAGTAGAGGCGGATTTACACCGCAGTAATGCTATACTCAAAGCCCAACAAGAAGCTTCAATTGATGGAATTTTAGTCGTTGATGAAAATGGTCAAATAGTATCTTACAATCAACGTTTTTGCCAGCTATGGCAAATTCCAGAAACCTTTGTCAATAGTAACGATCGGCGATTACTGGAATTAGTACTCGACAAACTCGAACAGCCACAGGAGTTTCTGGCGAAAGTTGAGTATCTGTACACCCATCCAGACCAAATCAGCCGGGATGAAATTCGCCTCAAAGATGGACGGACTCTAGACCGCTATTCTGCATCTGTGCGATCGCCAAGAGAAGATTACTATGGTAGAATTTGGTACTTCCGCGATATTACGGAGCGCAAACACTCAGAAGAAGCTCTACGTCGCAGCGAACAGAAATATCGTAATATTTTTGAAAACTTTCAAGTCGGGATTGCTCGCATTCGCTTAGAAGATGGGCTATTTCTGGAAGCCAACCAACGCCAAGCCGAAATTTTGGGTTATAGTTCCGCCACCGATCTAATTGGCAAGCAATTTACGACGGAGTTTTACGCCAATCCAGGCGATCGCCAAAAGCTGTTGGCAGAAATGGCACAGCAGGGTGAGGTACGTAACTTTGAGTTGCAACTATGCCGTCGCGATAAATCTCTTGGTTGGGGACTAATCTCGCTGAGACGGAATGCTGAGGATGGCTGTATAGATGCTGTAATTACAGATATTAGCGAACAGCAAGCTGCGCTGCGCGAACGCAAACTTGCAGAAGAATCTTTGCGACAATCAGAAGCCAGATTTCGCGCTCTTTACGAATCAACCAGTATTGCTGTCATGTTACAAGAAAACGGAATTGCCCTGGATTGTAACCGGGCAGCAGAAGAACTATTCGGCTATTCTCGGCAAGAGTTTTTGCAGAAGCATCCAAGTGAATTTTCACCGCCATTTCAACCAAACGGTCAAACTTCTGCTAGTTTGGCCCGCGAAAAAATTGCCCTCGCCTACAAGCAAGGCCGACATCGTTTTGAATGGGTTCACCGCCGCGCAGATGGTACAGATTTTCCGGCTGAGGTGTGGTTAACTGTATTTAAGTTGGGCGATCGCACACTTATTCAGGGATTGGTACAAGACTTGACCGAACGCAAGCAAGTTGAAGCCACACTACGGATTGCTAAAGAAACCGCCGAAACTGCCAACCGTTCAAAAAGCGCTTTCTTAGCCAACATGAGCCATGAACTGCGAACGCCACTCAATGCGATTTTGGGTTTTGCCCAGCTCATGGAACGAGACACCAGCCTCAGCAAACGTCAGCGAGACTCTTTAGCAACTATCAATCGTAGTGGAGAACATCTGCTCAACTTAATTAACGATGTATTGGAAATGTCCAAAATTGAAGCTGGACGGATTGTTCTTAATCCTACATCCTTTGATTTGCATAGGTTATTACAAGAGATACAACAGATGTTCCAGGTACGAGCCAAGGACAAAAAGTTATCACTATCATTTGAACTTGCCCCGGATTTGCACCAATATATCTTCACAGACGAAAGTAAGCTCCGACAAGTGTTGATCAACCTATTGGGAAATGCCATCAAATTTACCAATACTGGCAAAGTGACGTTGCGTGTAAAACCAACAAAAGATCATCCTGAGAATTCTTTGCCGAATCTCCAATCTCTAATTACCTTTGAAATTGAAGATACAGGATTGGGAATTCCTACCGAGGAATTAGATAGTTTATTTGAGCCTTTCGTTCAGACTACAAGTGCTAGACAAGTAAGAGAAGGGACAGGATTAGGACTAACAATCAGCCGTCAATTTGTGCAGTTAATGGGTGGCGATATCCGAGTTCATAGTGTGGTAGGTCGTGGCTCAACTTTCTACTTCGATATCAAAATTGAATTAGCAGATTCATTAGATATTGCACCACCAAAGCTCAAACGTAGAGTAATTGCTTTGACACCAGGACAACCTATATACAGAATTCTGGTAGTTGACGATCGCCAAGACAATTGCGATTTATTAATGCAGTTATTTAATGCTATTGGTTTTGAAACTCTGGCAGCAGCTAACGGTCAAGAAGCGATCGCTGTTTGGCAAACTTGGGAACCCCACCTGATTTTCATGGATATGCGAATGCCGGTGATGGATGGATATGAAGCTACTAAAGAAATCAGAGCTACTTTAAAAGGTCAAGCTACTGTGATTATTGCTCTAACTGCTAGTGCTTTTGACGAAGAACGGTTTGTGGTTTTATCGGCAGGCTGCAATGATTTTGTACGTAAGCCGTTCCGAGAGGAAGTAATCTTAAATATGATATCTAAATATTTGGGGGTGCGTTATGTCTATGAACAGGAACCCCTTCAACAAGACCAATTTACAGAAAATTCCGGCATTAAACTTCTCTCATTAGAAGAGATTCTGACCCAAATGCCCACTGAGTGGGTGACACAGTTACACCAAGCGGCACTGTGTACTGATGAAAAGCTAATTTTCAGGTTGCTTGAGCAAATTCCTGAAGAATTTGCTCTTTTGGGAAATACTATATCTGATTGGGTTAATAACTTTCGGATTGATAAAGTTATTGATTTAACACAATCGTAAAAAATGATTTATAGCATGAATTTTCAGAGGATAGACGATTTAGGATTAAGCTGTACCGTAACGATATAAATGGGTTTTTAGACCTAACAAATATGGATAACGATCGAGTTCAGCTACCAAAAGCAAATATTCTTGTTGTGGATGATACACCAGATAATCTGCGACTTTTATCTGCCATGCTAACTCAGTTAGGATATGAAATTCGGAGAGTGATTAACGGGCCAACAGCTTTGAAAACAGCGCAAGCTGCGCCGCCGGATTTAATTTTACTTGATATTATGATGCCAGAAATGAATGGTTATGAAGTCTGTCAACATTTGAAAGCTTCGGAGATAACCCGCGACATTCCAGTGATTTTTATTAGCGCTTTAGATGAAGTATTTGATAAAGTTAAAGCTTTTGCTGTTGGGGGAGTAGATTACATTACCAAACCTTTTAGTGAAGAAGAGGTTTTTGCCCGTGTAGAAAATAACTTAACTATCCGAAGGCTACAAAAACAACTCACTGAGCAAAATCTACTTTTGCAACAGGAAATTAGCGATCGCCAAAAAGCAGAATCAGCACTGCGGTTAAGCCAATTTTATTTAGATAAGTTTAAAGATTCAATTTTTTTTGTTAATTCAAATGCCCAGTTTGTTTATGTAAATGAAGCAGCTTGCCAAATTTTGGGCTATTCTCGCAAAGAATTACTGACCATGACCGTTCACGATATCGATCCAAATTTTCCCGCAGAAACTTGGCACTCACAATGGCAGGAACTTAGACAAAAAGACTCCTCCAGTTTTGAATCTATTCACCTAACTCAAGATGGTCGAAATCTACCTGTGAAAATAACTTTTAGTCATCTAGAGTTCAAAGATCAGCAATATTTGTGTACTAGTGCGTACTATCCCAGGACTTACTAATATTGTGTTGGGTTTATAGTTGACCTGTATTGATTATTATTTGACTTGTAAAGAAGCAGTCACGGCAAGAAATTCTTGGATCATTTTTTGGATCAGTTCTTCTGCTGGGAGAGCTTGAGCTAATGTTGCTCCCTGTCCTGCCCACATACTGACAAAATCTGGACTTGATTGTTGAGCAGAAGCTTGACGTAAAACTCGTCCTATAGACATCTGAGCCGGGAATGGCAGTATCTTGTCCTTGTGATTCTCCATTTCACGTATAAATCGATTTCGTATTGCTCTGGCGGGTCTGCCGGAAAATACCTCGGTAATAACCGTGTCTTCGTCCTTACAGTTGAGTACCGCCTGCCTATAGACTTCTGGGATATTGTTCTCAGGACAGGCGAGAAAGGCGGTTCCCATTTGTACCCCGCTTGCCCCAAGTGCAAATGCCGCAACGATTCCACGAGCATCCATAATTCCACCGGCAGCAACGACTGGAACCGATACCGCATCAGCTATTTGCGGGACTAAGGTTGCTGTTCCAATCAATCCATGTTCATAAGGTACAGCAAAAGTACCGCGATGACCTCCGGCTTCAAAGCCCTGGGCTATGATGACATCAACTCCTGCTTCGACTAGAGCTTTTGCTTCACCAGTTGTCGTCGCGGTAACTAACACAATCGAGCCTATGGCGTGTATCTCACGAATTGCCTCAATTGGTGGAGGCCCAAAGTGGAAACTAAATATAGGTATTTTCTCTTCAAGCAGGATATTAAATTGTTCTAGGAATGGCCCTAATATCGGTATTGGTTCGGGAACAGACCCCGCGTCAAGTTCGTTGTGCCATATTGTTAAAAGCTCAGACATGGGGAAATGCTGCTCAGGCGCAAGTTCATACGCTTCAACTGCTGGTGCAAACAAATTTACTGCAAAGGGTTGGTCTGTCAGGTCTCGGATTTGCCTGATAATCTGGCGAAGTTCGGCTGGTGCGGTGGCTGCACCGCCATAGGAGCCAAGACCTCCTGCATTAGAAACGGCCGCAACTAACTCAGGTGTGGAAGCGCCGGCCATCGGAGCCTGAATTATTGGGTGTGCGATCTTGAGCAAATCTATCAGTTCTGTCTTAGGCCACATAAGGTATCTCCCACCTTGGTAATAAAAGCAATGTATAAGCAATATATGTTCAAAAAGGCGATCGCCTGTTACGTAACTGTGATTAGCACTCGCTCTTTGGGAAAAAACTTTTTAGTTTCCTAAGTAAATCGGTGTAAAAAATCAAACCATATTAATAAAGGTTAATTTAGCTCAAACCCTCTTTACTTCTACCTCCTGCCTCCTGCCTGGTTGTTGAGCGTAGTCGAAACACTGCCTCCTGCCTCCTGCCTCCTGCCTGGTTGTTGAATCTCGACTTCGCTCGATTACCGCGTAGTCGAAACACTGCCTCCTGCCTCCTGCCTCCTACCCTATCCCGACGATAAATATTCACAACCACCTACTTAGTAATTGCTTCGAGGTAACTCAACAGTGCTTTTTATACTCAAAAGTCACTATCGCCAATCCTAAAACAACTATCAATGCCCAACCGAATGCGCCTAGAAAAAATAATCTTTGAAATCTAGCTGCTTTCTGCTCTTGAACTAGTCGAGCTTTGACTTCTTTAGTTCGTTCTGCTTCTAGCCATGTCTCAACTTCTCGCCGATCGCATTCTTGGCTAGCTGCTAAAAACTGATAATCCAAATCACTCAAGCTTTTACCTTGTGACCAAGCTAGAGCTTCAAGTAAGGCTTTCCCCCGTAATAGTCGTGAACTGTCATTGTATTCTGAGGCTACCCAAGCGTTAAATGCTTGGGAGTAGGGTCGCAATTTTGCTAATTGTTTTTCTACCCAAGTTTGGTTGAAAACCTCTTCATAAATGCGGTTTTTTACTATTAGTTGCCCTTGGTGCTTGGTGACTAATCCCGACAACAGCAGTTCTATTTGCTCCTCTCCATCATCAGAAGCTACCTGAATTCCTTGTAAAATTTGCTGATATAGTCCTAGTAAACCTCCAGTACGCTGCTCATTTCTCAGCAGGCGATCGCGGATGGTTTTCAAATGCTCTGGATCGTCCTTTGCTTCCCATTTCTCTATAATATGGGTTTCCACTAATTTTTCTAAAACTAACAAGGGAAATTGATAATAAAAATTGATCAGATGTTGATTAATAATCGGTAAATGGTCATCCAATTTATAACGCTCATCCACTTCTAAGCTTCTCTGCTCTTGAACATCTTTGCTTCCAGAGTTTCTTTCTTGCACCACTATTTGACATAGCTTTTGAGTCAGAAACGGCTGACCATTTGTCCAAGCTAAAATTTCTTTGAGAACTGCCATCGGATTAGCTACTTTACCTTCTAAACCTGCTGCTAATGGCTGAACTTCCGATAAATTAAAGCCGTGCAGTTCAATAGATTTACCGATATTAAATGGAGTACAGTTGCGATCGGTAATCAAATTTGAAGGTGTTGCTACTCCGAACAATGCCCAAGTTAGGCGGTTATATTCTGGATTTTCGGCTCGCTGATTGTAGCAGGAGCGAATCAAAGTAAAAAAATCGACTACAGGAAAATTCAACCCTAAAACACTATCAATTTCATCAATAAAAATAAATATTTTTTCCGTTTTTAATTCAACTAACAAAATATCTTCGACAAATTGGCTTAATCGCTGTAGGGCAGGCAAATCTTCTCGCTCTGACCACCAGGCTTTGATATTAACTTTGCTAAAGAGATTAAAGCTCCTTAATAAGTCAACTACTATGCCCTTATACCACTGAGCAGGAGTAATATTGCCATTGCCGATGCGAGTCATATCGATAGAAGCACAACTATAGCCTGCTTGTTCTAATCGATGTCTTGTTTGTAACCGCAAGCTAGATTTCCCCATTTGTCGGGAACTAAATACATAACAAAATTCACCTTGAATTAGAGCATTATAAAGTTCAGAATCAGCCTGCCGTTCTACATAGCTAGGAGCATCGACTTTGAGACTGCCACCAATTTGATATTCGTACTTCTTCATAACTTTTAGGCTAATTGCTCTCGGAAATATAGCTGATACAACTCACAGCTAGACATTGCTTGATTTCCCTCAAGTTTTACCAGACCCATACTTTCTAATTTATAGGCAGCGATCGCTTCTAATTGCACGCTTGTTGGAGAAGTAACTACCCGTTTAAGTGCTGTTGCCAATTCCGGATGTTCTTGGAGGTTTGCTAGATGATGCCGTAAATAGTTGCTATAGATGCCGGCAATTGTGGGAGCCTCTTGTAGTAGCTGCTCTAGGCTTACTGTTTGATTTCCCAGATTATAAAGAGCCAGACGGACTAGATAGGGATGACCACCAATCATCGCTAGTAGAGGAGCCAACTTCTCTAATCCTTTCTCACCTTTAGCCCAATCAAGTCCATGACGCACTGCCAATTCTTGCATCTGCTCTAAACTAAATTCTGGTAACTTAATCGGTAGTCCCACATTGAAAGGGGATTGATGAATATCTAACGGAATATAAGCTTCAGTGGCATGAACTACTACTAATCGAAGTTTTTGCCAGATATCTAATTCCGAAGCATCCTCATACCAAGAACGCAGTAACGGTAGAAAGTCCCTAGAGATTTCTGGATACTCGAAAATTCGATTCACTTCATCCAAAGCCAAGACTACCGGAGCCTCTATTTTCTCTAGCAAATACTCCTGTAAATACAATGTACAGCTAACTTTGCTGCCAATATCTTCATCCCAATAATCATCCAGTCTGATTTCTAGATTTAACTGCCGAGTGACGTTAGCACAAAACCAGCGTAAGAATTTTTCTAAGCTAGTGAAAACTTGACTATCTGCCCTTTGTAAACCAATTTGTACGGTGTGTACGCCAGTCTGTTTAGCATGAGCAAGGATTCTGTGCATTAGGGAAGTTTTTCCCATTTTGCTGGGAGCTTTGATTCTGATTAAGCTTCCAGATTTATTGATTTCTGTATATGCGCGTTCTTCAATTGGCGGACGTTCAATGTAAAAAAAAGAATTGAGCGGTACTGAGCCACCAGGAATTTCTAACAAGTCTGAATTAAGAACTGGGGTTTGTCTGTCTTGTTGCTTTTCTATTACCAAAGAAGACCCTGGTATCACATCTTTGACTTTGCTTGTTGACTGAGACTGCCTCAATCCTGTTGGTATTTGTACTTTTTCCGACAAAACGTTATTTTGCGTAGGCAAAGCCAGCCGGAGGCTTCGCCGTCTCAATACTGACCGAAAATTACTTTTTGTCACCTCCTCCCCGAAAGCTTGTGAAAGTAATTTCCATAACTTAGAACCAACATCTTTTATGTAATTAGCATCATAACCACAGCTTTCGGCAATATCTGGATAAGTTTGTCCTTCCCATGCTTGACGAAATATTATTTCCTGAACATCACTTAAGCCATGTTCCAGAAATGTATCTAAAACGACTAGTGCTTCTTCTATATTCATTTTTAAAAAAAATAAAGTTTGTTTTAAATAAGACTTTAGCGGAATTTTTCATAGTTTTTTCTTTATTTACTTAAATTTAAACAGTTAGCTTCATTTCTAGCTGCGGTTCTCAGGTACTAAGAAATGTCACAAAATATAGCGTATTTCAGGTTAATGAAATACACGGCTAGGGACGCAACAATTATCTCTACCTCCCAAGTTACAATTTGCTGTAAATTCTTTAATAAATGTATGGTGAGTTAGTAACCTACTATTTTTGTAAGGTTAATGGTGCGTTAGCCTTTAGCGTTACGTAGATCTCATACAAATTGAGGCTAGACTATATTGTATTTGCAGTTTATTTCTGGTTCCCAGATTGGAGTCTAGGAACGCCAGCAACAATTGTAACTAGGAGATGTTCATTTATGCCGAGATGGACTGCACAAGATAAAGAAGCTTATCGAACCGAGATAATGCGACGCATTACCGCAGCGATGCCATCAGTAATGCAGGAATATGGCTCAATTAATTGGGCAGAGGAACTCAAAGGCTACCGTACCGACCGTGAATATTACCCTGACTACATTCACGCTCCCATTCATGGGTCAACTGATTCCTACACTAACCCTCAGTCATGCTTAGGTTGGGATGCTGCTATGGATGCCATCATTCCCCTCAGCCACAATGTAAGTTGTCAGCAGTTGCGCGAGAAAATGGCTGAACTAATTCCTCAAGACGCTCAAATTGACACGGTGCTAGAGCTTGGTGCAGGTACGGCTGCTGGAGCGCTGGCTCTAGCAGAGAGGTTTCCCCAGGCTACTTTTCGCATTACTGATGTTTCGCCTTACATGCTGGTGATTAGTCAGCACAAGTTTAATAAGGCTGGATTTAGTGAGCGGGCTTCGTTTGAGCAGGTAGATGCTCGTCATACTGGCTATCCTGACAACTCATTTACTCTTGTCACCTCATCATTACTCTTCCACGAGACGCCTAAAGAGTGGACGCCTAAGATTCTTAAGGAGATGTACCGGATAACCAAACCCGGAGGTTGGGTACTCTATGCTGACACCTATCGTGGTGAATACGCTCTGAACGCTTCTTTTCAAGAACCGTGGTTGGATGACTTTATCCATTTCAACTTTGAGTACGAGTTTGCGAAAGCAGGTTTTACGGAACTTAATTACATTCGCTATGCTGTGGGTTTGTGGTATATGGTTGGCCGGAAACAATAAACGTGAAGATAAAACGGCGTTGCTGATTAAGAATATGAATTTAGCTCACGCAGTCAACTTAAGCCGTCAGCGATCGCCCGTCTTGGTCACAAGTCCCAATGAGGATAACAAAACGTCTTAAAACCTTCTGCCTTCTGCCTTAAAGTGCGTAACCTTTAATCATCACCAAAATCTGACAATAACCTCATTTTGAGCATCCTATTTTATTGAAGAAGGCAGGAGGCAGAGGGCAGAAAACAGTATTCCAACTGAGCCTCCAGCATAGCTGTCTTTCTTGATAAGTTCTATGCAGCATTCACTTCTTGAACCTGTGCTGGTTTGGTGTTGATTCCCATCCAGGTTTTTTCTTCCGGTGATAGTTGATTTAGTTGCTGTTGAAACCAAGTTTCAAAATTTTCTTGCAACAATCTTTGGCGCATAAAATCGTCCAACTGTGCAGTTAGAAACTTTTCTACACGTACAATCACCCATGATTCTCCGAAAGGCATAGGTGCTTGAACTACACCCACTTGACTTGTGCAAAGTAACTGAGCAAAATTCGGAGTCATACTACCAAGTTCCACTGGCCCGATAATGCCGCTTGTCTGAGCTTCCGGCCCTTGAGAATATTCACGCGCCAACTCAGAAAATGACTGTTCTCCTTCTGTAATTCGGAAGAATATTTCGTTGGCAATTTCTCTGTTTTCAATCCGAATTAAAGAATAAATTACTTTGTCAAAACGTCTTTTGTATTTCAGAAAGTAAGATTCTAGTTGATGCCCCCAAGTTAGTTGCTTAAACTTTTCGACTCTAAGCTTTCGAGTAGCAAAAAGTTCTAATTGTTCTTGAGTCAAACCATAACGTAAGCGCCAAGATTGGATTTTTTCTTCGCTGTTTAAATCCCAATACTGACAAAATTGCTCTAGAGCATGAGATGTTTCTTCTATTGTGCAGGTGATTGATGCGATCGCAGATTCGATAATGCTCTGAGATAACAATTGCCCAATCAGATTGTAGCTTGCCAAAAAGGGAATAATTTCTGGTGGTAAGAGGTCGCGATCGCCTAGTTGTAATGTTTTATTCATATTTATTTGTGGAAATATTTTAACCGTGTAGCGAGAAAATTCCGAAATACAAGCGGTAAAGGTGAAGTATGTATTGATACCGCTTGCATGATTTACATACTCTTGAAAGCGTTGCTGTACATTACTTTCAAGTATCTCTGACTATTGATGATGCCCAAAGTTAAGCTTCGGCGGTAGGGAATCGGTCGAAATTTATAGTGTAGGGAGTACTGCCAGAGAATTGATTAACCTGCAAGAAATAGTCACCAGTTTCCCTAAAGTTAGAAATAAACTCTGACTGACCTAAACCTCTTCCAGAACGCGCAACTTCCTCACCTAGATCGGCGATGCGATCGCCATCCAAGTCTCGAATCAGTCGGATGTCAGCATCGGCATTGGCACTAATTCCAGTCAAGCTAATGTTGACACCCTCAAAAAATCCTAAAGAGAAGTGGTAAACATCTGCGGTGTTATTGTTATTTATCTTACCAACATTGGTAACATCACCACTTAAGAAGCTACCAAGTTCAAATTCCTTCGGCAGAAGGTTACTGAAATCGCCTGTCGAAGTCGGTTTAGTCGCAGACAAGTCTAAATCGTAAAAAACAAAACCCGAACTACCTGTAGCAAAGCGAGATACTTCGGCAAAATAAGTACCTGCATTGGCTCTAACGTTAATCGCATCATCGACGTTGGTTGACTTAGTTGAACTGTCAATAAATCCATTTGCTCGGTCAGTAGCGTCTAATATACCGTTAGCGTTAACATCACGAAACAGTCTCAGGTCGGCATCATCGCCAGTGCTAATATTGTTGAGAGACAAGTTGATGTTTCTAGTGCTGCCGATTGAGAACTGAAAGATATCTGTGGGTTGAACTGCATTTACATTAAAGCTATTGAAGGAACGGGGTGTGCTATTTAATGAACCAAGGTCTTGAATACTCATTTTTTTCTCCTTAAGATATTGATTGTAATGTGGTCAAATTCACGTAAATGATGGTTTGCACAGGGGTAAACTTTCTATTTCAAGCGACATTTATTCAAATGTCGTGGCTTATAGTTTGATGAAAATACAGAAAATTTATTAACTTCAATAGAGCCTTAGCTGTTTGGTTTTGTGCTTGCCGTGTTCAGAAACTTTTGTTTAACCATGAATCTAAATTAAGCTGTTTTTCCCATAAACACAGCATGAAAAAGACTTCAATAGTTAGGTGTTTAAAAGCAAATTCAAAGTGCTTTGTATTATTTAGTCAGAAAAAGTCATATTAGATATTAACTGCTGCAACACACTGCAATAAACATTAAAATGGTGTGTTAGCAATAGCTAACACACCACTACCATTTACTGGATAATTAATTTTTTGGTGTTTCTTAAGAAGAAACACACATTTTGGATATTTTCCTTATGCTTTACCTTATGGGTTCTCCTTTTAAGTACAGCTGACCCTGGTTCCTATACTTGCCACGCTCGTACCCCTTCTCAAAAGCCAAGCTATGTGCAGCGTACCACAACCAAGAATTTAGTTAAGTCTGATGTAATTTTTTTTGTCTAGAGTGTGGAATAAAAGCGGCAAAGCTCAGGTATGATTCTTTGCCGCTTGCATGATTTACATACTCTTGAAAGCATTGCCGTACAAAACTTACAAGTACTACTCATCATTGCCAAGTCCTAAACTTAAGCAAAGGAGGTGGTGAACTGGTCAAAAGTCAAAGTGTAATTAGTACTACCTTTGAATTGATCGACCTGTAAGAAGTACTCACCAGTCTTGTCAGTGTTGGAAATAATATCTGAGGTAATACCGCTTTTAATCGAGCGGGCAATTTCCTCACCTACTTCAACTCTGCCATTATGATTAAAGTCTCGAATTAGTCGGATATCGGCATCATCGCTTAGTCCGCTCAATGTGATGTTGACACCCTGAAAGTTTTCTAGAGAGAAGTGGTAAACATCAGCGGTATTTTTGTCACTGATATAACCAATACGGGTAACATCACCTGACAATTTACCAAGTTCAAATTCCTTAGGCAAAAGATTGCTGAAATCGGATGTTGAATTGGGTGTCGTTGCAGACCAGTCTAAATCGTAAGTTACAGTACCAGAGCCAGAAAAGCGAGAAACTTCAGCAAAATAAGTACCTGCGCCTGCTCTTACATTAATCGAGTCATCGAAGTTGCTGCTATTGAGCGAACTTGCAACCAATCCATCTGCTCGGTCGTTGGCGTCAAATACACCATTACCGTTAACATCTCGAAAAAGTCTCAGGTCAGAATCATCACCAGCGCTAATCTCGTTAAGAGACAAGTTGACATTTCTAGTACTGTTGATTTGGAACTGATAGACATCAGTAGAGTTTGGTGTTTCAAAAGAGAAATGAGAAGGAGTGCTAGAGAGAGTACCAAGATTAAAATTAGTCATTTTTTTGTTTTTTCGGTGTAGATAATAATTTGATTAAGGCGCGATCGCTTTTAGTTTTGTCTGATGTAATTTTTTTGTCTAAAGTGTGGAATAAAAGCGGCAAATTTCAAGTATGATTCTCTGCCGCTTACATCATTTGCATCCCCTTGAAAACATCGCCGTACAATGCTTTCAAGTACTAATCACCACTGCGGATGTTTAAACTTAAGCAAAAGTAGTGGTGAAGTGGTCAAAAGTCACGTTGTAGTTAGTCGCACCACTAAATTCAGTGACCTGCAAGAAATAGTTACCAGATTGATTAATGTTGGAAATCAATTCTGAAGTAATACCTCCATTAGTAGAACGTGCAATTTCTTCTCCTGCATCGACGATACGATTGTTGTTCAAGTCCCGAATCAATCGGATGTCAGCATCGGTGCTTAGTCCGTTCAATTTAATGTTGACACCCTCAAAGCTTCCTAAAGAAAAGTTGTAAGCATCAGTAGTATTCTGGTTATTGACGTTACCTGTACGAGTGACATCACCTGACAAGTTACCAAGTACAAATTCCTTAGGTAGAAGGTTGCTGAAACTGGCTGAAAGGGGAAAAGTTCCAGACGGTTCAGTCGCAGACAAAGCTAAATCGTAACTGAGATCGCCTGAACTAGCTAAATTAACCGGAGACACTTCGACAAAAAAAGTACCTGGGCTGGTTTTAAAGTTAATCGCGTCATCATGGTTGCTTCCCTGATTGGAAACAAGTCCAACTTTTCGGTCGAAGTTGTCTAATACACCGTTAAGGTTAGCGTCTTTAAACAGTCGGATGTCGGCATTATCACCAGGGCTGATATCTGTCAGAGACAGGTTGATGTTTTTGCCACTAGTGATTTTGAACTGAAAGACATCCGTGAGTTCAGATGGATTTAAATTAAAGTTATTCTTAACAACAGGGGTGCTACCTAGTGTACCAAGATTGAAAAGTGCCATTTTTTTGTCCTTTAGATGTTGATTGTGATGTGGTCAAGTTCGGGTTAATTTGTGGTTTGCACAGACGTAAAATTTATACTTAAACCTACATTTAGGGAAATTTAGCAGCTTCTAATTTGATGACAATAAAGAAACTTTATTATTTTCAATAGAGTCTTAGCTGTTTGGTTTTGTGCTTGCCGCGTTCAGAACCTTTTGTTTAACCATGAATCTAAATTAAGCTGTTTCTTCAATAAACACAGCATGAAAAAGACCTGAATAGTTAGCTGTTTGAAAGGAAATTCAAAGTGCTTTGTATTATTTAGTCATAAAAAGTCTTTTCCAGGGCAAACACACCCGAATAAGGTAGAAGACACTGATGTTGCAATGGCGTAATATCTGTCAGCCTTCTCTAACCCTTACCTGAGAGAGCAACTTCAACCTGGGAGCATACCAAATTCTTGAGATAATCTGATACGAATTCAAAATTCAAAATGACGCTCTGTGCGAGAGCGTAGCTTGATTCTCCACAGGAGTATGCAAACACGGCTTAGCTGTGCTAACAAAATTAATAAAGCAAAGCTAGATATCAGAATGGTTTGAGTATGTGTATCTGTCGCATTCTTTTTTCAAAATTGATAATTCACTTATGCAGCTATAGGGGGTAACATTTCCAAAACTGCAATGCTTAAATCAGGAAATTCTAAAGGTGAAATAGTCGCATTTTCTACTAAAATCACTTCACTTTGATAGCCGTCTTCAGTTGGTTCTCGAAAAACGTGCAATTGACGGCTAACCACATCTAGCACCCAATAATCTGTAATTCCGGCTTGAGAATATGCTTTAGCTTTGGTTTCACAGTCTAGTTTCAGGCTGCTATCTGCTACTTCAATAATCAGATAAACTTCTGTTGGGGTGGGATGATGGTCTGCGTAGTCTAGCGGATCTACTTTCACAACAGCAATATCTGGTTCTGGTTCAGACCTTTGATTTAACTTTACTGGGTCTTGAACACATATGAAAGCCCGATTCCTTAAACTATTTTGCAGCAATCTATCTGTTCTATTGACAGCTGAACGATGAGCTGTGCCTTTAGCAATCATCCAAATTATTTTTCCTTCAAGGAGTTCCACACGTTCATCCGCACCAAAAATTCCAGCCTCAGCCATCCGGTGGTATTCTTCAACTGTCCACAGGCGAAGTTTTAACGTCGGTTCTGTGTTTTGCATAGCTTGTTTTGCAGCTGTGAAGAGTAATTAGTATGCTAGCATTTTTAACTTGACAAAATAATATTGGTATGGTGGTGATTAATAAAAGTCAGAATATTTCATCGATAAATCGAACCCCAGAGGAGGCAGAGAAAACAGAGGAATAACAAAATTTCAGAAGTATTTTGCGTAAATTCTAGTGTCATTAACTTGGGTATCAAAATCTTCTGAATTTTGAATTCTTACTCTTCTAAAATCTGAATTTCATCAAGTTGATTAATCACCACATCTGCACCTTTAACATTATCCAAATTACCCAGCCAAGTGATTCCTATAGAACCTGCGGCTTTAGCATCACGCGCCATTTGCATATCGCCAACGGAATCACCCACCATTAAGGTAGCGCTGGGTTCGACTCCCAAGGCTTGACAAGCTTGCAAAAATAGCACTGGGTCTGGTTTACTCGGCCCCTCATCGACTCCCATTTGTAGCTGAATATAATCGCTTAATTGGTGATGGGCTACAAACTGTTGTACTTCATAATTTGTGGCAGCTGAGAGGATACCGAGTTTTACACCAGCTTCGTGTAGATATTTCAATATCTCCAAACTGCCCACAAACAACGGTGAAGGAGTTTGTCCAAGGTATTTTTCCGCTTCATCCAAAGCTTGACGAGCTATTTTTAAGCATTCAAACCATCCTCTTCCAGTTTCGGCAATGTAAGCCGCAGCAGCAATTTCTGTTTCGCGGCGACTCGCTACCGATACTATGCCTGCTGGGTCGAGGATATTGCCATTGACACCAAATGCCATTAATAGCGGTTCCCCAACACCGGGAACTTGAGCGTCTATTAACCTCGCTGCCTTTTGGGCAAGCGATCGCAAAAACGTTTCCGAATCTTCTAGAGTACCATTCTTGTCAAACAAAATTGCTTGAACATTATAAAAAGTGACGTTTCTACATTTAATAGTGACCAAAATATTTCACCCCACTTATTTAGTTATTTGTCCTTTGACCAATGACTATTGTACAGACGCGATTAATCGCGTCTGTACTAATAACCAATGATTAAATACATAAAAAAAGAGGGGAAAACCCTCTTTCAACAATGCTTTAATACTCTTCATTAAAGACAGTAAAACTATAAATGCATTACTCTTCAATAGCTGCGGGAATCTCGTCCTCGGTTTCTATCGCTGCGGGAATCTCGTCTTCAATAGCTGGAGGAATTTCGTCTTCAATTTCCACTGCTGGTGGAATTTCTTCATCTGCTACAACTTCCGCAGTTCCACCAGGCGCAGCAGTAATACCTTGCTGCTTAGCTAGCAGCTGTTCGCGATACTTAGCAGCCATTTCTTCTGCTTTATCATAGACCAAATCCCGGTTTTTAATCATATCACCAGGTTCTGGTTCTAATTGCTTGGTAGATAGAGAAATCCGACCTCTTTCTGCGTCCAAATCAATGATCATAACTTTCACTTCATCATTGACATTGAACACACTATGAGGTGTATCAATATGTTCGTGAGAAATCTCGGAAATGTGTAATAGACCGCTGACGCCGCCGATGTCAATGAAAGCACCGTAGGGTTTGATACCACGAACTGTACCAATTACTACTTCGCCAACTTCTAGGCGGTTCATCTTGCGCTCAACTAACGCGCGACGGTGAGATAGAACTAAGCGGTTGCGTTCTTCGTCCACCTCTAGGAATTTCAGGGGTAGTTCTTCGCCTACCAATTCTTCTTTAGGCTTGCGGGTACTGATGTGGGAACCGGGGATAAAGCCACGTAATCCTTCAATTCTTACCAATGCACCACCACGATTGGTAGCAAATACGCCAGAACGAACGGTAGCGTCTTCTGCTTGCAGTTGTCGCACGCGTTCCCAAGCCCGCATATATTCAATACGGCGAATGGAAAGAGTTAACTGACCATCTTCATTTTCATCGGTGAGGATGAAAAATTCGCGTGTTTCGTTTGACTGTAAGACTTCTTCCGGGGCATCGACCCGGTTAATAGACATTTCCTGTATGGGTATGTATGCTGCTGTTTTAGCACCAATGTCAATCAGAGCGCCGCGCGGCTCTATACTGAAAACGGTTCCTGGTACAATATCTCCAGGGCTAAAATGGTAGTCGTATTTGTCAAGTAGAGCAGCGAAATCTTCGTGAGTGAATCCAATTTCTGTAGCGGTTAAATTCTGATTGACCATGCTGATTTAGTTCCTGGTTCTAGTCTCCGTAAAGGTTGTGCCACAAACGTAATGTACATGCAACTGTGTTTAATGCAGTCCGCACTTAACATCCTTTTTCATCCTAGCGCAGAAAAGCTAGTGTTAACACATATTAACTCCCAAGATTGGAAATTATATCACAATATTAAAAGGATTGGGGAAAGGGGAAAAGGGCAAAGGGGAAAGGGAAGATCCTTCCTTTTACTTTTAATCTTTCCACTTTTCCCTAATCGAAGGGTTTTGACTAATGACAAACACAATAATATCCGTTACTACCATATTTAGTAGTAACGGATACTAACATTGAATGCGCTTAAAGTTGTGGTAATAGCGATCTACTTCTCTTTTTTCTCAAAGCGGGGGGGTTCGCGAAATGCGATCGCAAAAAAGAGAACACCTATACACAGGGTAAAAATTAAGATGTATGCAACGCTTTCCATTTTATGAGTTCCTGCCTATCCAGCTAGTAATGAGGGATTAGGTATTTGGTATTGAGGATTGGGTATTGGTTACTAACAAAGTATTCCTAAATACTCCTTGCCTAGTTCCCAGTGCCCAGTCCCCAGTCCCTTAGAGGGCTTCCTTCCGGCGGGTAGATTTGTCACCCACTTTCTGGAATAGACCCCATTCGACTTGTTCTTCTAGATCCGCTTCAACACCGGCAAATACGTCTCTGTAAATTGTACGAGCGCCGTGCCACAGGTGACCGAAGAAGAATAGTAAAGCAAACACAGCGTGTCCAAAGGTAAACCAACCTCTAGGACTGGTGCGGAATACGCCGTCAGAGTTCAAGGTTTCCCGGTCAAATTCAAAGATTTCACCGCCTTGAGCCTTACGAGCATATTTCTTCACGTCAGCTGGGTCTGTAAAGGTCTGACCATTGAGGTCACCACCGTAGAAACTAACGGTAACACCAGATTGCTCGAAGCTATACTTAGATTCTGCACGACGGAAGGGAATGTCAGCACGGACAATTCCATCAGCGTCGGTCAAGACTACTGGGAAGGTTTCAAAGAAGTTGGGGAGACGACGCACGGTCAACTCGCGTCCTTCGGAATCTTTGAATACAGCGTGACCTTGCCAAGATTGAGCAATGCCATCACCTTTAACCATTGGTCCTGTACGGAATAGACCGCCTTTAGCTGGGCTATTGCCGACATAATCGTAGAAAGCTAGTTTTTCTGGAATTTGCGACCAAGCTTGCTCAAGGGTTGCACCTTGACCAACACTATTTTGGACGCGACGCTGAATTTCTTGACGGAAGTAGCCTTGATCCCATTGGTAACGGGTAGGGCCAAACAGTTCAATGGGGGTGGTAGCGTTACCGTACCACATAGTACCTGCTACTACGAAAGCAGCAAAGAATACTGCTGCGATACTGCTAGAAAGTACTGTTTCAATGTTCCCCATCCGTAGAGCTTTGTAGAGCCTTTCAGGGGGTCGGACTGTGAGGTGGAATAAGCCTGCAATAATACCAACAACACCAGCAGCAATGTGGTGAGCCACAATGCCGCCAGGGTTATATGGGTTAAAACCATCTGGGCCCCATTCTGGCGCTACTGGCTGGATGCTGCCTGTTATACCGTAGGCATCAGAAACCCACATCCCCGGCCCAAATAGTCCGGTGAGGTGGAAAGCACCAAAGCCAAAGCAAAGTAGACCAGATAAGAACAAGTGAATGCCAAACATTTTTGGCAAATCTAAAGCGGGTTCACCTGTGCGGGGGTCTCTAAAGAGTTCCAAATCCCAGTAAACCCAGTGCCAAACGGCGGCTAGGAATAATAGACCGGAAAGAACGATGTGAGCCGCAGCAACGCCTTCAAATGACCAAAAGCCAGGATCGCCTGTTGAAGCACTGGTAACACTCCAACCACCCCAAGATTGGGTAACGCCCAAACGTGCCATGAAGGGCAGCACGAACATTCCTTGACGCCACATCGGGTTAAGAACCGGATCGCTTGGGTCAAAAGTAGCCAGTTCATATAGTGCCATTGAACCAGCCCAGCCTGCTACTAAGGCAGTGTGCATCAGGTGTACAGAAATCAGCCGCCCTGGATCGTTCAGAACGACTGTATGTACTCGGTACCAGGGTAGTCCCATCGACTACGCTCCTCCTCGATGAGTTAGTTTACAAAGCAATTTTCTTACCGAGGTTCTGAGAAACGAAAGCCGCTACTCAGAAAACTCTCTTTTGTTTTTTGTTATTGCCAGAGCCAGAGTCATACCACGGCTTAGTCTTATAAAATCAGACAGCGTGGGTGTTTGGCAATGCTTACTTGCTCCCTTGAGATTTACCCCGTAGGGTAGCCATCGCCAAGCAAAAATGAGAATGTTTTAAAAAGTGTAACTATTGATGGAACTGTTTGCAAGCGTGTAAATTAATGCGATCGCGTAGCATGTGTAAGTTTTTTCGCTACCAATCCTGTCAGGGATTAAATTTGCTTATCTTTTCTTTACGGAATGGGGCATTGGGCATTGGGCATTGGGCATTGGGCATTAGGAGTGAGGAGTCAGGAGTGAGGAGTTAAGAGTTATTATTCTTCGTCTGCCCCTCTAGCCCATGCTCTATGCCCCATGCCCCATGACCAATTGTTACTGAACCACCAGCTGGATATTTTGCAGGTGACACTTCGTTTGGGCGCTACCCAGGCGTTCGATTACTTGTTCGGCGCTCATCAAACGCTTGAGTACTACTTGACCGATAGTCTGACTGGCGTTTACAGGAGTTGTTGGCTTCACTTCTACGGTTAAAATGGCTTCTTCAACTCGATAAAGCCATAGCAATTCGTTTTCTTCCACTAAACAAATATTCATTCGCTGAATATCTGGTTGGCGTCGCCATGCGGTGATTTGCCAGAGTCCGTCAGATGCCCATACTCTAGCAACTGTCCATCCTTCAGATAGAAAGAAATACTTCACGGTATTAGTCTCGCTATTAGACTTTAAATCTGCTGTTGGTGATATCGCGATCGCTTTTTTCGCTGATGTATAAACACTAGATTTGTCAGCCAAACCATGCAGCCGTTCTCTATAATAAACGGCTCCACGGTACATGTAACCAAGCAGCAACAGGCTAAGTTTTTATGTACGCTACTTGAGTTACTGTCAGAGCTTAACAAACTTACTTCCCTAGTTACTATGAATTTACGACAAATTTCGCCAATGTTTAAAATCTTAATTAAATAAAAATTTTTCCTCATTTAACTAATTGTCCTTTGTCATTAGTGATTAGCATTTGTATTTACAAAGGACGAACCAATAATGACGGTATTATCCTTTCACAGATGCTGCACGAATACTGAAAATAGGGCAATATATAAGCTTATTTGTACGTATATACTTAGCTACAACCATTGCCAAAATTATTTGTAAAAATTAAGGCACAATAGCCGCAAATGTAGTAAGATGTCTGACCGCTGATATCTAAAATTTTATCGCTATGACATGGTTTTCCTTGTCCGTGAAACGCTGGAGTCGGATTATACGATTCCTATCTTTGTTCTGTGTATGTTTATTTTTAGTTGTGAGTTGCGCTCCTCGTCCACAAACAACTACGCCACCATCGGGTTCTGTAAATAGTCCTACAGGTGATGGGCGCATTACTATAGGTACAACAGCCAAACCGAGAACCCTCGATCCGGCTGATGCTTATGAGTTGGCAGCGCTGGGTTTAGTGTTTAATATGAGCGATCGCCTTTATACTTACGAACCAGGAAGCATAGAAATTAAACCCCAACTCGCCACAGCATTACCGAAAGTCAGTCAAGATGGTTTAACTTACACCATCCCTTTACGCCAGGGAGTAGTTTTTCACGATGGAACTCCCTTCAACGCCCAAGCAATGGCGTTTACCATCCAGCGGTTTATTGAAAATAAAGGAAAACCCTCTTTCTTACTAGGCGATATAGTAGATTCAGTGAAAACCACAGGCAAATATGAATTAAGCATTAAGCTGAAAAAGCCCTTTGCAGCGTTTCCCTCATTGCTAGCCTTTCCTGGGGTGTGTGCAGTTTCGCCGAAAGCTTATGAAGTTGGTGCGGGTAAATTCAAACCGAATATTTTTGTAGGTACTGGCCCTTACAAGTTAGCCCAGTATGGTACTGATTCACTACGATTTGATGTGTTTGATAAGTATTGGGGCGAAAAACCAGCTAACAACGGTGTTAACGTCCAAATTCAGACTAGTCCTGTTAACTTGTTTAATGCTTTCCGTACAGGTGCAATTGATGTAGCTTATTTATCGCTACAACCAGACCAAACTCGGAGTTTGGAAGAAGGTGGTAAAAAAGGAGATTGGCAAGCGATCGCTGCTCAGGGTAGCGTAGTCAGTTATATGGTGTTAAACCGGAATCAAAAGCCTTTAGATAGGGTAGAAGTAAGAGCTGCGATCGCTTCAATAGTAGACCGTCCATTAATAAATGAACGAGTCTTACTTGGTCAAGCAGACCCGCTTTATAGCATGATTCCCACTACATTTAATGTATCTGTGCCATTATTTAAAGATAAATATGGTGATGCTAATTTCGATCGAGCTAAACAATTATTAACTACCGCTGGATTTTCTAAAGAAAATCCTGCAAAAGTTCAAGTTTGGTATCCTTCTAGTTCGCCTACTCGGAGTTTGGCAGCACAGACACTTAAATCGCTTGTTGATGCCAAAATGGACGGAATCCTGCAATTTGAAGTCGCCGTTGCCGAAGGCCCTGCTTTCTTTAAAGACATTGCTAGAGGATTATATCCAGCAGCTTTACTTGATTGGTATCCAGACTTTTTAGATCCAGATAATTACGTCCAGCCATTTTTGTATTGTGATAAGGGTTCTGCTGCTAAAGGATGTGAAGATGGAGGCAGTCAAAGTCAGGGTTCGTTTTACTATAGCGAAGTCATGAATAAATTGATTGACCAGCAACGTCAAGAACAAAACCCCCAAGCGCGTCAGAAAATTTTTGCTGATATTCAAAACCAGGTAATCACAGATGTACCTTACGTTCCATTATGGCAAAACAAAGACTATGTATTTGCCAGAAATGGTATTAGTAATGTAAAACTTAATCCAAACCAAATTTTGGTTTACCAAACAATTAAAAAGTAATTCGTAGTTCGTAATTCGTAATTCGTAATTAAATTTGTTGAAGCCTAAATCACCAACACCTAAAAGCCAAAAAATTGGCAATTTTGTGTAGCAAAAAGCTCAAAAAATACGAACTACGAATTACAAATTACGAATTACAAATTACGAATTACGAATTACGAATTACGAATTATTTATGTCTCGCTCTAAAGCTTTACAATATTACATTGTTTCCCGGTTGTTGTTAGCACCACTTCAGCTATTAACTATCATCACTATTGTATTTCTCTTACTCAGAGCAACACCAGGAGATCCAGCAGATGCGATTCTCGGTGGACGTGCGCCAGAAGCCGCTAAAGAAGAATTGCGAAAACAACTCGGTTTAGATCTGCCTTTGTGGTTACAGTATCTAAATTACTTAGGGAATGTGTTGCGGTTTGATTTAGGAACTTCTTTGTTGAGTCGGGGAGAGAATGTTTGGAATATCATTGCACAATATTTTCCAGCGACGGTGGAGTTAGCTGTATGTAGTATGACTGTTGCACTCATGGTAGGAATTTTAGTCGGTACTCTTTCGGCTTCCCGCCCTGGAACATCTTTTGATTTGGGTGGGCGGTTGTTTGGTATCGTCACCTACGCACTCCCTATGTTTTGGGCGGGAATGCTTTTGCAGTTAATTTTTTCAGTACAACTTGGTTGGTTTCCCAACTCTAACCGTTTTCCGCCCAACCTTCCCGCCCCCACACCCATCACAGGATTGTATACAATTGATAGCTTACTAGCTGGAAACTTGACTCAGTTTTTTACATCTTTGCATCATCTTGCCTTACCGAGTTTGACTTTAGGGCTTTTGCTGAGTGGGATTTTTGAACGAATTGTGCGAGTTAATTTGAAGCAAACCTTACAAGCAGATTATGTAGAAGCAGCTAGAGCCAGAGGTATTGGTGAAAATAAGATTTTAGTCTCCCACGCGTTGAAAAATGCCTTAATTCCGGTGATTACAGTTTTGGGATTAACCTTTGCGTCTTTGTTGGGTGGAGCGATTTTGACAGAGGTAACATTTTCTTGGCCTGGGTTAGCCAATCGGCTGTATCAAGCCATTAGCGATCGCGATTATCCCACAGTCCAGGGAGTATTAGTATTTTTTGGAGCGATCGTTGTCAGTGCCAGCATTTTAATTGACATTTTAAATGCTTATGTAGACCCACGAATTCGGTATTAATTAAAATATTCTGAATTCCGATATGGTAATGGAAGCATAGCATCTTAGCTGGTCAAATAGACGAGCATAGTTAATTTGTTTGAGCAGATTAGGTTTAGTAGCAAAAGACTGCTGAAAAAATTGTCATTAATAATTTGTTTTTTAAAAAAATAAATTATTATGACATCAATCAATGAGATTTAACAGCAAATTGTAGTTGCAAGATTATGAGTAAAATTCCGAACCAAATAATCGCACAAGAAGCTGAAATGAGCCTCAAGTGGTTAGAATGGGGACAAAAATTACAAGCGATCGCTCAAAATGGATTGACATATAATGAAAACCCATTTGACAAAGAACGTTATCAGCTAGTGCGTCAAATTGCTGCTGAAATTATATCGACACACTCTAATATTGAAGCCAGTTCTCTCCTTAATTTATTCAATTCGGAAGTAGGTTATGCCACACCAAAAGTGGATGTCAGGGCTGCTGTCTTTGATTCAGATAAAATTCTCTTAGTAAAAGAAAAAGAAGATGGTTGTTGGACATTACCAGGAGGTTGGGCGGATATAGGTGAGTCGCCGAGTGATGGAGTTGTACGAGAAGTCTATGAAGAATCTGGATATCAAACCAGAGTTGTTAAGCTGCTTGCTGTCTACGATAGAAATCATAGCCGTCATGGATATCCACCATTGGCATACCATATTTATAAACTATTTTTTCAGTGCGAATTAATAGGTGGGACTCCAAAAGCAAGTTTTGAAACCGAGGAAGTTGAGTTTTTTAGAGAAACAGAAATCCCAAACTTGTCCCTAACTCGTGTTGTCCCATCTCAAATTACTCGATTATTTGAATATTACCGCGATCCAAATAAACCAACAGATTTCGATTAACAACACATCCTTGAGTTAAGACGCGATCAATCGCGTCTCTACAAATGGTCTATTTGTCGCATTCTTTTTTCCAATTTGTATAATTTACATCTGTTGCCCAATTTTAGAGAATTTGTATTAACCGTCAACCATCAACAGCCATTATTGCCAATTTCCAACTAAAACATAAGATGCCCAATAATAAGGATGAGGTGGTAAATTCTGCAACTCTTCAAAAGGTGGATTTAGCTTCAAAGATTCTAACAGCGATAGTTGAGCTTTCCTCAAAGCATCAGCTTGTTTTGCTTCTGGCTTTTTCAAGTCTTCGTAAAATTGGCCCATAAATTGGGCGGTAGAAGCATCTCCTACAGGCCAGAGAGTGGCAAGGGTACTGCGTGCCCCTGAACGAACAGCCATTCCTGCCAAACCTAAGACAGCTCGTTCATCGCCAGTAGCAGTTTCACAGGCACTTAGCACTAATAATTCTATAGTTGTGCCTGGTTCTTTTAGCAAAGCACTCAACTCATTAATACTAATACTTTGACCATCTCCTGTAATAATAAAATTCTTTTGGGGATTAGAACTAAATAGCCCATGAGTAGCTAAGTGGATAACAGGGAAATTTGATTTCAACTGTTTTTGAATAGTTTTGATAGTAAACTCTTGATTGAGCAGTTTTTCGGAAGCAGGAAAAGTTTGTTGAATTTGATCTAATTCCTTTGGAACATTAACTAGTGCTGCAAAAAATTGCCCTTGTACCTTAATTTGCTCGCTAACTCCAGCAGCTAAAACCTTAAGTTGTTTTTTTTCCAATTGTTGAGGAGCTAGCAGTTGTAGGCTAGGAACCAGGGCAATACCATATTTTTCAATTAAGTAGTTTTGTCCATCGTAGAGTGCAGCTATTGGGACTCTCTGCAATCTTCCATTTAATACAAATACTAAATTTTTGATTTGCTTGGGATCTAGCTCTGCCTCAAAAGGTTTAATTAACCAATTATAAACTTCCCCAAAAATTGGTAAAAGTGTTTGCAGATTTTCCTTTAATTCTTGGGGATTTGGGTTAGAAGTAGAGAGAATATTTCGTGCAGAGTTATTGATACTAAGGTTGTCTAAATTATCGTAAAGCCGATCTAGAGTTTCATTAACTTCTTGTTCGCTAATAGGAACTACTACTTGCTGCAAGGGTTTTCCCGGCACGGAAAGGATAACTTCTAAGCGTTCTGGCAAAACAATCGGATAGATTACAGCTGCATTGGCATCAATATTATCAATTTGCAACGCCACATTTGCTGTTTCGGAACAGGGGTCTTGAAAGAAGTTATCTAGTTCTGCTAATTGCAGAGATTCTATCACCTGGCGGGCTAATTCTAGACGTTTTTGAGAATTTTTATTTTCCGACTTTTCCCGATTAATGATAGAATTAGAAACCATTAACGAATTTAATTCCTTGTCAGTCAAATTTGATTTCAACAGCAAATCTGCTAATTCTAGATAGACTGGTTTGACTTCTTGGAGAAAGTCAAATTGGACATCTTGATTATTAGCGTTTAAATCGCTGCGTAGGGATTGCAGAATATTAAATGCGGCGGTGTAAGCTGCGATCGCTCCTTTTGGATCTCCCTGTTTTCGTAGTAAACTTCCTAACTGAGATTGCCAAAGATAAGTAATTTCCCTAGCATCACCACTGATATCTTGTTCTTGGGCTAATATTAGTGCTTGCTGTGTCAGTTTGATTGCCCGATTTAACTGTCCTTGTTTGTCGTAAAGTTTGCCCAAATACCCTAGAGCATAGGTTTCAGTTCGTCTACTCTGTAAAGTCCGTGACTGTTGGAGTGCATTCTCTAATAAAGGTTCAACCTGATTTATTTGTCCGCTTTGCATCAAAGAATCAGCAAAGTTAATTTGGGCATAAATAGCAGCACGACTGGGAGCAAGAGTAGCTAAGTTAGGTAAAATTTGATTTTGCAATGCTTGAGCATCTTGGCTCAACTGCAACTCCAACCCAGAGAGAAAATCTTTCCCCCGTTGAATTAATTTAGATTCAGAAAATCTCGCCCAAGAAGCAATCCGGCGTTGCGTCTGTTCGCTCCACCATCTTTTCATCTCCAGTAATAGCTGGAATTGATTGAGTTGTGCCTGAATTTTAGGTATTGGTGGCGCTGATGCTACCTTTGTTGCTTGGATATAGTAATTAACAGCTTGATTGTAGGGCCCTAGAGCATCGACGACAGATTTGCGATCGATAATGTCCGTCACTACATCATAGTCCCAGCGATCGCGGATTTGGTTGCCTAAGATCCGTTCGGTGTTACCTAAACTCACTAGCACACCGCTTTTTTCAGCCGATTCGCCAATTGAAGAAAGACTTAACTGCAAGATTTCTTGTGATTTTTGTAATAACCCTTGTCTGCGTAGGACATCACCGAGGCTGTGCAAACCAATCGCTTGAGTTAAACTCAAAGAATCACTTTTTTGGGCTAGGTTTTTTTGGAGTTGCTCGATTTGGATTTGGCTACAGTTGGGGTTTTGAATCGCAAAAGCTTGGAGTAAAGTATTGCAAGCTTTGGGATACAATCCTAAATCTTGCAAAGCCTGGGATTTATTAATCAAACTCTTAGTCATACCATCGCGATCGCCCACTTTTTCATAAGCCTCAGCCGCCGCTTCCCATAACTTTGCTGCTGCTTCTAATTCTCCGGCATTGTATCTTTGTTCGCCTTCCCTTGCTAATTCTAAAGGACTAGCAGCATTAGCATGTAAGCTGGAAAAATTTGACCAAGCCGGCATAGTCAAACTAGATAACAGCCCCAATAAAGCTGAAAAGATAAAGATTAATAAACGACGGTAATTTTTATAAATCATTTTTATCAATTGCTCAGTTGTCATTAGGGACTTTAAAAAAAAATATGCGACTGATTACAGTCAACCGTCAACAGTCAACAGTCATCAATCAACAATTTAAAACGCTCTATACTCCATTTGAAAATACACGCCATTTTCTTGCCATGTGCGCTTGCTATTATCAATATCTATTAAAGGAATACCCCAATCTAAACGGGCCGTGAATTTATCTCCCATTTGCCAAAGTAGTCCTAATCCTGTGCCTAGTAGGGTGTTAGGGTCGGGATTTTCTCTGTCTGTGTTCCAGACAGTACCAAAATCGATGAATGGTGCAACCTGTAAAGTACCTCGCAGTTCTGGGAAACGGGCGATGGGTAATCGCAATTCTGCGGAAGCAAAAATGCCATTATCATTGAGTAAAACATCTTGGCGATAACCCCGCACTGTTCCTTGACCTCCCAAGCTAAACTGCTCGATGGAAAGTAGAGAGCTAGTGGTCAATTGGATATTAGAACGCAACAACAAAGTCGGAGCCGTTGTTTGTGCTTTTGGTTGACCGAGGAGACGCAAATAAATCATTTGTCCCCGCCAAAGGAAATATCGGCTATCTGGTTCGCTGTCATTAATCGTGGCGTCAAAAGCTCCAATTCCCAAATTAAACTCAGAACGAGCAGCTAAGACTTCTTTACGACTACGGTGTAGCCATTCTTGAGCGAAACTCAATTCAGATATTCGCGTTTCTCCTTGAGGATCGGCGCCAGCAAACAAGGGAAAATCCACTCCTCGAATGGAAGAATTACTTTCCCGCCTAGCTGCGGTTAAACTCAGGGTGAGTTCTTGGTTGACTTCTGGGGTGGCCCTTTGGAGAACTGGTTGGCGAAAAGATAATTCAAACTCACGGGAATTGACTTCGATATCCAAATTTTTAAAATCAGGTTCAATAATTTGGTTGTCGGTAATCCGATAGTTGAAGCCAACAGTGCCATTCCGGGGATTCACTGGCAAGGTATAACCACCTTCATAACTATTGCTACCATCGGTATTTTTGTAGGCAAAACTCAGGCGATCGCCGATTCCCAGGAGACTGCCTTCTGATAAGGCGATACCGCGCTCAAAACTACCAATGCTGGGGTTGCGGTTATTATTAATACTGAGTTGCGTATTAAAAGTTCTCGCTCCCTTGACGATTACCGCTAGGGAATTGACACCCGGTCTAGTACCTGCGGTAAGTTCGGCATCTAAGCTTTCAATTAGGGGATTGAGTTGCAGCAGTTGTAAAGCTTCTTTAAGGCGGTTGATATTTAGCGGTTTGGTAGTAGCGATCGCAATGCGACTGCGGACATAATTTGAGTTCAACCTTCCTTTAATCACATTGACTTGAATATCTTCTAAGCTGCCTTCTACTACCTGAATTTTGATAATACCCGAACGAAATTCTTGACTGGGAATGTAGGCACCAGAAGTAATGTAACCCTTTTGCACATACAACTCGGTAATTTGATTGGCAGCTTTGAGAAGTTCGGCAAAGGTAATTGGTTGGCGTGTAAAATTGGCGATCGCAGAGTTTAATTCTTCTTGACTAAAAGCAGTATTACCAACAAACTCGAACTTTTGCACAATAATACTGCCTGGAATATCTACGGCTTCTTCCGGTGTTGGCGGTACTGTCGGGGGTATTTGGATGGGTACGTTTGTTGGTGGTAGAGGATTAGTAGGCGGTTGTTCCGGCGGCTTCGGCGTTACAGGATTAATCGGCTGGGCGCAAACAGAATTTGTATGATACACCAGCAGTATAAAGGCAACACAAGGAGATAAAAAAAATCTCCGTCGCCAAACACTTAATACCATTTTGGATTTTAGATTTTAGATTTTGGATTGACGATCGGTTTGGTAGTTATGGGGTTCCCTTTTCCCTTTAACCCTTAACCTTTTCCCCCCTCGAAGGGCTTTGACAATTAGATGAAGTTAACCCAAAAGCATAAGGGGTAGGATTAGGCACTTGGCTGGCGAGAACTAGGACACCTTGGGCGTTAACATACCAACCTGTGGCTGGAGGTGGCAGTTGGGAAGTATTATTCACCTTTGTCGCAGCACTGGCATCACCAGGCTCAAAACTAATTAAAGCTCCACTACTTAGCTGTTCGCTCGGTCTAGGTGGTAATCCTCCACGTCCGGTGATGGTAAATTCACTTCTATTTTGATTTGTTGTCGCTCGACAAGCCTGAGCTACCACTTCTTCTGGTTTCGCCACTTCTTGCGGTACATCGATAATTTCAAAATTACTTTGGGCCTCTGGTGTAATAACACTGATTTGTCCGGCAACTCCCAGTTCGGAACTAGCAGTAATCTCACAAGTTGGACACACAAAAAATCCTCTGGTATTGATACTGATATTTCCTCCCATCCCCTCAAAGGCATCGGCGGTAATCTTACTGCCTTCTAACAGCGTCACAAAGTTAGCTGGACTAAAGCCAGCGATATTAATATTACCTCCGTCACCACTTCCACCAGCAGTGGCAGATATCTGACTGTTACGGCGCATCAATAAGGAGTTGGTTTGCAGAGATATGTTACCACCTTCCCCTGATGTGGTGGCAGCAGATAACAAGGCGCGATCGTCGAGTGTCAATTCACTCGCTGCAATTGTCAATCTTCCACCTGCTCCCGTACCAAAATTGTCGCTAGATATCTGACTATTACCAGACACCTGTAAGGAATTCTGGACTCGTAAATCAATGTTGCCACCTTGACCCCCTTTGGTAGCCGCCGTGATTCCACCTTGATTTTCGACCAAAATAGAGCCAGCGTTCACCCGCAGCGTCCCTGCGTTCCCGGTGCCATCATTCCTCGCTGTCACCTGTGCGCCATCTTTAACAACTAATTGCCCGGTATTAATTGTCACGTCTCCAGAAGCTCCACTGGGTATAGGAGGCACTCTTAATAGTAGTTGCAAGAGCGGATCGACTATATTAGCTGAGGAGATAATCAAACTAGGATTTACAGAGCCTGGGACTTTGCCACTTACCTCTACACTATCTTGAGCGTTAATGGTGACGCTACCAGCAGGGCCGCTGGCTAAGGTGGAAGCATCAACTCTACCACCGTCTTTGATTACCAACCGTTGAGTATTAATTATCACGCTACCAGCTTTTCCGGGGCCGCCGGTACCAGCAGTTATTTGGCTAGGAGTGAAAACAAATGGTGTTACACCGAGCAATTCCACTGACTTCGAGGCATTCACCGTTACGTTTCCACCAGAGCCAGTACCAGCAGTTACGGAGGCAATATTCCCTCCTAAAAGCGCAGTTAATTGCTGAGTTGTCACTGTTAGAGTTCCCGCACTCCCAGCCCCAAAACTTCCTGCCGTAATATTACTGAAGCGTGTGGGGTTAAATGGTGAAAACCCTGACACTAGCAAGGAATCATTGGCTTTAATATCAACATTCCCACCAGTAGCAGGGCTGTAAGTAGCCGCAGCTATGGCTGCTCCATCTTGAAGGACTAAGCGGGGGGTATTAACGCTAATATCTCCACTTTTGCCACCGCCGATAGTTTCTGTAAATAAGGTGCTGGAAATCCGCCCATCTGCTGTAGTACCCACTAAGGATAAAGATTCAGAAGCATTGGCGTTAATTCCTCCTGCTGATTCCGTTCCTTGGGTTTGAATCAAAACCATTGAGCCATCGCGGATGGAAATGTTTCGCCCCTGCAACTGAATCGAGCCACTACCAAGGCCGCTGGTGTCTGCTAATGCTTTTTGAGATAAAGCAATATCTTGAAAGTTTGTCACCCCTTGATAACCTAAATTCCAGCCTTGAGGACTGGGATTGAGACTTACAAAACCTCCTGCCACGCTACCTAAATCAATACGTCCGCCCTCGGCTGTGAGCGTTCCTCCCTCTGAGATAATTCCTCCTCCCACCAAAGCTAGGGTATTACCTGGCTGCACCTTTAGTCCGGCGGTTTCTCCCCTAGTGAAGGGCGAGAAGAGCGGGCTTTCTAGACTGATGTTATGCCCTTGACCTTGGACGCGAATCGCTTGCGGATTCTGCCCAAATTGCAAGCCTACTGGCACACTAATGGTTAGCCGAGGGGAAGTTGAATCCGTAGCGCTAAATTCTGCACCATCAGCAAATTTCAGGCTATCTGCTGTACTCGCCAAAAACGAGCCGCCAATATTAAGTTGAGCTTTAGCACCCAAGTTAATACCACTAGGATTTATCAGTATGAAATTCGCACCGTAGTTTTCTCTAATTAAGCCATCAATATTGGAAACTGAACCACCTGTAACTCGGCTAATTATGTTACTAATGTTACTAAAAGGTGCGGTGTTGTTGAAAAAAGCCTCTCCACCAGTGGGAACAGAAAATTCTCGAAAACTATGGAAGAGATTGTTACCAACTTGTGTTCCGCCTGTAATTATAAAATCCAGCCCTGGGGTCGTCCCTGGTGAAACTACACTTTGTCCATCACCAAGTGTGTTGTCTGAAGAAATTTGTGCTAAAACAGGAAAGCCCGTAATTAGATAACAGATATAAGCACTACTAGTAATTAAAATTTGGCAAAAAAATTGTTTCATTTTACACAGGGCAAATTACCAAAAAAGAAGAAATCACTTAAATTTTTTTAGCTGAATTTAAGTACATTTAACTAAAATGATATTATTGAGCCTATATTCGAGCCTAAATTGTGGTCAAGAAAGGTGTTTAAGTAATATGAACAACTGGCAGTCTTGGACAACTATGGCGACAGCCCCAATATTAGCTCTGGGTGCTATATTAGCAGTCTCTGTGCCCAGTAGAGCTAATAGCGTACAAGTAACTTGCAAGACTAACGCCAGTACACCAAAAGTAATTTTGAGTTTGGAAAAAGACGGAAGTCCTAAAGATTACATCATGTTAAATTTCCTTCCGAAATATTTTTCTGCGGGGAATGGCGTCCAAAATTGCCAAAACACAGCTAAAAGTTTACAAAGTATTTATGATACAGGTCGTTCGGAATATTTAACCGCCGATCGCCTGAACGAGCAATCTGTTGTGTGTGCAGTAGAACGCAGAGGTATCGGTTGCAATCATTACAGTGCTAAAGTTTTATTTTTTCTCAAACCAGCTGATAACCCCTCTCAAGCTTTATACGAAATGCTGGGTAGCGATTTTAAGCAAGCAAAGCCTTCCGATGCCCGGACTCTTAGCCGTACTTACACTAACACCAAACCTTTTTGGTGGCCATTTTAATTTGGATAAAATTTCGATATAAAAAAGCGTTTAACCCTGGCAGCAATGGGGCTGTATAGGTGTTGCCTAGATAATAGCGATCGGCAAAATTTAGCGACTTCAGAAATTTATATAGTTAAATTTTCTCAGGGTTTTTCGACTTGATACGCACTGCCGTGGCGAGTCTCTTGAATTTGGCAGATAAAGTGCGTTTACTAATTACATGATACAAAACTTAAACCAATCATATTCAATTTCTATTAAAACTATCAATTAAAACTATAACTATTGCCAGAGTTGACTTACAGAGTAAAGTTACTGTTAATTATTGTTATAAAAGTTAAGTAAATTAAGTATATATCTATATCGTCATAAGTCCTGATATAAAATACTAACACAACTAATCATCTAAGTAACTCAGTGAAAATAAACAGAACTACACTTGAAACCTTGACCAATAACAAAGGACAAAGCGCAAAGTCTCTGGCGTTGGCTCAGCAATCGCAAGAGAAGTTTTAAAGCATCAGACGGTGCTGAAAGAGCCGCCAAAACTTAGTCGAGCAGTGGCTCAAGTTTATCTTCTCTAAGAAACTTGAGCCTTCAACAGTTAGATTTGTTTATTTGCACCCGCTTACTTAAAGATATTTATACAAAAAGGTAAAAATTGTTACATGAATAAGAAAATTGACTTTTGATAACTCAAAAAAATAATTTGTTTTGCTACCTTCATAACTAAATATAATATCTTTTTTGATTATGAAGCCACTTGGTAAAGTTTTACAACAGGCTGACCTAATTTCATCTGAGCAGATAGAAATTGCTCTCAAAGAGCAGACCAAAGTTACTGGGTTGAAGCTTGGTGAAATTTTAGTCCTGCATGGATGGCTTAAACAAGAAACGGCTGATTTTTTCTCTGATAAATGGCCAGTGTTACTGGAGCAAAAACCCAAACAGCCCTTGGGCGAATATTTAAAAGAAGCTGGACTATTAAATGAACAGCAAATCACAACTATTCTTGCCGAACAACCATACAAAAAACTTCACTTTGGCGAATTAGCAGTACTTAAAGGTTGGTTGAAACCGACTACAGTTAATTTTTTTCTAGAGCATTTGGCTTTAGAATCACAACTCCAGCAAGAAATTTCAAATAACCATAACCTAACCCAAAGAAAACAATTACATTTGAAAATCCTAGTGCCACACCAGAACAATTTGAAAATCTCGAACCCCATTGAGCATTCAGCTTTTGCTTTCAATTCGGCAGAGCAGGAATCAGCAACATTAACACTTTTTAGCCCTAGTACTCTAGAATTATTAAAAAAATTGGAAGAAAAATCTAGTAGTTTGGAAGCCGTGCTAGCAGAAGTCCAAATTTGGACAGATGGACAACCGAATTTGACCGAACAAATTTGTCAATTGCTTGTGGAATGGCCCGATAATATTGCCGCAGGAGCAGAAGCAGTAATAGTCCAACAAGTAGTACATAAGAACTTCATTAACAATTGGAAAACTCAAATCACTGCTGAGTATTTGCAAAGCATACGTGAAAGTATAATCTACAATCAGCAATGCGATCCCTTATCTTTGTTGAAACTGTACCGAGAAATTTGGCAAGAGGGCGAATTACCAATCAATAATAGTCCAGAACAGGCAGAACTGTTGCATATAGGATTGATAGTTCAACAAGAAGGTAAGCTAAAAGTTGCAAACCGCATTTACCAAGCAGTTTTTAATTGCAATTGGGTAAACCTGGAGTTAGAGAAAATACTTGCTGCTTCATCGGCAAAAACAACTATTTCACCAGATAATAATTGGAATGTCAGCAATCCTATTACTACACCTAAATCTACTTTAAATAAACGATTTTTAGCATTGCTAGGAATAGCTGGTTTAATGGTCTGTGGTTCTGGCTTGATTATTTTTGGCTTGAGTGTATTTAGATGGTTACAAGTAGAAACGATTTTCAAACAAGGTAATGGTTTGTTACAGCAAGGAGAATATCAACAAGCGATCGCCAAATACAACAACCTTTTAAAATTTGATAGCAATTACTATCAATCTTGGACTAACCGAGGCTATGCACTAGCTGGACTCAAAGACTACAACCAGATGCTAGAATCATGCACTACAGCAACTATCATTAATCCAGAAGCTGTTTATGCCTGGAATTGCAAAGGAGAAGCCCTATTTAACCTCAAACAATATAATGAGGCAATCTCCGCTTTTGATAAAGCCATTAAACTCAATTCCAAAGATCCTGTATTCTGGATTAATAAAACTGAAGCGCTACTAGCACTCAACAAACCTGATGCAGCACTTACTAGTATTAATCAAGCAATTGAGCTTTTAAAAGAAATTTCGGAAGTTCAACATAAAAATACAAATGCTAAAGAATTAGCCATTGCTTTTAGCTATCAAGGTAAGGTATTATTCCGAAAACAAGAATACGAAAGTTCTCTAAAAGCCTATGAGCAGGCATTAAAATACAATCCTCAATACTTTGTCGCTTTACGGGGTAAAGGGATGGCGCTACAAGCGCTAAAGCAAGACGATCGAGCGATCGCGCAATTTTATTTCCTTCTAGATCATCACAAACTAAGTGATGCTCAAAAAGCTGAGGTCTGGTATTATCTAGGATTGAGCCTGTGTAAATTCCAGCAAAGCGAAAAAGCGATCGCCGCCTTCGATGAAGCTTTGAAGCTCAAACCCAATTACCAACCCCCACAACAAGCCAAAGAAAGTTGTCCAAAATAAATGACTAAATTCGTAATTAAATCGAAACTTTAGGCGGAAGGTAAATACTAATTAATCATCAATTCACTGAAATGAGCGCCCATATTTTTGGTCATTTCAGTAAATATGTAATGCGTATTTATGTTGTACATAACTTCGTTTATTCGTGCCAACCTAACTTAATTTTCTTTTATTCCTCAAAATGAGATAACCGACAGTTATACATACCAAAAAATAACTTTGCAAGATTTCTAAACTATTTACTAAAAAAGTAATCAGCATGAAAAAACAAGTTATAGCCGCAGGATTTATATTATCTTCTTCTTTTGTATTTTCACTAAAAGCATCGGCCGCCAGTTTTAGTCAAATTTACGCCTTTGGCGACAGCCTCGTTGATACTGGCAATGCTTACAATTTCATCAAAGCGGCTACTGGAGATGAATTTCCTCCCAGTCCACCCTATTTTCAGGGACGCTTTACCAATGGCCCTGTTTGGGTAGAAGGTTTATCTTCTAGTTTGGGAATAACACTTACTAACTTTGCCTTTGGTGGTGCTACCACAGGTACTTTGAACACCGTTAATGCAAATTTACCAGGATTAGCTCAGCAGATAACAAACTTTAGTACAGCTAATACTCAAGCTGACGACAAGGCGCTGTACGTAATCTGGGCTGGTGCAAATGATTACCGTAATGGCGTAACAAACCCTCTTGAACCAGTCAATAATTTAATAAATGCGGTAAAATCACTGGCTAGTGTTGGTGCTGAAAATTTTCTTGTAGTAAATTTACCTAATTTAGGTGCCCTTCCTAGCATCAATAACAATCCAACGGTTTCTGCTGGGCTAACTGCTTTAACTAACGCCCATAACTCCGGCTTAGCTTTCGGTGTCAATACTTTGAACCAGCAAGAAGATATTCATGTCACCCTTTTTGATGTTAATTCCTTATTCAGTAGAGGGCTTGCATCTCCCGAAGAATTCGGTCTTACAAATGTTACTGATGCTTGCTTGACAATAACCAGCCCAACGAGCTTCACTACCTGTCCTAACCCCAATCAATATTTATTCTGGGATCAGCTGCATCCCACAGCATACACTCACAGCATTTTAGCAGGAGCCGCATTAGCAGCAGTTCCAGAATCTTCGCCAGCTTTAGGAATGTTGGCACTGGGGGCTTTAGGTACAGTAGGAGTGCTGAAGCGTCAACGCACGCATAGGGGAACTTGAAGAAATAAATTATCTCCTTGAAGTTGATGATTGATGATTGATGACTGATGACTCAGGAGTGCTGAGGAATTTTATCCTCTGCCTCCAACAAAGTTGCTACGGCAATTGAAATTACTGTCCAACATCCAAGTCAAAGTAGAAACTGCTGTCAACGATTCTATTGCGCCTATTCATTTGTTACAAAGATTTTTTTTAGAAATGGTTTGAGCGATCGCATTTTTTATTTCAGCAATCGCAAAAACTATTTCAGCGTTCGCAAAAACTATTTTGGTGTCGCAAAAACTATTTCAGCGACAGCATTTGTTATTTCGGCACTCGCAAAAACTATTTTGGTGTCGCAAAAACTATTTTGTTGTCGCAAAAACTATTTCGGCGACAGCATTTCTTATTTTGGCGACAGCATTTGCTATTTTTACAATCTACCTCCGTAAACTGCGCGGGTCAAGTGCATCTCGCAAGCCATCGCCGAGTAAGTTGAATGCTAGCACTGTCAGGATAATCAACACAGCTGGCGGCCAAATTAACCAAGGTTGCAAAACCATAATTGAAGCATTACTAGCCAGAGAAAGCATATTGCCCCAAGAGGGGTCTGGTTGTTGAATACCCAAACCAATCAGACTCAATATCGCTTCTGCACCAATAAAGCTGGGGACTGCCAGAGTAGCAGAAATAATTACGTAGGTAGCCGTTTGCGGCAAAACATGGCGGACAATAATATAAAGCGGGTTACCGCCCATTGCCCGTGAGGCTTGGACAAATTCTCGCTCTTTAATTGATAGTACCTGTCCGCGGATTACGCGTGCTAAACCAGCCCAGCCAATAACCGAAGTAATCACCACAATTAACAAAAACCGCTGGGTACTGCTTAACCCAGGTGGCAAAACTGCCCCCAAGGTGACCAAAAGATAAATACTGGGAAAAGTCATTAACACTTCTGCCAAGCGCATGATGATGCTATCTGTCCAACCTCCGAAGTAGCCGGATATTCCACCTATGAGCAAACCGAGAGGAAAGGAAATAGCAACGCCAAAAATCCCGATAAACATACTGATGCGGCCGCCATACAACAAGCGACTTAGTTGGTCGCGGCCTTGGTCATCAGTACCCAAAACGTTAAATTTTACGCCATTTGTTGTGCCAAACAAATGCCAATTCAAGGGAATTCCGGGAAAAATTGTTACTTCATCCCACTTGGGCGGTAATGGTACACTTAGCTGCAACAATCGGTATTCTGCACCAGAGACAAATAGACGCAAGGGTGAGGGTTTTTTAAAGTCTACAATCAGTTCGCGATCGCCTGTTTCTAAATTCGTCTCACCTTGAGTCGTCGGATAAACATGAGGCCCAATAAACTGCCCTGATTGAGAAAACCAATGTACCTTAGTTGGTGGTAACAATGAACCATTAGGCTGTGAGGCATAGGGGTCATAAGGGGCAATGAAATCGGCTGCAATTACCGCTATGTAGAAAATTAACAGCAAAATTGCCCCAAATCGTGCCAAAGGATTTTTCTTCAGTCGTCGCCACCAATCCATAGTAGTTAGGAGTTATGAGTTAGGAGTTAAAAGTTCTGAGTTCTGATTTATCAAACTTTCATGTTTATCATAATTCATGGTTAATAATTCTTAACTCCCCACTCCATACAGACAAGGGTTAATCGTGTCTCTACTTTTAACTCTTAACTCTTAACTCCTCTAAATACCGCTGTTGTTCTTCTTGTTGTCTTTCGTGTTCTACAACAAACACATTTGAGTAGAGATTAGCCAGAATTTGTTTTCCTTGTTGTGTCAGTGACAGATAATGCAGTCCTTCTTGGATATAGGGATATACCCCATTCCAGTAAAATTTCGCGTAGTTCTTACGTAAATCGGCAGGAGTTTTATAGCCCAAAACTTTATTCATCCCAGTTTCTTCAAACTCGTAGAATAAAGAATTAATTTTCTTTAAGTAACGTGGGTCGCTTAATTGCCCAATCAAATCAGCAGCACGTACTAATCCTGCAAAGCACTTGGTATCTTGCTGATCCTCTGCCGCAGGCACCGGAAATCGAGTCAATTCAATATTGCTTTTAATTGCATCGGCATCTATTAACTTGTGACCGCCAAAACGCTCATCAATAAACAGCTTTGCTCTATCAACGTGATATGGCGTGAGGCTGGCATCAGAAGCCCCAGGAGCCAAAGAAATCATTCTGCCATTTTTGCCTGTGGCATATAAGCCTGCTGTTTCTTGGTCTTGTCGGCAAACCCCTTTAACGTAGCCAATATCATGGCTAACTAACGAGATAATAAAATGCAGCCAATCTTCGCTAGAAACACCACCTTCTCTGATGTGTTTGCCACGCAAAATTTCCTGCCCCACCAGGGTAACTAAGACGGTGTGTTCGACATTATGGTAAAGGGCGTCGCTATTGGCAATGTTTTCCAAAGCCATATTACCAGCCCAGGCAATAATATCCTGATAATCATTTTTAAAACAGCCATAGGTGCGACGGTAGCCTTCTCGAATTTGATTTACAAAGGCATCAATTAAAATTTCAGTGGCATTGAACATATCTGTTTGCTTTGGTATGTACTTTTTTATTCAAGGAGTGGGGAGACAAGGGAGATAAGGGAGACAAGGGAGAAGATCCTGCTCTCTGCTCCCCCGCCTCTTTCCATGCCCAATACTCTTGGTGTAATTTCGGACAATGCAGTTTGCTCTTTTGTAACTCAGGTGTAGATGTAGACGCTACCTTGACCTGTACTGTATTACAGGATAAGCTGTGAATTTCTAGCAATACAAACGCTTTAGAGGGATTATAGATTTGGTGGGAAAATAACGGCGTAGTATAGCAAAGTACATTAACGTTTTTAATTTTAATTGGATAAATCTAGATTAGCTTTATCTATCAATTTTTCATTTCTAACTCATGATTGACAGTGATCTAAATACATCTCCTCTGTGATGTAATACTTGACCAAGTGAAAAGCCATAGGTTAAGACTCAGACAAAGATGTGGAGACAGTGTAAGACAGAGAATTTTCAAGTTGGGAAATTTGCCTTGGTAGGATAGTACGGTTAATAAGTAAAATTACATTAAATTGTATTTTAATTTACATTATTTTTTTATGTACTTTACTGGTAATTACTCTGACGACCAAATATATTTTTGTTATGTTATATACTGCTGCACACAAAACATATTGACTGAAAAATGCGCCGTTTTTGATATAAAGTAAATAAATTTCAAGTTTTCTTAAGAAAGTATTAACAGTGGTAAACATACACAAAAAGTGGAGGTGGCACTGTGAGCGATGAAAGTATTTCAGAAGTTGAGGTGAAAGAACCTGTAACCTCTGAAGATGCTACCTTGCCAAAGAAATCAGAGCAAAAACAAACCAGAACATGGTTGAAGCCATTATTCTTGGGTACTGGTTTAGGGATAGCGATCGCCTTTGGTGGTATGGCTATATTTAGTCGTCTGCCATCTCGTCAACAAGGGGCGATCGCGGATCAAAAAATTAACCCAGCAATGACAGTCACCATCGCCACAGTGGAAAACGCCCGTGTTATGCGTACCCTGAAAACAACTGGTACTGTAACAGCCAGCGATTTAATTCCCGTGCTACCCCAGACAAACGGACTACAAATCAAAAGCATCCCTGAAGATGTCAAAGAAGGAGCTTTTGTCAAAAAAGGTCAAGTTTTAGCCATATTAGATGATTCCGTACTCCAAAACCAAATTAGCCAAGCAAAAGCAGATGTGGAATCAAAACAAGCAGATGTCAAATCCCGGCAAGCAGATCTGGCATCCAGGCAGGCAGATTTGGCATCAAGTCAGGCAATAGTCCAGCAAAAACAAGCAGATTTAGCTCAAGCCCAGGCGAAATTAGAGGAAGCAGGCAAGAATTATCAGCGATATCAACAACTTGCCGACTCTGGAACCATTAGCAAACAAGAACTCGACACTCGTTCCTACGCTGTGAAAACTGCCATAGAAGTTGTGAATCTCGGCCAACAAAATGTCCGTAGTGCCCAAGCCAGCGTTAAAAGTGCCCAATCGAACATTGCCAACGCCCAAGCCAGCATCAACAAAGCCAAAGCTGATGTCAAAAGCAGTGCTGCTAGGGTGCAACAACTCCAAACTCAATTGGGACAAACTGTAGTGCGTGCGCCGGTTTCTGGAGTCATCGCCGAGAAACTTGCTAGGGTTGGTGATGTTACCGGGGTGCCACCGCAAACCCAAGTGGGAACTGTGGTTGGTGGTACACAAAAGCTATTTTCGATTATTCGGGATGAAAAACTAGAACTTCAGGCCAAGGTGCCTGAAACTCAACTCACGCAGGTAAAAGTTGGCGCATCGGTGCAAATTACTTCTGATGTCGATCGCCGCGTGCGATCGCAAGGACGAGTCAGGGAAATACAACCACTGGTGAACGATCAAAGACGTGAGGCTATAGTAAAAATTGACTTGCCACCAACAACTCCCCTCAAACCAGGAATGTTTGCCCGTGCTGCAATTACTACCAGTTCAGCCATCAGTATGGTAGTACCGCAAAAAGCAGTGCAGTCCCAAGCAGACTCAAGTGTAATCGTATTTACCCTATCGGCTGAGGATACAGTCCGCAGCCAAAAAGTAGAGTTAGGAGATCCTGCTAACGGTGACAAAGTAGAAATCAAAAGTGGCTTGCAGTTAGGTGAACGTGTAATAGTTGATGGTGCACCATATCTCAAAGATGGCGACAAAGTGCGAATTGCAAATTAGGGCATGGGGCATAGGGCATGGGGCATGGGGGAGATGAGGAAAATAAGGGAGATAAAGGGAATACCCAATACCTAATGCCCAATGCCCAATGCCCAATGCCCAATGCCCAATGACTAATAACTAATCTCAAATTTCCCAATGTCTTTTAATATCTCTGCTTGGTCGATCAAAAAACCTGTTCCGACGATAGTTTTATTTTTAATTTTGACGATATTGGGTTGGTTTTCCTTCATGTCCTTGGGGATTGATACGAACCCAAATATTGATGTGCCAGCAGTTGTGGTAAAAGTCACCCAACCGGGTGCAGGGCCGACGGAATTAGAATCCCAAGTGACGAAAAAAATTGAAGATGCTGTTGCTGGCTTGGGCAATATCGATAACATGATTTCCAAGGTCAGCGATGGTAGTTCTCAGACGACAATCAATTTTGTTTTGGGTACAAATAGCGATCGCGCCACTAATGATGTCCGTAATGCGATCGCTCAAATTCGCCAAGATTTACCCCAAGATATCAACGACCCAATTGTCGAACGGCTAGAATTTTCCGGCGGCCCTATCGTTACCTACGCCGTGAAATCAGACCGCCGTTCCGTAGAAGAATTAAGCAACCTCGTAGACCAAACCATTAGCCGCGCCTTGTTGGGAGTTCCTGGTGTCGCACAAATTCAGCGTATCGGTGGAGTTGACCGAGAAATTCGCGTTAACCTCAATCCAGACCGCTTGCAATCTTTAGGTATCACCGCAACCCAAGTAAACGACCAAATCCGCGCTTTAAATATTAACTTACCTGGCGGACGTGCCGAAGTCGGTGGTAGCGAACAAAGTATTCGCACCCTTGGAAGTGCCGCTAATGTCGATATTCTAAAAACCTACGAAATCATCTTACCAGCAGGTGGTTCTGTACCCTTATCCAGCTTGGGAACTGTAGAAGATAAATTTGGCGATATTCGTCAAGCCGCCTATTTAAACAATCAACCCGTAGTAGCTTTTCAGGTATTGCGTAGTACTGGCAGCGTCCTGGTGAGTGTGGAACAAGGAGTAAAAGCAGCAGTTAAACAACTGGAAAAAACACTCCCTCCAGATGTCAAAGTAGATTTAATTTTTACCAGAGCTGATGTTGTCCGTCAATCTTACCAAAGCACCATTGATGAATTAATTCAAGCTTCGGTGCTGGCTGTCGTCGTGATTTTACTATTTTTACGCGACTGGCGAGCAACATTAATTACTGCCGTTGCCTTGCCATTGTCAATGATTCCTACCTTTGCTGTGCAGCACGCTCTTGGTTACACCCTCAACAACATGACTTTGTTGGCATTAGCGTTGGCGGTGGGCAATTTAGTTGATGATGCCGTGGTGGAAATTGAAAATATGGAACGACACATGGCAATGGGCAAATCAGCTTGGGAAGCTGCTTTTGATTCTTCTGATGAAGTAGGATTGGCGGTAATCGCAAGTTCAGCAACGATTATTGCTGTGTTTTTGCCCGTTGCTTTTATGGGTGGAATTCCAGGGCAATTTTTTCAACCATTCGGTGTTACCGTTGCTGTTTCCACAATTTTCTCAACCCTTGTAGCGCGGATGATTACGCCAATGATGGGGGCGTATCTATTGCAAGAGAATGAGGGGAATAGGGAGCAGGGAATAGGGAGTAGGGGAACAATAAAATTTTTTAATTTCAAATTTACACTTCCTGGTAGCAGAAAACTCAGAACTGAAAAGCGTCCGCGTTTTCAACCTTATAGATTACTTCTGGAGTGGGCGTTAAGGCATAGATTGACAACAATGGCGATCGCTTTAGCTTTTTTCGTTGCCAGTATGATGCTAGTTCCTTTGATTCCCAAGGGTTTCGTTGATGATGGTGACTTCGGAATTTCCAACGTCACTATAGAACTACCTCCTGGTTCGACTTTGGCAGATGTTAACAAAGTAGCAACACAAGCCACTGACATCATCCGCCAAAATCCAGTAGTTGCAGGCGTACTAGCAACACAAGAAATAAATTCTGCAACTCTGACTATTAATCTCAAACCCAGAGAAGAAAGAGATGTTTCCCAAAAACAGTTTGAGGAACAAGTACGCCCTCAATTTTCGCAAATACCAGGAGCGAGAATTAGTTTTCAAAGTCAGTCACCAGGTGACAGTCGCAAAGCTTTATCAATTGTCCTCAGAAGTGAAAATCCCCAAGCATTAAATCAAGCTGCTGATGCTTTAGAAAAGCAGATGCGAACGATATCGGGATTGGTAGAAGTGTCCTCAACTGCGAGTTTAGTAAAACCAGAGATTTTAGTAATTCCTAACCCGCAACGGGCGGCAGATTTGGGGGTGACAGTGCAAGCGATCGCCCGGACTGCTTCCCTTGGTACTATTGGCGATAACGATGCCAATTTAGCAAAATTTAATTTGAGCGATCGGCAAATCCCCATTCGCGTGCAAATCGACCCCGAAGCACGGGCTGACATCAACACAATTACAAATCTCCAAGTCCCCACCCAAAATGGTAAACTAGTTCCCCTTGTAGCAGTGGCAGATATTCGCTTTGGTAGCGGCCCTGCTACCATCAACCGCTACGATCGCGCCCGCCAAGTCGCTGTCGAAGCCAACCTCCAAGGTATTTCTCTAGGACAAGCAGTAGAAACAATCAACAAACTACCTGCAATGCAAAACTTACCGCCAGGAGTAGTACAGCAACCTTCAGGTAGCGCCAAAATTATGCAAGACATTTTCGGTCGTTTTGGCAGCGCCTTAGGACTAGCATTAATATCTATCTACGCAATTCTGGTGCTGCTGTATAACAACTTTCTCCATCCATTATCGATTATGGCAGCCTTACCCTTTTGTTTAGGCGGCACATTGGTAGCATTGATGGTTGCCCAAAAACCTTTGGGATTATATGCCTTAATTGGTGTCGTCTTGCTGTTAGGAATTGTCACCAAAAACTCGATTCTGTTAGTAGACTACACCATTATCAATATGCAGGAAGGCAAAAAACAACGTCAAGCCTTAGTAGAAGCTGGCGTGTCACGTCTGCGCCCGATTATGATGACTTCCCTAGCAACCATCGCAGGTACTCTACCTTTAGCATTGGGAATTGGCACAGGTTCCGAAGTTCGTCAACCAATGGGAATTGCCATTATGGGCGGTTTCACAACTTCGACCCTGTTGACACTCTTGGTAGTGCCAGTGATATTTAGCTACATTGACAACTTCCAAACTTGGATTATAGATACACTGCGCTATGTTTTTGGTAAGAAACCACAGCGGCCATAACGAGTGTTGACCAAATAATTATTAATTCATAATTCATAATTAAAAATGGAAGCCCCCACCGAATTAAAAATGAGCGTGGTGCAACAATGCAGTGGAGAGTTCAATCGACAACTGATTGCAATTATGAATTATTAATTATAAATTAGTTTGACTGTTAACTGAGGACTGTTTGTTGAGTAACGAGTTATTATTCTCCCTCATTTCCAATGCCCCATGCCTAAATTTGTGCGATCGCACATCATCGCTACGATCAAATAAACTTCCGACCTACCTGGAATGTTGAATAGTTAGGAGTTAATCTGAAAAATGCCTAACCCACTATACGATCGCGATTTACAATTATGGATTGAGCAAACCATTCAACAGTTACAAAATCATGATTTTGAGGCGTTGGATATTGAGCATTTGATTGAGGAGCTAGTTGATTTGGGCAAAGCAGAGAAAAATGCCCTCAAAAGTAATCTCACAATTCTGTTGGCGCATTTACTCAAGTTACGGGTTCAGTATGATGTACCCGATACAATGAAAGGCAGCTGGTATACCTCAATACTTGAACATCGACAACGAGTTCTCAATAATTTGGCAGATACTCCTTCTTTAAAAAGTTTTTTAGTAGAAGCGGTGGAAAAAGCCTACCCAGATGCTCGCAAGCTAGCCATTAAGGAAGCTAAGCTAGCTAAGTTTGGAGTTCGGATACCCAAAGAAAGTGAATATCCCACAGTCTGCCCTTTTTCCATCGACCAAATTATAGATGAAGATTTTTACGGACTGTAGGTACTTCACATCTAAAGGATGGACAGGTTGACCGAAAAGTTCTACAATCTGAACTGATTGCGGTAATTTTACCTATTGCCCAATCCATACATGCATAGTAAAGATTTTCTAGCGATCCCATTTGATTATGGAAGCACTAAATTAATATAGGAAAGTCTTGAATAAAGGACAGCAAACAAATGGATGTCAAGCTGATTCTAGCTGGTTTAACAGTTGTATTTACGGTTTCGTGTCTATTTTTTGGCACGAAAAACGGATTCTATGACTCAGATAATTATCACGGCAATGGTTCGGCGCATTAAGAGAAATTTGTAGACGCTGGGGCAACTTTCCGTAGGGTAAGTTGGCTAAGAGCGCTCATAACTTTCACAGGGAAAACAGGCAAGAGGCAAAGCTCCTTGAGCTAGTAATTTGATAGCTCTCTCGTTATCCAACTTTTCCGAACTCGTGCGGGTTCGGTAGAGGCGTCCTCCCCAATCAAAAATCCGTATTCTCAGGGTGTAGGGGCGCATGATAAAACTTACCCCTAAGTCACAAAACCGAAATTTGTGCAATTTTTGGGTTTTGGGATATGTCCATGACGATGAGGTTTGAGGGGAGGAGAGCATGAGGGATAATCTGTCGGCATCCTCTCGCGTAGATGCTGGGGAAACTGGTAGTGAATTAGAATGTTTGCCCTATAGCGTTCAGCATCACGATGAGGGCGTGTGTTTATTAGTGAAGATGGGGCCACACCGCATCTTGTTGGATTGCGGTTTGGAGGACATATCATCGCTGGCGAAGGGGCTTGGCAAGTCAGTACGTGGAGCGAGTCCGCCCTTACCAGCAGATTTAGTTTTAGTCAGTCATGCCCATCCAGATCACGCCAGAGGCTTGCTAGCACTGCACACAGCTTTTCCTAAGTTACCCATTTATGGTAGCGAAGTAACCAGCAAGTTACTGCCACTGAATTGGCAAGACCAAGACCCCGAAAAAATCTCTCAATTTTGCCACGCTTTGCCGTTGCGATCGCCTGTGGAATTTCAAGACGGTCTGGTGGCAGAATTATTTCCCGCAGGGCATCTACCAGGGGCAGTGGCAATTCTCCTCACCTACACCACCCAACACCGTAGTTACAAGCTACTGTATACAGGGGACTTTTTCTTATCTAACTCCCGGCTGGTAGAAGGTTTACGTTTAGAGGAACTACGGGGCTTAGACTTGGATGTGCTAATTATTGAAGGCACTTATGGCACATCCCGCCATCCCCACCGCCGTAACCAAGAAAATCAATTAGCAGAGCGAATTAATAGAGCGATCGCTGACCATTGTTCTGTAATTCTCCCCACCCCCGCTTTAGGGCTGGGTCAAGAACTGTTGATGCTTTTGCGTTCTCATCACCACTTCACTGGACGAGATTTAGATATCTGGGTGGATGGCGCCGTCGCCACTGGCTGCGACGCCTACCTAGAACTGCTGCCGCACCTCCCCCCTTCAGTACAAAACTTTGCCCGCCATCAACCTTTGTTTTGGGATGAACGGGTGCGTCCGCGGGTGCGTCGTTTGCACCCAGAAGAACGTGCCACTGTTGGCAAGTCACCTTGTATTGTCCTGACTGACTCGACAGCTGATTTGCGCGAACACTGCCAAACCAATACCGGCCCTTGGCTGATCCTCGTACCGGAAAAAATTGATATAAAACTTAATAAAAAATATCTAGCACCCACCACTGTCGAAAGTTACCTTCTCGCTCAGCATAGTGATGGCCCTGGGACTACGCAGTTAATTCATAATTTGCGACCCCAACACGTGATTTTTGTCCACGGTTCTCCTGCCTACTTAGCCGACCTCACAAGCTTAGAGGAGTTACAAAACCGCTATCATATACATTCTCCAGCGGCTGAGACTTTGGTGGAACTGCCCATTGGCGATACGTTCTTGCAACCGGCAGCCCCAGAGACGAATTACGAAGGCGAACTGACGGAGTTAGGAACAGTAGTTACAATCACCCTCCCCGATGCCATTACAGCCGATCCTCGTTGGCAAAATTTTGCCGATACTGGCTTAATCGAAGCTCGTTGGCAAGGGGAGGAACTAGTATTACGGGGATTGTCTCAGCGAGAACTGCTCAATCAAAATAGCGATCGCTATACATGGACAGATATAGACTGTTGTGGTACTTGCCGACATCAAAGGGGGCAGCGGTGTTGGAATCCAGCTTCCCCATTGTATAACTTTAAGGTAACTTTAGAAGGTTACTGTCCTGCTTTCGAGCGGTTAAATGATAGTCAATAGTCATTTATTAGTAAATAACTATTGACCAATGATTAATAACCGTTTATTCAGGATTGGAGTCAGTGTAACGATTGCGGATGCGTTCGGCTTCGGGACAATCCTCTGTCAGGAGAGGTTCCACATTTCCGCGTGGCACTGAAGCCAATTTTTGCGTTACAGCACCGATGCTCTCAAGACGAACCATTTCTTCCCAAGAACAAATTTCGTCCTCTTCTTCTGTTTCATAGCGCAGGGTTACTAAATCTCCCTCTATGTCTATGATGCGGGCACGCTCAATCCAGCGTTGCTGATCCCGCAAGAAAACACATACCTCCCGCCCGTCGCAACACAGTTGATAAATCTTGCGGTGTAGCATGTACTGCTTCTGCCTTTTTAAACAACGTAGTTAAACCTGTCAAAATCTGGGTTTGACCCCATTAGATTACACCTTTAAGAGGTTAATTTCACGGTTGAGAACAAGTACGCCTCATAACCCAATCTCAAGATTTGCTTGTAGTTGTCAAAATCTAGGAGATTTTGGGTCATCAACCAATGGTTGCCTTACCAGTGAATTCAATCTCTTTCGGGCTGAATTTTAGGGAATGTTTGCTTCATAGAAGTCGAACAAATCGGGATTTCTCCTCGCAAGGTTAATATTTGCTGGTGAGTCCTTTCTACCATTATGTAATAAAAAATACTGAGAAACAAGCGTTGATTGCGGTTGTTTAATTTGCCTACTTGTAGTCATTGGCATTATAAGAAGTCCGGGGACTTGGCTTTACTTTTACCCCTGTGTATTTGATCTTAACTCATTCTCTTGCTGACCTTGATGATTTTCAAAAACAACACACAAAGAGTTTTGAGTTTTTCAGGTTTTTGTTTGCACAAGAGGCTTAGAGAGATGGGGAAATGGGGAAATAAGGGAGATATGGGGTATGGAAAGAGGACACGGGGACACTCTGACGCGGAGATAGTATTTGATTGTTTCTTTGCCTTACCTTCTCATCCGAAGTTTGGAGCGTCGGCTTCCGGCGTTCTAACTTCCTTCTCACCTTGCCTACTCCATCTCCTCATCTCCCGTCTATCTTCTATAGAAGTATCAAAAAGATTTATTCGGTAGGGGTAATTCCATTAGCACATTGGACGAGGATGCTTCTCGTTTAATTTGACCTGTGCGAACTGCATCGTATAGGGCTGCGAGGGCTGACAAATCCTCTGAGTTGTAGCATTTAGTAGCCAGCACTTGATGGAGTAAACCTTCAGATTCAACACTAAGATATCCCGTTTGGAAAGCAGATTCAACAATTGTGCGAATCATCTTGATTAGGCCAGAGTGAGCGATTTATAACGTCCAGTGTGGAATATTTATCTCTACTGCTAATTGATATGGAACATTAATAATACGTGATTATCGTTACACGTGTTTGGTGATTTATATCACAAGAGGGATTAAAAATATGAGTTTATGCTGCATTTACTATGTAATCTATTGGCATAGATGAATACATTGAAGAAGTCAGGATAGCGCAGCTAAGCCGTGTCCGCGAGCGTCGGCAAAAGGCAGCTATGCTGAAGGCAATTAGTGAGGCGCAGCACCACACCAATTGTTTTGCACTAAATCATAGATTTAGAGGGGGTCTTAAACCCAGTTTGGGCTGCGGCTTAAAGGCATACCTTAAAACTTAAATAATAGTTTAAATAAAAACAATCAAGCAAAAAATTGGCGGAAATCCTCATCTTTTTGACTTAATTGCACCCAGTCTAGGTTCAAGGACTGAAATTTTTGCACTAAGCGATCGCAAGCAGGACGTTCGGTAGCATAATGGCCAGCGTCGATTAAAATGAGATTGCGTTGGCCCAGCCCGCCGTAGGCATCGCGGCTTTCTTGAAATTGATGAAATTTGCAGTCAGAAGTTAAGTAAGCTTGGGCATCAGTTTTGGTAACTGCTGAAATGAAACTAGCTCCCGAACCACCCAAAACGGCAACTCGTGAAATTGTTTGCTGTAAATTAGCTGTTGGGGAAAAAATTAAATTTGGAGAAGCAAGTCTGGTTTGAATGGCTTGGAGTAATTCCTCTAGGGTCATCGATGGCTCTAGCAAACCAACACGACCATATCCTAATCCAGGCTGTGTGGGTACTATGGGAGTAACTTGTTGAAGTTGTAAAATTTGAGCCAAGACATCAGCAGTGCCATCCTCTACTTGGTCAAAATTCGTGTGGGCGCTGTAAATACCAATATTGTGGGTAAAGGCCAAGCGTACCATTTCTGCGATCGCTTCACCAGTGCATAAGGACTTGAGAGGTGTAAAAATCAGAGGATGATGGGCAAAAATTAGATTAGCATTTAAAGCGATCGCTTCCTCCATCACTGCCAAAGTTGGTGTCAAACACACCAATACTCGTACTCTTTCCTGCAACACTCCTGGCTCAATCTGCCAGCCACAATTATCCCAGCTTTCGCACCAAGCGGGATTTGCCCATGCTTCAAACCAAGTAATTAAATCAGCAATTTTCATCATTTAATCTTTGAGTTGTAATTTCTGATTGCTAATCAGTGTTTCTGTGGTTGAATATTTAATTTTAATGCTATTTGCTGACGCATTTCTTGGAAAGGTTTATTCCATACAGGGCTAGCATTCCAGTTCCATACTGCTACGGGAATCAGTTCTTCCTGGGCAAGATAAGTTAACAGACGATATTCATCTTCTGGTTCGCGAGAAAAGGAGAATGGATTGCGGTAGCCTGTGTCACACAGTTTATAATAAGTGATTTGACCGTGACTAATACGTTGTATCAGTTCCTTACCTTTGGTGAGTAAATAATCAAAAAAAACTAAGCTAAAAGGCTCTATATTTGCACGAGCTTCGGGGTCTTTTTGTACCCATCTTGCCCACTCAAATCCATATAGAAAATCGTGGACGTAGCGAAAGCGGATTTCTGTGTTCATTCCGAACATTTCTGTTAGGGAAACCATCTTTTCACAAAAAGTCTTTAAAAAACAAACAGCACCTTCGTCTGCTACTAAAGCCTGTCTCAGCATACTACTGACCAGAAAATCAAAATCCCAGAATATGTTTTCTGGAAAATTTTGCAACTGGCTATCAACTATAGATTCCAAAGTTTCCTGAAGAGTTGTGATAATTTGGATGTCGGTATTTTCTTCAGCAATCAAATTCCCCAATTCCGCAAAACTGGTAATTATTTTTTTTTCGGGATTAAGCGACAACAGGTTAACAGAGTGCTGGGCAAGTATTTGATCGATAAGTTGGAAAGTATGAGTCGGTGTTAGTTCTTGCTTCATAGTGATTGAAATAACCCAGCCAGCTGACACTAAGTATTAGTTTATATTGAAATATACAAATTATTAAAACAATATAAAAAAACTTAATTTTTCATTTACAAACTGATACATACAAATTTTTCAATATGTATATGGTTTATTTCTCATAAAGATTTTTTGCCAAAAAGGCATTATAGGAAGGTTTACAATATTTTATCCAAACGGTAGGCAGTAAAAACAGAGTATTTAAACTCTAGAAAGCTACACCTTAAATAAATTAAATTTGAGAAATTGCTATCCAGAAATGTGGACAACTAATTCTCTTGAATGACTGCGCTGGCGGTGTTCCCAAATATAAATTCCCTGCCAAGTTCCCAGTACTAGATGACCACGATTGATGGGGATATGTTCAGAAGTGTGGGTGAGGGCTGTACGGATATGTGCTGGCATGTCATCAGCGCCTTCTGCATCGTGAATATATTTAGCTGATTCTGGCACTAGTTTTGCCATAAAATTAGCTAGATCCACAAGAACATCAGGATCGGCGTTTTCTTGGATAACTAAGCTGGCTGAAGTGTGGCGTAAAAATAAAGTGCAAAGACCAGTTTCAACACCCGATTCTGCAACGATCGCTTCAATTTTATTAGTGATATTGTAAAAAGATTTGCCAGTGGTGGTAATTCTTAATAACTTTTGGTAGTGACTCATTTGAAACAATAATATTGATGACAATAAAAGTTAATTAACAGTTCAATCTGCTTGATTTGGTTGTTGTTTAGTTTCAGTTTTATCATTTGATTGAGTATACCTTCCTGTAAAGAATCTTAAAACTGCATTGACAGATTCTTTTAAGGCACTAGGGATGATAGGTGTGTTAGGTAGGTTGTGAGACAAAGCTGTAATATTCTCTAGGTTAGGTTCCGGTAATTGTAAATTTTTTGGAGAAGGTATTGTCTCATCTTTGCTATTCATAGTTTTTGTAGTTCAGGAATAAAATAAACCGTTACTTGATGTAATAAGGCAACCATAGCAATTCCGGCAGTCACACCAGTAGCATATTTCAAAGCTAGAGAAATATCATCTACTTGTTTCTGGTTCTTATTATAAGTCTCTATCAAGTCAACTAACATCTGCAAATGGTATTGCTCAGGCGAAAGCGTCAAATAATCATCTGGAAATTTGAGCTTTTCTTTTTTTTCTTGGGTTTCTTGCTTTTTTTCTAAATTGGGGCTGATAAAAAATCTACGTGGTAATAAAGCCCAAATTAGTAGCAGGAAGTTGATGAAAAATAAAAATATCTCTAAGGTGCTGAAGATACTAAATCTAGTAATCAGTCTAGATATTGTTAGAAAACTTAGTAATGCTGTGTTTGTGACAAATAGGATGTTCATCTGAGTGATTAAAACTTGGCGTTCTTCCTTTTGTCTTTCAAGCACTCGACGTACATCTTGGGCGGCTAATTCTAAAGTCTCTTTGTCTATTGTTGAACTTTCCATTATTGATTTTAACTTGACTGAAAATAATTAATAACAGCCTGGGCGATCGCCTCATTACCATCCTTAGCAATTGGTTGGGATTGCTTTGGTGGTTGGGGTAACTCACGCAGAAAATCCCAAGTTCCTTCAAAAAAGTCAGCAGAGGTAATAATTTGATGTTGGTTGTAGTTAGTTATGCCTTCTACTAGAAAACTGGCTTCAGCAAAGTCTTCACGGAGAAGAGTAACAATAGGTAACTGTAATTTTGTGGCTTCTGCAAAAGTACTATAACCAGGTTTGGAAACGACTCGCGTACAAATGGGCATAAAATCTACAGGACGGTATTTATAGTCATTAATTTTGACTAAATTTGGTAGATCGGGGGCAGAGCGATCGAAGATAATGAATTGCGAATCTGAAAATTCTTGCAAGTTATCATAGGGAATTTGCTGTAAACCCAAGCCACCAAAAGTTAATAAAATAGTTTTTTCGACTGGTGTAGTTATTCCCCAAAGAGACCGTAAATCATCAAGGGGATAACGAGGAGAACCGCCTGTTAAGCCAATATCTGTGATATTGTTAAAAGCTGCCATTGGTTCATGGAAAGGGAGACGAAACAGGCGATCGCACTTTGAATACCAATCACTAATCCAATCTGCAATTGGTAAAAATTCACCTCCCCAATCTCGGTAAATCAAGTCCCAACCAAAGTTACTAATCATCCAGCACGGAATGTTTGCAGCATTCGCAAACCCAGAAGCAAGAAAGGGAATATCTGCCAAAATAAGATTCACGCGATTTTGACGAATAAAATTCACTTCTGAGGCAATTAACGAATTTTGATGCTTTTTAATATCTAGCAACTTTTCTAAAGTCGCTGCTTTATCCATTGTCAAACTGTCTGCTTGCACCACACCCAAATCAAATGCACGGGGACGATAGATAAAATCGCCTTCTATGTAGCACTCTAACAACCAACGCGGCGCAGTGGTCACCATAATTAGCAGAACTTCTGGACATAACTTTTGAATTGTTGCAGCTACAGAAGCCATGCGGGTGGCATGACCAAATCCGTGGTTAGTGATGGCTAAATATAAAATTGGGCGTTCCATTTTTAAGTTAGGAGTTGGGAGTTGGGAGTAGAGAGTTAAAAGTTTGTAATTTTTATTTATTAACTTCTAACTCTTAAGTCTTAATTAGTTTTGCAAAAAGTTTGAATCGCCTCAATTAATTGGTCGATTTCCGATTCTAAAGTAAAGTAATGGACGGTGAGGCGGATACAACTAGGATTGGCAATTGTACGAGTTAATATTTTTTGTGAGTCTAAAAATTCCACTAATTTAAGATGAGCTTGAGCCTGATTATTTGTCAGTTCAAAAGAGACTATGCCGCTTTCTGGTGGAGAATTTCGCAGACATTTAACATCAGTTAACGCCGCTAACTTTCGCCAGAGGTACTCACTGTTGTGACAAATTTGTTCGTAACGTTCTTGTGAAGTTCCCCATTGCTGATGGATAGCGATCGCCTCCCGTAAACCGACATACAAAGGATAAGCTACTGTAGAGACTTCATATCGTCGCCCATCTGGAAGCCAATCCACAGGCTGAGATTGACTATCTACAACAAGGCCATTCAAGCCAATAAATGTAGGTTTGAGGCTTTCTCGCGCTTCTGGTCGCACATACAAACCCCCTGCACCAGCAGGGCCACATAACCATTTGTGACCAGTGAAAGCATAAAAATCTACCCCCAATTCAGTCAAATTTAAAGGCAACAAACCAGCAGATTGGGCAGCATCTATTAACAGCGCAGAATGATTATTTCTGCATAGTTCGGCAATTTTATCCAGGGGTAAAACCTGACCCGTATTCCAGAAAACATGACTCAATATTACTAGGCGGGTATTGGGGCGTAAATGTTGGCTAATGACTTTTACGGGGTCGCCTTCATTTAAAGTTGCCTTTAGGGGACAGGTACTAACTTCTACAGAGAATCGCCTGCTGATTTCTTGGGCTGTGGCAATCACGCCTGGGTGTTCGCAATCTGAGAGTAGTATATGGTCACCAGCCCGCCATTCTAGACCCCACATGGCGATATTACAGCCAACAGTGACATTCTGAGTCAGGCTTATTGTATCAGTTGGAATCTGGAACTCGGAAGCGATCGCAACTCTAGCAGCTTGCACTTGCGGTCTTAGCCACCGATATGCCTCATTACCAAAAGGGCCTATATGCTGAAGATCGGCTTCAGTTTGAGCGATCGCATTCATCGCCCCAAGAGGCATCGGCCCTTGTCCTCCATAATTAAAATAAGTCTTATTAGCTAAAGCAGGAAATTGCTCTCGATGGCGATGCAATCTGGTTTGTGCAACAGAACTAGTGGCCATATTAATTTTAGATTTTGGATTAGTCATTGGTGATTTGTTAACAGCCAGCAGTCTACAGTAGCCAGTGCGTTGGATGGGTTCCCCAGCTCAAAGCAACTGGCTCTCAACAGTCAACTCCCATTTCATTATTAATTGTCTGAGTTACTCCCACAGAGTACTAATTGTTGTTAACTTAAAGAAATGCTGATTAATGCTGAACTCCTACTGCAATACCAACGCTGTAAACGCCGATCTTTTTTAGATATCCACGGTGACAAAGGTCTGCGCGATGCTCCCAATGAGCTGCTGGGGAAACTCCAACAAGACAAAATTGCTCATCAACTGAGTAATTTGGCACAGTTGACTTACCAGCAGCCTGATTATCCATCTGGAAGTTGGAAAGTGGGAGAAAAGGCAACTTTAGAATTGATGCAACAAGGGGTTGAGTACATCTATAAAGGAGTGTTATCAGTAACTTATTCTGAAGCATACACCTTACTGAGTCGTCCAGATTTACTCGTTAAACAGCCAGGACAATCCCATTTTGGAGATTGGATGTATGTGCCGGCTAGTATTGAACTCGGTAAGCGTCCTAAACAAGAATATCAAGTTGTGGCTGCGTTTCATGCCCAAGTGTTGGCAACAATCCAAGGAATTGTACCCGAAACAGCTTTATTGATTTTGCGGACTAAAAACACTAGTTATGCGGTGGATCTGTTTAAGTGGACGCCACAAATGCACCAAATTCTGGAGGAATTTATTCAAGCTTTAGAGTTACCAAATCCGCCAGAGGTGTTTATTTCTCGACAAAAGTGTAATCTTTGCCATTGGTATAGTCAATGTTATGCCATCGCTCAAACTCAGCAACATCTCTCACTCTTACCAGGCGTAACACCCATTCGCTACACTCAACTCCAAGCCTTAGACATAACTACACTAGAATCTCTCGCCAACACTAGTCCAGCCATTCTCGAAAACCTGGTTGGTTTTGACACCCAAGTAGCGGCGAAGTTGGTAGTGCAAGCTCAATCTGTACTCCAAAAACGACCTCTAATTTTACCGTATCCGCTACCAAAGGAAAATATTACATTCACAGCGCCTATAGAGCTTTACTTTGATATTGAAGCACAACCAGACTTGGATTTAAATTATCTTTTGGGTGTTTTGGTGGTAGATAAAGTTGCCAACACAGAAAAATTTTATTCTTTTTTAGCAGATAAACCAGAAGACGAAGAATTAGTTTGGCAGCAATTTTTGAATTTGGTTTGGCTATATCCCCAAGCACCAATTTATCATTTTTGTGTGTATGAATTTGATACAGTCCAACGACTGGCAAAGCTTTACAATACTCCGTACTCCTCCGTGCGCCCCGTACTGAATCGATTTGTCGATATATACGAACAATTAACCCAAAGCGTAGCATTACCTGTAGAAAGCTATGCCCTCAAAGCGATCGCTCGTTGGTTGGGATTTGAGTGGCGTAATAAAGAAGCTAGTGGAGCTAAGTGCATTTACTGGTATGACCAGTGGTTAGAAACAGGCGATCGTACTTTATTAGAAAGTATCCAAAGCTACAACGAAGATGACTGTCGCGCCACCCGCCTAGTTAAAGACTGGCTCGTTCAGTTTTTCGAGGATGAATATGCTTGGCAACTTGCTTAATTAGTGCTAAATCCTAATGAGGAGTGGGGAGTGGGGAGTGGGGAAAGAATTTCTAATACTAATTCCTGTGATATTTAGAGAATTTTGAATGTGTTGCCGGATTTTAGAGAATTGGTATAATTACCCAGTCCCCAATTCCTAATCCCCAGTTACTTTTTAGTAATAGCTTTCCATGCGGTTAATTAAAAAAATCTTCCTATTCCCACGAATTATTTACTTTTTCATACCGATTCTAATTATCAGCCTCTTATTCACAAACTTCCCGTCAATAGCTAGTGAAATCAGTAGCATAAAATTTATCGGAGAAGTTACTTTACCCAAAAATTTAACCTTTCAAAAAACCGAAGTTGGAGGTTTATCTGGAATTACCTATGATGTCAAGAATAACCTTTATTACGCGATTTCTGACGACCGCGGACAAAAAGGTAATACCCGTTTCTACACTTTGAAAATCGATTTAAGCAAGGGTTCCCTACAAAAAAATGGAGTTACCGTTGTTAATGTTACCACCTTATTAAATGAAAGCGGTGACAAATTTCCTCCTAGTCAAACTGATACAGAAGGCATTGCTTTAACTAATAAAGGTACTGTATTTATTTCTTCAGAAGGCGATGTTGGCAAATTAATTAATCCTTTTATTAAAGAATTCTCCCTATCTTCTGGTAAAGAAATTACAACACTTCCCATACCAAATAAGTTTTTGCCAGATAAAAAAGGTAAACAAGGTATCCGTAACAATTTAGCTTTTGAAAGCCTGACCATTACACCTGATGAAAAATATCTATTTACAGCTACAGAAAATGCTTTAATTCAAGATGGTTCAGCAGCGCAACCCAAAATCGGCAGTCCTTGTCGGATTTTGCAATATAACTTGCTCACCAACCAGCCAGAACAGGAATTTCTTTACCAAACTCAACCAGTAGCACCGTTTTTGAATTTGACCGGTAAGTTCGCTAGTGGATTACCCGATATATTTGCTCTCGACGATGGAGGGCACTTTTTAAGTTTAGAACGGTCTTTTACAGGTTTAGGATTTGCTGTTTCTCTGTTTCAAGTTTCTTTAGAAGGAGCGGATGATATTCACAATATTGATAGCCTTTTAGCAGTTGATTCCAAGAATATTAAACCTGTTAAGAAAAAACTATTGTTAGATTTGAGAACTCTAGATGTAGTCTTAGACAACATTGAAGGTCTAACTCTTGGCCCTAAGTTACCTGATGGACAGCGCTCATTAATTCTCATCAGCGACAACAATTTTAACTCTCTGCAACGCACCAAAATTCTAGCTTTTAAAATTAAAATCGAAACACCGCTAATCAGATTATTACGCCGTTTACTGCCGAATCTCAATCGTTAACGATACACAGTTTGAAAAGTTAGATCCCCGACTTCTTAAAGAAGTCGGGGATCTGAATATGTAAATTTTCACAAATTAAATAGGATTGTTATATTTAGTTTTTTCTGATTGTTACTGTGTATTCACGGAACCTAGAAGCTAAATTTATCTAGTTTAATCGTACTTTCAGTGTAATTTCTCAACCGTATTCCTTAATAAATATGTTACATAATGTATAAGAGCTTTTGCAGAGAGACGACCGATGTTTAAGAAAATAAATTTTTCTTAGAGTAATTTATCAAATTATATCGTTCAATTACTGTAAAAAGCCTGAATTTGTTTTTAAGAATAAGAACTAATAATTGACTAAACTTATTCAAGGATTTTGCCAACAATATTTTTCATAATTGATTTTTATGACACAAAACAAAATTGAGAATATGGTAGGGCAAAAAGTAGAATTAGACAATTATATTGGACAACTTTTAAATAATCGATATTTAATCAGAGATTTGATTGGTAAAGGAGGGATGGGTAGAGTTTACTTAGCAGAAGATACTGCTAAAGCTGGGATGGCGATCGCTATCAAAATTCTATCACTTAGTCTATCCAACCAGCACATGTCTCAACGGTTTGCCAGAGAGATTTTTATTGGCGCTCAATTAGGTCGTAAAAGTAAACATATTGTTCGGATTTTAAGTTACGGTGTCACTGAGGATAAAATTCCCTTTTATGTAATGGAATATCTCCAAGGTAAAAACCTCAAACAAATTCTCAAAGTTAAGCCTTTAACAATATCGCAGTTTTTAGATCTCTCTACTGAAATTTGTTTGGGTTTACAATGTGCCCACCAAGGTATTAGCCTCAAAGGAGAAATTTATCCCATTGTTCACAGAGATATCAAACCAGAAAACATATTTCTCAGTCAAGATACTAAACACGGAGAAATTGTCAAAATTCTCGATTTTGGTATCGCCAAGTTTTTAACAGAGCGAAGTGGGATGACCCTGACAGATTCTTTTATTGGCAGTTTGCCTTATTGTTCTCCAGAACACATGGAAGGACGCAAACTGTTGGATGTACGCTCTGATATTTACAGTTTGGGAGTATTAATGTTTGAAATGTTGACAGGTAAACATCCATTTCAGACAAAAAGTAACTCCTTTGGTAGTTGGTATCAAGCACATCGTTTTCAAATGCCGCCTACAGTTGAAGAAGTAAATCCCCAAGTAAAAATACCCCAGGGATTACAAAAAATATTAATGAGTTGTTTAGCAAAAGAAGTAAGCGATCGTCCCCAAAATATCAACCAGATTTTAGATGAATTAGCAAAGGTAAATAGTCAGCTTGAGGATACTAGTTATACTCCGAAAAATAATGTTGCAATCCCATCAGATATGCAATTAGTTCCCGCAACATTATTATCCGAAAAAGAATGTTTGCAGAAAAATTGGCCTAAAAACAAACCAGTTGCACCAATTGGATTTCCGCATTTATTACATACTCCTCAAAGACCTATACCAACCTTTTGGGCTATGTTGCCAAAACAAGAGATTGTAAAATTTTTGGATAAAGTACATAGTACAGAATTTATTACTAAAATGAATGTATACCCAATGTTGTTATGGGTAACAGTGCTGTACGATGCCGAACCTTCTCTTACCAAATGGCTACCTTATTTTTTAGATTTGAAAGATAGCAAAGGACAGAATATAGCACGTAGCTTAGCAGAAGTAGGTTATTATCATCTACTATTTTTTCCTTTAGAAGATCCCAATCGTTGCTCTCATGTCACAACTTTAAGTCTCACAGCTAACCAACGTCAGCAAATTATAGATTCGTTAAATATGAATCAAGAATTAAATGAATCAATCTTGTCTCAAGAAGCAAAAAATATTTTGAAGATAGAATATGAAAAGCTCAAATTAGACATTTTACGCAAGTTAGTGGCAGAACAAAAAGCTGAAAAAGAAAATTTAAAAAACAGATTAGCTAAGTTTTGGGAAATGATTTTTAAATTTCTATCAATTCGTTAAAATTTCACTATATTCTCAACATTAGCTAACAAAATTTCTCTTTTGGTATTACGAACTGTAAATAGACTAAGGAGCAGAGGTTATTAAAGTGAATCAAAGCCCATTTGCATCTACAAGTAGTAAGGGCTTGCTTGCCAATCGTTATCAACTCAAGCAATTAATTGGCAGCGGTGGCATGGGGGAAGTTTTTTTAGCAAATGATATTTTGTTAGGCGGAACACCAGTTGCCATCAAATTTTTGACTCAGACTGTTGTTGATAGCAAAATGCAACAAGACTTCGCTCGTGAAGCTTTAATGAGTGCAGCTTTAAGTCAAAAAAGTGTACATATCGTGCGGGCGTATGATTATGGCGTTAGTGAAAAAGGAAAACCCTACTACGTCATGGAATATCTATTTGGGAAAAGTTTAAAGGATTTAATTCCGCTATCTTTACCGATGTTTTTAACTATTTTCCGACAAATTTGTTTGGGTTTACAGTGTGCCCATCAAGGTATTAATATTGACGGCAAAATTTGTCCATTAGTTCATAGAGATATCAAACCTGCAAATATATTAGTTATCCCCGATCCAATATTGGGTCACTTAGTTAAAATTTTAGATTTTGGTATAGCTAAATTTTTAAATTATGCATCAACAGCTAGTACAAGTACAGGTTTTAATGGAACTTTGCCCTATTGTTCTCCAGAACAGCTAGATGGGGAAAAATTAGATGGTCGGTCAGATATTTATAGCCTGGGTGTAATGATGTTTGAAATGCTCACAGGCAAAAAACCTTGGGAACCGGAAACTGATTTTTTTGGTGCTTGGTATAAAGCACATCACTTTGAACCACCAAGGGCGATCGCAGATGTAAAACCCAATTTAAAATTACCTCAAAAACTCAATAATTTAATCATGGCTTGTCTTGCTAAAAAAGCAAGCGATCGCCCACAAAATATTGCTCAAATTTTGCAAGTTCTCAACAGCATAGAACAATCTAATTGTCCTACTTTACCTACAACTTTAGCCTCTAGATCTATCCTTAGCCGTCCCTTAGATTCTGGCTTAACAATCCCATTAGAACAAACCTGTCGCCAACTTTCCTGGCCTGAGAACAAACCAATTCAAGAAATTGTTTTTCCCCAGCTTGTAGATACCGGACACAAATCTGTAGCAGCACTCTGGTTAATGTTGTCTAAGCAAGAAATCAAAAACTATGCTCTCTCTACTCGATACAATCAATTTATTTTCATCACATCCCCCCACCCAATGCTGTTATGGGTGACTGTACTCTATCATCGGGAACTAGCCCCTAAGTGGCTACCTTGCTACCTAGATATGCAAAATCCGCAAAATCTTAAACTAGTGAGTTTCCTAGCTGAAAATGAACGCTACCCGTTGATTTTCTTTACTCTGGAAGCACCACATTCCTGTGCTAATGTTCTCAGTAGTCGTATTGACCCAACTCAGCGCCAAATGTTAAAAACTTGGGTGGAACAGAGTTATAACCTACCAGCCACTTCTCAACCCCACTTAAGTAAACAGCTATTAAAGCACCAGTATAAACAAATGCAATCACGGATATTACAGCACTTGGAATCAAAGCCCCAGGTTGTATTATCAGGCTCTATCTAAACTACTTGGAGGTAGTGGGGAGATGGGGAGACAAATCAATTCAAAATTCAAGAACTTCTGCCTCCTGCCTCCTGCCTTCTGCCTCCTGCCTCCTGCCTTCTGCCTCCTGCCTCCTGCCTCCTGCCTCCTGCCTTCTGCCTCCTGCCTCCTGCCTCTTGCCTTCTGCCTTCTGCCTTCTGCCTCCTGCCTTCTGCCTCCTGCCTTCTGCCTCCAATGCCCAATGACGCCACTTGCTTGTCCTGTGGTCGCCGCTACGCGAACAAGTCGGCAGAGACGCCCAACGCAGTGGTTCCCCAATGCCCACAAAAAATTTTTAATTTCCAACCCGAAAACACTTGACAGATAGAAAAAAAATAGTGATAATAGGAAAGTTGAAAATCAAGGGACTGTAGTTCAATTGGTTAGAGCACCGCCCTGTCACGGCGGAAGTTGCGGGTTCGAGCCCCGTCAGTCCCGTTCTAGAATCAAAATTAGTGAGTGTTAAGTCTAAATATCAAAGGAATGTAACTGAGTTACCTGGTATTCATAGACTCAGTAACAGACCCAAGAAATCGTATCTTTATGGACTCAGGGCTTAGAGTTTAAATATAAGGTACATTTATTCATGCTTTGTAAAAGAGAGAATTAACTGTGACTGTCAGAGTACGTCTTGCACCCAGTCCTACTGGAAGTTTACATATTGGTACAGCTAGAACGGGTGTATTTAACTGGTTATTTGCCCGCCACCACGGCGGGAAGTTTATTTTGAGAATAGAAGACACAGACCTAGAGCGATCGCGTCCCGAATACACTGAAAATATCCTCCAAGGACTGCGTTGGCTAGGACTGAACTGGGATGAAGGACCATTTTTTCAATCCCAACGCTTGGATCTTTATAAACAAGCAGTACAACAACTGCTAGATCGAGGCTTAGCCTATCGCTGCTACACCACCCCCGAAGAACTAGAGGCTTTGCGAGAAGCCCAAAAAGCTAGAGGCGAAGCTCCCCGCTATGACAACCGTCACCGCAACCTCACCCCAGAACAACGCGCCGCTTTTGAAGCAGAAGGTCGTTCTTCTGTCATTCGCTTCAAAATCGAAGACGATCGCGAAATTGTATGGAACGATTTAGTCAGGGGAAAAATGTCTTGGCGAGGTAGCGATTTAGGTGGCGATATGGTCATCGCCCGCGCTTCAGAAGAGGGTAGCGGTCAACCTTTATACAACTTCGTAGTTGTAGTGGATGACATCGATATGCAAATCACCCATGTCATTCGCGGAGAAGACCACATCGCCAACACTGCCAAACAAATTCTGCTGTATGAAGCTTTCGGAGCAAAAATTCCAGAGTTTGCCCACGCACCGCTGATTTTAAACAAGGAAGGGCGTAAGCTTTCCAAGCGGGATGGAGTAACTTCCATTTCTGACTTTCAGCAAATGGGCTTTACCGCTGAAGGCTTGGTGAATTACATGACATTACTTGGTTGGTCGCCCCCAGACTCAACTCAAGAAATATTTACCTTAGAAGCAGCAGCCAAGGAATTTGGCTTTGAGCGGGTTAATAAAGCAGGTGCAAAATTTGACTGGGACAAACTCGATTGGTTGAACAGTCAGTATATCCACAATACGCCTGTAGATAAGCTCACAGATTTACTCATACCCTATTGGGAAGCAGCTGGGTATAAATTTGATGGTGGACGAGATCGCCCCTGGTTAGAACAGCTAGTAACTTTAATTAGCCAAAGCTTGACTCGACTGGTAGATGCTGTAGCTATGAGTCAACTGTTTTTCAGCGACACAGTTGAATTTAGCGACGAAGGGAATGCACAACTCAAGCAAGAAGGTTCTGCTGCTGTCCTAGAGGGGATTGTCACAGCTTTGCAAAATCAGCCACAACTCTCGGAAGAATCAGCCCAGGACATTATTAAACAAGTGGTTAAAGAGCAAAAAGTCAAAAAAGGCTTAGTCATGCGATCGCTCAGAGCAGCTTTAACTGGAGATGTTCATGGCCCTGACCTCATCCAATCTTGGTTACTCCTCAATCAGATTGGTTTAGATCGGCCGCGCTTAACTAGAGCAATAACTGAGAGTAGGGAGTAGCGGGAGATGGGGGAGAAGCAGGAGTGAGGGATGGGGAGACGCGGGGACGCGGGGATGAAGAGATGAGGGAGATGACGGAGTGTGGGGAGTGTGGGGAGAAAGAGAATTTATGCTTCCTCTTCTTCCTCCCACACCTCCCACACCTCTTCTCCATGCCCCATGCCCAATGCTCAATGCCCCATTCGTTTTTGTAGTCAATTCTCCTCATATTGGGAACTTGGTATGTAAAATTCATGTCTTCAAAAACACTTAGAAGCAAACCTAATTACAATGCCAAGAAAAGCGCTCAATAGAGGGATGAGATTATCGTTAATGATAGTTACGCTTTTCATCACTTCAGCTAATGTCATAGCTGATGCCCAAGAAGCGCCAACGATATTTGGAGATCTCACCATTGGGCCACAGTTTTCCCCAGACCCATTGACAGTTCGCGGGATGAGTGGTGGCTCAATATCTGGAAATCAAGTAGCTGGTAGAACTGAAACAGCCACTGGCCCTTGTACTGGATTTGTTGATGAAACACCAGACCACACATTAGTATTAACAAGTAAATTTGATTACCTAAAGCTACAAGTCCAAAGTCCTGAGGACACCACCATGATTGTTAAGGGACCCGGTGGTAGTTGGTGCAATGACGATTTTAATGGTAAAAATGCCGGCATTGTTGGTGAATGGCTGGCTGGAACTTACCAAATTTGGGTTGGTTCCTACGACGAAGGCAAGTATCTTCCTTACACTCTACAAATTACAGAAGTTAAGTAGGGGACTGGGGATTCGGGACTGGGGATTTGGGTATTGGGTATTAGGTACTAAGAAAATATTTCTAATATATTTATTTCCTAGTCCCCAGTCACCAGTCCCTACTCCCTTTGTCCCCAATCCCCTTTCTGTTTCTTTTCTCGTGCGATATTGTATTAAAATTAAGTTAACTTTAATTAAGATTCTTATTGACATGGCCATAATAGTTTAAGGCTTCTATGGCAGTGCATATAAGAAATCAAATTAAACAAAATGGATTTATGAACATCCGTTTAACGGCTCAAAGTGACAGAATAATAGACCTTCTGTTGCTAAGGCTAATGAGTTGTATAAACATCTAGAGGCAAATTCACATGAAATTTTCCTGGAAAGTCCTGGTTCTCTGGACGTTGCCAGCTTTGGTAATTGGCTTTTTCTTCTGGCAAGGAGCTTTCGCAGGTGCGCCTGCGGATATGAGTAAAAATGCAGCCAATACCCGGATGACCTATGGTCGCTTCCTAGAATATTTGGATGCCGATCGCGTCACCAGTGTAGATCTTTACGAAGGCGGTAGAACGGCAATTTTAGAAGCCCGCGATCCAGATCTGGAAAATCACATCCAAAGGTGGCGCGTGGATCTGCCTGTTAATGCCCCTGAGTTAATAACTAAGCTTAAAGAAAAGGGAATTAGTTTTGATGCTCACCCCATGCGAAATGATGGCGCAATTTGGGGATTATTGGGCAATCTGGTGTTTCCAGTTTTATTGATTACTGGATTATTCTTTTTGTTCCGGCGTTCTAGCAACCTTCCCGGCGGCCCAGGTCAAGCAATGAACTTCGGCAAATCCCGCGCCCGCTTCCAAATGGAGGCAAAAACCGGAGTCAAATTTGACGATGTAGCCGGGATTGAAGAAGCGAAAGAAGAATTGCAAGAAGTTGTCACCTTCCTCAAACAGCCAGAAAGATTTACTGCTGTGGGCGCACGCATTCCTAAGGGAGTGCTGTTAGTTGGGCCTCCTGGAACTGGTAAAACTTTACTAGCAAAAGCGATCGCAGGGGAAGCAGGCGTACCTTTCTTCAGCATTTCTGGTTCGGAATTCGTCGAAATGTTCGTTGGTGTAGGTGCATCCCGCGTCCGCGATTTATTCAAGAAAGCCAAAGACAATGCCCCCTGTATCATCTTCATTGATGAAATCGACGCTGTAGGCAGACAACGGGGTGCTGGTATCGGTGGCGGTAACGACGAAAGAGAGCAAACTCTCAACCAACTGCTTACCGAAATGGATGGGTTTGAAGGTAACACAGGCATCATTATTATTGCTGCCACCAACCGTCCTGACGTATTAGACTCAGCATTGTTGCGTCCTGGTCGCTTTGACCGCCAAGTAACAGTAGATGCACCCGATATCAAAGGGCGTTTGGAAATCTTACAAGTCCACGCGCGGAACAAGAAACTAGACCCTAGCGTATCCTTAGAAGCGATCGCTCGTCGCACTCCTGGGTTCACCGGTGCTGATTTAGCCAACTTACTCAACGAAGCGGCAATTCTCACTGCTAGAAGACGCAAAGAAGCTATCACCCTCCGCGAAATTGATGATGCAGTGGATCGGGTAGTTGCTGGGATGGAAGGTACTCCTTTGGTAGACAGCAAGAGCAAGCGCTTAATTGCCTACCATGAAATTGGACATGCCTTGGTGGGGACTTTGTTAAAAGACCACGACCCAGTGCAGAAAGTTACCTTAATTCCACGCGGACAAGCACAAGGTTTAACCTGGTTTACTCCCAACGAAGAACAAGGATTGATTTCTCGTTCTCAGTTGAAAGCTAGGATTACTGGTGCTTTGGGTGGCCGCGCTGCTGAAGAAGTAATTTTTGGCCCTGCCGAAGTAACTACCGGTGCTGGTGGAGATTTGCAACAGTTGTCAGGAATGGCACGGCAAATGGTAACCCGGTTCGGGATGTCCGATTTAGGCCCATTGTCCTTGGAAAGCCAACAGGGAGAAGTTTTCTTGGGTCGTGACTGGACAACCAGATCGGAGTATTCTGAATCCATCGCCTCTCGCATTGATGGACAAGTAAGAGCGATCGTTGAAGATTGCTATCAAACTGCTAAGAAAATCATCCGCGACCATCGCACAGTCACCGATCGCTTAGTAGATTTGCTCATTGAAAAGGAAACCATTGACGGCGAAGAATTTCGTCAGATTGTGGCTGAGTACGCTGAAGTGCCAGAGAAACAACAGTACGTACCACAACTTTAAATAATTTATTTCTGGGCTAATGCCTGGAAATGAAAAAACAACAAAAAATAAAATGGGGATGGTGCTGACTATCCTCATTTTTTATTGCTAAATTATTCTTGAAACTACAAAACTGCTGTCTCAACTTTTAAAGTGCCTACTGTTTGAGAAACTACAGTACCTTCTGATTGTGTAGTTCTATTTATAAAGAAAGTCAGTCCCCTATAAATCAATTTATTAGCCGGTTGTGATAAAGGAATTTCGGTTGATTGAGCATTGCGATCGATACGATAAGTGACCCCACGGAACATCAAGTCATAAGCTATTTTTGACTGAGGAGCGGGCTGAAATGGTTGTTTTGGTTCTTGGCTGGGGTTGTATTGGTAGCTCAGACCGCGATAGTAAAGTTTCATATTTCTGTCTCTAAAATACTCTTGATGGTTTTATCAGACGCTAATTAGAGACTTATGCAAGCTTGCACGAAGTTTACATTTATTAACTTTATAAGGAGCCGTTAACTATTAACTGATGGTTATTAACTGTCAACCGTCAATCTGAAATCACACTGATTTTCTGGAAGCGGGCGTCTAAGTACCTGGCCAATACTGCTCGGTTAAGCATTTTGAACTCGGAATTTGGTTTGGGGAAAAAGGTAAAGGGTAAAGGTTTTTTCTTTCCCCTTTCCCCTTCCCCTTTTCCCCTTAACCGACAAGTATTGAGTACCTGGTGGTATTGAAGAAAGTGACAAACCATTTATTGAGCTATTGGGTATTTCTCAATATGATATGGCTCCTTATCGTGAATAAATTTAAGAACCTGACGTTTAGCATTTAGAATTGACCAACCGTATATCACCTATTTGGCAATATTGGGAAATGCATTCAAGTATTAACAAAAAATCTATAGCTGTTGATTTTTATTGGTTGAAGTTGGACGGCTCAGATTTGGATTTGGCTGGTGGTCAGGGTTACTTTTTACCTAAGCTTGCTCACAAGATAAAAAGAGTAACCATCGAGTAAAGAAGTAAATTATATCAATTAAAAATTATGTTTGCCTCACCCAATTGAATGAAGTAGTAATCTGTAGCCAAGTTTAAGCAATTAACCAAATAAAAATCCGAAACTGAGAACATGGCTATTGTATATAAATATCTACCCATTTTGATTTGCAGCAAATGAATAGTAAAGCTAAATTATTAACTCTTGCCACCTTAACTTTTGCTCTTTCATCTGTGACTGTGGGAACAGTCATAGCACAGACAAAACTTACCAATCAATCTAAATTGTTCACTAATGGTATTGGACAGGTACGAGTTGGAATGACGGTCTCTCAAGCGAGCAAAGCTGCTGGTACTCGGCTAGTTGGCGACCCACCGAATAAATATTGCTACTACGTAAAGCCAGAATGGGAGCCTAAAAATGTTGGGTTCATGGTAACAGAAGGTCGTATTTCTAGGGTGGATGTCTGGAGAGATAGCAAAATTACTACCTTAAAAGGTGCAAAAATTGGTGACACAGAAGCACGGATTAAATCCCTCTATCCAGGGCAAATTAAAGTCACTCCTCATAACTATGTCCAAGGTGGCCACTACCTGACATTTATACCAAAAGACCAATCCGATCAAAATTATCGTGTAGTGTTTGAAACTGATGGCAAGCGTGTGACTCAGTTTCGCTCAGGTAAATTACCGGAGGTTGAATTTGTAGAGGGATGTAGTTGATTTGAGAGATTGTTAATATAGCAGTTGCCAACTAGATTAGGACATAAACCGATCGCAAAACCCGGACATCAAAGGATTTTTAAGCCTGTTGCCTGCTTATATCCATAACTTAGAACTCAAAAAAGGCCGTCATCGACTTTTGCAATTGTGGGAACCACAACCATTTCATTTTGCGACGGTCTTCTTCCAACACACACCACTCTGTAGAAACGTACAAGCTTTGAACGGCAGTTAGTTTATAGTCCTCAATTAATTGTTCCCAATCATAGTCTGATACGCCATTGCGAACGAGACATGCGTAATACTCACGCAATATGGGAATTTCCCATTGCCACCGTAAATCGGAGTCCCACCAATGCACCATCATATATGCAATATCGCTAACTCCTAACCAGGTAGTTAATGACCAGTCAAACGGTTGGCGATCGATCAGATAGGTTTTACCAGTACCATTTAAAGGAAACAGAATATTGCCGGGATTGACATCACCATGAATTAATGTAAAGCCAGATAGATTTTTTGTACGTTTAATCATTTTGGCAGGATGGTACTCAAAGACATCCATAAGTGCTGATGGCCATGAGCCATTAATCTCAGTGCCAACCTCCTCTAACATTGGTAATAATCCAGGTTGCACATGATTTACGTATCGTTCAATTTCCGTTTTGCTGGGAATACTAGCGCCGATAGTTTTTAATTTTTCGGTTCCCCACAAATGTGCATGTAGTCTGGCTAAGGCCTGAGCAACGGCGCATCCGTAGGCAAGTGTTGGCTTGATTTGCCAATTAAGCTGATGAGTTGCAGATAGGTCTTCTAAGAGAAGGTGATAGCGACGAGGATTTTCTGCGTAGGCTGCATGGTAGCAAGTCGGTATCGGTGGATTCGTTAGATTAATATAATCTCGTGTATAATAATCGACTTCAGATGTCCCGAAAATACTACCGTAGCCTCCACACATTTTCAGGAACAGCGATGTTGGTAATGTGCCTGTTGTTTCTAAGCTATACTGAAGCTGGATTTTTGTAATACGGGCATTTGCACTACCTGAAACTGCGATCGCAAAATCTTCGACTCTTCCATTTACGAGTGCTTTGCTGTCGATTAGTACTGAATTTAGCCAATTAAGAGTTATCTGATTAATATCAGTAATTACTTCATCATTCATCTTTATAAATAACTAAAAGTATTGCGACGATGATTGCATCTCAATTGTTTAATCACCGACAAGGAAATGTTATCAGTAAAATTTATGGCGTAGTCACAACAGGAACAGATTGGAAATTTCTCCAACTTTGTGACAATAGTATCTTTATTGATAAAAACGATTACTTTATTGAAGAAATAGACAAAATATTAGGAATTTTAACAACGACTTTAATGGAGTGCCCCAAATTTTAATTTTGGGATCAGAATTCAGAATCCTGAATTCTGAATTCTGACTTCTTTTCTATCTTTCCACTTTATCCACTTCCTTGGGAACTCCCGCAGTTAAGACCTCATGTCCATTAGGTGTAACTAAGACATCATCTTCAATGCGAATACCAATGCCAATCCATCGGGGGTGAGTCTCTGGTTGGTCTTCTGCTAGTTTGGTATCAGGCACAATATAAAGTCCTGGTTCCACTGTCAAAATTTGACCTGGTTGTAAAATCTGTGGTTTATCTTCACCATGCTGGTAAACTCCCACATCATGCACATCCAAACCTAACCAATGACTAGTCCGGTGCATATAATATGGTTTATATTTTTCTTCTTCAATTAATTTGTCAACTTCGCCTTGGAGAATGCCAAGTTCGACTAAACCTTCAGTTATGACGCGCACTGCTGTATCATGAACAGATTTAAAGGAATTACCTGGTTGCACTTGAGCGATCGCTTGTTTTTGCGCCTCCAAAACAATCTCATATAATGTCTTTTGTTCTGTTGTAAATTTACCTCCCACAGGAAATGTGCGGGTAATATCGGAGTTGTAATAACCATAAGCACAACCGGCATCAATTAACAGTAATTCTCCATCCTGCATTTGCCGATTATTCTCAATGTAGTGCAATACGCAAGCATTCACACCGGAAGCCACAATGGAAGGATAAGCCGGGCCCATTCCACCCCGCACTCGAAAGATGCGTTCCATTTCCGCCTGAATTTCATATTCATAACGTCCCGGTGCTGTGATTTCTTGGGCGTGATTGTGTGCTTCAATAGCGATCGCTGCTGCTTGACGCATTAACTCCAACTCGGCTTCGCTTTTGATTAGCCTCATGCTGTGGATAATAGTCCCGGTATCTTCGATGGCTACAGGCCCTGTACCGCGTTTGGGATAAGTTTGTAGTAACCGTTGGTAATGCCCTAAGATTTTGTCATTAAAAGCGCGATCGCGTCCTAAGTGATAATAAATGCGATCGGCTTTTTCTAAATACTGCGGCAACTTTTCATCTAATTCGTTAATCGGGTACGCTTCATCAGCACCATAAATTTCCTTGGCTGCATCTATCCCACAGCGATAACCACTCCATACTTCCTTTTCCCGATCTTTGGGTTGCACAAACAGCACAAACCGATGTTCTGCGTGATGGGGTGCTAACACTGCAACGGCCTGTGGTTCATTAAATCCAGTTAAGTAAAAAAAATCACTATCTTGACGATAAACATACTCAACATCGTTGTGCATGACTGCCATTGGTGCACTGCGAAAAATGGCTGTGCCATTCCCAATTTTTGCCATTAACTGCTCGCGACGTTGCCGATATTCTGTTTGCATAGTTGATTTATTTGTAAACTGTCGTATTATTTTACACTTTTGGCAACCAGAGGAAGCACAGATGATGCTTCTCGCTAGTTGCTAATCTTAGTTATTCTAGCCAATATTTGTTTCCACTCAAGTTATAAAACATAAGCATTGAGAATTGAGAATTGAGAAGATTTTGATACCCAAGGTGAATCAGCGAAAAAATCAATAAGCTATATGGCAATCTATTTGAGTTTTGAAAAAGATCGGTGTTGACTGTTAACAGTTAAAAGTTAACAGCGATTATTAGCAAAACATAACATTAATTTATCTATAAATCATCACATACAAAATAATTTTGCTAACTGTTTATATAGCACTTGAAATTTTTGAATAAATGATTTAAAACCAAAAATATTTTGTTTTTAAAGACTGACATTAAGCAAAAGAAAATAGTTATAAAGAAATATTGAAAGCCTGTTAAATGTTCTTTGATTACAGAAAAGCATTGATTAAAAAAGTTAAAAACAGATAACAACCAATGATAAAAAAACACCATGTTTGGAAAAAGTTCCTCAGACTTGTCTTTGAATACGTCTCAATTGGCATTAGAATCTTTACAAAAATCGCAAGCATTATTAGCATCTGGTCTTGATAATTCAAATACTCTAAAATCTGGTTCATTTTTTGGCAGTAGCAGTTCTTCACAACCACAAGAATCTGCGGTAGTGTCAGCAAATCCCAATCCAAATCCTTACTTAACTAGTGCGGCGATCGTTCCTGATTTCAACGCTGATGGCAAAACAGACAAAGTTTGGGTCAATACTCAAACTGGTGAAATTATCGTTCGCCTGATGGATGGAACAAGAATTGTTGAACAGGGTTCTTTAGGTCAATTTGACCTATCAGCTTATGATTACAAAATTGGTGATTTCAACGCTGATAACAAAACCGACTTCTTATTACGCAATAAGACAACCGGCGAGAACAGCATTGTCTTAATGGACGGAACCAGAGTTGCTAGTGCGGCTGCTCTCACCAACGTTGACCCAGCATGGACTTCTCAAATTGGCGATTTCAATGGCGATCGCAAAACTGATATCTTCTGGCACAATAGCCAAACCGGCGAGAACGCTATCTGGGAGATAGATGGCACAAATGTTGTGAATGCAACTGTTTTAGACACCACTGACCCAGCCTTAACTTCTACCATTGTTGATTTCGATGCCAATGGCAAGAGCGATATCTTCTGGCGCAATCAGACAACTGGCGAGAACAGCGTTTGGTTTATGGATGGTGCTCAAAAGACTGAGTTTAGCCTGCAATCACAAGATCCAGGCTGGACTTATCAAGTTGGCGATTTCAATGGCGACTTAGCCACAGACCTGCTGTGGAGAAACACTCAAACAGGTGAAAGCAAGGTTTGGGTGATGAGAGGCATCGTAGTTACAGAAGGTGCTTTGGGAACACTTGACCCCTCTTGGACTTCTCAAATCGGTGATTTCAACGGTGATGGTAAGACCGATATCTTCTGGCGCAATGGAACCACAGGTGAGAACACAGCTTGGTTGATGGATGGTACAAACATTGCCACTCAAGCCTTCCTACCAAGCAATAGTGCATCTCTCACACCATCCCTTGGCGATTACAACGGTGATGGCAAGACTGACATCTACTGGCGCGATCAGGCGGCAGGTGCAGACAACATTTGGACTATCGATGGCACAACCGCCGTTGAAACTCCCATCGGCGAAGCAGATAGGCTGACCCCAGAGTGGTATACGTTCTAAAACTAGAATTCAGAATTCAGTAGTCAGGAGTAGAGACGCGATTAATCGCGTCTGTACAAAAATTAGGAGTTAGGAGTTATTTCTCTCCCTCATCTCCCTCATTCCCTGCTCATCAAAATTTGTAACTCAAAACCTGAATCACGCTATTTTCGGGCAAATCTTTAGGATTGATAGAAATAGTATCTGTGCTACTACGGCGCACTGTTACTCCTTGCATTAACGCCAGAAAATCATCGAGTGGCGAAATCTCACAGGCAGCACCATCGGCGGCTTGTGTCCGGTAATGGGTGGGAACCACTAACTTGGGATTTAATACTTCAACGGCCTGCTTTGCTTCTTGAGCATTGTAGGCTTTTGCGCTGCCGCCCACTGGAATAAATAGCACGTCGGGACGACCCATGAGAATTTTTTGCTCAATGGAAATGGGTGCAGCAGCTCCGCCTAAATGGAGGATATTAATTCCGCCTTGTTTCCAACTCCAAGCGGTATTGGAGCCAAACTGCTTACCACCTTTGCGATCGTGGTCTGTAGCGATTCCTTGGAACTTAATGCTTTTGAATTCGTAAACCCCTGGTTCATAGATCAGCTTTGCATTGGCTGGTAGTGTGTCTACAGCACCTTCATCCAGTAGTTGGCTGCTAATTAATACTAAATCCGCTGCAACTTTTGGCGCACGATACCCAGCAGTACAGCCGACCGCCCGAAATGGATTGACGAGAATTTTTGCACTGCTACCTTCAAAAAGAAAGCAAGTATGACCCAACCACTTAACTGATAAGCCGCTAGATTGTGCGTCAGCTCGGAGGTGGGAACCCAAGGTAGTAACTGAAGCTGTGACCAATCCCGCCCCAGCATAACCCATCAACTTTCGTCGTTTCATTAATTAAGCTCTCGACTGTAACTGTTGGAGAAAGTTTCGCAATAATTGTTTTCCTGATGATGTCAGGACACTCTCTGGGTGAAACTGGACGCCCTGAATCTGAGGATAGTTCCGGTGTCGCACTCCCATAATTGTGCCATCGTCAACCCAAGCGGTGATTTCCAGCACATCAGGGCAAGTTTCGCGATCTATGACTAAACTATGATACCTGGTGGCGGTGAGTGGATTTTCTAATCCTTGGAAAACCCCCACCCCAGTGTGAGTCACCAGAGAGGTTTTACCATGCATCAATTCTGGAGCAGAAACTATTTTACCACCGAAGACTTGACCAATACTTTGATGGCCTAAACAAACACCCAAAATTGGGAATTCTTGTCCTAGTTGTTCAATCAATTCTAGGGAAATACCTGCATCTTCTGGCCGCCCAGGCCCAGGAGAAATAACCACGGCTTGGGGCTTCAATGCCCGAATCTCATCTATAGATATTTTGTCGTTACGAAAAACTCTAATATCCGCTGCCACTGGGAACTCTGCTGCCAATTCTCCCAGATACTGCACCAAATTATATGTAAAACTATCGTAATTATCGATGACTATTAACATAATTAGGGAAAAAATTACAGCTTGCAGGTGACAGATATAAAACTGTCATAGTTCAGGGGGGTAGACGGTTGAGCAGCTACTTGATAAAGCATCTAACTAGTGACTAAGATGCTTGTCATAATTCCATTATTGAATTTGGAATTTTTAATTCTCAGGAATGACTTGGCGATGCCTGCGGTTTTTGCTAACCTATGCCGATCGCATCTACAAACTCGATATAATTAACGCTACCAGAGGAGGAAGCAACAATGTAGCAGCTACCAACACCGCTACCAAAGCTGAAACCAACACTGCACCAGCGGCACAGTCTTTAGCGACTTTTGCCAGTTCGTGGTAAGTCTGCTTAACTGTTAAGTCTACAATGGACTCGATCGCTGTATTCAGTAACTCTAATGCCAAAACTAAACCACTAGTGATACCAATTACCGCTATTTCCACTGGTCGCAGATGTAAATATACGCTTAAAGCGATCGCCATTGCACAAACACTGGTGTGAATCCGAAAATTACGTTGAGTTTGAAAACTATAAGTAATTCCAGCCCAGGCATACTTAAAACTAACAAATAAATTAGAAGCAACCTTCCACGAAAATTCCCGTTCGTTGGTCACAATTTTTTGTAACGAGGTAGACGTTGGTGGTGGAGAAACTTTTTGGGACATAGACTTAAATATATACAAACACAGTTACTACAGTGGGAATTTTGGTCGATATTTATAGCGTAATTAACTTTGAGTCCATATTTCAGCAATTTTCCATAGAGGTATTATAAAAGTATTACCCAAAATTAACACTAAGGTGTGACTAATTGTGCTATTCTTTGTCAATAGCAATACCTATTGCCTTCAGCAATTTTACTTGCTGTTCTAACATTCGCTCCAAACTTTCTTCGTCAGGATGATCCCATCCCAACAGATGCAATAAACCGTGAGCAGTTAACCAGGCCATCTCGGTTGTTAAACTGTGTCCCTGCTGTTGGGCTTGACGTTGTGCGGTATCCACAGACACAATAATATCGCCTAAATATAGCGGTACAGAGGCAAGCATTTCTTCGCTGTGAGGAACATCTACCTCCAAAGCAGCAAAAGCTAAAACATCTGTGGGCTTATTTTGTTGACGATATTGGGCATTGAGTTCTTGAATTTGTGAGTCATCTGTCAAACGCAGCCCAATCTCGTAACCTGGTGCTGGTGGAATATCAGGCTGAAGTATTTCTAACCAGCTATTAAACCAGTTTTCCCAAGTTTCAGGGGTAATTCGGGCATAAGTTTCGCCAAGATTTACCGAGTTTGTCAGGGACAACTCGTAAAAATAATCTTCTACATACAATTCAACTCCCAAAGCCACACAGTCTCCTAGTCTGAGTTCACGGTTTTTTGTTAGTGAGTTAGATAGGCAAGACCAATTAGGACGGCTAAAAGTCCTATAGTTGTTAACGCAAAATGTTTCAGGGAAGTTCCACCCTTACGTACCATATTTCGCATGGCGAGTTTTACGTAGCTGGGTTGAGGTTCTGATGAAGGAGAGTTACTCATAGTTAGTTCGATCGCTGATTCTTCTATAACTGTAACAGTTGGGTCTGCTATGGGATTCCTAAATGAGTTGTGAAATTAGTCGTGGAGGCAGGCAATAGGCAACTTGTACTGAGCGTTCGCGTAGCGTCTCGTAGAGAAGTCGAAGTATAGGCAATAGATTTTTTTATGAATGATATAGGATTGCGATCGCCAAAGGCGGGGTCTAGCCCATCGCTCCAATGTCAAAATACTAAAAAACTAATAGGTACTAAGTAATAGTCAAAATAATTACTTAGTACCTATGACTAATGCCCAATTATGCGGGAGTATTTTCTACTAGTTTATTTTCTTGGCGTAGATAAGCTTGGATGAATGTATCAAGTTCGCCATTCATCACATCTATAATCCCTGTCGTTTCCGTATTTGTCCGTAAATCTTTCACCATTTGGTAAGGGTGAAACACATAGTTACGGATTTGGTTACCCCAAGAGGCTTCCACCATATCGCCACGAATTTGGGCAATTTCTTGGGCGCGTTGTTCTTGGGCAATGACGAGTAGCTTTGCCTTGAGTCGAGCCAGGGCCTTTTCTTTATTTTGCAGCTGCGATCGTTCTTCTGTACAACGCACGGCAATTCCAGTCGGAAGGTGAACAACTCGTACAGCTGTTTCTACTTTGTTGACGTTTTGCCCGCCTTTACCACCAGAACGAGTTGTAGTAATTTCCAAATCCTTTTCTGGAATATCTAATTGCACAGAGTTATCAATCTGCGGCATGACTTCCACCCCTGCAAAACTGGTTTGTCGCTTGCCGTTAGCATTAAAAGGGGAAATCCGCACTAAGCGATGTGTACCCATTTCTGAACGCAAATAACCATAAGCATAGCGACCAGTAATTTCTAGGGTTGCCGATTTAATTCCGGCTTCATCACCTTCCGACTCTTCAGCTAAAGTTACCTTATAGCCGTGAGCTTCGGCCCAACGGGTGTACATCCGCATCAGCATAAATGCCCAGTCTTGAGCATCTGTGCCACCAGCACCAGCACTAATTGTCAGTACAGCACCTTCAGCATCATAAGGGCCAGAAAGTAACTGTTGTAACTCCCACTGGTCGAGGTCGCGATTAAGTTTAGTGATGGTAGATTCCGCTTCTTGCAACAGTGCTTCGTCGGTTTCTAACTCCAACAACTCAACAACTGCTTTAGTATCTTCCAGACTGCTGTGCCACTGTTCGTATTGCTGGATGTGAGCTTTTAAATCGTTAAGTTCTTGCAGCGTTTGTTGGGCTTGAGTTTGGTTATCCCAAAATTCTGGCTGAGCAGATATTTGTTCCAGGTCTTGAATTTTGGCTGTCAGTGCAGGTACGTCAAAGATAGTCCTGGGTTTTACCCAGGCGGCTAGACAACGTTTCGATTTCGCGTTTGAGTTCTAGGACATCCATAATACTTGCTCAAGTATGGAGCTAATCTACATTTTAAGAGATTGCTCTTTATTGTATTGGTATTTTCGATTTTAGCTGTAATTGGGCAAATTCTCCTGTACTAACTGTGTAAATTACACAAATTGCCTAAGTTTGATTTTGCTGTTGCAGATAAGCTTTGATAAATAAATCGATTTTACCTTCTAAAACCTCTGCCACGGCAGGTTAAAGACAGCCTTCAGCCTTCGTCAAGATATTAGACAACCTTTCTACTTCGCGTTTGATGTTTAAAAGTTACAGCATGATATTACTCACTGTGGTTGAAACTTACTACATATTGTATTACTAAAGTTGCTCTAGTTTCTCATCCCAGAAAAAACCGTGGCTGCTAATGCTTGACCACGGTTGATAAAATGTTTAAGTTTTTCTACTTACGAGTGCTTAATCGCGGCCATTTATGGCAATTAGCAACCGCAGGATAAAGACAAACAAATTGATGTAAGTAAGGTACATCGACAAAGCTACAGGCAGATACTGGTCATCGCTATAAGCACGCGGCAAGATGTAGAAATCGACAACAGATGCCCCAACAAAAAGGAACACTCCTAAACCGGAAATAGCGATTTCTAACCAATTTGGCGTGTAAACACCAAACATGGCAAGTCCGAATTGGGCAAAGCATACAACCACCAAGGCGATAACGCCAATATTGATGGTTTTTGTTAAAGCCATCCCGTCTTGTTCAGAGAGATTTGAACCTATTTGACGGGCGGCAATAAATGTGATGCCACAACTGAGTGCAGCCAAACCAATACCTTGAATGCCAACACCTTTTTGTCCCAAGGCGACAAACACCAAGCCACTGAGGGTATACCCAGATAAGAGGCTATAGGTTGCCAGCAAGGGCAATGCAAGTCCCTTGTTACCTTTTTCGGCAACATTTTGGGCAACAAAGAACAGAATTAACTCTACAATGACTGCACCTATGAAGGTAGGGAAAAATAGTTGGGGGTTAGTACGGATAACTCCCAGACCGCCATAAGTCCCTAATGCGGTTAGCACAAGACCACCACCGACGTAAGGAAGGGCTTTGGCAATTACATTTGGGCCGATAAGGGCTTGAGTTTTAGCTTCACGGAAAGCTTGACGAAAGTTGCTGGTATTGCTCATAGTGAGTTTTTTCAGTCAAATGTCCTATTTACTTCCATTGTTACCAATATTTACGGCTAACAGCCAAGGTAAATTGCCTTTGTGGGAACTATTACGCTTACGCATTTCTGGCACAGTTCTGCAATTTTGAAGGTTCTATCAGCGCCAAGTGTCTTGCCAAAAGTTGGAATCACGCTGGTAAAGAAACAAAACTCTGGACAAATACCAGACAAATTAATTCGTTTATTGATTGGCAATATTCATCCATACCCAACTAAAAAAATCAGATTGCACAGCTTCTTTCAGGATTAATCTAGTACCGATCCGCGTTGTACTCAGTATGACAGATGAATATTGGGTAACTGATGCATCTATCAGCATAAATAGCTAGTTTTGTAGCAAAAGCTAAGGATTACCGGCGATTTAATTGTTACTTGGCAAATAAAAATAAGCAGCCAGAGATCGAGTAGCAAAATCATGCGTACATCTACTGAATTGTGGAGTGTGACCCCTGATAAGTTCAGTGAAACGACGATGGCTTATTCAGCCTTGGCTAACGAAAATAATTACAGCCTTGAATAAGATATACGCAACTCCATTTTGTCAGAAATAGGAGTTACAACAAAGGAATTTATATGGCAGCAAGTGAGTCCTCTCTACGAACTGATGGTATAGAATTATTACACTTGTACCACCAGAATCCATCTATAAAACTTCGTAATAAACTTGTACAATTACATACTGGCCTAGTGCGGAAGATGGCTCATAAATTTAGCCATCAATGTAATGAACCTTATGAAGATTTAGAACAAATTGGTTATTTTGGTTTAATTAGAGCAATTGAGCGTTTTGACCCCAGTCAAGGATATGCTTTTAGTTCTTTTGCTGTGCCATATATTCGTGGCGAGATGCTGCACTTTCTACGCGATCGCAGTACTCTATTAAAGATTCCTCGTCGTTGGCAAGAACTCTACAACGAAGGACAAAAGGTTCGCAAAGAATTGGCCATGTCTTTGGGTCGTGCCCCTAAGGATGCTGAAATTGCCAAAGAACTCCGGGTATCTCTGCAAGAATGGCAAGAAACCAAGTTAGCTGCTCAAAACCGTTTGCCTTTAAGTTTAGATGCGACCGCAGTTAACTATGTTGATTGTCAAATCACCTTGGGAGAAGCACTTCCTTGTCCCCGTTCTACTGCTCAACAACAATTAGACGAAGAACGGCAACAACTCCAAGGGGCAATCAATATGTTAGAAGAAAAACCCCGGATGGCAGTTGAAATGGTATTTTTGAAGGAACTTTCTCGCAAGGATGCTGCTAAGAATATCGGTACTAGTCCGATGACAGTAACGCGGTATTTACAAAAGGGAATTCAAGATTTAATTTGCTATTTACAACCACAAGTTATGCCCACTGGGTCGTAGTTATTAGTCAATAATCAGTAGTTATACCATTTTTGATTTTGGATTGATAATTTGTTTCTCACAAAGAGTTTCGTGAATCCATCTGTCCCATTAATTTTTTAGATTGGTATTAGTAGAAAAGCAACTGACTAATGACTAATGACTAATGACTAATTATCGAGATTTTAAATCAGCGATCGCACCTTTAGTCATGGCAGCAATAGCTTTATCTGTCGCTTTGGGTAAATGATAATACTTACCTGCTGCTGTTTGCGCTAATTCCTTAGCAAACCCAGTGGAAACAAACTTACTCTCCGTATCAATCACTAACAGTTGCATCCCCAAACCACGAATTCTCGCAGCGATTTCTATCAATTCCCCTTTGATATCTGGTTTTTCTCCTGGTTCTAACTGTTCGCCTAAAGAACGCGCTAAGGGAATATTACCCCGCCCATCGGTGATTGCTACAAGTACTACTTGCCCAATATCTCCACTCATCTGGGCATTTAAGCCGACGCGCACAGCTTGGGTTAAACCATGCGCTAAGGGTGAACCCCCACCACAGGGTAATCTTTCTAAGCGGTTACGCGCCAAAGCAATAGAACGTGTTGGCGGTAATAATACTTCCGCTTGTTCTCCCCGGAAGGGAATCAAGGCTATTTGGTCGCGGTTTTGATAAGCTTCTGTCAAAAGCTGCATCACTGCGCCTTTCGCCGACTGCATCCGATTTAAGGCCATTGAGCCAGAAGCATCTACCACAAACACTACTAACGCCCCAGCTTTACGTACCAAGCGCTTTGAGCGAATGTCACCCTGTTCGACAATCACTTTTCTGTCTGGGTATCGTTCTCGGCGTGCTTTTTGATACGGAGCAGCTGCCCTGAGGGTGGCATCTACGGCAATGCGCCGCGCTTTGCCTTTGGGCAACATTGGCTTGATGTAGCGTCCCCGGTCATCGGAAAAGATGACACTGCGGCTACCAGATTTACCCTGCCGCTTGGCCATTTGGGTAAAATAAAGCACGCTGTCATCCAAAATTACTCCTTCTGGGTCGAAGATGAATTCTTCGGGGATACTAGGAGGTTCTTGCTCTTGATTTTCTTCCTGTTCTTCCTGTTCTTCTTGTTCTTCCTGTTCTGACTCGTCTGGTTCTTGTTGATTTTGAGGTGGCGGTGGTGGTGGTGGCGGTGCTTGTTCTGGTGGCGGTGTCTGCACGACTGTTGCCCGTGGTACAATCACCAATTCCACAGCACGGCGCAAATCTTCGGCATTTACTGTTGTGCGTCCTTCCAAAGCTGCGGCCGCTTTGGCAACTCGCACGGCAAATAACTCGGCGCGATGTCCCTGAACTCCACCACGAATTGCTTCATTCACCAAGTAAGCGATTTGTTCGTGGGTAATGCAGACATCCTTAAGCCATTCCCGCGCTAGGATTATTTGGGTTTTTAAGGCGTCTAAATCTTCGCTGTACTGCTGGAGGAACTGTTGGGGAGATTGGGAGTAGGCGATCGCTTGCTCTACTGCTGCTACTCTTTGATCTAAGCCGAGTACACCGTCGGCAGAAAGAGTGATGGCAATTCTATCTAGTAAATGTTCCCTTAATGCTCCCTCTTCTGGGTTGTAAGTGGCAATAAACAGCGGTTTGCAAGGATGCTGAAAACTAATTCCCTCCCGCTCAATTTGGTTGCGTCCCTCGGATAATACTGTCAGTAGCTGATTTGATATTTGGTCATCTAATAAATTTATTTCATCGACATACAGGACGCCGCGATTGGCACTGGCAAGTAAACCGGGCTGAAAAATTGTATCGCCCTGTTTTACCGACTGTTCTACATCCACAGAACCGAGAAGTCGGTCTTCTGTAATACCTAGAGGGATTTGTAAAAAAGGCGCGGGAATGATTTCGACAGGAATATCTTGAATGTCTTTATCTGCATACTCTAGCAAAAGGCGATCGTCCCATTCTTCTGGGTGATTGGGGTCGCAATTACTGATGGAACCTTTAACTACTTCGATGGGTGGTAGTAGTGCGTGGATAGCACGAGCCATCACAGATTTTGCCGTACCGCGACGGCCTGCGATCGCCACTCCCCCCAACCCCGGATCGACAGCTGCTAACAGTAAGGCTAACTTAATCGCTTCTTGACCGACTACGGCTGTTAAGGGAAAGGCAGTGATACTAGGGTTGATAGTGGGCGCAGGCATGGTTTCAATAATCGCTAGTCTAGGCTTTTAGCATATCATTGTATGCCTCGGTCAACTAAAGCTCAAACTCTGATTTTTGGAGAATTAGAGTTATTGAGAATACTGCAAGATCGTAATTGACAGAATATTATCATAATTAATGCTGAGTTTTTAGGCATTGGTCACATTCGATAACATCAGGAATTGACAATTGCTCTAAGTTTATTGTTGTAGCTGGGCAAAAATTCAAGCTTTTCACTTTCTAGTTAACAAACTGTGCGCTGCAATGCTTCGATACGCTTCTGAGGGCACTTTGCCGCACTGTACTATTTTCCAGGAGACTACAGCAATGATGAAAGCTGAAGATATCATGACCAAAAACGTAGTTACCATTCGTGGTTCGGCGACTGTGGCCGAAGCGGTGGGGCTGATGAAAGAAAAAAAATTGCGGGCGCTGGTTGTGGATCGTCGCTATGACAATGATGCCTATGGTATTGTCACAGAAACAGATGTTGTCTATAAGGTAATAGCCTACGGTAAAGATCCGAAGGAAGTGCGGGTTTATGAAATTATGAGTAAGCCTTGTATTGTGGTAAACCCCGATCTGGCTGTGGAATATGTAGCAAGGTTATTTGCTAATACTGGTATCCATAGAGCGCCTGTGATTCAAGGTAAGCTGCTAGGGATTATCTCGATTACCGACATTTTGACCAAAAGCGACTTTGTGGAAGCGCCAAAAGTGCCACTGTTAGAGGAGAGAATTCAAAAAGCTATTGAACAGGCTCGTGCTATTTGTACTGAACAAGGTGCCTATTCTAAGGCGTGTGCAGCTGCTTGGGATGAGGTAGAAGAACTCCAAGCAGAAGCGGCTCATCAAAAAGCTGAGGGTATGGTGTCAGCTAAAGTTACTTTTGAAAAATATTGTAAGGAAAATCCAGATGCGCCAGAATGTCGAAATTATCATCCGTGATTGAGGTGTGGGAAAGAAGAGGACGCGGAAAGTGGGAGACATACGGAGAAATTATCAAATATGCTTTCTGTGTTCTCTTTCCCCGCGTCCCCGTGTCTTTGCGTCCCCGCGTCCCTTAATTTACCGGTTGGCGACTCGCATCAATAAAAATATACCTATTCCTAAAAAAACGAAGTTGGGTAACCAAGCCCCCATAAAGGGAGAGAGGACGCCTGCTTGTGCGATCGCACCACTTATAAAGAAAAGTAAGTAATAGGAAAAAATAACTATAACGCTAATTCCAAAACTGGTGCCTCTGCCGGTGCGCTGGGGTATGCTTCCCATCGCGGCGCCGACTAAGCCAAAAACTACGCACACAAAGGGTAAGGAGATTTTTTGTTGAATCCTAACTTCGAGTTTGCGAATTTTTTGGCGATCGCCACCGAGACGTTCGACTTCTAATTGCTCGAACCCTTCGGCAATATTCATTTCATCGTAGTCCCGGCTTTTTTCTGCCAAATTTAATGGTGTGCGGGGTAGTTGCAGTTGTTGGTGTTCAAATCTGACAATGTTGCGATAAGAGCGATCGGCTGCGACAAAATAGATTGTGCCGTTGTAAAAATCCCAAACATTTTGAGAAGCATTCCACTGGGCGGATTCTGATACCACAATTTGATTCAGACCTTTAGTTGAACGATCTATAATTGTCAAACCTGTCATACGCTTACCATCAAATTGGTCGGCGTAAAACAAGCGTGATAATATTCTATTTTTACTGCCATCCGCCTGGATAACATCTTGGTATTCAGGATAAAAAATATTTTGCTGTTTAAAAGTTGGCTTATCTGATTTGAGCGCTCGATCTAAAGTCATAGCCGCTTGATAATTTGCTGCTGGTGCAATTTGTTCGTTAAACACAAATGTCATTCCTGTGACCAAAAAACTTAACATCACAGCAGTTAGCACCATGCGATAGACACTCACTCCACAACCACGCAAGGCTATTAGTTCGCTCTCGCTGGAAAGACGACTATAGGTCATCAAAGTAGCCAGCAGTGTGGACATGGGGAAGGCTAAAACGATAAAGTTGGGAAACTTTAATAAAAAAACTTGGATGGCAATGCCTACAGGTAATCCAGATTCGACGACTTTTCTAACTAGATCGAATACAGCATCAATGGTGACACCGATTGAAGAGAAAGCTCCGACACCAAAGAAAAACGGAGGTAACAATTCGCTGCCAAGATAACGATCCATAATCGTAAAAGGCAGCAGCGAATTTAGGCTGTAGAACGACGTGAGTTTCTTTGATATCATAAGCAACTTCAAAAGTTAAATATTGGCAACCCTGGTAAAGCAAAGTATACAGTAGGAGTCAGAATTCAGGAGTCAGAATTCAGGAGTAAAAAAGGTTTCATAATCGGGTTTAGAAATGTCTATCTATATCCTGCACTATATTTAGCTGTGTATACTGTTTTCGATCTCACAAATCAATTCTCCATAGCTAGAGATTAACGAATAAATTCATGCTGAAAAATAAAAGATGAAACTATTCTTTTAAATTATTAACTTAATACAGTAATTTGTGATTAAATTAAGTACGCTATCTCAATCTGAAAGCTAAATAGAAAGATTTTTTCACTCCTGACTTCTGAATTCTGAATTCTTAAATTTACACTTGAAAGCTATCGCCTAAGTAATATTGGCGCACAAGGGGGTTGTGGTAGAGTTCGTCAGAAGTCCCAAAAGCGAGAATTTGTCCCTCACGCATGATATAACCGCGATCGGTGATGGCGAGGGTTTCGCGGACATTATGATCTGTAATTAAAATACCCATACCGCGATCGCGCAATTGAGCTACAATTTGCTGAATTTCTGAGACTGCTATGGGATCGACTCCCGCAAATGGTTCATCCAAAAATAAAAACTTTGGCCCTTCTCGTCCAGCAGCCAAAGACCTTGCTAATTCCGTGCGGCGTCGTTCACCACCAGAAAGTTGAATTCCCTTGCTATTAGCTAATTTTTCCAAGCGAAACTCCCGCAGTAAAGTTGTTAATCGCCTTGACCACTCCCATCGTGGCACATTAGTTTGCTCTAGCACTAATAAAATATTATCTTGTACCGAGAGCTGGCGAAAAACACTTGGTTCTTGTGCTAGATAGCCAATACCCAATCGTGCCCTTTTGTGCATTGGCATTCCTGTAATATCGAGATTACCTAGCCAAACTTTTCCTTGGTTGGGTTTTTCTAAACCTGTAGCAATGTAAAAAGTCGTCGTTTTACCAGCCCCATTGGGGCCTAATAAACCAACGACTTCGCCTTGAGAAACAGAAAGGTTGACGCGATTGACAATTACTCGCTTGTTGTAAGATTTATGAATATTCTCTAAAACAATTTTCACTGTTGCAGCCTTTCTTAATGGTAGATGCTAATTAGAACGTTTAAATTGCGGTGTTTGTGGGGCAGGTGTCGCAGTTTGTCCATTATTATCTGATTCCTCCACCATGTAGATGGACTCTACCTGACGGTTGGGTTGGGGTAAAGCGACAAATCGCCCTTCATCAATTAAATAGGTTACCTTCTCTGCCCGGATGCTGTTACCTCCCTGTTGCAAAATATAGACGTTGCCACTAAAGTCAATCCGGCGTTCTTTACTAAAGTACTGTGCTTGGGCGGCCGTTGCCTGAAGCTGGCGAGAAGGATACGACATTTGCACATTGCCACGAGCCGTAATTACTTGAGTTTTGGCATCATATTCTTGTACATCAGCACGGATAGTTAGAGGGCGATTTTCTCCAGGTGTTTGTGCAGTAGCGGTTTGCAGTTGGTTCGGGACAGCAAAAGTTCCTAAGAAAAAAGCTGGCATCAATAAAGCTAATCCAACACGACGTATCTGGGATATGGGCAATTTATAGCAGGGTATCATTGCAATTTGGGGTTGAGAATTTGGGCTAGTGTTTTAATTATCTCAAGTACTCTATCCAGAAATGAAATGTCCAATCTGGAGTGATTTCCGATAACTGGTGGCTGAAATAGTGACGCTACCCCCAACCTCAAGGTTTCACACAACTTTATATAAAATCCACTTTCAAAATTCGGTTATTAAAAAAATTAAATATTCTGCTGATTATTACCGTTACTTTTGTTATCTTTTATCGGTAACACCATTTTGCACAAACACTGATATACAGTAGATTCCAAGTTAGTACCGTACACCATCTAGGTCTGGTAACTACACCGAAAGCCTATTCTAATTCTGAATTCTGAAATTTTGAGGGAGCCTCTTTGGCTGTGCTTTTGAATCCACTAAATTCTGCTGTATCAGGACTTACGCAAAGATACGATTATGTTTTTATGTATACCAGGTAAAAAGCGCCTGGGAGTGTTGCCGTGTTTCCACCCCAGACGCTTTTTATTCTTAACTTGCTCCTCACACAAATGAAAGATATCACTGCTATAACTAAAACTTGAGTGTAGCGGGTGACACTTTGAAAAGTGTACCACAATCCAAATTTTTATACGCAAAATTAAAAAGCGCCTGGGAGTGTTGCCGTGTTTCCACCCCAAACGCTTTTTATTTTTAACTTGCTCCTCACACACAAATAAACCATATCACTACTTCCATAAAAAAGCAAGTATTTTGAATAAAAATTTTAAATTCTTTAAATAAATTTCTCTGCTCTTGCCTTTCAAAATACCCCACATGGTCTCAAAGTAAATCTAAAGGAGAAGTAGAAAATTATATACTCGATTGAGTGCTGCCCAAGTGAGAAAGCAGCTAATAGAAAAGTACGGTTATAGGAAAGATGTTTTACCTACATCAGAAACATGTTGGTGAATTTTAGATAATTGGTATAAAATACTGCTATCAAGATGGGGGATGAAGCGATCGCTTGATTTGGCAGCAATCATGAGAAAATATCGGATAGATCAAAGTCAAGCTGTCAGAGCTTAATTTATCTTCAGAACTATCCAACTAAGCAAATCCACTGCCAAAGTTAATTAAGTTTCATGAAGCCCATCGATCCTTTTGTGCCTTTATCCTTTGATTTAGAAACAGTTATTAGTGTAATCAATTGGTTCGTTGGGCGTTGCATAAATGCGGGATGAATTAAGATTTTTGACGAAGGCTAAAGGTAGATTCTTTGCGCCTTTGCGCCTTTGCGTGAGGTAAAAATCATCCCTAGATTCAGCAATGCCGAGAAACTTATGAAGACATCTCTGCGGTGACTCGCTGGTCTGAACCTCATGTCAAAGCGGTTGGGGCTGCTTTGTGGGAAAGGCTACTTGCGAGTTCCCATGTTATTTTTGCGTTAGCCTTCAGCCAAGGCTGAAAATAATGCTAGAAGTGCCAGGGGTAAAACTCATGCAGTTGTAGGGGTGCCATAGGGCGATCGCAGTTTAAGTGTCCGTTCACCCAAAATCCCTCTTAGGATAGATGGCGGCAAAATCATGACATTAATCAGGTATATTTTTGCATGAGCAAACCGTTAAGTTCAGGATAAAAATCAAAAACTTTTCTAGAAACTTCTATTATTAAACTCTATAATATATTTTTGTTTGACGAGAGGATTTTCTTACTAGAGCAAAATCCGGTTAACATTCCTTGATTAATGACCGTCTAATTACTACGAGAAACAATAGAACAGGTTTTTGGTATTTTCACAAATGTTGTGAGCCATCAACATAGATACTAATGTGTAGTATTTATCAAGTTAGTAGATTCTGCAAATAAACTATTTAATTCCTTCATAAAAATAAATGCCAAACTAACTCTCATAACATTGAAACTTTAAACATTATTGATTACTAGCGATCGCTACGGACAACAATCTAGACAACCACATTTAAATGAATGCAAATATTATGATAGACGATGACGCAACAAGATTTAACTTGTAATAGCACAGATTGTTGCAGATAAGACATTACCTGTCAATTCTGTAGTTAGCTTACAAGGTAATACCAGCATTATTACTGGAGGAACGCAAGCCGAGGAAGGAGGGAGGAATTAACTTTTCCCACCTATAACAAAACCCCTCTCAAGGTATCCTAGAAGGGGTAATAAGGGTAATAGGGAATAGGATACCCTTATTTTTTTGACTGCTACTTTAAATTCCCTGCTTTCTCAACAACTTTCTTTAACTCTTCAAAGGTGATGCTACCGTCTTTATCTCCATACATACCTAGCAACTCCTGAGGACTACTGATACCTGTGTCTGCTGAAATGATTGCACTTAAGCCAGGACTTAAAAAAAGTTCATTAATGGAGATTTTGCCGTCTTGATCGCGATCTAAAGTCTTAAAAAGAGATTGAAGCTCTTGCTCGGTTGTCATAAGTTTTTATCTGAATTAATTTTACTTTAATATTTCATAATTAAACTAACTTATATCCTAAGATGTATAAATAGATATCGCTAGGGCTTAGATTTAGTGAAATGGTATGAACAGTGTCTTGCCCTGGTTTAACGAGTGCAGGAGTTAAACCAGTTCTGGACTCCATTATGTCTGGCCAATTAGTACTGTCTACAATGGCGATCGCCCTTTTTTATCTATTACCTGAAAAATCCGATCTGCTGGTATTATCAGAGATAAATATATTTTTTGCCCCTCAGACTTTTCTTTGCGTCAATCCTAATGATAAGGGAACTCCAGAAAATAAATTATTCAATTTTCCTCCTTCAAAACGACTTTCTGTCGCCCCAGCTAAGAGATCCCTGCCCCCTGCCTTAAAAGCGTTCGCATAGCGTCCCGCAGGGATGGGATATTTATTTATTTGCAAGTCCCTAAGTCTTTAACCGGAAATGATATCAGCAGGTTGGGGCTATCAGAAAGACTTAATAATGCAAATTAAAAAGCGCTTGGGAGTGTTGCCGTGTTTCCACCCCAAACGCTTTTTATTTTTAACTTGCTCCTCACACACAACTAAAAGATATCACTGCTTTTATCAAAGAGCAAGTATTTTGAGTGACAGTTTTAAAACTGCACCAGATTAACAGAAGTTAGTGTAAAAAATGACGTACACCAGTCAACACCATTACTAAACCTAAGTCGTTAGCGGCTTTGATGGAATCTTTATCGCGCAAACTTCCGCCTGGTTGGACAATGGCTGTGATTCCTGCTGCTGCGGCTGTTTTGACTGAATCATCGAAGGGGAAAAATCCATCGCTGGCGAGAGTTGCGCCTTTGGCTTTTTCCCCGGCTTGTTCTAGGGCAATTTTCACTGAGCCGACGCGGTTCATTTGACCGGCACCTACTCCTAGTGTAGTGCGATCGCTTGTTACAACGATCGCATTAGATTTGACATGTTTGCAAACCTTCCAAGCAAACAGCAATTCTGCCAACTCGTCAGCACTAGGTTGACGTTCGGTGACTACTTGCCATTGACTAGTATCAGCAATGATGTCATCGCTAGTTTGGACGAGAAAACCACCTGCGATCGCTTTTACTGTTTCTTTAGGCCCACTGTTCAAATCTGGTAAAATCAAAACTCGCACGTTAGATTTCTTACCTAAAATTTCTTGGGCGTCCGCTTCACAACTTGGTGCAACCACACATTCTAAAAATGTTTTAGTTAACTCGCTGGCTGTAGCTGCATCTATGGGCCGGTTGAGTGCCACAATGCCACCAAAGGCAGAGGTAGAATCGGCATTGAAAGCTTTTTGATAGGCTTCTGAAATACTACTTCCCAGTGCCGTACCACAGGGATTTGTATGTTTAATAATCGTTGCTGCTGGCGTATCAGTGAATTCGGCAATAATTCGGCGTGCAGCTTCTAAATCAACCAAGTTATTGTAACTGAGTTCTTTGCCTTGGAGTTTTGTCGCGGCTGCCCATCCCGTTGGTGTAGTACCAGTTTGATACCAAGCGGCAGGTTGGTGAGGGTTTTCGCCGTAACGCAGAGATTGTAATTGTGTACCGCTGAGGTTGTAGTTTTGTGTGCCTGCGAGGTAAGATGCGAACTGACAAGTCAGCGCTTGCGCTATCGCTTGGTCGTAACTTGCAGTATGCAAAAATCCTTTTAAAGCTGCCTTTTGGCGAAATTGTAAAGATACTTCGCCGTTGTTTTGCCGCAATTCCTCTAAATACTCGTTATATTGTCCTGGGTCGCATAATACAGTCAAATGGGCAAAGTTTTTCGATGATGCCCGCAGCATTGCCGGGCCGCCGATATCAATCTGTTCAACAGCGTCAGCTAATGTCACCCCCGGTTTAGCAATAGTTTCCTCAAAAGGATAAAGATTAACTACTACTAAATCAATCGGGCGAATTTGGTTATTTTCTAAATCTGTAATATCTTGGGGAACATCCCGCCGTGCCAAAATTCCGCCATGAATTCGGGGATGTAGCGTTTTAACTCGACCACCTAAAATTTCTGGTGAGCCTGTATAATCAGCAACCTTGGTAACTGGGAGTCCAGCATCTTTGAGTGCCTGGGCTGTTCCCCCACTGCTGATTAAATCAAAGTCGAATTCTTCAACCAAGCTACGGGCTAGGTCAATTAAACCAGTTTTATTAGATACACTCAGCAGTGCTAGACGCGCCATGAATCAATTCCTTAAAAGTCGGCTGGGAGCGAAGGATCTCAAGTTTTGCATAAGCCTTGGCTCAGTTCAAGACCATACGGAATTTTGTTCAAAAATCAAATAGGAGTCCTATATTTTGATTTACAACGATCGCCAAATATAAAATATTGCTTGATAAAACCTAGCCTTTTTTCCAGGTTTTCTTACCTGGGACTTCGTGAGATTATTTAATCAAAGCTTAAACATAGTGCTTTTAAATGCATCATAGTTGTTCAATTCAAGGGAGTGGCTAACGATGGTAAATAGCGAACTCAAGAATAAAGTAGCGTTGATTACTGGTGCAAATAAGGGTATAGGGCTGGAAATGAGCCGTCAACTCGGACAACATGGATTAACGATTTTGATAGCAGCCCGGAATTTAGAAGCAGCAAAAACCGCAGTCAGTAAGTTACACGATGAAGGAGTCTCAGCAGAAGCGATCGCTCTTGATATCACTAACAGTACTCAAATTCAGTCTGCTTTTCAACAGATTAGCGATTCTTTTGGTAAACTCGACATTTTAATTAATAATGCAGGTGTCTTTTTGGATGGCGATTGGTTAACGAGTAATGCCAGTTCTGTTTCAATAGACATTATTCGCCAAACATTTAACACCAACTTTTTTGGCTTGGTTGAACTGACTCAAGTATTGCTACCGTTAATTTTAAAAAGCCCTAGCGGTCGAATCGTTAATATCTCTAGTATTGAAGGCTCATTGACACTTCATGCTACTCCCAATTCACCAATATATGACTCGAAACCATTTGCTTACAATGCTTCTAAGGCAGCAGTCAACGCCTTTACTATCCATCTAGCCCATGAGTTACGTAATACTCCTGTGAAGATTAATAGCGCTCATCCAGGTTGGGTGAAAACTGAATTAGGCGGTGAAGGTGCAATGATAGATGTCGCCGAAGGAGCGAAAACTGGCGTTGAGTTAGCAATACTCCCCGATGATGGGCCGAGTGGTGGCTTTTTTCATCTTGGTCAACCAGTTCCTTGGTAAAAACTCTGTCCAAGTGGCATTCGTTTGCTGATACACAAGTCTACTTCAAGAGATAGGATCTACTAAAAGAGTCATATTTCTAGGAGTAAACCTCTGTCTCTACAATTTATCAACGTCCCCACAGGGAATTCTCAACCGCCCGCAGGTTTAATTGTCACTTTGCATGGTTGGGGTGCTAATGCTGAGGATGTGGCATCTTTGTTACCTTTTATCAACTTACCTGATTACCAATTTGTATTACCCAATGCACCTTTTCCTTATCCCTACTCGCCTATAGGGAGAGCATGGTACGATTTGAGGGTAGAAAATATGTATGAAGGGTTGGCAGAAAGTCGGCAACTGCTAATAGATTTTTTGCAATCTTTAGAAAGCAGTACTGAGATACCTTTGTCACGGACTATTTTGAGTGGATTTTCTCAAGGCGGGGCCATGACTTTAGATGTAGGATCGAAGTTACCCCTAGCAGGTTTAGTTGTGATGAGTGGGTATTTACATCCTGATGCGATCGCCGCAGCTAAAGGTAAAATCCCCCCGACTTTAATTACTCACGGGAGAAATGATGAAGTTGTGCCGCTGCAAGCCGCATGGAAGGCACGAGAAACTGTAGAATCTTTGGGAGTGGCTGTAGAATATCACGAATTTGACACGGGGCATGAAATAGATCCACAAACGTTAAACGTGCTACGGAACTTCGTTGTCAAGACAATTGCTTAGTCAAGATTACGATTTTTTTATAAATTCTGGTATAAATGCGGAAAAATTTCACGAAATCAATGACCTCTAATGAGTAAGATATATTGGGAGGCTGCAAAATAACGCAACCTCACCCATGCTGAAGGCGAATGCTGCATAAGGGAGGGGCAAGCATTATGACAACTCTAAGCATTTCCAGGAAAGAAATTGCTGCCATGACCGCGGCAGAAGTAGAAGAGCTGGCTTGTCGTCTGGAACTGGATAACTACAGTAATGCTTTTGAGGGTTTAAATGATTGGCATCTACTACGAGCGATCGCATTTCAGCGTCCAGAGTTAGTGGAACCCTACATTTACCTGTTAGACTTGGAACCCTACGACGAAGCCTAGCAATTTTAGATTTTAGATTTTAGATTTTGGATTGAGGTTGAATAGCTAAAATCAAAGATTATTAGGGTTAACGTATCAATTACTTAATCCGATAGTACCAATGCAATCTCCCTTAAATCCAAAATCCGAAATCCAAAATCCAAAATTAAACAGGGTTTTAGTTGCTATAGGTGGCGGTATCGCCGCCTATAAAGTCTGTGAGTTGATTTCGACGTTGTTTAAAACTGGGGTGGAAGTGCGAGTCATTCTCACCCGTTCCGCACAACAATTTATCACACCTTTAACTGTAGCAACCCTATCTCGCCATCAAGCATACACAGATAATGATTTTTGGCAACCAACTCACTCTCGTCCGTTGCATATTGAGTTGGGTGAATGGGCAGATGCGATGTTAATTGCTCCGTTGACGGCTAATACATTAGCAAAGTTAGCTTACGGTATGGCTGATAATTTACTCACAAACACCGTGCTGGCTTCTACTTGTCCTGTATTGTTAGCACCAGCGATGAATACGGATATGTGGGAACAACTATCGGTGCAGCGAAATTGGCAACAGCTGTTGATCGATAGCCGATATCATGGCATGAATACAGCATCGGGTTTATTAGCTTGCGATCGCGTCGGTGCTGGGAGGATGGCAGAACCGCCAGAAATTCTAGCTTACATCCAATCGCTCCTGCACACCCAAGGCAAACGAGATTTAATCGGGAAACGAGTTTTAGTTAGTGCTGGGGGAACGCGAGAATATCTTGACCCAGTAAGGTTTATTGGCAATCCTTCCACTGGTAAAATGGGATTAGCCCTAGCCCAGGCGGCACTCCACCGAGGCGCAAGAGTCACTCTGGTGCATACTCCAGCGAATTGGGAAGTACCATTGGGAGTGCAAGCAATTCCTGTCACAAGTGCAGAGCAAATGCATCACGCTATGGTGGAATATTTAGCCAACGCTGATATCATTGTCATGTCAGCAGCGGTGGCAGATGTCAAGCCCAGAGATTATAGTACAGAAAAATTGCCCAAGCGATCGCTCCCCGAAGCTTTACCCTTGGAACCCGTACCCGATATAGTCGCCCGATTAGCACAACTCAAACAGTCGCATCAAATATTAGTTGGTTTTGCTGCACAAAGTGGCGATATTGTCAAGCCTGCGTTAGAAAAATTACAGAACAAAAAATTAGATGCCATCGTTGCTAATCCCATCGATAAACCTGATAGTGGTTTTGGTAGCGATAATAATCAAGCGATATTTTTAGATATACAAGGGCGGCAGATGGCGATCGCACCTTGTTCTAAATTAGAAATGGCGCATCAATTATTTGATTTTCTCACCAACGAATTTTAGATTTTCAATTTTGGATTTTGGATTGAAGATAAAATAGATGAGACAATTAGCAACCAAGTCACCATCCACCTGGCGTTTCATTCCAATGCTTCAGACATCAGGAGGAGTACAAATGGCGATCGATGCTTGGTTGTTCAAGCAATGCGAAGAGGGACACCATCCGCCTACCCTGCGTTTTTATACCTGGCATCCCTACGCGCTTTCCTTGGGACATCTGCAAAAACAATGGCCTACCCAATGGCATAATCTAATCTACCAGGGACAGGAACTCGATGTAGTTCGTCGGCCAACGGGAGGTAGAGCTGTTCTCCATCAAGGAGAATTAACCTACGCTTTGATTACCTCAGCGAGTGCTGCAAAAAGCTGGGGTATTTATGAAAATATCTGTAACTTTCTCATTCAAGGCTGGCAAAAGTTGGGTATTGAGTTAGATTATGGTTCTGCTGGACGGGGTTACATTCACAATCCCAGTTGCTTCAACACAGCAACGGCCGCTGACTTAGTTACCACCGATGGAAGTAAATTCATAGGCAGCGCCCAACGCAAAGGAAGAAATGCTATTCTTCAACACGGTTCGATGATTTTGTCTACAGACAAAGGTTTATTTGAGGAAATCTTTGAACAATCAGCCCCCTGGAATACCTCATTTTGTAACGTACAAGAACAGGATAGCTGGATTGTAAAGATTGTAGATACACTGACACAAACGGCAAAACAGTATTTTGGTATAGAATTAGTCACCCAACCATTCACAGAACAAGAATGGGAGGATATTCTTAATTTGCGATCGCTTTATGAAGTGCCATCGCCCATTCCCAAACTTGAGGTTATGTAGGAAAGACTTAGAACGTTTATAAGGTTTTTAATCACAAAGAATAGTTTTCATACCCTATTGCAAAGTATGAAGTCAATTCAAAATCTAAAATCCAAAATCTAAAATTCTTTTAGGGAATAAATACAGTTGATTGACCAGGATAAACTACCTCAATTACACCCGCCCACGCACACATTAACTTAGATGTATTATTCAGTGCTGGGCTGTTAGCAATCAGAACGGTAGGCGAACCGGGGGCCCAGGGTGCGGGGATAACAGGTATACAAGGCATAGGTGTCAACACACCCGAAGCTGCTGCTGTGGCGGATGCAACTGTTGGATTAGCTAAAGACGAACACATACCAAAAGGCATGATATTCACCATTGGCTTATTATCCAAAATGTTCGCATCCGGCGTACCAGTTAATACTCGATTGATCGGCAGAACTACCAACGAACTTGGTGCTGCACCAAAACTACACTTGAGGGTTGCACCGGAACATACTTGCAGAGCCATAATTTATTCCCTCCACAAATCAAGATACAGTTACCTGCATAATGTAGCGTAGCATTCATTAGGTTGTGTCGCAAAACCCCAAGCCGGATAATTTGGGCAGAAGGCGGGCGACGTTATACATTAATAAGTGTGTCTGCAATACCGGACTTGTTCTGGCTTAGTCTCAATAGCAAAGGTTTGAAAATGTCTACTTTATCAGAAACTTCTATCTTGGCAGCAATTCTGCTAGTAGCTTTAGGCATTTTGGGTTGGGGCTTTTATCGCGCCAGACCTTTTGGCAAGCTAGGAATCTTGGCCTGGTTACAGTCGGTCGTGTTGATGACTCCGTGGCTACTGTTTTTTGGATTGTTTGCCGCCGGAATTTACATCAACATAGCAGGTATATTGTTCTTAGTGGTAGCTTCTGCTGGATTGTACATCTACTTGGGCAGCCAGCTACGCAAAGCTGGGCAAGATGCCATACTCAAGCAGCGGGCAACCGAAAGACTTGCTGCCGAGTCCTCACCTGAAGAAAATTCGCCACAACCAACAGTCATAGAACTCAAACCTCAGATTACACCGATACCAGAAGATGATTTGAGTGCAATTAAAGGTATTTTCGGTATTGATACATTTTTCGCCACAGAAACCATCCCCTACCAAGATGGCGCGATTTTTAAAGGCAATTTGCGGGGAGAACCAGAAGAAATTCACAACCGTTTGAGTGCAAGTTTGCAAGAACGGCTTGGCGATCGCTATCGCTTGTTTTTAGTCGAAAATACAGATGGCAGACCAGTTGTAATTGTCCTGCCTAGTCGCAACGATCCCCGACCAATGCAGTTATCGCAAAAAGCTTTTGCAGGTATTCTCTTGGTAGCGACCATAGCCACAAATTTAGAAGCTGCGGGATTACTGCTGAATTTTGATTTCTTTACTAGTCCCGGAAGGTTCACAGAAGCTTTGCCCATAGCTGCCGGCATATTTGCGATTTTAGTAGCTCATGAAATCGGTCATTGGTTACTTGCTCAGCGTCACCAAATCCGCCTTAGCTGGCCGTTTTTTCTACCTGCTGTGCAAATTGGTTCCTTTGGTGCAATTACCCGCTTTGAGTCTCTATTGCCGAACCGCAAAGTATTATTTGATATCGCCTTGGCAGGGCCAGCCGCAGGTGGTATCGTTTCTTTGGGAATGTTGATTACTGGCTTGCTGCTTTCCCACCCTGGTAGCTTATTTCAATTGCCAAATCAGTTTTTCCAAGGGTCAATTTTGGTGGGAAGCTTGGCGCGAGTTGTCCTTGGTTCCGCCTTGCAGTCGTCTTTGGTAAGCGTTCATCCCTTAGTGGTGATTGGTTGGTTGGGGTTAGTAATTACCGCTTTGAACTTAATGCCCGCAGGACAATTAGATGGTGGTCGTATTGTCCAGGCGATTTATGGGCGCAAAACCGCAGGACGAGCAACTGTAGCAACTTTAATTTTACTGGTGCTAGTGTCTCTTGGTAATGTTCTTGCCATGTACTGGGCGTTTGTGATTTTCTTCTTGCAACGAGATTTAGAACGCCCCAGCTTGAATGAAATTACTGAACCCGACGATGCTAGAGCCGCTTTAGGGCTTTTGGCTTTATTCTTGATGATTACCACCCTATTACCCCTGACTCCTGGTTTGGCTGGGCGTTTGGGCATAGGATAGTGCTTATGGAGCCTAGACCCAAACAAGCAATATCCGCAATTCGTGTGTGCGCTCAACTTACGAGGGTTTATAAACAAATAGACCTTGTGAGATTAGACGAGCGCACCAGAAATATTTATATCTTGGCTAATAATTCAATAGAAGCTGAGGTAACACCTACTGGAGAAATTTTTTGGTTATGACAAAACCTAACTTTCAACAAATGCCTTTAGAGCAGCTAAAAGCTTATATTTTGGAATATCGCAATGATGATGAAGCATTTCATATCTACATAGATAGGAGACGTACCCAATCTCCAAATCAATTGCCGATGACAATTGAAGAAGCAGAGGCTGAATTACAAAGGCGGTTTGGACAGCAAGCTAGTTAAAAACACATGAGGAATTCTTAAGTGATTCTCGATGAACCTCACCTAAATTACCCCTCTTCTGTCAATCTCCGGGAGGGCGATCGCTAGAAGCCTCATGAGGCAATCAATACAAGCTATACTATTAGAAAAAAATAGGTCTTGTATTTGTTGTTAGAAAATAATCGCGCTATCGCTTGCTATACAAAAGCTCTAGAATTCAGAAATGGCAAATATTTTCGGAAAGTGACAGAAGAGGGGTAAGCGATGCGTTCAGCGACAGATTCTTAGAAAAATTAACTTTATGGTTTCCAACCGGCAAGTAAATTCGGGTAAGTTGTGGGTGTGGGGAAAATTTTCTGGAAAGTAGTTTGACGATCTAGGGGCTTTTCTTTGCCCATGTTCCAGAGAGTTTCATAGAAAAAGAAAGAGACTCCAGCAAAGTTGCGATCGCGTACTTTTTGCACTTGTGTCTGAATTTGTTGCATGGATATAGATCTATTTTTTAATCCAGCCAAAATGCCAACACTCACAGGAATATGACTCTTTGCAGCTTTCACTTCTGGATACTCTAATTCGCTCACAAAAACATTCAAATCATCCCGATAAATTTGCAAAACCAAATCTTCCACAATTCCCATCCGTTCCCATTTCTGCCAGTCTGCTAAAAAATATTCGTAAGAAAAACGCTGAGGATTGGGTGCAACAGAAACAATACAATCTTTTTTAGTAGCTTTGATGGTTGTAAATACCCGCTTCATAAAGTCGGTGATTTTGTTAGCTCTCCAACGTACCCATTCTGGATCTTTAAAATTTTTAGAAGGAGCTTGACCGCGGTGTTCTTTTTTATAAAGTGCCACGGTATAAGCATCGTATCCTAATTCTGAAGGTAAGCCAAAATGGTCGTCAAATTGGATGCCATCGATATCGTAATTTCTAACAATTTCAACGATTAAATCTTGGATGAATTGTTGCACTTCTGGACGAAAAGGATTGAGCCAAACTCGATTATGTGTACCTTCTTTAACAATGCGTGTCCCATCGCTGCGACTGGTGAGCCATTGGGGGCGATTCTTAGCCAGTAAGGAATCCGCTGGTGCCATAAAGCCAAATTCAAACCAGGGAATAACTGTTAACCCTTTTTGGTGTCCCACATCCACAATTTCTTTGAGGATATCTCGCCCTTGCAGTCCGGGTGTGGGATCGATCGCTCGCCCAATTACTTTGGCTGCAACTTTGCTAGGATACAGCGTATAACCCCAATTCCAAACCGCTGGGTATACGGTGTTAAAATTAAGTTCATCAAGGCGTTGTAAAGATCCTTTAAGGCGATCGCGCTCAAATAACACATCACTATCAATATTCGTTAACCACACTCCCCTTAACTCATGGGTCGGTAATTTCTGAGGAATAGTTTGAGCGGTTAAGGGAAACGATAACATCACCGTAGCTACCACACTTAAGGTAGCCATGAGGAGAAATAACCCCGACTTTCTGCCTTTACGAATATTCCAAAACCCAACACACCACTTTACAAAGCTTTTCATCATCTACCACAGGTACGATAAAATTATCGTTTCGATTGTATGCTGTAAAAGGGACTGGGGACTGGGGACTAGGGACTGGGGACTAGGAAAAGTTTTATGAATGCCCAATTATCAATCCCGATTTCCAGTACCCAATCCCCAGTCCCCAATCACTATTGAGCGCTAGCTGTAATCTGATTCCAAGCTTTAACTACTACTTGTAAATTGCTTGGCAGATTATTTTGAGAAATATCGTTGTACTGAACTGTATTTTTTTGGCTGGTGAGAGTGTAGGTGATATAGTCAGCAGCACCGCTGGGTGCTGGGTAACTGAGATTGCGGTATTGAGTAAATTTATAGCGCTCTAGCGATCGCAAAAATTTTCGCACCTGTTGTACAGAAACACGGCGAACACTACGCTCAGAATCATTCTCATCACCAATCCGCACGCGAATCAATTGCCCATTTTTGAGTAAAACAGTCTCGTAGGTTCTACCAGCAAATCCCCCACTGGAAATTTGTCGAAATACTACATCTCGATCCAAGGGTGGTGGTAACTCGCTAGCTGGAATTTTCACAGGTGTTAGTGCATTTTGGTTAGCCTTTTCATTCAGCCTAACTACCAAACCTGTTTGATTGGTATGATAAACCAAGGTTTTTTCCCGTCCACCAACAACTACCCGCCAACCTGGTACCAAGGCTTGGGTACAGAATTCATCAGCACTCGCTAATTCTAAACAGCCATTTCTCCAAGTTTGCTGTTGAGACTCAACAATCCTTAGCTGGGAAATTGGTTGTTGCAAACGTCTAGATGCAGTTTGTAAAACAGCATTTTTTACAGATGTGGGTAATTTGTCTGAAGGATTATTTGTTGAGGCTAAACGTAGTAATCGCCCGTTGTTATTAGTATGATAAATCCAATTTTGTTTGCCATTAGAGACCACAACCCGCCAACCAGAAACTAAAGCTTCTGTGCAGGCTTCATCCGGTTGAGGTAATTCCAAACAACCATTACTCCAAGTATGTTGATTATAGTTAGTAATTTTGAGTTCTCTAGTGGAAATTCCTTCTCTTTGGGCTAAATCTTGCAGCACAGCGTTAGCTACTGGACGCGGCAAGCGATTTGATTTAATATTGTCTTTAGAAACATCACTGCTCGTTTCTAGTGAGAAATTTGCAGAAGCCGCTGTGGCATCTTTGATGAGTGTTAAACCGCTGGTAACAGATAAAATACCAGTCAAAACCAAAGCAGTAAAAATTCGTGCTTTATTTGTGCTAAAATAAGCTTTCACCATGATCTTCATACTAATATACTGCCATTAGTCAATAGTTATAAGACTAATAAATAATATCGAGCGACTCAGGACAAGAAACTATATAATCCCAGAACTTCATTAGTTGGGATTAACTTAATGTTTGTCTTTTGAAGCAGATATAAAGACAGACGCTAATGTAATGATTCTTTGTTCCTGAAGTAGACTCAAGCAAAATCAAAGAACCTCAACTTTATTATCTGACAACATACTGGATGCAGCTAAAACTTTTCCTGAGTGATACCAATTTCTGCGCCAGATGTTGCTGTACCCTGCGTTAACTCAAACGCTACTTGATTTTACTGCAATGCGATCGCCTTACTTAATGTAAAGAATAATTTCTATTTCTTGAGAGCAACATATAGTCAGCACACCAACCTCCACTCCCTACAGAAGCTATTAATCGCGTCTCTAGCTACTCCCTACTCCCTATTTTTCTCAAAAAGTTTAGGCGCTAATGGCTTGTTGTTCAACTTCAACTAACTGATTATTAGGTACATCAAATCTAATGGTAGTAGATGCCCAATCTTTAAAATCGGGTGCTAACCAGACTAGCTTGCACAGAATTTCGTCATTAACCCACAACACCAAGGGAAACTTAAACTGTTTGCGAAACTCATCTCGCATGATGTTGGTACTGATGATTAGTTGATTAATTGCCTCTACAGATTCTAAGCCCCGTACCATCAAAGCTTCGGGTTGAGTAGCACCAATTGTATTGGCAATGGGCGTGTACAACGTATCAGCCGCAGGTGTAAGTAGGATTTCTGGGATGTCGGCTGATGAAAATTCTGTTAACCAATTCAGGACTTGCTGCTGTCTTTCAACGCTGTTACAACACGCTAAAATCAGTGAAAACTCTCCAGCAGAAACCATCATTGCTCTTGCGAGCCTCTTAGTGGTTGCTGTGCTGCTAACTGTAGCGTTTTCTGAATTAGTTAAGCCGATCATTTATAAAATCCTGCTTTGAGATTAAAAATAGCGGATCGTTATTCAGTTATTCTACCCTATTGATTTTTAGTCAAAAGTGTTAAAGGATAATTTCAATGACATTTATTGCGTGAATTTTAACATAATTTCATACTTGCTTAAAATAATCAGAATATTCTGAACCGTCGCAAATTTATAATTCCCGATTAATGTGAAGACAACATCAACATTTGATTAAACAAAAGCCGAAAAGCCTAAAATTAGCACTTGTTATGATTACTCTTTCCTCTATAGATTTTCGGATTTGGCATTAATTAAGTAACTTTTGTTTACAATTGAGTTAAAATATATACTCAGCATAAGTCTAATAACAAATATTGGCAACTGGGAGAAATTTATTGTAATTTCGGGGGGCATAGCTAGCTGTGCCCTTTAATCTGTAATTTTTAGCTTATTGAAATAAAAAAATCTTCCTCCATCTGGTTGATAATATTTCATCGAATACCTCATACCTATCCCGGATTTCTCACCACATCTCTCAAAACCTTAAGCAGGGGAGAGTTCAATGTGCCTTGTTCTTTCCCCTCTGCCCCTGTGCCCCTCTGCATTTCAAACTTGTGAGAAATGCGGGCTATACATAGCGAAAGGCGCATAGCTGCCCTTACAGCCGATTCATTAGTTACCAAGATTTTTGACAAATGTGGTGTGAGTCATCCATTTGATAGAACTATAGATTGAAGATGTCGCCCCGTTAGTCAGAGGACATGGCATTTTTAGCTTTCTAAGATCGGTTCAGAACGTCAGACCATAACAAGTCATGCGCGATCTGGAGGGAAAATGCAACACGATGAGTTTATTGGACAGGTGCAAAATCGCGCCCATCTCAGTTCGCGTGGTGATGCAGAACTGGCAACCCGCGCAACTTTGGAGACGCTAGCAGAACGGTTAGCTGGAGATGAGCCTTTTAATGCCGCTGCCCAACTGCCAAGAGGCATTGCAGAATATATGCGACATGAATATGCAGGTACTGGAGAACGCTTCTCTATTGATGAATTTTTTGAGCGAGTCAGTCAAAGAGAAAGTGTAGAGCTTCCAGACGCTGTTTATCATGCCCGTGTAGTCATTGAGGTATTGAGTCAAGCGATTAGCAGAGGGGAAATCAATGATATTCGCTCTCAACTGCCATCAGAATTCGATCCGTTGTTTGAGGCGGGCAGTGAAGGACGAATGCGGATAAATACTTAAAAATTTTGTAATTTAATTAGGAGTGTTACACCATGCTATTCAAAGACAGGAGGTTTGCAGGTCAACTTTTAGCTAAGGAGTTAGCTGCCTATGCTAATCGCTCAGATGTTGTGGTTTTAGGCTTACCAAGGGGTGGTGTACCCGTGGCCTTTGAGGTTGCTAAAGCCTTAAATGCTCCCTTAGATATTTTGGTGGTACGTAAATTGGGTGTACCCGACCAAGAAGAATTAGCAATGGGAGCGATCGCTCCTGGTGGTGTGCGGATACTCAATAAACATATTATCAACGTGGTGAATATCTCCGATGAAGTAATTGCTAGGGTGGCAGTGCAAGAAGAACGAGAGTTAGAGCGCCGGGAACAGCTTTATCGAGGCAATCGCCCTTTTCCAGACTTACGCGGACGCACTGTCATCTTGGTAGATGATGGTTTAGCCACAGGTGCAACTATGTGGGCTGCTGTTGTGGCTGTGCGAAAACAACAACCGGCTGCGATTGTAATTGCTGTGCCCGTAGCTGCACCTGAAACTTGTGAACAGTTAGAACCTGAAGTAGACCAAATCGCTTGTGTCTCCAAACCCAGCCCATTCTACAGCGTTGGTCTTTGGTACGAAAACTTTCCGCAAACTACAGACCAAGAAGTCCGAGAATTACTCATAAAAGCAGCAAATAATGGTCAACCATTGTTTGCTGGGTGAGGGGAGTATTGATTGTTGACTGTTGAGTGTTGAGTTAGCAGTTATTATTCTTCCCCATTTCCCCATTCCCTCATTCCCAGCCTTCCAATGAAAATTACACCAGAAATTACCTATCGCAATCTAGAGAAAACTGATGCGATCGCTGCTTTAATTAATCAAAAAATTGCCAAGCTAGAGCATATTTGCAATTACATAAATAGTTGCCATATCGCAATTGAAAAGATACACGATCGCCCCCGCAGTGGTTCTCCTTATAGAGTCAGAATTGATATTACCGTACCTCCCGGTCACGAATTAGTAGCAGAAAGTAATCCCGGCAACGGTAAGCAGTATCAGCCACTAAATGTGGTAATTAGAGATGCCTTTGATGCTGCTTGTGGGCAACTCGTCAAACTCACCCAGCGCCAACAAGAGAGCCATAAAACTCAAAACCGTGAAGTGGCACAGGATACAACGGCATTTGTCACCAAGTTATTTCGCGATCGCGGTTATGGCTTTCTTAAAACCTTGGATGGTCAGGAAATCTACTTCCATTGCAATAGCGTGCTACATGACGACTTTCAACGCCTAGAAATTGGTACTGGTGTCTATTTTTCCGTAGAAGAAGGTGAAGAAGGACTCCAAGCAACCACAGTCAAGATTACTGATAAGCCAGGAGTTCGTGCTGGCAAATCTGAGCAGACTCTAATTGAACTACCGTTAGACTGGAGGCAATAGACGTGTGAACCTACAAGTCTATGAATTGAAACAAACTGCATCGCAACTCCTCGCTGCAATGTTATCCAATCCCCACATTTATGCCCAAATCAGCGACGAAGGAGGCTACGGAAAAATCGAACAACAGTTGATTATTGTCGCCGTTGAAATGGCTGAAAGCTTGATTGAGCATATTGAAAATGCTCATCCTCCCAGTGGAGACAATGGGGAGTAGGGGAGACAAATCAATTCAAAATGACGCTCGCGGACTCGCTAACGCTGCGCTAACAAAATTCACGCATTAAAGAACTTCTGCCTCCTGCCTCCTGCCGACGCTCGCGGACTCGCTAACGCTGCGCTATCCTGCCTCCTCTTATCCCATGCCCCATGCCCAATTCCTATAGGATGACGCTGGCAGAACAAGCGATTAAACTATGGATAATATGAAATGTTGCTTTTAGCACCTCTTACATAAATTTAATCGCATTGTGAAATCTAACATCTCATCCTGTTATATCTAAAACTAATTATGTCAGTGTATCAAGGAACTTGTGGGGAGACCACCGATGTAATTATTGGGGTTCAAAACGAAGAAAACGGCGAATTACAAACAAATTCTGCTCCTGTGGGTGCTCTTGCCACAAGACAAGGAACTTTTTCTACGTTTCTTGCTCCCTTGACTCAAGATACTTTTAAACAGGTTGTTAAGGATGTCGAGCAAAAATTACAGATTGTGCATCAAACCCTATCGATGCTGGATTCTCAGGGGTTTGAAAAAATCTTGCAAGAAATGTTGCATTCGATTACCTTAAAAACCGGGGAATTACTAGGGGCAGACCGGACAACGATATTTTTATTGGATGAAGAAAAACAAGAACTCTGGTCAATTGTGGCTGAGGCAGAGGGCGATCGCTCTTTAGAAATTCGCATCCCCGCCAATAAAGGTATCGGTGGTGAGGTCGCTACTTTTAAGCAAGTTATTAATATTCCTTTTGATTTTTATGACGATCCGCGATCGCATTTTGCCCAAGCACAGGAAAAAAGAACTGGCTATCGCACTTACACAATGCTGGCTTTGCCGTTATTAAACGAACAAGGGCAATTAGTCGCAGTAGTACAATTACTGAATAAATTAAAATCAGGGAGTAATCCCAATGCTCCACTTGCAGAGCGCATTGATACCAACGGTTTTATCTGTGCTGACGAACAGTTATTTCAAGAATTTGCTCCTTCAATTCGACTGATTTTAGAATCATCGCGCTCTTTTTATGTAGCTACCCAAAAACAAAGAGCCGTGGCGGCGTTGATGAAAGCAATCAAGTCCCTTTCTCAAAGCAGTCTCGATTTAGAAGACACCCTCAAGCGGGTAATGGATGAAGCCAAGGAATTAATGAATGCCGATCGCAGTACACTGTGGTTAATAGACCGCGATCGTCATGAATTATGGACGAAAATCACCCAAGATGATGGTTCCACGAAGGAGTTACGTGTCCCCATCGGTAAAGGCTTTGCTGGGATAGTAGCCGCATCCGGTAAAAAGCTAAATATTGCCTTTGATTTATACGACGATCCCGACTCGGAAACAGCCAAACAACTCGACCAGCAAAATGGCTATCGGACTTGTAGTTTACTTTGTATGCCAGTATTTAACGCCGACCAAGAATTAATCGGTGTTACCCAATTAGTGAATAAAAAGAAATCTGGGGATTTTCCCGCTTACGATCCTGCTTCTTGGCCGAAGGCTCCCGAATGCTTCCAAGCTAGTTTTGACCGCAATGATGAAGAGTTTATGGAAGCTTTTAATATTCAAGCGGGGGTAGCCCTACATAATGCCCAGTTGTTTGCCACAGTCAAACAACAAGAACAAATGCAACGAGACATTCTTCGGAGTCTTTCCAATGGAGTAGTTTCTACTGATAAATCTGGGTTAATTATTGCCGCCAATGAAAGTGCTAAACGTTTGCTGGGGCTGGAAGCAGACGACCGTTTAGAAGGTAAATCAGTTAATGATGTCATCGCCATTAAAGAAAGCGACTTTAGTAAGTGGTGTCAGGATGCTTTACATGGAACTGACTCCAAACGTCGCCAACAATATTACCCCGATCGCACTCTTTTAAGTAGCGGTACAGAACAGCATAGTATTAATTTATCAATTAATACAATTGCTGATGCCACCGACCACGAGCAAGTCCGCGGGGCGCTGGTGGTGATGGAAGATATCAGTGATGAAAAGCGGCTCAAAAGTACAATGTACCGCTACATGACCCAAGAATTGGCAGAAGAATTGCTGAAGTTGGATGATGCTAAACTAGGAGGCGATCGCAAAGAAGTTTCAATTTTATTTTCGGATATTCGCGGCTACACCACTTTGACGGAAAACCTAGAAGCAGAAGAAGTGGTAAGTATGCTCAATGAATATTTTGAATCAATGGTGGAGGCAGTTTTTAAACATAAAGGCACCCTTGATAAATATATCGGCGATGCTATCATGGCTGTTTTTGGTTCTCCTTTACCTTTAGAAGAACACGCTTGGATGGCAGTCCAAACATCTTTAGAAATGCGCCAACGCTTGCATGATTTTAATCAGCGTCGCCATGCAGTTAATAAGCCCAGAATCAACATTGGCATTGGTATTAATTCTGATACAGTAATTAGTGGAAATATCGGCTCTAGTAAGCGAATGGAATTTACAGCCATTGGCGATGGCGTGAATCTCGGCTCTCGACTAGAAAGTGTTAGTAAACAGTATGGTTGCGATATTATTATTAGCCATAATACTTTTAAACCATGCCAAGAAAATATTTGGGCGAGAGAACTAGACTACATTCGCGTCAAAGGCAGAAATGAACCAGTATCAATATATGAATTGGTGGGTTTGCGTTCCGATCCCATTAGTAGCGAAAAACTACAAGTGATTGAGCATTATCATAAAGGACGGCAATATTACCTCAAACGCGATTTTAATCGTGCTAGAGCTGAATTTGCCCTAGTTTTAGCAGCAGACAACCAAGACAAAGCTGCTATGTTACATCTGTTGCGTTGTCAGCATTGGTTACAAGCACCCCCAACAGAGTCAGATTGGGATGAAGGAGTTTGGACATTTCAGGAAAAATAACTAGGGGCGTACAACTGTACGCCCTTACTTGTCGGATTCCTACACTAAAATTGAGTGTTTCTAACAGCTAAGAGCTATTTAAATTAGTTTTTAAAATTTTTTAATATTTCTTAAATATCTTTAAAATAACTTGGGATTGAGCGAATAATTAAGAGCGATCGCCCTCTATGATTGGCAATCAATGTAAAGGTTAATTGATATTTGTTGTCAAAGTAACTGTTGAAGTTAGAAACTAAGAATACAACACAGGCAATTATTATATGACTGCTATTTCTAAGGTTGCATTCAAAACGCCAATTTGGCAAACCGCGATCGTATTGACTTTGGGCTTTTGGCTCAGCGCAAGTCTAGTTTTGGACTGGGTAATTATGCCTAGCCTTTATCTCTCTGGGATGATGAACCAAGGTGGTTTTACTACAGCGGGCTATGCGATTTTTTGGAACTTTAATCGCATGGAATTATTATCTGCTGCTGTAGTACTAACTGGAGCGCTGGTTTTAAGTAAAACGCAATTTCAAAGGGGTATTAGCAGTATTTTTATATCTGTGCTACTGCTGAGTGTAGCTATGCTTGACACATATTTCTTGACTCCGCAAATGTGTGCGATCGGAATTCAACTTAACCTATTTGAAGCTGCTGCTGCTATTCCATCAACAATGAATTTATTACACGGTAGTTATTGGCTACTGGAAGTAATTAAGGTGATGGCAGGTAGCCTCCTTTTAAGCTGGTACTGGCGCGATAAAGTTGCGTAAATGGTGAAATATAACACCGAGAATGTCCACTTTTAAATTTTACATTAAAGACGCAAAAACACCCTTTGCGTCTTTTTGCTATATGGCAAATTTCTGAGTAAAAACTCAAGCAAAGAATTACACTGGAATTTCAATAATAAATTCTGTTCCTTCGCCCAAAACAGAGTTGCAATACAATTTTCCGCCGTGGGTTTCTTCAACAATTTGTCGAGCGATCGCCAGCCCTAAACCCGTTCCTTTTCCCACAGCTTTTGTAGTAAATAAATGGTCAAAAATCCTTTGTTTAACCTCTTCGCTCATCCCCTTACCATTATCAGCAATGGCAATTTTAGCTAGGTTATTTTCCACTGAAGTTGTAATTTTAATGCAGTTAGGATTGGCTTGAATTTCTTCAAAATTCCGTCCAGTGTTCGATTCATCCAAGGCATCAATAGCATTTGCCAAAATATTCATAAATACCTGATTTAATTGCCCAGGGAAGCATTTAACTTCAGGTAAATTACCGTAGTTAGTGATAACTTCAATCGCGGGGCGTTGTTCGTTAGCCTTGAGACGATGTTTCAAAATTAAAATCGTGCTATCAATACCTTCGTGAATTTTAAACGGCACTTTGTAATCGCGATCGGCACGAGAGAAAGTACGTAAACTAGTGCTGATGTTTTTTAATCTGTCGCAGGCCATAGACATGGAATCAAGGATTTTGGGCAAGTCTTCTAAGCTATATTCCAAGTCAATTTCTTCGGCATGATCGAGGATTTCTTCACTCTGAACGGGTAAAGTTTCTTGATAGAGTTTTAAGTGTTCAATAATATCAGTAAACGTCGGTTTAGCTTGTTTAATACTGGCAGCAATAAAACCTAAAGGATTATTCATTTCGTGAGCGACACCAGTAACTAAGTTACCCAAAGCAGACATTTTCTCACTTTGGATTATTTGTAATTGTGCTTGTTGCAGGTTATGTAATGCCTGTTCTAGCTGTTGGGCATAGTCCTGAGAACGTTCATAAAGTCGGGAATTTTCAAGTGAGATAGCGGCTTGAGCGCAAAGTAAGTTGAGAAGTTCGACGCGATCGCTTGTGAACGCCCCTGCCACTAAACTATTTTCTAGGTAGAATACTCCGAGCAACTTACCTTGATGCAAAATCGGGCTACACAAAATACTCTTGGGCTGCTGACGGATGATATAGGGATCGTTGGCTAAAATTGGATCTGCACTAGCATCAACGAGCACAGCAGTCTGCCTTTCATGCTTGACTTTGTAAATCAGCTTGTGGGGAATTTCCTGACTGTCTTCAATGGGAATACCCTGCAATACAACTGGCTCTGTACCCACAGTAATCAAGCCTTTAATCAACAGGCGATTATGTTTAGCCTCCTTTGGAGCATCACATCGAAATAGCATTAACACGCATTTATCAGCCCCCGCATTTTCGATGACGATATGCAACAACGATGAAAGTAGTTTTTTGAGTTCGATTTCGCTAGAAATACTTTGAGAGGCTTTGAGAATGGCAGCTAAATCAAGGGAATGGGAGACACTGCTGCTGGATGTTGCAGAAATGGTAGATGTGACACTCCCCAAGGCGAAGATGGTTTCGTTACTGGAGAGGGAAGAACGGTTTTGCTGTAAAATGGGGGCAAGCAGTTGGGGATAGCGTCTTTCTAAGTCGGCGACTTTGGCTTTTGCTCCCCAACGAGCATAGCCATAGTAAGCTTCGGTCATATATTCCCCAGCTATGCGTTCTTTGCCCCATTGCAGGTAAAATTTAGCGGCCAGTTCGTTAGCTAAAGCTTCTTCTTGGATATATTCGTTGGCTTTAGCTAGAGAAATTGCCTTGTCGTAAAACTCAATGGCTTCGGCTTTTTGTCCTAATACTCGACATTTTTCTGCTGCTACCAAATCAACCTTATGTTGATAATTCATGGGAGCATAGTACGCCCAATGTTGTTGTAGCTGAGTTTGGTTTTGCTCTACTTTTTGAAATACTTCTGATGCTGCTTCCAATGGCAAATTCAAAGCTGCTAGAGCAGTCAAAGAATCATAGAAATAAAACGTAGGTTCGTATACTAGCCCCTTAGCAGCTATTAAGTAGCGACTGCACTCAACAGCATGGTTTTGAGCTTGCTCAATTTCTCCAAACAAGAAACAGAGCATTAGTTTATATGAATAAAACACACACAACTCACTCAAATCATTATCAGAAATTAGCTCAGGCAGAATTTCCGCCTCTTGTACGGCTTCCCCAGACAAAATACAGGGATGCTCGCCAAAACCTTGTAAATTTAATGCAGACTGCCAAGAAAGCCGACAATGATTGGCTAGTGCTACTTGGTTTAGTTGCATCAATCCATTGTAGTAACCACGAGCATTCTGTTCCAAAATAGCAAGAGGCTGATTACACCAAAAAGAAGCGTTACAAAAGGTACGGGCATGATATCCAGCAAACTTTGTGCTACCAACTTCTAGACCTGTGACGTAACATTCTTGCAACAGTGGTAGGATTTCTTTGATGTGAGATTTGCGGTGGAGAATAAAACCTCCCAGCACTAAAAGTACTTCCGGTTTAATAGCTTTAGCGTCAAATTTGGAGATGATTTGTAGCGACAATTGACCAAACTTTGTAGCTGCATCCACATCTTGTAAAAGATTGCAGAGAATGATGCCATAGTTAGCGTAACTAAATGCAGAAACTATTGTATTTCCATACTGAATGGATAGTTTGACTGACAACAAAATTAGTAATGGGCACAAGATAGAACCGCAGTTGTACGCTGGTGGGATAATACTATTGGCAATCTGAATAATTGCGAGGACTTCCCGATCTGCCATCACAGGTAAATCAAATAAATCTGCAATTTCTCTATCTCCAATTAGTTGATTAATCTCTTGAATTGACTGTTGAATATCTACTGGTGTCGGTGTTTCCGGAAAAGCTACGCCAAACTGTTGCAGGAGTTTCTCTCCGATATCAATACCTTCTACAGGTTTATTTTGAAAGACATAAGATTGAATTCTAATACAGTAGACATTTACCTTTTCTAGCAAAGAGTGTGACTGTTGGATAACAGTATCAATCAACTGTTCCATCACCTCAAAGTTGCCGCACAAAGAAGCAATTTCCGCAGCTAATTCATGTAAAGCGAGACTCATTTCATATTGTTGTTGCCAAGCTTTTTCACCTAACAAAGACAATCCTACTGCGGCATATTCACCCGCAGCTTGATAGGCGGTTGAACTTTTGGCTTTGCGACACGCAATTAGATTAAGTTGAGCTAATTTTTCTCGCTCAGTTTGTTCGGTAATTAAAGCAGTACCGTGATTTAACTGATTGACCAATTCAAAAATCCTGTCTTCTCTGGCTGCTGTTGGAATTTGTTGCAGTAGCAGTCGTCCGATTTGATAGTGAGTCGTCTGTTTTTGGTCATCGGGAATCAGGGAATAGGCAGCTTGTTGGACGCGATCGTGTAAAAATTTATATTTAGCTAATTGTTTATTAATATTTGACAATGCTAATTGTTGATTATTGTCTCCCTGATAAAACTTATAAACATCACTAATTGGTAAAATCAATCCTTCTTGTAAAGCTTTCCATAAACAGGCTGCTGTTTCTACTTCTGATTGTTCTGAAACAATAGCCAAAGTTCCAACATCAAACTGATTGCCAATACAAGCAGCTAATTGCAATATATCTTGAGTTGATGCTGGCAATCTACGCAATTGCAATGCCATAAAAGCTACGACATCATCTGTAACTGCTTGCTGAGTTACTTGTGTAATATCACATTCCCAACAGTTTGATTCAAAGTTAAATTTAATTAATCCATCTTGATGTAGTGCTTTGAGAAACTGGGTGGCAAAAAACGGATTACCTTGAGTTTTTTGATAGATCGGTTGTGAAATAGGAAGTGCGATATTTTCTGTGCATTTGAGAGTGTCAGCAACTAACTTATTAATTTGGAATTGATTCAAAGCTGCTAAAGTAATCGTATGAATCTTTGCTGATGTTTTTTCAATTTCACTCAAAGTCATCATCAATGGATGTCCTGGGCTGACTTCATTATCACGGTAGGCACCAATGATGAGAAGATGACCTGTATCAACCATTAATAACTGGATTAACTTTAATGATGCTGAATCTGCCCATTGCAAATCATCTAAAAACATCACTAAAGGATGTTCAGCACTGGTAAAGACTTGAGTAAATCTTTGAAATAATAAATTAAATCTATTTTGTGCCGCCGTTCCTGATAATTCTAATGCTGGCGGTTGTTCACCAATAATTCTTGATAGTTCGGGGATGACTTCAACAATTACCTGTCCATTTTCACCAACAGCCTCTAAAATTTTATTTTTCCATTGTTCTAATTCGACATCACTTTCGGTTAGTAATTGTCCCATTAAATCTCGGAATGCTTGTACAAAAGCAGAGAAGGGAATATTCCGTCCAAATTGGTCAAATTTACCTTTGATAAAATAACCGCGTTGCCGCACAATTGGTTTATGCACTTCGTTGACAACGGCTGTTTTGCCAATTCCAGAGAAACCCGCTACCAGTATCATTTCTGTTTTACCTAAGCTGACTCGCTCAAATGCTTGGAGTAAAGTTTGTACTTCGGTTTCTCGTCCATATAATTTGTCGGGGATGAGGAAGCGATCGCACACATCCCTCTGTGCAATTTCAAAACTTTTAATATTACCAGTTTTTTGTAGCTGATGTAAACAAATCTCTAAATCAAATTTTAGTCCTAATGCGCTTTGATAGCGGTCTTCAGCATTTTTCGCCATCAATTTGCTGATAATTTTTGATAATACAGATGGAATTTGTGAGTTAATTTCATCTACAAAAGGTGCGTTTTTTGCAATATGACAATGCACTAATTCAATTGGTTCGGTTGTTGAAAATGGCAATTTTCCTGTCAGTAATTCATAGAAAGTTACACCCAAAGAATAAAAATCTGTGCGATAGTCAATCAAGCGATTCATTCTGCCTGTTTGTTCTGGGGATATATAAGCTAGTGTTCCTTCCAAGACATTAGGATTAATGAGTGTTTGAGTTTCTCTTGGTAGTAAAGATGCAATACTAAAGTCAATTAATTTAACTTGTTTTGTTTCAGGATTAATTAAAATGTTGCTAGGTTTGATGTCTTTGTGAATGATGCGTTCTCGATAGAGAATATCTAAGGTATTGCATAGTGCGATCGCTATTTGCAAAAACTCCTGTAAAGATTGCCCGCTTTCCCGCACTCCCCATTCCACCAGAGAAATCCCCCCAAAATCTTCCATCACCAGCGCATAACCATTCTGATAGGATTCCAGACTGTACGTTTGGACAATCAGAGGTGAATTGAGATTTTTAGTTATGGTGTACTGATTGCGAAAGGACAAGAGTTCATTGAAGGTGGGATAAGGATTTTTCAGTAGTTTAATTACTACTGGTAAAAAGTCACTTTCTCGATCCCCTCGATAAACTACGGTTCTAGAACCATTGTAGAGTTCTTCAGTTATGCGATATCCGGGAATATTGACAATAATAAGAGTGTCGCTCATACTGCTTTTTGGTGAATTCTGAATTTATTGTGCCCAAATCAGTAATTGCGATCGCTAAAGCAAAAAGTTTCTGATAAGTCTTGCTAAGCAGACATTTTAGCTACATATATTGACATCACAAAACAAGCTAACAAAGCCTTTGATTCTTCCTCACAGGCGTGTATCAAAATATAATTTTTTAATAATTACTGTTCCAGATATGGCGCTTAATACCTAGATTTTATATTGAGTTACTTTACTTCAAGCTTCTTGAAATCCACTGTATATTTGTGATATTTTAAACATGTGATTTTTTAGTCATTAGGTATTTGATAAATTGAATTAAATAATACAAAATCACTAATTTTGTATTTTTACATATAAACTAACTTTTACTATAGATTTTCAGTATGTCCGGATATTCAAAAAAATAAATATTTATAACAATTCTCTGGAAAATCCTATTAATTAGTTTTCATATTTCCTTTACTTATTTCTCATGAAGTTTATATATTTCTGTTATTTTTCTTGAAAAATTATAGTAACCTAAATTTTAGTGAGTACATTACTTGCGATCTACCATCTAGCTAAAAATCGCTATTTTTCAGCTATGTACCACAACTCCACAATTTCGCTGTCAGTTCTTGAATGTGTCACTCAAAATCTTCCAGAGTGACTATTTATCCCCACACAACACTAGAACCCGTTTGCAGTAGTTATGAAGAGATTCCCTTGTGCTGAGCCAGTCGCCTCTGCTCACTACACACCATTATGGCGTCAATTATCAGCTAACTCATCTTTGGTCGCACCTGACCTTTATTGTCGCCCATACAGAAAAGTTCTACAATCACAAATCTAAGTAATATATTGAACTGATTGAATGCTGAGTTTTAAACTATACTTTTTAAAAATGAAGTTCACCTCAAGAATAAACTTCTGATAAAAGTTACCTCCAGCAAGTTGCTCAGGTTTTTCTTTCCTCAATTATTACTTGTAATTTTAAACTCAAAAATACGGATAACAGTGATATTTTTGCGACTGATGGGCGAGAGCCAATGGTCTATGCGTCCCACTTGAGTTACTGTTAGATTGGCTAGATTAGCGAAAGATACAGAAAGTCAATCTGATTTTTGACATACTATTTCCTGACAACAGTCGGGTCAATTTGCTATTGGGCAATAGCACTAACATAGATTGATTTGTATTCGTGCATATAGCTTAGCAGAGATTGGTGAATTACGAGTTGGGGGGTGTGGAATCTCTGTACTAACTAAAATGTCACCGCTATATTTATCTCAACAGTGCTTCTAATTAATATCGCTGTGAATTCCCAAAAGGAAATTCACCGATTTCGCCTGCAAATATTAATTTTATTCCAGAGCCATCCCGATGAAGACACTTCCGATTAGTAGATACAGATTTTTCCAAAAACTCCAACCCTTATCTCTATTGAAAAAAATCACGGGTAAGTCCGTTACTGGTTGTTTGCAAGTATTTAGCGCCTCAGGTTCTTGGTCAATATATGTAGACGAAGGTAAATTGATTTATGCCTGCTACTCAGAGAAAATGTTTGAGCCGCTTTACAGAAATTTACAACGCTTAAGTCAGCAAATTTCTACTCTTCCTCGCGGAATTCACGAACAACTGCGAGCGATATTTGAAACTGGCATTGAAAATCAAGCAATACCAAATCCAGATTATCTGGCTATTTGCTGGTTAGTCAATCAAAAATATATCAGTCCCTCTCAAGCCGCGATTTTGATAGAGCAATTAGCACTAGAAGTTTTGGATTCATTTTTGAGGTTAGAACAGGGAAGTTATGAATTTATTCCTGAAAGCTTTTTGGATGACATGCCAAAGTTTTGTCATCTGAATCTTCGTTTACTAGTTGAACGATGTCAATCGCCCAAAAGCAAGGGAGAGCATTTTTCCGTAAGGGTAGGAGCTAATAGCCAGACCTCAACAGTTTCCCCTGTACAACCCTCACAATTTTTGCGAAAAAATCAACCACAGCCTCAAACCAACAGTACACAAAAGTTTACCAGACCGCACAACGGCAATAAATCAGGAACAAACATTTTCAATAATACTGATAATACGAATCAGCAAGTTGTACAACCTCCGGCTGAGAAAAAAGTCTACAAAATCTTCTGTATTGATGATAGTCCTACGGTCTTAAATACTATTAAAAGTTATTTAGATGAACAAACCTTTTCTGTTGTCGGAGTCAGTGATTCTTTCAAAGCTTTAATGCAGATTATCCGCACAAAACCCGACATAATTTTCTTGGATATTTCCATGCCTAATTTAGATGGATATGAACTTTGTTCTTTGCTGCGGAAACACTCATATTTTAAAAATACACCTGTGATTATGGTGTCAGCCAAATCAGGATTAATAGATAGAGCTAAAGCCAAAATAGTTGGAGCCTCAGGCTATTTAACCAAGCCTTTTAGCCAAGGAGATTTATTAAAAGTGATATTTAAGCATATTATTTAATTTTTTTAATAGATATAACTAAATTTGATTAACATATTTTTCAGGAGACTGAAGCTTGAGTATTAACTGGGTGGCTACTATTCTAGTTGTGGAAGATTCTCGGCAAGAATTGGAATTAATTAGTTGTTATCTGAGAGATAAAGGTTATAACGTTATTAAGGCAACTAGCGCTAAAGAAGCTCTAGAAATAGTTTTAGAAGAAAAACCCGATGCCATTGTTACTGATGTTGAAATGCCGGGAATGAGTGGATTTGAATTATGTCGCGTCCTGAAAACAAATCCGACTAATCAGAAAAGACCTATTGTGATTTGTAGTAGTAAAAATCAGGCAATTCAGCACTTGTGGGCAAAGAAACAAGGTGCTGATGCCTATATAACTAAGCCGTATACGCCTGAACAGCTAGTGAGTGTAATTGAATCAGTAGAGGCGGTCGCTTCTCTACCAGACGCTAAGCGTAGCTTGCTTCCCCGTAGGGGTACGCTCCAATTCAAAATTCATTAAAGAATTTTCAAATTTTGAGTTTTAAATTTCCCAAAGGGGCTGATGGGGGGAGAAACTTGATATGAAATTTGGGATTTTGAATTATTCAATAGAAAATCCCAAATTTAAAATCCAAAATCCAAAATCTAAAATTTCTTAGGCTGCCCCAAACTCAGATTCTAAAGCTTCGTCGTTGTTATCAGCGATGGTTGCCACAATGGTGATTAACCGAGAGACTTCGCCTGGAGACAACTCTGCTAAGGTGCGTGTAGATATCACAACCACGCGATTTTCAATAATACCGAAACGGGCTTCAAAAGTACTAGAGCAGTTTAACTCCAAAAGATGGCGCATTAACTTAGGTTCATCTTTGGCAGGTAAATCTAACACCGCAGACCAAACCGTTATGGTGTCTTCATCACTTGTTCCACTGAGTTGGACAAATACTTCCACACTCCCATACTTAAATTTCCACAGATAACCGCCCTCTGACGTGTGGCTAACCATTGCACTGTCATCTTGTTCTAAGCTGTCGATGACATTTTCAATCACTTCTAGATGGTTGAGACCCGTTGTCTCGGCGATTAACTCGTTGATGGCTTCGTCACTTGTTAGGGTTTCTTGGTAGTTTGTCATACAGATTTTTTTCTCAATATACTTGCTGTTTCATCTACACATAATTTATAGCTTGTTGGCACGGTTAGTTTGAGCTTCCTTAAGTGATAGTCTGGTCATCAGTCATACCAAATCAGGTGCTTCTCAATAAATAGAGTTAAAAATATTACTTTATTTCATGCCTATGACTACACCGGAATTTTAGAAAGGGTGTAGCAGATTTACAGTCTAACGCCAAAAAGGATGTGCAAACTTATGACCTCTGTTTTTGAAACTACTCAAAATAATGATGTCCGTCAGTTGGGTATTAACCCAAATCATTGGTATGTAGTTGCACGTAGTAGCGAAGTTACAAATAAGCCTGTAGGTGTGATACTTTGGAAGCAGGCGATCGCACTTTACCGCGATACTCAAGGGCAAGTCCACGCCTTAGAAGACCGTTGTCCCCACCGCCAAGTTAAACTCAGTCATGGGCAAGTTGTTGGTAATGAATTGGAATGTGCATATCATGGTTGGCGTTTCAATTCAGCAGGTAAATGTGCAGCAGTTCCTTATTTAGCAGCAAATCAAAAACTACCAAATTGTACAATTCGTCGTTACCCAGTAAAAGAACAGGACGGTTTTATCTGGCTATTTCCTGGAAATTTAGAACCATCTGTAGAACCTCTGGGTTTACCAGAGTGGGAACATTTGAATTATATTGCTACAGTTTCAGTTATTAATTGTAACGCTCATTATTCTTATTTAATTGAAAACTTGATGGATATGTATCACGGACATTTGCATCAAGATTTACAAGCTTGGGCAGAAGCAAATTTGGAAGATATTGACGAAGATATCAACAGTGTAGATGCCCATTATACAGCACAAAGTTATTATAAAATAGATAAAATTTGGTCAATATCTCAATTATTTTTTCCTGCTTTGCGGAAATTGCATCCGGAACCATTGGATGTGAGTTATGTTTATCCGCACTGGGTTTCTACATTAGGAAAAGATTTTAAAATTTATTGTTTATTGTGTCCGGTGAATGAGACGCAGACCAAAGCTTATTTGATTCATTTCACCTCATTAAATGCCTTTTGGCGATTGCACAAATTACCTGTGTGGTTTCGGAGATTTGTCAAAGATAGTTTGTTTGGTGCAGCGCAAAAACTACTTGATGGTTTGGTAGTTCAAGATGTGCAGATGATTGAAGAAGAACAGCAAGCATATTTGCACAATTCCCAAAGGCGGAATTATGAATTGAATCGAGCATTGGTGAGCGTGCAAAGGTTGATGAAAAGTCAAGTTGAGAGGTTGGGATGATGTTTTGAACCGCAGAGGCACAGAGTACGCAGAGAGAGTTTAAGGAGTATTGCTGACTTAAGATGATAGTGTAAATTACTAGAGGTAAGTATTCATCATGGCTAAGACTCCAAAAATTGAATAAATCAAAGCGTTAATTTTTGAACTACGACTTGAAGAACTCATAAAATTGATGACACAAATTGAAGAAAGACTGGAAACTATGATAATGATGCAACTAGCTGAAACAGGATTTCAGGAGTGGAACAACCTGGAGGAGAAGATATATATAAATGACAAATGATGAGCAGGAGGGTGTGGAACTCACTCCCGGTGGATTAAAAAAACTTGGTAATCTTGTTAATATTAAGGATGAGATAATTGCTAATGCTATTCGTGAACGTGGCGGAGGACAAGCACAGGTTAATCAGTTACGTAGTGATTATCAAAATCTTAAAGTTGGTGAGTTAGCTAATTTAGCTGCTGCGGGAGATACAGACGCCGAAACTGCTATTAAAATTCTTAAGCAAGCAAGGAAAAAGCGTGATAAATATGGCAATCAATGAATTTCCTATCGGGCAACGTCTAATAGGTGTATCAACAATTAGGGATGTAGAATATGAAGGGGATGAACTTTGTTTAGATGAAGTTAATCTTTATTTGGAAGATACAGAACATAAAATTACAGTAGTAACTCTTTTACCTATTGCTGATACTGATGAAATAAAAGTAATAATAGAAGAAGCTATCAAAGAGAATAATCAAGTTTCTGCTAAGTCTTATAATTTATTACCTTCACTAGCACTGGGTGTAAAATTAATGTCGGTTTGGGTGTGTGAAAATGTTCAAGGTTATCAAGATCAGGTAATTTTTGCTTTTGAAACTTTACATCCCACCATTACTTTTCTTGCTGAGGGTTCAGTTATTAAAGTATTTATGCATGAGCAAGTATACAAGAAAGAAAACGAATACACAAAAGCAATTATAGAAGCCACTGAAGAGTTGGCAATGGAAATGAAAAATACATTGATGAATTTAAACCAGGTTCCTGAAAATTCTCCGAATCAATCAAAAATAGTTGAGTAGCGATGCTTGCGGCAAGCTTCTCTACGAGACGCTCCGCGAACGCGATCGCCCCTTCATTAACCACACATCCAAAATGCTAGAATCGCCCTAGCACAGATGCTTTCACCGGAGGCGACGTGGAAAATATAGAACTGCAAATTGACGAAAAAATCCTTGAGAAAGCACGCGCTTTAGCAAAGTCTCAGCATTGTGACTTGTAGCAATTGATTGCTTATGCAATTGAACAACTACCAGTGATTGAACCGCCAAAAGACCGTTTATTAGGATTATTCGCTGACGATCCTGACTCAGTTGATAAGATGCTAGAAGAAGTAATGAAGGATCGGGCAGCACACCCACTAAATCAACGCTTTGGACAAAGTACTTATTGACACCGATATTTTTTTTGAGATTCTCAAGGGAATTAATCAGCGTATTGCAGGAAGGACTTCTGCCTATCACGCTAACTTTGGTTACTATACCATCTGCCCTATCACAGTCTTAGAGATTGTCAAAGGCTGGCATAAGCGTCAACGGGAAGATAAAATTCAGCAGTTTTTTGTTGAAATTTATTGAGGCACAGGTATTAACACTTGAACTGACTGATGCTGAGTTGGCGGGACGCATTTATGCAGATTTGGAACGCACGGGACAACCAATAGGACTTGCTGATGCTATTATTGCAGCGATGTCTGGCGACAAGCCGCTTTGCGTCTACGCAATCCAACAAAACTTAACTTTAGTCAGCGGCAATTATCCCATTATCAGCGGATTCAAGCATTAGGCTACAACTTGAAGCTGGATAATTAGCGAATATAAATGCCCTTTTCCTGAGGACAGTGGAAAATAAAGATAAGTAAGAACGATTCTGGGCGCCATTCTCCATGAGTTATTGCCTTAATCCCCGTTGTCCGAAGCCTGAAAATTCTGGTAATGTCAATTTTTGCTTGACTTGCGGTTCTAAGCTACTTCTCAAAGAGCGATACCGTGCTATTAAACCAATTGGTCAAGGTGGTTTTGGCAGAACTTTTTTAGCTGTGGATGAAGATAAACCATCAAAACCGCGCTGTGTAATTAAGCAATTTTATCCCCAAGCCCAAGGCACTAATACTGTACAAAAAGCGGTGGAGTTATTCAACCAAGAAGCGGTACAGTTAGATGAATTGGGCAAACATCCGCAAATTCCAGAACTATTAGCATATTTTACTCAGGAAGACCGCCAATATCTCGTACAAGAATTTATTGATGGACAAAATTTAGCTCAGGAACTAGCGCATAAAGGTGCTTTTAGTGAAGCACAAATCTGGCAATTACTCAATGATTTATTACCTGTATTGCAATTTTGTCACGCTAGGCAAGTGATTCACCGCGATATTAAGCCAGAAAATATTATTTTACGTAGCGCTGATGGCAAATTAGTTTTAGTAGATTTTGGGGCTTCTAAATCTGCTACTGGTACTGCCTTAAATCGAACTGGTACTAGTATTGGTAGTCCTGAATATGTCGCCCCCGAACAGATGCGAGGTAGAGCTATTTTTGCTAGCGATATTTATAGTTTGGGTGCTACTTGTATTAACTTATTAACCAGGCGATCGCCTTTCGATTCCTATGATACAAATAATGATACTTGGATTTGGCAGAAATATTTAAAAGTTCCTGTTAGTAATCCATTAAGTCGCATTTTAAACAAGATGTTAGAAAGTATCCCAATGCGGCGTTACCAAACAGTAGATGATGTTTTAAAAGACTTAAATCAACACTCAAAACCAGCTACACCAGCCAACGCAGCAAAACTTATTCCTCAACCTCAGGCTAATTCTACACCTCCTTTGGTCACCCAATCTCCTAGTCAAATCGATTTAGAATTAGAGGAAATGAAAACACAATTTCTCGCTGGCGGTAAGCCCCAACCAAATAAAATCCAACCACCAAATTCAACACCTCAACCTTCTAACAAAAGTCAACTAGACAAAGAATTAGAAGAACTAAAAGCTAAATATCTTGGCAATAATAACCCCTAATCAAAAAAACTCTCCGCGCCTCTGCGCCTCTGCTTGAGAAGAAAAACTACTAAAACCCTCTTCTCGGCTTGCGAACTACACCTTGCCAGCGAATAGTTTGTTTAGCAGAACGTCCTCCCAATGAACGAGTTGCTATCACTTCAATTTCAACATTCACACCAGGACGTAAAGCGTCGTTAGGAATTTTGAGCTTACCCAAAGCCAGAGTAAAACGGTTGTAATCACGAGTCACAAATTCATCGGGAATATCCCCTTCGTATTCAGTTTTGTAGTCAGAAAAACCGTAGGAAGTATCTTTGGCGCGAAATTTGATGCGAAACTGAGTATTAATAGCATCAGATTTTGCTGCTAAATCAACTATTTTTAAATTTAGGTTTTGTCCTGCATCGGTGAATTCTGCAACAGCTAACCGCGTGACATCTTTTTTAGGAATGGCATAGTTAACAGTAAAAGTTGTCAGGTTAGCTTCACTTTTGCTGCTACCATCAACCCATAAATCTTCAGAAAAAGTAACTTCTACTTGTTTGCTATCAGTTAAATTTGCTGTTACTACTTCATTGGCAAAACTAGTGATGGGTTGTCTTTCTTGCCAAACTATTTGAAAAGCTTCTTCTAAACGCACCTCAAACTCTCGATAATTATCAGCGATCGCCGAACCAGGCGCAAGTAGAGAAACGGCACCTGGGCGAATATTCCATTTGTTTTTCGAGAGTTTAAATGGTTTATTTGTCAGTTCTGAAATTGCTAATTTCACAGTCGGGTTATCATCAGCCAAAGGTTCTTTGCTGTTGACAATACTCAAAGTTCCTAAGCTTCCATCCCTACCATCGCTACCATCGCTACCATCTCTTCCATCACTACCGTCACTGCATCGATAAACCTTGTTAGTACACTTGTAATTAGGAGTACCAGGAGTTCCTTCACAAGTTTGCACTTCCCATTTCCGTCGGCGACATTTACAACCGTCCGTACCACTCGCACCTCTACCGCCGCGTCCGCCTTCGCCGCCAGTGGCGCGGACAAAAATGTTTCGCAAGTCTGCCAAATTCGTGTAATAAACTGTTATCGAACCACCATTACCCCCATTTCCTCCTCTACCACCATCACCACCGCTACCGCCATCTGGTGCATCTATGTCGTGGCTGACATTATCGGGTTGGTTTCTACAGTGAGGCCGATAACCCGGTTCTCCATCTTCCCCATCTTCCCCATCTGTCCCAGACAAGTCAAGATTTACAGGCGAACCATTGACAAAAATACTCTGGTTTTGACCGCTAGAACCATCTCTACCCGAACGCCCACTGCTTCCCGTGCGTCCATCTGTGCCATAATTTCTGGCTAGTTTATAGTATTTGTCAGAGGCAAAAGCTGGACATAAAAGTGAATCAGAGGCAGGCAAAAAGTTAATAAATAAGCAAAATGTCAAAAGAAGTGGCAGCTTATTTCTAAAACCTTTGTGCATCTGGTTACACCTAAAACCTCGCTGGAATTAAGTGTATCTTATTTTTGTCATCTTTCCACAGACAGAGAACTTTCAAGTATATTTTTCAAACATCCTCTTAAAAGTCAAGCGATCGCCATTATTCTTACAATAAAAGAAAAGCGATCGCCAGGGAATGGGGGAATAATCAATGCTCCATGCCCAAATTTATTACGAATTAGGTTCTCCAACCAAGACAATTGAACACTTCAATTCCTGAATCATCTGGGTTGTGACTTGGCTAACGGCTAGTCCACCGGCTGTGCGATAACGGACGGAACGTAACACCACTAAATCAAATGCTTGAGCTTGGCGAATTACTGTTTTAGCGACATCATCACCCTTGATAGTTAGAATATTCGTATTCACCTGTAGCTGGCTTTTAGAGGCGATATCAGATAATTGAGAGACAAATTTTTCCACTAGATTTGGGCGTGTGTTGCGATCGCAAACGTGTAATAATACAACTTCTGCCTGATTTACATCAGCCAAAATCTGGGCAAAACGTAAAGCACCTATGGTTTGGCGAGTTAAATCTCCAACTGGTACAAGAATTTTTTGAATTGTCTTGGGACTGCTCAAAAGGCGTGTAACTGCAACCGGACAATGAGAAGACCAGAAGACGCTATCAATTACATTACCAAATAAGCGGGCGCGTAAACCTGTTGTCCGCGACCAACCCATCACCACCAAATTAGCGTTTTGTTCTCGGCTAGTGCGGCTAATTGCTAAAGCTATATCATCATCAATCCGATTTGCAGGTGAAACTTCTACATCAAATTCTTCACTGATTTCTCTAGCTAAATTCAATCTTTGCCGACTTTGTTCAAGTCCTGTTACTAATTGCGGATCGTCCATTTGAATATGCGCTTTAGTAATAGCTAATGGCACAATTCTTCCAGATTCATGACTAGCTAGCAGTGCTGCCATTTCTATCAGATATCGCTGGGTTTGAGGGTTGTATATTGGCACTACAACAGTGAATGAATCTTGTTTTTTTTCTGTTAATTCCTCTTCACTACCTCCCCACCAAGTAGCCAGACTATCTGTTTCAAAATCTGTCTCTTGCAGTTGTAATGAGGAAGCAAATCTGGCTGTGATTACCGGGCCTAATATTGCAGTCACCAGCATCAGGACAATCACGCTGTTTAACACGCCTTCATTGATTAGCCGTTCGCCCGCAGGGTTTAGGCTTTGATAAGCTACCAAAGTTGCTGCTAGTGTAGCTGCTACCTGTGGCAGTGATAATGACCACATTGTTAGCAATTCTGCCGTATTATAGCGATACAACAGTTTAGCTAAGAACGCTGCGATAAATTTGCTGCCAATCAAAGCTGCTACAATTGCCACAGTCAGCCAAACTGAACTGAGAGTTTTAATAAATGCCGGAATATTAATCAATAATCCCATGTCTACAAAGAAACAAGGGATAAACAAAACACTGCCAATAAATTCAATTTTTTCTTTGACTGGGCTACGTCCCAGAACATCGTTGACAGCTAAACCTGCTAAAAACGCACCGACAATTTTTTCAACTCCAATGATCTGCGCTCCCACAGATGCCAAAAATAATGCTAGTAATATAAACAAAAACTGGTTACTTTGTTCGTCTCCCGAACGGCGAAAAAATTCTTTTCCTGCCCAATCAAAGCCAAACAGAACAACGACAGAGTAAATTGCTAACCCACCTAACAACATTGCCAAACTCAAGGCGGAAAATTCTCCCCCATGAATTCCCACACAAATTGCTAATACTAGCAAAGCGCCTGTGTCAGTAAAAATTGTAGCGCCAATCGTCACAGTTACAGCTTCATTTGTTACCACACCCAGACGGCTCACAATTGGATATGCTAAGAGAGTATGGGAAGCTAATAAAGAACCAATTAATACCGAAGAATTCCAACTAAAATTGAATAAACGTCCGACAATAATTCCAGCAATTAGTGGAACTAAGAATGTGAGTGTTCCAAACCCGATTGAGCGATTTCTAGTTTTCTTGAACTGCTCTAAGTCAATTTCTAGGCCTGCTACGAACATCAAATAAAGTTTACCGATATCTGAAAGTAGCTTAATAGTTTCAGACTCCGGGTTTAATAACTTTAGCCCATTTTGTCCTAGTATTATGCCTGCAAGCAACAATCCTACTAAGCCAGGGAGTCGCAAACGCTCAAATACAGGGGGTATAGTAAAGATTACTATCAGGAGAATAGTAAATGCAATGATAGGGCTGTTTAGTAGCGAACTTTCTGGCATTTGTAATAAATAAACCTAAATTGTAAGTGTGCTATTTAGAAAGGAGAATTAATTGAAAATTTTCCCAGGCTTAAGCTTTATCGATCGCTAGCAATTAAATCTTTAACAGCATAATTGTTGCCTGGCGATCGCAATTCTATCTTCAGAAGGGTTTATTGAGATCCACAGATAGAAATATATATGGTTTTTGAAATTGCAAATATTATAAATATTTCAATAACCGTAAATACTAATCATGATTTATAAATCATGATTTTGTAGGAAAATATAAGTTTTTCTTGAAAAGAATTGCAAGTCGTAGGTTGGGAGTAAGTTTAATGTAAAAATAATGCCAATAATTCCTACAATTACAATATTAAGTTTGTTGATTTAGTGAAAATAAACTAATACAATCAATCGTGTGATATTGTAATATCACCCTCGGTTAATTACTGATAATTAATAATTCAAAGCTCTCTGTGTCCTCGCGTCCCCGCGTTTGTAGTTTCTATAAGAATATTTGCTTATAGGCTAGCTAGATCTAGAAAAATCTGGAAAAGCGCTCTTGTGGGTTCCTATCAATGATAATTTTAAGCATTGGGAACCCCTAAAAATCAGAGTTTATGAACGCAGCCGACGATAAAACAATTGTTCGCGAGTATTTCAATTCCACAGGGTTTGACCGTTGGAGGCGGATTTACGGCGATGGCGAAGTCAACAAAGTCCAGCTGGACATCCGCAATGGACACCAGCAAACTGTGGATACAGTTCTCGAATGGCTAAAAGCTGATAATAATTTGCCACAACTATCAATCTGCGATGCTGGCTGTGGTGTGGGTAGTCTCAGCATCCCCTTGGCGGTAGATGGTGCCAAGGTGTATGCGAGCGATATTTCTGAAAAGATGGTGGAAGAAGGCAAAGATAGAGCCAAGCAAACCTTGGGAAATACAGAAAATCCTACTTTTGCCGTGCAGGATTTGGAATCGTTGAGTGGCAGTTACCATACTGTTATTTGCTTGGATGTCCTCATCCACTACCCCCAAGAAAAAGCAGATGAAATGATTTCTCACCTCTGTTCTTTAGCACAGTCGCGGATAATTCTCAGTTTTGCTCCTAAAACGTGTGCCTTAACTATACTCAAGAAGATTGGTAGTTTCTTTCCCGGGCCGAGTAAAGCCACTCGTGCATATTTGCATCGCGAGGCTGATGTGATGAAAATTTTGGAAAATAATGGGTTTTCAGTGCAACGTCAAGCGATGACTAAAACTCGCTTCTATTTTTCCCGTCTACTGGAAGCTACGCGTGCATGAGGGGGATGAGGGGGATGTTACTTCCCCATATTTTCTTTGTTTATAGCTAGAAGTAGGGTGCGTTATGGCTTCAGCCTAACGCACCGCTATACAACTGAGTTTTGGTTTTGATTTGGGCGATCGTGAAGAATTATTATTAGGACTTAGGCAAGAACTCTCTGAAATTCTTATTTCTCCGTGCCCTGTGCGTCGCGCCAGTTGCTACCCTGCGGGTTCTCCGAAGGAGTACAAGTCTCTTAACCCGCTGCTAGCGCTTGGCTTCTCTGTGGTAGCCTGCGGCAAGCCACTGACCCTCCTTCTGGTGCGTCCGCTGCGCGAACGTCGCTACCGCTTCGCTAATGCGTCTACGATTTTCCGTTACCTGTGCGTCAGTCCTGATTATGAAGGAGGCATCGCAAAGGATGTTCTGGTGATAATTCGATTTCTTATTTTAAAAATATTACATAATTACTAGGGTATGTAGCCGCTTAATAACCTTGCTTTTTTAAGCAAAATACATCAAAAAGTGCGTCATCATCGCTAAAAAACTGTCTTAGGGAGTAGATTGATATACTGGAACCTCAGAGAAAGTCAGGTTAGAATCTCTAGCAAAGTTCAAATCTGAAGTAGAACTATGAAAACTGCTGAAAAATTGGCTGCTGGTTGGCTACTGACACTAGGATTCATGTTTTTAACGCTATCAGCATCAGCAGCAATTGACAAATTTGCTACACGTAAGGTGCTCATACCAGTGAAAGATGCGTATGATTTTTCTGCGCCAAATGCCACTTATGAAAATGATAATACTGTTGCTGGTGGTCTAATTTTTGGTGTCCCTAGCTTCACACTGGGTGCCTGGTTAGCCTTGGGATTATATCGTCAAAGTCGGCAAGAGAAAAAGGCACTTAATCAACAACGTAGCGATCGCTTGCAATCACTTTTTTATGAGATGCTACAAGAAAATCATGGACGTGTGACTGTTTTAGGGTTTGCTATGCAATCACAATTACCCCCAGCCGACGCCAGACAATATTTAGATCAAAAAGCTAAAGAATTCAATGCAAATTTTAAAGTCAATGAAGAAGGGGCAGTATCATATCATTTTGATGTCTAATTGTGATTAGTCATTAGTCATTGGTCATTAGTCATTAGTTTAAAACTAATACGCCATACCCAATGCCCAATGCCCAATGCCCATCTTACAGCTAAGTCTAATGATGCAAATTTTTCTGAGCGTAGCTGCTGTTTTAGGCGGTTTGTCAGTCGCTGCTGGTGCTTTTGCTTCCCATGCATTGCGAGAGAAAATTAGTGAGCGATCGCTAGAAATTTTTGAAACTGGCGCTCGTTATCAAATGTATCATGCTCTGGCACTTTTTCTAGTAGCAATACTAATTAGTCGCAGCGAATTTCCTCAACCCACTCTCATAGCCAGTGGTTGGTTATTTATCATTGGGATTGCTATTTTCTCAGGAAGTTTGTACGCCTTGAGCTTAACTGGTATAAAGTTCTTAGGAGCAATTACACCATTAGGTGGCGTAGCTTTTCTTGCTGGTTGGGGTGCTTTAGCTTTTGCTGCTTGGAATTTGAAGTTGTAAAAAATGAGGAATTAAAAATTCAAAATCAGAATTCAGAATGGGCTACGTCCCGCTACGCTAACAGAATTGAGTAATCAAAATCAATTAGTAAGGGATAAGTGCGGAAAGTCAGAACGACAATACTTCAAGATTATTGAAATCCGCTGTAATTCATTCTGAATTCTGAATTCTTTTTCTTAAACTTATTTCCGTAATTTTACAGAAGCCAGGGATACAATAAACCAATAAACTTCATAAGTATATTACTAACTAACGACTAAAAAATTCTACATTTCTAATATCATTCAAACCTATGAAACGGCGGAACTTACTTTGGTATTCGCTATTGTTTGCTGCTGGCTGCACAACACGAATAAACTCTGCTAATAATAACTCAGAGCAATTGCCAGTAACTGCACCAAAAAATTTAAAATTTGCAGTTACAGATGTCTCTGGAATTGAAAATTTACAACGAGATTTTGGAGTTTTTCGGACTACATTAGAAGAAGTATTAGGCGTCAAAATCGAGTTTTTCCCTGTAGAAAATCCTACAGCAGCAGCACCAGCACTATTATCAAGAGAAGTAGATATTGTTTTTGCAGGGCCTTCAGAATACTTGATTTTAAATGCGAGAGCAAAGGCCATTCCGATAATTGCTATTGAGCGCAGTAACTATCATTCAATTATTGTAGTTCGTGCAGATAGCAAAATTAAATTATTACCTCAATTGAAAGGCAAAACAATTGCCATGCGAAAAATTGGCTCAACATCTGGTCATATTGCTCCTACAAAGCTATTAATAGATGCTGGATTAAATCCGCAAACTGACTTTAAAACTGTGATGCTAGATGATAAAGGAGTACAAGCCTTAAAAAAAGGTGAAGTAGATGCTTGGGCGACTGCATCTGACAGATACAAAAACATTCTGGAATCGGAAGGTTTATCTGAGAAAGATTTTTCCATAATATTTACTAGCAAATTACTTCCTAGTGATGTCTTTGTTGCTAGTAATCAGTTACCATCTAACTTTATAGAAGATATGCGATCGCGCATGGTTAACAATCAAGATAAACTGATTAAAAGTTTAGTAAGTGCTAAAGCAAATCGCAAGTATCAAGGAAGTAAATTTATTACAGCAAACGATACTGATTATAATATGATCCGAGAAGTTTATCAAAAAATTGGACAAGGAAATTTCCTTTAATAGCATGGTCTATAAATGAATGATAGCTGGTACAAAACGCTATTTTATAAAAGTTTTATTCTATTTAGCCACTTAACTGATAACTGGAATATCGCCAAAAAGATTAGTTATGGTTATACTGTGGCAGGCAGTATTACTTTTATAGGTACAATAAGTGGTTTATTAATTGCATATCATTATGAAACACTTGCTCAGCAACAATTGAATTTATCTGAGCAACAACAATCTCTTTTAAAAGATTTAGAAAATAAAATAACCAAAGTCAGGCTACACCCTCAAAGATTAGTTACTGTATGGGAAAATTCTATTTGGCTAGAATTTGAAAAAAACAGATTTCTAGATGAAATGAGCCAAGTTAATCAAAAGTTATCTCAGCTAGAAACTTTTATAAAGACCGATACTCATGATTCAAGAATTAACAATCAAAATCTGTTTAATTTATTACAAAAATATCAAAAAAATACAAAAATATATACTCAAGTAGTAAAAAGTTTTTGGCAAAATCTTGACCAAAATGAATCATTAAAAAAAGTTGGACAAGAAGAACTGCTAGCTTTTTTCAAAAAAGAAATTAATATTTCTATTGAATTTGAGAAACTATCCGATGAATTAATTTCGATTATCGGCTATGCTGAAACTCAAAAAAAACTAGCAATTGCTAGTTTTGATAATGCTCAAAAACTGCGAATTAAAATTATTGTTGGAAGTATGCTATTATCAGCAGCGATCGCAGTTATATTAGCACTATATACTAGTACATTAATCGCTCGTCCCTTACAAACAGTTACTAACGTTGCCAGAAAAATTACTCAAGAATCAAATTTTCAACTCCGAGCTAATATCACAAGCAACGATGAAGTAGGGATATTAGCTACTTCTCTGAATCAACTAGTCGAATGGGTGGGAGATTACACCAAAGAACTACAACTAGCTCGTCAAAATTTAGAACATCGGGTAGAAGAACGAACCCAAGAACTAGAACTAGCTCGTCAAAGTTTAGAACATCGGGTAGAAGAACGAACCCAAGAACTTCAAAAAATACTGCAAGATTTAAAAGAAACTCAAGGTCAATTAATTCAAAGCGAAAAAATGTCTTCTCTTGGGCAAATGGTAGCAGGTATAGCCCATGAAATTAATAATCCTGTAAACTTTATTTATGGTAATATCCAATGTGTATCTGACTATACTCAAGATTTATTTAGCCTCGTGAGTTTATATCAGGAACAATATTCAGATTCAAGCTGTGTAATTGAAGAAAGAATTCGAGAAATTGATTTAAATTTTATTAATCAAGATTTACCACTTGTACTTTCTTCAATGAAAATAGGTGCTGAGCGTATCCGAAAAATCGTCTTGTGTTTGCGTAACTTTTCGCGATTAGATGAATCTGAGATGAAAGAGGTAGATATTCATCAAGGAATTGACAATACATTATTAATTTTGAATCACAGATTTCAGCCAGAAATTGAAGTCATTAAAAACTATGGAAATTTACCCTTAATTGAGTGTTATCCAGCACAATTAAACCAGGTATTTCTAAACATTTTAACTAATGCGATCGATGCTGTGTTAGATGAAAAAAATTATTCAAGTAAAAATAAACAAATTATTATATATACATTAAAAATAGATGATACTTACATTAAAATAGGAATCAAAGATAGCGGCTATGGAATTTCAGCAGAAATCAAAAATAAACTATTCGATCCTTTTTTCACAACCAAAGCAGTTGGTCAAGGTACTGGATTAGGTTTAAGTGTTTGCTATCAGATAGTTGACAAACACAAAGGTAAAATAGAAGTCATCTCAGAATTAGAAAAAGGGGCAGAGTTTATAATTGTCTTACCTATGAAGACACAAAAAATTAGTCCTGCTACTGGATGACTAAGAGAGGATTAAATATTGAAAATTACCAAAATTCAGCCATAATTAGAATCCGGTGATGGAAAGCCATATAAATGAAAACCACTGATAGTTGCAAATCAAAGCGGACAAGGCTGTCGTCCAATAATTGTTATAATAGACTTTATAATATTCATATATATTTTATTATGTTAAAATAACTCAGCATCTTTGAGACATTCTCTACAAATAAAGGCTTTCAGCTTTGCAATATATCTTATTTGGTGGTTCACTGAAATATTTCAACAAAGCTGGACATAGCCAACCTTCCAAATTGTTTTTATTCCAGTAATACCAATGACCGTTATACTCCGACCTCAACCAAATTAGTTCAGCGTGATAACCAGGAAATGGATTTGCAGAAAATAAAAGTTTAAAACCTTCATCAACATTAGCAATCCCCTCAACCAAAATATCGATCATTTCGGGTATACCACTGACAAATGGTTCTTGGATTAGTTCCATTCGCTCATCATCAAATACCCATGTTTGGTTATGTTTATATGGGAAAATTACCATCATTGAATTATTCATCAGTTATTGATTATTGGTAATTACTCTTTTTATTCAGTCAGTCTATCTACTTAAATTTCACTCGTGAAGTTCAAAGTTAAGGGTAAGCAAGATCGCTAACAATAATAGCGCAAATTTAGCCAACAACTAGCTAATTTTTAGTAAAAAAGCTTAATTCTATAAAGCTATTAGGAGCAAATACTTTAATCATGTGCCGTTTACTTGCCTACCTCGGTTCACCTATTTGCCTGGAAGATATTCTGTATAAGCCAGAACATTCATTAATAGTCCAGAGTCATAAACCTCGTGAAATGGCCTCTGGGTTAGTAAATGCAGATGGCTTTGGTGTCGGTTGGTATCATAGCCAAAAAGATATCGAACCTTTTACCTACAAAAATACCCTGCCTATTTGGAATGACATTAACCTACCGAGTCTCAGCCGTTATATTGAATCAAACTGTGTCCTTGGTTATGTCCGGAGTGCGACATCAGACCAAGGGGTAGATTTTGCTAATTGTCAGCCATTTAATTATCAACAATTACTATTCATTCACAATGGAGGAATTGAGAATTTTCGCAAAACATTATACAGAAAAATCCGCAGTACTTTAGCTCAGGATTTTTATGAAATAATTAATGGTAGTACTGACTCCGAACACATTTTTGCATTGTTACTTTCCCACAATCAAATTAATAAACATCGACCTCTAGAATATGCTTTACGCAGCACATTATTAACGCTCTTAGAGATGGCAAAACGCTATCAAGTACAAGCCTCTCTCAATATCATCTTGAGTGACGGAAATCGTCTCATAGCCTCTCGCTTTGCTACCAATTCACCAGTGCCATCTCTTTACTGGATACGAAACGATCCGACTTTCCCAAAATCCGTCATTATTGCATCCGAGCCTCTATTTAAAGGTAATTGGATTGCTTGTCCAGAAAATAGCATCATTAGTGTGGGAGCAGACTGTGAGATGCAAATACAACAAATATAGCTTTAGTTTCAGAGGATATTTGAAAAATCGCTTTGTTAACTTTGACTGTTGACTGAGAATTTATTTTCCTTGTCCTCTTATATCTCTCATCTCCCCCTATTCCCTATTTACTTCTTATTCAATAAGACAAAATCATAATTAGTCCCAGAAGAACAACGCTCACAACGCTCAATTCTGACTAAAAAAGCTTCTCCTTGACGCTTACCTGAAGGAGAAAACATAATATTTCCTGTAGCTCCAGAAGTTGAAAAATTAGGATTAGACAGTACTTTTTGCAAGCCTTCGCGGGTGTTATCTTTTTCCAAACCAGCGATAATTACTTGCATTGCATCATAAGCTCCCGCTGTTCTCTGATTTACCTGTGCCTTCCAAAGACCAAGAGCATTTTCCGCAAATGGGTTATTCTTATTAACATCACGATGCCAATACACAGGTACTACCATTCCTTCAACATCCCTGCCATTTTCTAAAGTTTTTCCACTATACATAGTTTCGGAACCAAACAGTGGTTTTCTGCCTTTAATCTCTTGTGCAACTTTAGTAGCATAACTTATACTTCTGAGTGAAGGTATTAGTAAAAAACCATTGGCGTTTTCTGTTTCTATAGCTCGATCTACAAAAGCTTTAGGGTCAAAATTTTTATCTGCTAAATTGCAAGGGGTACTAATAACTTGACTGCCATATTGTTCGATCGCTTGAGCGTACTGTTCTACAAGTACCTTACTAGATGAAGAATTGGGATTATTTCCTGAGGTACGAATATCGCCACAAATAGCAATATTTCTCCCTTGCCGAGCAATGTAACGAGCATGAGTATCTACTAAATTCTCATACAGAGGATTTATATGAAATAAGTAATTACTTTTTTGAGCATCCTGCTGGTTATTTAGTACATTTTGCTGTGTGTTTTCTGGATTTTCTGCTTGATTTGGACGTTCGAGCGGGAAGACTAACACCAAACGTTTGTCATTATAAATTGCAGCATCACGCCTCACACCAACTGCGGCTACAACGCTCTGGTCTTCAACTAATTCCTTATCTAGCTTTTCGCCATCTTCTCGATTTTCGACACTTGCGATCGCAATTTGTAATTTTTTACCATTAATTCCGCCTCGTTCGTTAACTTCATTTTGAGCTTGAGCTACACCACGCAAAAGTTCTTCTGCTAAATTCTGATCTAAGTTAACTGGCGCGATAACAGCAACTTTTAGGCTGTCTGAATTATCTCGCGCAATTTTAGCATTGTTTAAATAAATTAAAGTTTCTGGATCGTTGGGATTATTTTTCAACGATACGGTAAATTTTTCCACAGCAGTGCTGAAATTTTTTTCACTAAAAGCTTTAACTCCATCTGTTTTTTCTGGGTATGTTTGTACTTTTACTAAAATCCTCGTACCCAAATTTATTAATGAAGGTTTATTTGATAATTCTATAGATGAAGGTTGCCCAGTATTTGGTGATATCAGAGTAGAAGAAAGTTTGCTAATTAACCAAAAAAGAATTGCTACCATTACTCCAGCCAGTCCCAAAGAAAGAAGTAGCTTCAAGTTTTCTTTTTTATTTGTCATAAATAATTTCCCAAAATATACAAAGTTTATCCAAAATCAGCTTATATTAAAAATATTTAGAAATAAATTTGTTTATTATTTCCCACACGCCTACAATAATAACTGTCAAAAAACCTGCAAGCACAACTAACAACATCACAAGCAATAGTCCATTTATCCCAAATTTTATAAGATTTGGAGTTAGTAAATTTTTGAAACTCAAAACAAGAAGTAAATTTGTGATGATAGCAATGATAATTAAAGAAGCTTTTTCCACAAGGGAACGAGATTGAATAAATACTAATCCTGCTAAAATTAGCAACCACAATCCTGAGCTAATCCAAGTGGTTCCGAGAAAACTGATTAAAGCGATCGCCAATAACGAACTACCACTTCCAGTAATTATCGCTCCCGACAATAATTGATTATTAGAAAATAGTCGTAAATATCCAGAACCAACTGCTTTTTGTTCAACTTGTGGTTGTGTTTCTAATAGTTCAGAATGTGAAATTACTGTAGGAGGTAATGTATTTCTTAATCTTGGTAACTTATTCAAATCTTGTAATACAGCCTGTGCAGACTGATAACGCTGTTCGTGATTTTCTCGAATTAATTTATCAATAATTAACTCTAATTGATGACTTATGGGTTGTTTTAAATACTGTCGCCAGCTAGAAGTCCAACTATAGCCTTGTTTCATCCAGAAACTTGACGGAGAAATATTAGTTAGCAGATGAAAGCAAGTGATTCCTAAACTGTAGAGATCGCTGGAAGGAAAGACTTTACCTAATTGCATTTGCTCAATGGGTGCATAGCCCAATGAACCAATAATTGTCCCTATTGCAGTGTTTGTAGCTTCCGTCCTTTGCTTTGACACCCCAAAATCAATTAGCACTAATTTATTATCATTTTGACGACGTACAATATTTTCTGGCTTCAGATCTCGGTGAATAATCTCTTGCTCGTGTACGGCTACCAGCACAGATAATAGATCGTGCAAAAAATCTCGAATTTTAGCTTCATCAAAAACTCCGTACTGTTTTAATTCTTGCAACAGATTTTGTCCTTCAATAAACTGCTGCACTAAATATAGATATTCGCCTTCCTTAAAATATGCATACAAATTGGGAATTTGCAGATGTTCCCCTAGTTCTTTGAGGCGTTTGGCCTCTCTTTCAAACAACTCAGTTGCTTTTTTATGTGCGCCAGTACCTTGAGAGCCATAAAATTGACTTAAAACCAACTGCTTAACAACACATTGTTCATTGAGCTTGTCTATATCTTCTGCCACATATGTGCGTGCAAACCCCCCTCTCCCTAACAATCCAACAATCCGATAACGATTTCTCAGCAGGGGTATCAACTTTGCCCCGCAACTGAGACAGAAATTTGTCCCATCAGGATTTTGAGGATTTTCGCAATTAGGATTCAGGCAGCAGATCATAATAATTATCTTATCGCTGTCATTTTATTAATTTTTAAAATATACCTTAAATTCAGTAGATACTTTGTACTGAAACGTTTCTACATGGATTACAAACGAGGGGCACAGGCGTAGCCCGTCGTAGCGGCGGCTTTTGCCGTAGACGCTTTGCGGCAAGCCGCAGGTATTCTGATAGCGCAGCGTTAGCGACGCAGGAGCATCACTTTTCAAGCCAGACATCACACTCTTGCAAACTAACTCGATATGTAATTAACAGCACAATTAATGGTCTTTTGTTAACAACAGTCCCATAAATTAATCCTTCGCTTTCTTGAATCAACCCGAATTCTCATCAGTGATATCACCTCTTAAAAACATCGAGAATGGGGGAAATGGGGAGAATTCCTAACTCTTGACTCAACAGTTAACAGTTAACAGCGAACAATACAGGTAACATCAGCTTTTTTTCATCCCCCGAACGCCGCAATTACCCCACACTCGCCATTGTAGTCTTGATAAAAGTCTCCGCAATTGTGACGATTACGCTAGAATTATTAAAGGTTCTTTACAGAATTTGCCGATCGCCCCCAATTCTGTTAGAAAAGCCTAGCATTCAAATGTAAATCTATAAACCCCTTCTAAAGTTCACCCAAAGCTTCTATGACGCTCCCAATTCGCAACGTCGCAATTATCGCCCACGTTGACCACGGCAAAACCACCCTGGTTGATGCACTCCTCAAACAGTCCGGCATTTTCCGTGAAGGTGAAGACGTTCCGGATTGCGTCATGGACTCCAACGCCCTCGAACGGGAACGGGGAATCACAATTCTCTCCAAAAACACAGCGGTTCGTTACAAAGACACACTAATCAATATTGTTGATACACCCGGACACGCCGACTTTGGCGGTGAAGTAGAACGAGTACTCGGCATGGTTGACGGATGTCTTCTAATTGTCGATGCTAACGAAGGCCCCATGCCCCAAACGCGCTTTGTACTCAAAAAAGCCTTGGAAAAAGGGCTACGCCCCATCGTTGTGATCAACAAAATCGACCGTGCCAAAGCCGATCCACACGTCGCAGTTGATAAAGTATTGGATCTGTTCTTAGAATTAGGCGCAGATGAAGACCAGTGTGATTTTACCTATCTGTTTGCCTCCGGTATGGGAGGTTATGCCAAAGAAAGCATGGAAGCAGAATCGGTAGATATGCAACCACTGTTTAATGCGATTTTGCAACACGTTCCACCACCAGTAGGCGACATCAACAAGCCGCTGCAATTGCAAGTCACAACCCTAGATTATTCTGAATACCTCGGACGAATTGTCATTGGCAGAATTCACAACGGCACTATCCGTGCTGGACAGCAAGCGGCTTTGATAACAGAAAATGGCACAATTGTCAAGTCCAAAATCAGTAAATTGATGGGCTTTGAAGGCTTGAAGCGGGTGGAAATGGAAGAAGCCACCGCTGGTTATATTGTTGCCGTGGCTGGTTTCGCTGATGCTTACATTGGGGAAACAATTACTGACCCCAATGAACCGCAAGCTTTACCACTAATTAAAGTGGATGAACCAACCTTGCAAATGACCTTCTGGGTGAACGATTCACCTTTTGCGGGTCAAGAAGGCAAGTTGGTAACATCAAGACAAGTGCGCGATCGCCTATTCCGCGAACTTGAAACCAACGTTGCTTTGCGGGTTGAAGAAACCGATTCTCCCGATAAATTCCTAGTTTCCGGTCGTGGTGAACTCCACCTGGGTATCTTAATTGAAACCATGCGCCGCGAAGGCTTCGAGTTTCAGGTATCTCAGCCACAGGTAATTTACCGCGAAGTCAACGGCCAACCTTGCGAACCTTACGAACTCTTGGTGTTAGACGTACCTACTGATGCGGTAGGTAGCTGTATCGAACGCCTGGGACAACGCAAAGGCGAAATGCAAGATATGCAACCGGGTAGTGGCGATCGTACTCAGTTAGAGTTTGTCATTCCCGCCCGTGGTTTGATTGGCTTCCGCGGTGAATTCATGCGGATGACTCGCGGCGAAGGCATCATGAACCACAGCTTCCTTGACTACCGTCAACTCAGTGGCGACATTGAAGCCCGTAACAAAGGCGTTTTAATCTCCTTTGAAGAAGGCGTTTCTACCTTCTACGCCATGAAGAACGCCGAAGATAGAGGAGCATTCTTTATCACTCCCGGCACCAAAGTTTACAGAGGTATGATTGTCGGCGAACACAATCGTCCTCAAGACTTGGAATTGAATGTCTGCAAAACCAAGCAGTTAACCAACCACCGTGCATCTGGTGGCGATGAACTCGTGCAGTTGCAAGCACCAATAGACATGAGTCTAGAGCGTGCTTTGGAATACATTGGCCCAGATGAATTGGTGGAAGTTACACCTAAATCAATTCGTCTGCGGAAGATGGCGAAGAAGTTAGCGAAACGCTAAGTTAAGTTTAGTGACTTAATTCATTTCAAAAGCCCGTGTCAGCGGGCTTTTGATTTTGTGGTAACAGAAATAAATATATAGATACTTGAATGGGTAACATAACGCTAGATAATTCGTTGTGTTCAGGTTCTAGTGTGTATATATGTCGTGGAATTCTACAGTCTTTAGTGTCTGTGCTTCAGGCAATTCTTGGTTGTGGGCTGCTTGGAGTAGCATTGATGATGCTTATCATTTTCTAGAAAAGCCTGAAAAGCATTTGGAAATCGATTGTTTATTCTTTGCTGAAGCTCCTTCTAAAGAAAATGCCATTACAACAGCTCGTAAACTCTTAGGTACTAATATTAAACAAATAGGCGATGGATGGGCAGCAGAAGTTTGTAAGGAGCTTGATAATAAACCTAATCCTGATGCTGACTTACGCACAGGTAAAGGAAAATCGAACCATAGAGGAACAAGAGTTTCAGAAAGTTCAGGTGTAAATCCTCCAATAATTAGTGATGAGCTTCAGGAATGTCTCAATCAACTTCATTCATTGACTGGATTAAGTACCGTCAAATCTACTGTTCAGGAGTTGGTAAACATTGCGAAAGTAGCCAAGTTGCAAGCTCAAGCAGGTATCAAAGCTCCTGCAATCACTAGACATCTTGTATTTACAGGAAATCCTGGCACAGGTAAAACTACAGTAGCAAGGATTATAGGTGAAATATATAAGAATCTTGGGGTTTTATCAAAGGGTCATTTTATCGAAGCAGACCGGACTAATTTAGTTGCAGAATACCTTGGTCAAACAGCACCCAAAACAGCAAAAGTAGTTGAATCTGCTCTAGGTGGTGTACTTTTTATTGATGAAGCTTATTCTCTTGTTCCAGATGGACGTAGTGATATGTTCGGACAAGAAGCAATTAATACTCTCTTAAAAATGATGGAAGACTACAGAGAGGATTTAGTGGTTATTGTCGCAGGCTATAAAGGGGAAATGTCTCGATTTATTGAATCTAATCCTGGTCTAAAGTCCAGATTTGCACGGTCAATTCACTTTGAAAACTATAGTTCGTCTGAGTTAACGGAAATTTTTAAACTCATGTGTGAACAGCATGGCTATTTGTTCTCAGAGAAGACCTTAGATGCAATACGTGATTTAGTCAATAAATTTGAAGACAAAATTGGAGATCTTGGAAATGGTAGATTTGTGAGGAATATCTTTGATCGTTGTATTGCTATTCAATGTAATCGTTTAGCAGAATTAGCTAAACCATCAAAGAATGACTTGAAAACCTTCTTGCCTACGGATGTTCCCACTCATGAGCAACTAGCGCAATATTTGGTTTAAAATTAATTGTGATACCTGTGGTAATCGGTACTATAGTGGCGATATTCTACATCTGGTTCATGCTGTTGTAACTGGAGTCAAACCCCCTGAAAGAACCGAACAAATTCCGGTCACTCTTCTAGAATCAGCATAATTAACGTCGTTCCAACAGCTGAGTCAATTTTGCTTATAACTAAACTATGAAAAATATTGAGTTGACACAAGGAAAAATTAAAGTTCCAGAAAGCACGACTCTAGAAGATTTCTTAAAACTTCCATATATTGAGGAATCACCAGCTTGCGAATATATTAACGGAGAGGCAATTCAAAAACCAATGGCAGGAGGTAAACACAGCTTATTGCAAAAACGTTTAGTTGCAGTAATTGATGCGTTGGGTAGTAACTACGAAGCCTTTCCGGAATTGCGCTGTACTTGCGGTAATCGTTCAGTAGTTCCTGATGTAGTTGTTATCTCCAACAATCAACTACCAGTGGATGAAAACGGTGAAATTATTAGCAGTGGTATTGATTTTGCACCTGCTTGGATAATAGAAATTCTTTCCCCTGCTCAAAGTCAAACTAAAGTTACTGGGAATATTTTACATTGTTTGAGAAATGGCAGTCAGCTAGGATGGTTAATCGATCCAAGCGATCGCTGTATTTTAGTTTATCAGCCTAATCGGTTACCAGATTTGTTAGCAGGACAAGATATATTACCAGTGTTAGAAGAGATGAATTTAACACTTTCTGTTGATGAAATTTTTGCTTGGTTACAGCGAAAAAATTGATAGTATTCAAAGATGTAATTTTCACGACTATTGGTGACATTGCGTAGGCGTAGCCCGTCGTAGACATCGCTAGCCACCAGGGATTCTTACAGAAAGCGATCGCCCTTGCCGTACATTTAGTTAAATTATTGAGTAACAATGAAGAGGACTGAAAAAGGCAATTATCATGACTATTCGTGAAACTGCGATCGCAAAATTGCAGCAACTTTCTGAACCACTCCTGCAAGAAGTGACCGACTTCATTGATTTTGTGATCCACAAACATCAAGTTAAAATTGCTGAGAGTCAGCCTGACGAAACGCTTGTGGGAAAATGGTCACAATGGTTTGAGGCTGTGGATTGCCTAGACGTATCTCCACCTGAACCAGTCAGCAACTATCAGCAAATCCTACTCAACAAGTATCGGCAACAAGGGCTAGAGCTATGATCCTGTGTGATGCAGGAGTCTTATTGTGTTTAGTCGATCGCACTCAACCCCAGCACAAGGCTTATCGAACTGCGGTTATGGGTTTGGCAAAACCTCTCGTCACAACCTGGTCATGTCTGACAGAAGCCATGTATCTTGCCCTGCATCGTGGCGGCTGGCAAATGCAAAAACAGTTGGGGCAACTTCTTTTAGATAAACTGCTGACCATTTACGAGATTCAGGAGAGTGATTACAGCCGTTTGTTGGCGCTGATGGAACAATACCGCGATCGCCCAATGGATTTAGCAGATGCTACATTGGTTTTGACGGCTGAAAAGACAGGGTATCGTCACATTCTCACCCTCGATTCTGATTTCTTGTTTTATCGAATTGGTCATCAAGACACCTTTGAAATCATTTCAGTCTGATAGAGAAAGTAGCTACGTTATTATTGGCTTATCTAGGTTTGAACAACTCTTAATTGTTGCACATACTGATAGAGGGGAAAAGATACGAATTATCAGCGCCCGAAAAGCTACTCGGCAAGAGAAGAGGTTTTATGAAGAAGGAAGTTGAAAACGAAATGGAAGATGAATTACGTTCTGAGTACAATTTCGCTCAAATGGAAGGAGGAGTTAGAGGTAAATATGTTGAGCGATATCGTAAAAAAACAACCTAGTGCTGTTAGATCCCGATGTTGCCCAAGCTTTTCCCAACGATGAAGCGGTCAATGAGGCATTGAGGTTGTTAATCAACGTTGCCCAGCGTCAGCAATCCAAATAGTACAGCAAACAGAATAAAAGTTTAGGCGTATGTATGGATATAGATGCGAGTATTGCGAAGGAACCGTTCAACCCCGAACTGTCAAGCGCGAGGCATTTAAACATAGAGATGGATTTGTCATCCTCGAAGATGTAACGATTGGTGTTTGTGATACCTGTGGTAATCGCTACTACAGTGCCGATATTCTTCATGTGGTTCATGCTGTTGCAACTGGAGCCAAACCCCCTGAAAGAACCGAACAAATTCCGGTCACTCATCTAGAATCAGCATAATTAGCGCCGCGTAACTCTGGTTCCAACAACTAAGCCGATTTTGCTTGTAACCGAATTATGAAAAATCTTGAGTTGACGCAAGGAAAAATTACACTTCCAGCAAGCACGACTCTAGAGGAGTTCTTAAAACTTCCATATATTGAAGAGTCACCAGCTTGGGAATATATTAACGGAGAGGCAATTCAAAAACCAATGGCAGGAGGTAAACACAGCTTATTGCAAAAACGTTTAGTTGCAGTAATTGATGCGTTGGGTAGTAACTACGAAGCCTTTCCGGAATTGCGCTGTACTTGCGGTAATCGTTCAGTAGTTCCTGATGTAGTTGTTATCTCCAACAATCAACTACCAGTGGATGAAAACGGTGAAATTATTAGCAGTGGTATTGATTTTGCACCTGCTTGGATAATAGAAATTCTTTCCCCTGCTCAAAGTCAAACTAAAGTTACTGGGAATATTTTACATTGTTTGAGAAATGGCAGTCAACTAGGATGGTTAATCGATCCAAGCGATCGCTGTATTTTCGTTTATCAGCCTAATCGTTTACCAGATTTGTTAGCAGGACAAGATATATTAACAGTATTAGAAGACATGAATTTGACACTCTCTGTTGATGAAATTTTTGCTTGGTTATAGCGAAAAAACTCATAATAGCAAAGAGTATGTCACAATTTCGGTAGGGATTGCTATAGGTAAACGCGATGCCCCCACTAATCAACCGAACTACCGACCAACACATTGTTCATTATGGGACGTGGGAACAGTTCAAGTTCATCCAAAAGGGTTTTAACGGTTCTCCTGGTGTGCGACTGTTTTACTATGACGATACAATCGAGATTCTCATGCCAGGACGCGAACATGAAATTTTTGCCAGTATCATCGGTTATTTAGTGACAACTTTTCTCGTCGAAAAAGGCATTTTCTTCCAGCCAACCCGGTCGATGACCCAGGAAAGAGAAGGGGTTGTCTCTGTTCAAGCGGATGAGTCCTACTGCATTGGAAGTGCTAAACCGATTCCAGATTTGTCCATCGAAGTCGTTTTTACCAGTGGTAGTATCAGCAAGTTAGAGCGTTATAAAGCTCTGGGAGTACTAGAAGTCTGGTTTTGGGAAGATGGGCTGTTAACGGTCTATCATTTGCATGATGACAGCTATGAAAGCCTAGATCGCAGCCAACTACCTGGACTTAATGAACTCAATTTGGATTTACTCAGACGCTACATTTTGATGGCTGAAACTGATGCTGGAGAAGCTATTAGAGCATTTCGTAGAGAAATTAATGCACAGACGTAGCCTGTCTTAGACATCGCTAGCGCAACGCCATACTGAATATATTTAAGACAAATAATTGTCATCTAATAATTGTGCAAGAGTGTAAGGACATTTTTCTGGAAAAACCGTTAAATCGGTTTTAACTTGCACAAAATCAACCGCACTTTGATAAATATTTTCTAAATCCTCCTCTGATTTATTTATTAAATTTGTGGTTAGATGATTATTTAAGTCATATCTAAAAGTTTTAATTTCTCCAAGCCAATGGCGATAATTTCTTTCATATTCTATCTGCCAATATTGGAGTAATAATAAATGAATAATAATTTGCCTTAAAAGACTTTTAACTTTAGCTAAATCTCTTTTACCCAAATTGATTAATTCCTGAATTAAGTTTTCTAAATCAAGTTGGTTAAACTGTTTTTGTTTTAATAATTCAATAGTTTGTTCTAGCCATAAACTATCATCAGTTTCATAGAGCTTTTTTAAGTTGGTAGTAATTGTCATATTTTTACCTTCTACCTAACAATTCATATTTTAATCATATACAGTTATCCTGGCTCTTAGAAAGTTATAGATAGAGCCAGATAAGAATGCTTGCTTGACTAACCTGCGTGTAGGTGTAGCCTGTCGTAGACATCGCTAAACGATTCAAAAGCTTCTAAAAGACTGTGAATTCCGTGTGGTCTTGGGTTAAAAAAGAAACTATGAAAATCATCAAACCCATCACCAACTTCTTAGAAACCCACGCCAGTGCCCCTGCATATGGCGGTTGGGTGCTAGCGGCTACGGCTATTTGTTTTTTTGGCGCAGGTATCAATACGATGGCTGGTTGGCTGTACGCCATTAGCGGCATCAGTTTTGCTCTTTTAGCTGTAGCAGCCATCTTACCACCACGATCGCTCACAAACCTATCCGTTACCCGCCGCCCCATTGCGCCTGTGTCAGCAGGCAATGAATTGACGATAGAGTTAGAAATCTGCAATCATACACAGCGCGTTGTCAGCTTGTTGCAAGTCGAGGATACGCTGCCTTTCGTCTTGGGGAAACCAGTACAAAAGGCGATTGAGACAATTCCTAGCCAAGGTAGTTACCGTTGGGTATATTATCACCCTACCGAGCGCCGGGGCGTCTATCGCTGGCACACAGTCGAACTCGGTTCTGGTGCACCTTTGGGGTTATTCTGGTGTCGTCGTCAGCGCGATTGTGCTGCTGTAGCGATCGTTTATCCGACAGTATTATCCTTGGCTAGCTGCCCCCTAGTGGATGAAATGGGGCAAGAAGAAAGCAAAAGAAGCGATTCCCGCGGTAAACCTTTGCAGACAGCGACAACGGGACTAGTGCGATCGCTACGTCCTTATCGCATCGGAGATCCCACGCGTCTGATTCACTGGCGAACTAGTGCCCGCTATGGAGAACTACGGGTGCGAGAGTTAGAAATGGTGACTGGTGGACAAGAGATAGTTATTGCCCTTGACAGTGCTAGCAATTGGCAAGAACAAAACTTTGAACAAGCAGTAATCGCCGCAGCTTCATTGTATTTTTATGCACGAAAACAGCAATTACAGGTGCAACTGTGGACAGCAGCCACAGGTTTAATTCAAGGAGAGCGTTTTGTTTTGGAAACCTTAGCAGCAACCACTACCCAAGAAGATGCCAGCACACTAGTTCCCAAAAGCCATCCTTTGATTTGGCTGACTCAAAACTCCCACAGCGTTGCTACTTTGCCTCAAGGTAGTCGCTGGGTTTTGTGGCAGAATATTTCCTCGCCAGCACAACCAGAAGTTATCAATTGGGAACATCCAGGTATAGTTTTGCAAAGCGATCGCCCACTACAACCCCAACTGCAAAAAACAATAGGGTATGGGGCATAGGGCATTGGGGATAGGGCATTACGGAGCCAGCGCCGTGGGCGGGTTTCCCGGCTTGTTCGCTCTTAGCGTTCCCGTAGGGTAGCAAGTGGCGTGCGACTGTGGCGTCATTTGTTTCTCGTGCTTCCTCTGCCCTGCCCTCCCCATTTCCTCATTTCCCCCACTCCCCACACAAGTTAAGTTTCTTTGATTTCCCAGATTGTCTGCGATCCCAACACACCAGATATATAAGCGTTTGAGCAAAGGTAAAACAATTTCAGCAAGTAAGGTTGGGGAAATACACCCAGTAATCCCCTACTGCGGCTGAGGTACAATGCAAAGAAATATTTAAATTATGAGCGCCCGATCCACATGATCACATCAGAAGTTAACACAAAATCCAGCGATAAAAGCCTTGAGGCAATGCGGCATTTTTCTGAACAATACGCCAAGCGTACTGGAACATACTTCTGTTCTGAACCTTCAGTCACCGCAGTAGTGATTGAAGGGTTAGCCAAACATAAAGACGAGCTGGGTGCGCCTTTATGTCCCTGTCGCCATTACGAAGATAAAGAAGCTGAGGTTCACGCCACATATTGGAACTGTCCCTGCGTACCAATGAGAGAACGTAAAGAGTGTCACTGCATGTTATTCCTCACTCCTGACAATGAGTTTGCTGGAGACAAACAAGAAATCTCTTTGGAAACAATTAAAGAAGTGCGAGACACTATGGGATGAGCGAAACCATACCCCAACAGTTTTGGCAAGGCATAGAACAATTCAATTCTGGTGAGTTTTACGCCTGCCATGACACTTTAGAGGCTCTATGGATTGAAGCCGGCGAACCAGAAAAAAGCTTTTATCAAGGCATTCTGCAAATTGCTGTAGGGCTGTATCATCTGGAAAATCGTAACTGGCGAGGTGCGGTAATTCTGCTGGGAGAAGGCAGCAATCGCCTGCGGCGTTACCCATCTAGTTACGGTGGTATTGATGTAGATGAGTTATTGAGTCAAAGCGTAGCATTGTTGAAGACATTGCAACAAATAGGGGCAGATAAAATTAACGCTGGCGACTTGGATGAAAATCAAGCCCTATCTTTACCTAGAATTGTGCTAGTTAGCGATTAATCAAGTTTAAGCAGGTGAAGAAAGACAAGGAAGATAGAGAGAAAATTACTTTCTTGTCTTCCTTGTTTTTCTGCTGTTCTATTTCATACTTTTAGCTTTAATAACGTATGTCAGCTAACCGTTTGAGCTTAAGTTGACGCCAATGCAACATGTTGTACCCCCACAATTATCTGTACCTCACTAAATAGATAACTGTCCTAGATTACAAACAGCGAGATTGATTAAGTATTATTAAATGCTCGGCAGAACCAGTATACAGCGTATTTCAGGTAAATGAACCTTTGGGGCAGTTTCACTATTCCCTTACACTAGACACCACTTTACGCGGCGTCAGGAAAGCAAGGATAATTGCCACTAAGAACAATGCTGGAACATCACCAAAGAGGTGTCCACGTTCAGCAGGATCAATTACTGCGTGTACCGCCATAATTAGGCCGTGAACTAAACTTGACCAAACAGTGAACCAGATTAAACTTATGTTCGCTTCTGGTTGTCGAGAAGCCAACAGCAAAAAGACACCAAGCGTTGCATAAACACCAATGATCATTTGTTCATATTCATACTGACCAGGTTGCCATAACCAGCCTGATGCCCAGATTTTAGTCAGCGGATAAATAAGTAAAAAGGCAATTCCCACAATAATGAGAGCGATTTGTAAGTAACGATGACGCTCATCCATTGCTCTAACCTCTGCTATTTTCTGGCGCAGTCTCTGTCAAAAAACTGCTTAGTTTGTAATGGTATCGCCACTAGTGATACTTCAGTTTTGCAGTGTTAGAAATTTTAATGCTATATTCACTGCTTTAGCAGACGGCATGATAACCTCTTCCATACCTTACCCCTAGCTGGAAATATTACAAAATACGTGCAAAATTACCCACAAAACGCGACATCCTAACACTTAGCCAGCAGCGATCGCCACCTGAGAAAAATCAGATAACATTGTGGAGTTTGGGGTATAGGTTTTTAATACTGCAATCATAATGCGATCGCTCTATCCGGTAAATTAGTTTTTGCCACTAAATCAAACCATCGAACTCACGTTAACTACAGGTAACTGAACAGTCACAGTAGTTCCTGTTAACAGTTGAGAAGAGATTAATAGTTCCCCATTATGAGCATTGACTATGCGTTTGGTAATAGCAAGTCCTAGTCCGGTACCACAAGGTTTTGTAGAGAAAAATGGCGTAGCAAGCTTAGCGATAACTTCTGATGGAATTGGTTCGCCATTATTTTGGACATGAATACAGACTTTATTTGTTTGAGAAAAGTCTACTGTCCATTTAATAACATCTCCTGATGCTACTGCTTCACAAGCATTACGAACAATATTAATAAATACTTGTTTAAGTTTGTCTTTATCCCCCAAAATTTTTACCGTAGACGACGCTGGAATGAATTCAATTTGTCGTTCTACAGCTTCTGGCATTTCACGTATGGACAAAAGTAACTCACCAATGAATTCATTTATGTCCAATTCAGAAAGTTGTAAAACTTGGGGTTTTGCGTAGAGTAGAATTTCACTCAATAGACGTTCTAGACGACTAGCTTCGCTCAGTGCTAATGTTAATCTTTCTTGAGCAGCCTCAGTAAGAATCGTTTTTCGGAAATACTTTAATCCCATAAGCATTGTAGTTAAGGGATTACGAATTTCATGGACAATAATAGCAGCAAATTCACCAATAGCTGCGAGTCTTTCTTGTTCTACTAATTTGGCTTGGGCTGCTCGTAATTCTGCTGTGCGCTTTTCTACTTCAGCCTCCAAGATATGATTAAATTGACACTGTTGCTGATAGAGATGATAGTGATCGATCGCTGTAGCTGCTCGTTCTGCAAATAATTCCACAATTTGGATTTCATCACCAGAAAACTCCCTTGGCTGACGATGAAAAGAACAAATAGTACCAAATATTTGACCTTCAGAAGTTTGTAAGGGTATCCCCAAATATGCTCGATAACCAGGCGCAGGTTTGCCATACTCTGGATTAACCACAGCATCTTTAACTGCTAATGTACGCCCAATTTGCAAAACTGTCGCAATTAGCCGACCATGCAAAGCATAAACGCGAGGTGCATCTTCCGCCATTTCCAAACTACTGGCTAGAACAGTTTCAAATCCCTCTTGACAAAAAGTAACAACTGTCCAATCTACTCTAATTAATTCGCTGACTCCGCAGGCAATATTATGCAAATAGCTTCCCAGTTCACCAGTTCGATAGTTTAAAGAAGACAAACGTGCTATGATTTGTCGCTCGCGCTGCCAAGTTTGGTTATGTAAAAATGCTTCATCATCACTGGTTTTGCTCATGGATGCGTTGCATGACTTAGAAAAATAATTTAAAAAATAAGAATTCAGAATTCAGAATTTAGAATCTGAGGTATTTATCTAAAAATAACTGTAAGTACTAACTCTCTAACTTAGGTTAAGATAAAAAGATTTTACTAAAAATGTATGTTAGTTGTATACAACTAAATTATGAAATTTTACTTAAGCTAAATGTAAATTTATACAACAATCCCAGAGCTAAAACTAAATGATGTTATTAGCACTCCAGTAGAACAATACCAAGGTGAGAATTGAAAACCACAGATCCGCGACTTTTCAAAAAAGTCGCGGATCTTGTTAATAAATAATTTAATTTTTGCTGGCGATCGCTTCTTAACTTACTTCACTTCATTGGGATCGAACTTCGTCACCTTACCTTTTTTAATGGCGACAATTACATCATAAGTTGAACAGTAAGAAAATGTAACATCATTAGCTTTGTTATAAAGATTAACTACATGACCTGCTCCACCTGGTTGGATACCAATTGGCTCCAAGTCACCAAAGAAGAAACGACGCAGTTGGTCGCCACTACCAATTTGCCCTTTACTCTTAGTAAGCAAGTCAAGTTTTTGTGAGACAGAGAATTCTTCGGCCGCTGATGCTTGAACTAATGAAGGATTAATCGCCTTGAGTGGTGCATCCCAAACTGTGAAAAAACCAACCAAGGCTACACTTGTCAATAGTGGGGCAAGTTTCATTTGTTACTCCTGAAGTTTCATTTATCCCGAACAACCAAAGCATCGCAGTTGGGACTGAAGCAGAACTGAAACTAAGGCAGTAGTTTCCTGAATTTCTTACTGAAGAAAATTTAGTCAATTCTCAGCATTTTTTCAGGGAACAATGGTGGGCATAAGTCAGAGGTTAATTTAAGTATTTTTTCAGCAAAACCTCATTTTTAAGTTGAATAAAGCAAATTAATATAATTAACAATGCCTTGATTGCAGTGATGTTATTGTGACTAGACCCAAAAAAATACCTCGCCTCATCCCTAAAATAATTTCTGGACAAACATATCTCTGGCTAGCAATGCTAATTTTTGGAGCATCTAGCGCAGTCACCCGCAAGCTTACAGAAATTGGTGCCCAACATTTCATGGGCAATCGCAATCCGATTTCTTTGTGTAATGTTTTGTTTGTAGGCAATTTGTGTGCCTTAATACTTTTAATTCTAATTTATGGGCGACAGTGGAACAAAACGACTTTGAAGCAGCTTTCTAAGAAGGATTGGCTCAGTCTAACAGCAGTAGCTATCTTATCAGGAGCGATCGCCCCTGGCTTAATTTTTCAAGCACTGGCACTGACAGGGGTGAACAATATTATCTTAGTTGGGCGCTTGGAACCACCGTTGACTCTGGTTTTATCGATTTGGTTATTGAGCGAACGGGTACATCTTTGGGAAATTGCAGGAGCGATCGCAGCCTTTGTTGGCGTTATCCTAACTATTATCCTCCAACCCCCACAAGAAGCGATGATGAATATGGGAGGTTTGAGTTTTGGCATAGGAGAACTTTTGGCAGTAGCAGGATCGGTAGCCGTATCCGCTTCTACGATTATTGGCAAGAAATATCTTTCGCAAGTTCCTTTGGGAATCTATAGTATCTTTCGCACTGCACTAGGAACTGTAATCTTTTTCTTTATTGCTTTAATACTCTATGGCAGGGATCATTTTGCTGATGTACTCTCGCCATTTCTTTGGCAGTGGATGTTTTTATATGGTGGATTGATTGTAGTAGTGGGTCAGTCATTCTGGATTAAAGGCCTAAAAACTTCCACTGTATCTATGGCTTCCTTAATTGGCTCATTTAGCCCAATTGCAGGTATCTTAGCAGCCTATTTAATTTTGGGTGAGGTTCCTACTTTAGCTCAATATATCGGTGGTAGCTTGATTTTACTAGGCATATCCCTGAGCCAGCTTGGCATTAGACGTAAAACTCATAGCAGAATTGCCTGTGCCAAAGTCAATTCCATGCAAACACAAAAACAGGTAGAAACTAATATGGGGTTTAAAGGGATTTAAGGGCATTGGGCATTGGGGATGGGGCATGGGAAAAGAGGAGGCAGGAGGCAGAAGTCAGGAAGGAGGCAGGAGGCAGGAGGCAGAAGGCAGGAGGCAGAAGTTCTTTAATGCGTGAATTTTGAATTTTGAATTGATTTGTCTCGCCATCTCCCCATTTCTTCACAGCTGCACTAGTATGTCAAAATGAAAATACCCGATATCTCAAGGTGAGCGATCGCTCAATCAAGCAAGATTAAAGGATTGACCTGAGTAATGGCAGAAGAACCCAATCACAATCAAACCGGAGAAGTAGCTCCCAGCACTGTTGACAAGCAGGCTACAGCAGAAGAAAAACCCGCCGCCGCCAAAGCAGCCAAAAAGGAAAAAGCACCATCTGTTGAAGATAAACCATTTGTAGAGTTTATTGAGCAAGACTATTTGCCAGCTTTACAAAAAGCGATCGCTCAGCAAGGTGTACAAGATTTAAAAGTGGCTTTTGCTAAGCAAAAAGTTCCAATCAAGGGCTTTGAATCCGCTGAAGAATCTTGGCAAGTTATCGGCAGCTTGCAAAACGGTCTGTACAATTTTAATTTGTATTTTCCTGAAGAAGATATTCAAGGGAAAAAGGGTTTTTCTTGTAATGAAGGCAAACAACCCAGTACTCTTGAGTCATTCTTAATTGATGAGCGCAAAACTACACTAGACCTCTTGGTATTTGGCCTAGTGCAGCGCTTAGATGGTCAAAAGTGGCTAGGTAGAAATTAGTCATGGGGCATTGGACATTCTAGGAAGTGTGGGAGGTGTGGGAGGATGGGGAAGAAATCTTTCCCCCCACACTCCCCACACTTCCTCATCTCCCTCATCCCCCCGTCCCCCCGTCCCCACCTCCCCACTCCCCTTAAAGTTCATGGAAATGATAGGTAACGGCTCCAGTAATGGGGTCGTTATCAATTTTTACATAACCTGATTTATACATTTCTTTGAGAACTTTTTCTACTTCAGCGAAACTAGCTCCCGTGCCTTTTACTCCTTGGGTGACAGTGAGACTACCGCCCCTGCTTTCCGCCACTTCAATGAGTTTAATCATCAGTTGATTACCAGTTGGGGGGTGAACTTGAGTAGCGATCGCCGTAGGCTGATTTAAAGGTACACCAAATGGGGATACACCTGCTTTTAGTCTCAGGTTGCTCTCGTATTCGTCAACCATACTGGGGACAAGAAGCAAATCCACAGCCTGCCCGATATAAAATAAACCAAAAGTACACAGCCACAACAATCCCGTCCCGATCTTGCCATTGTATAAGCGGTGTAGTCCCCCTAAGCCAAAAAATCCGACTCCACACAAGATGTAAGAAACAAGAAGTCGGTCTTTATGCTGATTATTTTCAGGATTCATCTTGTTGTCAACCCTTTGGATTTGCTCTTGTTGTCTAAAATGGATGTCTCATACTGTTTTATTGGAGAACAGTATGGATAGCTAAGCTCATATCTTGCACCAGTTATTTGATGAGAATTTTTCTAGTTTGGCACTGCTGACTATCTGCTTAAACCCTGATTTTTCTGTTGTGGAGAGTGCCTTGTCTACAGTTATTAATAATGGTGCAATCTCTGGAGTAAAGTCATTAGAAGTATTTACTAATCGTGCCAGTCATAGATTATTAATTTTAAGATGAGCAATTTATTGATCGGGCCGCTTTATTTATTGTAGTCAGAACCACAGAAAATGACTGTGATACTACCAACCGACTCAAATCACGCCAGTTGTTTGCAATTTAGGAACTGAATGCTAAGGCAATGACTGGACTATACGTAGAAAATCCACCTCCATAGGTTGGAAATTGCTTGACTTTGCAGAGCCAAAAAGAGTTGGTGTGCAGCATGAATAGCAATTTATAATCGCCAAGACTAGATGCAAGATCTCAGGTTGCCGATGTTAATTTGACTACCGATCGCCCATTGTTGATTCCGCAAAAGTTGAATTATTGTTGCAACTCTTAATGTTTTGCTTACTTGTTTGTCGCCCGCGCCTTGGTAGACTGAACTTTATACAAATGAATTATTTGTCGGCTGTTGAGCGTTGCCAGAGCATTATCCTTGGCTTTCTGGTGTACTCAAGATAATAAAGACACTCATTGCAATCAAGACATGGTAGATTCCCTCAAAAAACCAGGCTTTGAAGAAATACGGCCAGGAATTAAAGTCCCCGCGAAAGAAACCCTGTTAACACCTCGGTTTTATACTACCGACTTTGATGAAATGGCGCGGATGGATATTTCCGTCAACGAAGACGAGTTGAGAGCCATTCTCGAAGAATTTCGCGCTGACTACAACCGCCATCACTTTGTTCGGGATGCCGAGTTTGAACAATCCTGGGATCATATTGATGGAGACACTCGTCGGTTGTTTGTTGAATTTCTAGAACGTTCCTGTACAGCAGAGTTTTCCGGATTTTTGCTGTATAAAGAACTCGGCCGTCGCTTGAAAGACAAAAGCCCCGTCTTGGCAGAGTGCTTTAACCTGATGTCACGGGATGAAGCACGTCACGCTGGCTTTTTGAATAAAGCTATGTCGGACTTTAATCTGTCCCTAGATTTAGGGTTTTTGACTAAGAGCCGCAATTATACCTTCTTTAAGCCAAAATTTATCTTCTACGCAACTTATCTTTCTGAGAAGATTGGTTATTGGCGCTATATCACCATTTATCGTCATTTAGAAACACATCCCGAAGACCGGATTTATCCGATTTTCCGGTTCTTTGAAAACTGGTGTCAAGATGAGAACCGTCACGGTGATTTCTTCGATGCGATAATGAAATCCCAACCGCAAATGCTGAATGATTGGAAGGCACGGCTGTGGAGTCGGTTCTTCTTGTTGTCAGTGTTTGCAACAATGTATCTCAATGACATCCAACGCAAGGACTTTTATGCCACCCTTGGACTGGATGCGCGAGAATACGACATTCATGTAATTAAGAAGACCAACGAAACCGCAGGTAGAGTATTCCCGCTGATGCTGGATGTGGAAAATCCAGAGTTTTATCAGCGATTGGATGTTTGTGTAAATAATAACGAGAAGCTGAGTGCGATCGCTAACTCCAATACTCCCAAATTCCTGCAATTCTTCCAAAAACTGCCAATTCTCGTTTCCACTGGCTGGCAGTTGTTACGGCTGTACTGGATGAAACCCATTGATGCTGCTTCTGCTCAAGGCGTAGTTCGTTAAGTCATCAAAGTTTTGCGAAAGCTTTAGTGGTTCTGTTGATTGCAGAACCACTTTTTTTATTCTTACCTGTTTGTATGTCAGTAGGATTTATTGTTCAGGGTGCGTCAATTAAGGTATTTCTACAATATCGGTGTCAAACTTTTGTCCTGTTTCTGCGTCAACAGCGATAATTATTGATGACTTTCTGAATTTAACAAACTGCCCATTTTTTTGTGGCACTTCTACACCTAGTGGTGCATCTATTTCAACTACCCACACTAAACGTTTTGGATGAACTTGTAGATTTTCGATAATATCGCCAACACGTTGCTTTTTATTTTCTAGATACTCTGAATATTTCGCTAACTTAATTTGTTTAAGTTTTAGATCCTTTTTAAGTTGACCAATAACATTTTCTTTCTTAATCAATTGTGCTTCAGTTTTGTTACTGTTGTCAGGAAACAGATAGTTAGGCTTGGGTTTTGATGTGGTTTCAATTTCACCAGGCTTATCTAATTCTGGTGGGCGTGGATTTTGTTTAGGTTCTTGCTGGCTAGCTGTTGCTGCATATACTAATCCCAAACCAAAACATACAACTAGTGCGCTCGTACTTAGTACTTTTTTCATTTAAATTGTTAATCCTGCACAGTCATTGGCAAACGAATAGTAAAAGTAGAACCAACTCCCGGCTGACTGTTGACAATAATTTCACCACCCATCATTTGGCAAAAGTGACGGCTAATTGCCAAACCCAGTCCTGTACCACCGTATCTTTTCGTAGTTGATGTATCCCCTTGTGTAAAAGGTTGAAATAACTGCTGCTGTTGACGGTGAGACATACCTATACCTGTATCAGTGACAGTAAAAGTAATGCTCCCTAAAGGAGCTTCTGGTCTAAAATCGTCCTTTTCTCTTTTGACTGTCAGAGTTACCTTGCCGTTTGTCGTGAATTTACCTGCGTTGCTGAGTAAATTTAATAACACTTGGCGCATCCGAGTTTGATCGGCGTACATAGTGCCAAGTTGCTCATCCAAATCCACTTCTAAAACATTGGCATTTTTTTCTATAGTTGGTTTAACTGTGAGAACGACGTTATGAATCAGCGTTGCAATCTCGAATGTCTCTGGATAGAGAGTCATTTTCCCCGCTTCAATTTTTGACAAGTCGAGGATTTCGTTAATCAAGTGGAGTAGGTGTTTGCCAGCAGAGTTAATCGTTTCTAAGTCTGTGATAAAGTCAGGCGATAAACCAAGATCGGTTGCGTCGTCTTCTAGTAGTTGGCTCAAGCCAATCACAGCATTTAACGGTGTGCGTAACTCGTGGCTGACGTTTGCCAAAAATATGCTTTTTGCCTTGCTAGCAGCTTCAGCTAATTCTTTAGCTTGTTGTAATTCTCTAGTTCGCTCAGAAACTGCCTCAATCAAACGATTCAGAGATTTGGCGAGCAGGCCAATTTCATCTTCAGTGGTAATGGGAGCTCGCAAATCAAAATTAGATTTCCTGGCCACTTGTTCAGCCACTTGGGTGACAAGGATCACCGGCTCAGCGATCGCTCGACTAGTCCGCCAAGCTACAATAACTGCGATCGCCACGGAAACCAGCATACTCGCAATCACTATAAATCGCTCAACTATTCTTGCCTGCTCAACTGATTTTTGCCGTTCTTGCTCTTGATATTCAGCAGTTTGCAGGATATTAGTCAAGTTTTGCGAAAGCTGATCTAGCCGTATGGCTGTATCACTACGCATAATAGCTAATAACTGCGATCGGGCCGAGGAAATTTCTTGAGACTGTACTGGCTGGGAGTCAATTTTGTTTAAAACTGCTTCTATTTGGTCAACGTAAGCTTTTAAATTAGTTTTATAATCCTGCAATAAAGTCTGTAAAGTAGAACTTGTTGCGGCTAGTCTGTGAGGTTTACTGTCGATAAATCCGTTAATTTCTGACTCTAGTTGCTTAGCTTTTTCAAAACTTTTGAGAAAATCAGCTTTTTTGCTTTGTAACCTTTGTGAATCTTCCAACACAGCAACTAAGTTGGAACTATGCAATTGTGCCCCTACTACTGCATCCTTATAATTACTCAGTAATTGTCCTTGTTCGTGGGCTTGATTGAATTGCCTGACTTCCCTTCCGCGGTAATAGTTGGCAATTACCAACCCAGTCAGCGATCCAAAAAAGCCAATTCCTATGGCTACAAAGTAGCCATAGCCAATTTTTTGATGGATGCGCCAAGAACTGGCTTTGAGTTTCCCTCGTGAGGGAAATTCTATGGTCGGGAGTTCGTCTGTTGATGGCTCTGACGCTGACACTTTTTTGTTTTCTGAACTGCTGTCGATAGGGGTTGGCTTTTGAGTCGGCATTTCTCAAACCTCCTTGCCTTCCCGCAAACATCACCAAATCAGTCTAGCTTGTGCAAACACTTCAACTGGTGGTTAACATCTAGATTATCCTCTTTTATAGCAAGAGCAAATCATTAGTTACCAATTAATTAGCATAAGCTTATGCTGGGGCATTGGGCATTGGGCAAGCAGGGAGTGTGGGAGGGGTGGGAGGTGTGGGAGGTGTGGGAGGTGTGGGAGGATGGTGAAGAAATCTTTCCCCCCACACTCCCCACACTCCCCACACTTCTCTATCTCCCCATCTCCCCTGCTCCCTGCCTCTTCCCATACCGAATGCCCAATAGACAATGCGTTTATTAACCATCCCGCCTTAAAATAGCTTTAATATCGGATAAAATCGGCTTTTAAGCCTATATAAATGAGAGGTGGATTAATTTTTGCATGATTTGTACCTAGATTTAGTACGATTATGGGCAAATGACACGAAATCGGATAATCTACAACCTGAGGATTTCAGTTGATGACAAAAAATCCAACTCAGGAGGCTGATCATAATACATTCTGCTGCCTTATGAGTTGTATGCTCGTACTGATTTTCTACCTTGTAGTTGATGCAGTAGATGTTACGGGCAATTATGGTTATAGGATACTAAAACCGTTTTCTGCCATTGACCCAATTCTAGTGGTGGACTCGTACATTACCTAATCAACAGCCTTTTGGTTGTAATTATCCAGATTAGAAAAACTCAACTGTCAAATTTATTGGGAGTGAAAATGCCAGAACAAGAATTTACGGAAACCACATCCAAAGAGGCTACAGTGCCAGAAATCAATAGCCAAACGGGAACTATTACCAAACTCCAGCCTCCCGCGCAACCCCAAGACGAATGGCTAAAATATGGGGAGCAAATTTCTAGCTTTTTAGCATCATTACCCGAATACGTAGGAAACTTCTTTAACCAATATAAGCAGCCTCTGGTTAGCGTTGGTCTAATTGTGGGAGCAATTGTTGGGGTTAAAGTACTCTTGGCAGTATTAGATGCTCTAAATGATATTCCCTTGGTAGCTCCTACTTTTGAGTTGATTGGTATTGGCTATTCTGCTTGGTTTGTTTACCGCTATTTACTCAAAGCCTCAACCAGAAAAGAGTTAACTACTGAAATCACTACTCTTAAATCACAAGTTGTTGGTAAACAAGTTCCAGAAGCTTAATATCTGAACTATTGCTTCTCCTGCAAAGACGCTAGGCCAATACTTTGATTCAAAATCACGCCCGATTAAGAGTATCCACCCATCCGTCGCGATTTTGCTAGGCGTAGCGTCTTCTATAGGAGAAGTTTTTATTAATACCAATTTGACAAAAGAATGCGACAAATATACATATTGGATAAGGTAGCACTGCTGTCCTACTCTACAAATGATTGATGTGTTGCAAAGATTGTTGGAACTGGTATATAGCGTTTTTTAATCTGGTGAGGTACTGAATAATTCACTCTCTAAATTAGGCAAACCTCTGCGTAACTCTGCGCTTGACTCTGCGCCGCTTTGCGTTTAAAAACAAAAATTTCTGTCCCTCACTTAAGAGGGAAACGCTATAAGTAAAACTGAGCTTTTTGATTTCTCAAAAACGGACGAGCGAATTTTGTCAAAATTCTGAATTCTGACTTCTGTTTATTGAGATGAGCCGCCTGCTGATAAGTTAACCTTTGGCTTCTCTTTTGGCGTGCGCGATGGTGCTGGAGATATATTCGGCGAACGCACTATGTTTTCAGATGAAATTCCCTTCAATTTGCCTTGTTTGACTAAAGCTTGATGAATCATCGCGGCCACTTCACCACGAGTCGCTACTTTATTAGGAGCAAGGACTTCTGGGTTTGGATAGTTAACCACAAGTCCACTAGCTGTAGCAGCAGCTATTTTACCCCTAGCATATGGCGGAATATCTTTAGCATCTTTATAAATACTTAAAATCTGATTCGCCGAAGTAGGTGTTTTCAAATTCAACCCACTAGCAAGGGCAACTAAAACCTGTACTTTTGAAATATTTTGTTGTGGCTTGAAGGTTTTTTTCGGGTAGCCTTTGAGAAATCCGCTACTGATGGCTTGGTTAATTGCTGGATTTGCCCAGAATGTTGTTGGTACATCTTGAAATGCGATCGCATTCTTAGACAATTCTTGATTAAAAGCTTTTTGTAAGATGGCAGCAAATTCAGCACGATTTACAGGCTGATTTGGTCTAAAAGAATAATCAGGAAATCCTTTAAGAATACTACGAGAAGAAAGAACATCTATAAAACGCCGACCCCAGAAGTTATTAGGCACATCATTAAATGCAATTGGCGGCGGAATAATTGATTTCGGTTTTGCTGGAGTTACTAAAGGCAACGCTGCTGAGCTAATTGATGACTCAAACCCAAATGAAGAGGATGTAGGTATCTGTGGTTGTGGAGATTGAGTTGGCCTTACCTCAGCAGATGGTAACAGTTCAGGGGAAGGAGTTGCGCTATTATTCGGCAATGAAGGTGTCTTGGGTTCAACAGCCGCAGGTGGAGATGAGTTGAAATTATCGGCTGCATTTGGTTCTAGTTTAAGAGTAGGGGAAGGCAATACTTTATCGGGGTAAGCGCGACTAGAAGGAGTGGGGGAAGGTGAGAGCAAAGTGTTGAAATTCCAACTAGAATCTCTGCGCGACAATGACCAAAAAAGAATTGCTCCAATGGTGGTGAAGGCAACTAGAATGGCTATAAATTCATCAAAGCCAAGGGCAGTTCTTTGAGATGACTCAGGTTCGGAAGGAGGTCTATTTGTCATCGCGATCGCACCTGGTAGCAGTAAAATATGTGCCTAAACAAATTAAGCCACAGATGATAATTTTACACCAGCCATTTTCGATTTATAATTCGTAGGAAAATATTATACTTCTGGTTCTAGACCAAGCGATCGCTAGTGGGGAGTGGGGAGTGTAGGGAGATGAGGAGATAGGGAGACACGGGGACACGGGGACGAGGAGAATAACCAATGCCCAATGCCCAATGCCCCATGCCCAATGCCTCATGCCCAATGCCCCATTTTAAGATTCCCGTCCGGAAGCCCAGGTATCACGCCATTTAACGGTGCCTTCTTTGGCAATCACCCAGCGGCGGTTAACGAGATTTTCCCGCAGAGGCGATTGCCCTTCCCGCCACATCGCATACTTATAAGCAATCAGTTTGCCTGTACTCTCATTAAAGGGAATCTCCGCAAACCAAGTATTAGTATTGATGTATTCCAACGGATACGCTTTGCTGATGTCCCAGTTGCCTAACTCTGGACAGTCTCCAGTCACAACAATGGTTTCACCAGGCTGAGTTTGCACGCCATTAAGTTGGACTCTGACTATGGTTTGCGCTTTAATCCGTTCTCCTACGTGGCTGAAAACAATTACTCCCCGTTCTTCAAGTACTAGGTCGTAGATTTTACCGTCTTTGACTTCATACTTATTGCGAGTTACTACACAAGTATGTTCGCCATCAGGTAATTCTGTTTCTACTTCTGGGAGAGTAACTTCTCCACCCCGATTTAAAGCGACAAAACACAGGGAATCTCGATAGCGGCGGACGTAACAATAAACGTCATTTGTTAAGTATTTTTGCCAGTGGCTACCCATTGACACTGCGGGATTGAGTCGCCGTAAACCAGACAATAACCTAATGTAACGATAGATTTCTGTATCTGTATCCCAACTTTCCATCATCGGGCGATTATATGGATCGTTACCGCCATCAGTGTCGTTGTGTAGATACTGTTCTGTGCCGTAATATATACACGGTATACCGCGACATGTCATAATCAAGGCGATCGCCACCTTCAACATAGCTGGATCGGGGTTCAGCGATTGGAAGCGCGGCATATCGTGGTTATCGATGAAGGTGACTAACTCTGTAGCCCCACTGTAGCGATGATCTTGGTCAAAAATATATTGAATTGTATGGAATCCGTTTTCGGAACCTTGCGCCAGTGCTGCCCGAATCGCTACGCATAGCCCAAAGTCTAGCATGGACATGCCTGAGTGATTGGCAAATTCCACAGAGCGATCGTCACCAGGATGACTATAAATCCACTCACCAAAAATAAACACATCTGGTTTGTGATTGGTGATGTCGCCGGTGAATTCTTGCCAAAACCAAATTGGCATGTGTTTGACAGTATCCACCCGCAGCGCATCTACACCCCGGTCTAGCCATTGTTTGATTGCTGACTTGATATACTGGCGGTAATCAGTATTGTTTTCATTAAAAGTTGCAAGACCCGCTAATTCACAGTTTTGCACTTGCCAATCGTCTTCCCAGTTTTGCACTTCGCCATAGTGGTGATACCAGTGATTGACATCATCATTGAAGTCGGCAATTTTGACACCATCATCATACAATTCACCTTTGCTACCGCTGGTATCAGGACTGCTATGGTTGCAGACAATATCTAATATCAGCTTCATATTGCGCTTGTGCAATTCGGCAATTAAGCGATCGAAGGTCGTATTTTTTTCTTCTTGAGTAGCGTTTAAAGAAGGATTTTCTCCGTCAGCAATATACCGGGGATTAATTCGCTTAAAGTCTTTTGTCCAATAACCGTGTAGCGCTGCATTACCGACAAATAACTCTTCCACTTGCTCAAATAGCGGAGTTAGCCAAACGGCGGTAACTCCCATGTTTTTGAGATAATCCAATTTGTCAATCACGCCTTGTAAATCGCCACCCCAGTACTTACCCCAATCTTGTCTAGTTGGGTCGTAAAGTTCTGAGTTTGCACCTTCGCTATTATCTGGATCGCCATCATGAAAGCGATCGACTACTAGAAAATAGATTGTCTCCTGACGAAATTCAATATCCCTGGTGTACAGAAAGTCTAGATCGATCTCAGTATCTGATGGAGGCGCTTGTATTAAAGCTTCTACTTTTTCCGTTGCAGAATCAACTTTGTATTGTTCTGGTGAAAATTGGGAGGGAGGTGTTTTTACCATAAAAGACTCAAAATTTCGGGGAATTTACGTTTGTATACTCAACAGTAAGTATTTTGAATATCTTGTGTAAGTGCAAACGTCGGTATTGTGACATCCCGCCCACGGTGTATGTATCTATCGCTAGCTAGTTTATAATTCTATCCGTAGATATAATTCATCTGCTAGAGGATAAAAATAAAAAAATATAGCAGCTGTTAACGGTCATTGTATTTTAACAAAAATTAATATTAGCAAGAATCTAGTCAATTAGCTTACGGTAAATACTGAGACTGGCTTGCGATCGACTAAAGTATGCACATTCTGTCGCATACTTGTTGAGGCTCACACATAAATTAAGCGAAATTAATTGTTTAAAAAATAACTAATTATCTTCGATATTTTTTAATTAAGTAATAAAGTAAATAAGAATTAATCGAAAATATATAACTTTGGTTATCTAGGAATTATGACAACAATAATTATTTAGTGACAACAGCTAGGTCATGATAACTAGAAAAACCAAAGTATTGACTATCAAAATGGTAATCACGTATGACAGATAAACAAAAAAAGCCAAGATTGCTCAAAGGTCGCACAGCATTTTTATTCATCCACGGTATTGGCGAACAAAATCCTTATGAAACTGTAGACTTTTTCACCCATAATTTTATTAATTATTTTGATAAGCAAAGTTTTGCTTTCAACCTAGAACATCTAATTGCTAAACGCAGACTATCAAGCGGATCTCTTTGGACAGAAAGCTTTGTGAGATTGAAATCAACTGATAGTAATGAAGATTGGCTAATTGATGTTCACGAATACTACTGGTCAACTTATACAGAAAAGAAAATTACCGTACCAGAGATATTGCAATGGGCAGAACAAACTTTAGATGGTACAATTAAGTTTTATAACCGTAAGGAAAACCAACCTCTATTAGATAGCCTTTTGGCTAACAGAAATAGAAAAACTTTTTTTACATATCGCCTGCGATCGCTGACTATATTACTGCGGATATTTAACTTTTTATATCCAGTATTACGAATGGCAGTTTGGCTAATTCTGTTTTTGGCAGGGCCATTTCTCAAAGGTCGTTTTCTCCAGTCAGCTTGGCAGTTAAGTAAACAAATTGTAACTCCTCCATTAGTTGATTTTATTGGGGATATCACCATCTACAGTACCACCGATCAAAAATCGCCCTATAAAATAATTCGTCAGCAAATACTGAGGGAATCTTTAACATTATTGAAAGCAATTCTTAAAGATAAACAAGCAAATTACGACCAAGTAATAATAGCTGGACATTCTCTTGGTAGCTGTATAGCTTACGACACATTAAACCTTCTGTGTATTGAAGCCAGTCTTTCTCAAGACAAGAATAAAAATCTTTCATTGGATAAAATTAAAGGGTTAATTACCTTTGGTTCGCCACTAGATAAAATCGCCTTTTTCTTCCGAGAGGTAGCACAGGAAGGACAGTATATTAGGCAGCGGATTTTAGAACACCTCAACTCCTTTCGGGTGAAACCAGAATTTGCACAAAAAAATCAATACTCAATCAAAAGTCCAGTTGAATGCAAACTCGATCGAGTTCGTTGGGTCAATTACTACCATCTCAAAGATCCAATTAGCGGTCACCTAGATTACTATGAAAACCTAGATAACGTTGAAATGAAATATGAAGCATCTTGGGGTGACCAAGGACACCAAGGTTACTGGTTTGATACAAGTTTTTACGAAAACATTGCCGAACGCTTCCTGTATGTAGCGAATCAGGATGAGGAATAAAAAAGAAAGTGGCTAGAGACGCAATTATAGCGTCTGTACGGAATAGAGGAGGAGAAATATTTTTCATCCCTGGTAGGGGGATTTTCTAGTAATGGAGTTTGAGCAAATTCCACTCAACAGGCTTTTGCTAAAGACTTTTAATCGCAAATCTCAAATTCTACATTGTTGTAATCCGCGTATTACTGAAGTTTTTCTTTTGGAGATTCACTCCATTGCTAAACTGACCATTGTCACTTTCAAACTGTTATTACTATAAAGCAATTGATTCTGGTAACAATTATGAGCAAATATGACAAGATTTTTAACTCATCCGAGACATCAGAGGAATCGCTAAGTCCAGAGGAAGCCGTAGCGGCCATCGCAACTGTAACAGCGATCGCTGATTTATCCGTTGAAGATGTCGATGCAGAAAGTTTAGCAGGTATCCTTTGGGAATTCGAGGTTTTTGAAGAATACTCAGAAGATGAAATTGTCGAAATCGTAGATCGACTCATAGGTATTGCAGAAGACGAAGGACTTGGTGCCTTATTTAATACCGCTAAAATTTCTCTCTCCGATGAATTAGTGCTTGATGGTTTCGCCGCCGGGGTGATAGTGCTTTTAGACGATGAACTTGCCATTCCCAAACAAAAACAAGGCTACCTCAAAAAGCTACAAACAGCCTTGGAACTTGAAGATGAAGAAGCAGAGGAAATTATTAAAGAGGTAATTGCAGCCTTTGAAGAAGCAGAAGAGGAGGAATATGCAGATGACGAAGATGAAACAGTAATTATAGATGAATATAGTCAACAGACTTATAAATCTCCATTAGGTAATTTTACAGTATCGGTTCCAGTCGATCCCGAAAATGGCGGTAGAATTCAAAGCCAGGAAGGAGTAGTGGGCTTTTCTGATGACATTGGCACTTTGTTGAGAATTGACTATTATCCTTTTCCTGCGGAACAGTTAGAGGAACTGGAGTCGGTTGGACAACAAAAATATTTACAATCAATTTTAGTAGACAAGTACGTGCCCCAAGCGATTTTAGCTAACGTACCAAATGCTACCGTAGAATATATCGAATATCTAGAAGATACTTTGTCTGGGGCTTACTATGCATTAGTTGATATGCCAAAAGGTTCAACGATTTCCAAGCAAGAAAATAATGGAACTGCCGTCAGATTAGATGCGTATCGAGGGCTACTGGCTTTTATCAGTGGCGAATTTTTGTATATAGTTAGCAGCCAGCACAGCTTTCTCAACGGCGAAACACCCGATTCCATCGAAGAAGAAGCCGAATATATCAAGGAAAATATTTTAGGGTTTGTTGAGACTATCGAGTTTGCATAATTGGGCGTGGGGCATAGGGTATGGGGATGAGGGAGATGAGTAATTACCAATGCCCATTGCCCAATGCCCAATGCCCTAACTTTCCCGAATATGCTAACCTAGTATGGTTGACTAATCTCGCACATCTAAGAATTCGGGTGTTTTCCAATTGGAAAATACGCTTGGATGGAGGTTTAACCCGAATCGGAGTTAAAAATATATGCCAGTTGTTTCATTGGCTCAAATGATGGAGTCAGGGGTTCACTTTGGGCATCAGACCCGGCGTTGGAACCCAAAAATGTCGCCTTATATTTACACCTCTCGCAATGGTGTACATATTATCGACTTGGTGCAGACTGCCCAGTTGATGGAAGACGCTTATACTTATATGCGATCGCAGGCAGAGCAAGGAAAGAAATTTCTTTTCGTCGGCACAAAACGGCAAGCTGCTGGAATTATTGCTCAAGAAGCCAGCCGTTGCGGTTCCCATTACATTAACCAGCGCTGGTTGGGCGGAATGCTCACCAACTGGGCAACCATTAAAACACGGGTAGACCGCCTCAAAGATTTGGAACGGCGGGAAGAAAGCGGCGCACTGGATTTATTGCCCAAAAAAGAAGCGTCCATGCTGCGTCGGGAAATGGCGAAGTTGCAAAAATATTTGGGCGGCATTAAAACAATGCGAAAAGTGCCCGATATCGTGGTGATTGTAGACCAGCGTCGGGAATATAACGCTGTTCAAGAGTGCCAAAAACTCAACATTCCCATTGTGTCCATGCTGGATACAAACTGCGACCCGGATGTAGTTGACATCCCCATCCCCGCAAACGACGATGCCATCAGATCGATTAAGCTGATAGTCGGAAAATTGGCAGATGCCATTTATGAAGGTCGTCACGGTCAACTTGATGTCGAAGAAGATTACGAGGATTACGACGGCACTGAGTATGACGAAGAATACGAGGAAAGCGACTACACTGACACCTTGATTCCGGATGACGACGAAGAAGAAGAATAGTATTTGATAGTTAGGCTAAACTGCTGAGTAAGATAGAGATACTCAGCAAATTGGATAGTGCTGAGTCTTGATAACTTATATCAATTTTGGATTTTGGATTTTGGATTAAAAACCTTTGCTAGAAAGTTTTTCCAAGAATTTCAAAAAATACTTTTTATGCCAATTTGATATGAACACTCAAAACTCAGCACTCAGCACTAAATTCGGTGAGCGATTACAATTCGAGGTCAAGTTTAGGAATTGAGGGAACATGGCGGAAATATCTGCAAAACTCGTCCAAGAGCTACGCCAAAAAACTGGTGCTGGCATGATGGACTGCAAAAAGGCGCTGAAAGAAACTGATGGCAATATAGAAGAAGCCGCAGACTGGCTACGGAAAAAAGGCATCACTTCGGCGGGTAAAAAAAGCGATCGCATTGCAGCAGAAGGTCTAGTAGACACCTACATTCAACCTGGTGGCCGGGTGGGTGTACTCATAGAAGTCAACTGCCAAACTGATTTTGTGGCTCGTAACGAAGCTTTTAAAGCTTTAGTCAAGAACCTCGCTAAGCAAGCAGTGACAGCCGATAGTGTTGAGTCTTTGCTAACTCAACCCTATATTGAAAATGAAAGCGTGACTGTAGATGAATTCATCAAGCAAACTATTGCCACCCTTGGCGAAAACATCCAACTGCGTCGGTTTGTCACTTTTGCACTAGCAGAAGGCACGCAAGGGATCGTGGACAGCTACATTCACACTGGCGGTCGAGTTGGTGTATTAGTAGAGTTGGGTTCACAAACAGATTCAGCTGCTGCTAAAGAAGAATTCCAAAGCTTGGCGCGCAACGCAGCCATGCAAGTTGCAGCCTGCCCCAATGTCGAGTATGTCAGCCTAGATCAAATTCCTGCCGAAGTCGCCCAAAAAGAAAAAGATATTGAAATGGGCAAGGATGATTTGGCAAACAAGCCAGATAACATCAAAGAAAAGATTGTTCAGGGACGGATTGACAAACGCCTCAAAGAATTGACTTTGCTAGATCAACCTTATATTCGCGATCAAAGTATTTCTGTAGAAGAATTGTTGAAGCAAGTCAAAGGGCAAGTAGGCGAAGACATCCAAGTCAATCGCTTTGTCCGCTATGTACTAGGCGAAGGCATTGAAAAGCAAGAAAGCAACTTTGCTGAAGAAGTCGCCGCACAAATGGGCGTTAAGTAATATTTAGTTTGGAGAGACGCCATTATACTGTTACCAAAAGCCGCTTTTCGAGCGTCTGAGCGTCTGTAAAAGAGTTTCGAGTTGGCTTGATAATTCATAACTCACAATTCATAACTCCTAACTTCTTTAAGAACAGGTCAAGCCAATAGCCTGACCTGTATTTTATTAAAAAAGCAGCGAAATTTCGCATATAATTCAAAATTTAAAATGGTTGGGAAAGTTATTCTAAAATAAATAGGTACATTCGTACTATTTAATGGTTGATATGGGTAAGAGCGAGAAGTTATGGCAAGAGCAATCGAGCGAATTGAGCGGGATATTGCAGCACTCAAAGAAGCGATTGGAGCGATCGCACTAGAACTACAAACCGCTTATGCTAGTTATCTAGCCACCTTGGGAGTAAGTTTACAAAAACAGTTGATTCTAGCTACTTATCACCTTTGTACTCAAGGGTATCCCGAAAACTTCCTGCATTTGTCATTGAATCAACGCCAACAATTGCAACAAGCCATCCGCAAGTTAGCTCAAGTAGCAGCCGAGCAGCTGGTTACTTTTATGAAGAGTGAAGAAACTGGCGTAGATGAGGAAGATGAGGAAGTAGAGGGGGATGAGGAAGATGAGGAAGTAGGGGGAGATGAGGAAGAAAAGACTTATTTATCTCCCTTGTCCCCCTCATCCTCTTCATCTCCAGACACCTCTAGTCCTATAGAATTGACAAAATGGCAACAGAACTTAGAGGATGTTACCCAAGAGATACTGAAAAAAGTTTCCCATGATGCTAATGTTTTATTACAAAAAGCCGCGATATTACCTAAAAAGTTACCAGAACCGATTTTAGCAGCGGCGGCGGCGGCGGCATCAGAAGCGTCTGCTGAGGTAATGCCAGGGCCGCCTAACTTATTAAATTTAATAATTGAAATTGAAAATGAGCAGCAGTCAGAAGATTCTAGTCTGACGCAGATTATGGCTATTAATTTGCGGCTAGGGGAAATTGAATTTGCTGACCCTACACTCTCATCTGTACGCAGACAGATCCGCGGTATCTTAGTTCAGCTAAACAAGCTAGAACGAGAGTATCAAAAGAAACTTCGAGAAAGAGCAGTTGCTGAAGCTGAAGCTGCCTGGCGTGCTAGTTGGTTTGAATAAAGTTATGAGTTATGAATTATGAGTTATGAGTTATTTATTCCTAACTTCTTACTCTTAACCCCTGGCTCCTAACTCCTCACTCCTAACTCTACTAACCAATGAGTAATGAAAAACCAGATTGGATACGATTGCATAAAGCCTTGGCAGTAGAAGCCGAACATGGCTTTACAGATTTAATGGGCAGACAATACCGCTTCAGCGAATTTCTGAGCCTGACTTTGGGAAAATTTCCCACGGGCTTACCCCAAAGCGAACGCCGCCGTTGGCAAGGGCTAGCGGTGCAATTTGCTAGTTATCCACATTTGGCATTGGAACAAAGGCAAGACTTGGTAGCAGAGACTCGTAGGTATCTTCACCAGCTACAGCAGGAGGACGAGGGGGAGCAGAGGAGCAGGGGAGCAGAGGAGCAAGGGAGAACTTATAAGTCCAAAATCCAAAATATCCCAACTCCAATTGTTGCTGAGGTGAGTAGGAGACTTGCTCCGAAAATTGAGCAAAAACTGAGTGATTTACCAGAAATAGGCTTTAAAAGAGCTGATAACTTAGCACGTCTTGGTTTGTATACCGTCCGTGATTTACTTTTTTATTATCCCCGCGACCACATTGACTATGCGCGTCAGGTGAATATCCGTGAGTTACAGGCGGGTGAAACGGTGACAATAGTGGCGACGGTAAAGCGTTGCAACTGCTTTACTAGCCCGAAAAATCAGAAATTATCAATTTTAGAACTGTTAGTAAAAGATAATAGCGGTCAAATCAAAATTGGGCGTTTTTACGCAGGTACGCGTTATAGTAGTCGCGGTTGGCAAGAAAGTTTAAAACGCCGTTATCCCGTAGGTAGTATTGTTGCGGCGTGTGGGTTGGTAAAAGAAAGTAAATACGGCTTGACGCTGGATAATCCAGAATTAGAGGTTTTGGCAAATCCAGGAGATCCCATTGAGTCGCTAAATATTGGGCGTGTGGTACCAATTTATGCGTTGACTGAGGGAGTGGTGGCGAATGCAGTGCGACAAGCGGTAATTGCTGCTTTACCTGCTGCGGCTCTCCTGAAAGACCCTCTGCCAAGTGGTTTGCGGCAGAAATATGCTTTGATGGAATTGAAAGATGCGATCGCCAATATCCACTTTCCTAAGGATGGCGAAACTCTGCAAGTCGCCCGTCGTCGCCTAGTTTTTGACGAATTTTTCTATCTGCAACTCGGTTTACTGCAACGTCAACAACAAGCAAGGGCAATTCAAAAGGCGGCCATCCTTGCCCCAAGAGGCCAACTGATAGAAAAATTCTACGAAATACTGCCATTTAAACTCACTGGGGCACAGCAACGAGTCATCAACGATATCCTTAACGACTTGCAAAAACCCGCACCAATGAATCGTTTGGTACAGGGCGATGTCGGTTCCGGTAAAACTGTGGTTGCCGTGCTGGCTATCCTGGCAGCAATTCAATCTGGCTACCAAGCGGCGCTGATGGCTCCCACAGAAGTTTTGGCAGAACAACATTATCGCAAGTTAGTTAGTTGGTTTAACTTGCTGCATTTACCAGTGGAATTACTGACAGGTTCTACTAAAACTGCTAAACGCAGACAAATACATTCTCAGTTAGAAACGGGTGAATTACCGCTGTTAGTTGGAACTCATGCTTTGATTCAAGACCCTGTGAATTTCCAGCGTTTGGGGTTAGTGGTGATTGACGAACAGCATCGCTTTGGGGTGGAACAACGGGCACGTTTACAGCAAAAAGGGCAGCAACCCCATGTGTTAACTATGACAGCCACTCCGATTCCGCGAACTTTAGCACTGACGATACACGGGGATTTAGACGTTAGCCAAATTGATGAGTTACCACCAGGACGGCAAAAGATTCAAACAACAATGCTATCAGGTCAGCAACGCAACCATGCTTACGACCTGATGCGTCGAGAAATTGCCCAAGGAAGACAAGTTTATGTGGTTTTGCCGTTGGTGGAAGAATCAGAAAAATTAGATTTGCGATCGGCTGTTGATGAGCATCAAAAGTTACAAGAAAGCGTTTTTCCAGATTTTCAAGTAGGGCTGCTGCACGGTCGCATGAGTTCAGCCGAAAAGGACGAAGCGATTACTAAATTTCGCGATAATGAAACACAGATTTTAGTTTCAACTACTGTTGTTGAGGTAGGTGTAGATGTACCCAATGCTACAGTTATGCTCATTGAAAATGCAGAGCGATTTGGGTTATCGCAACTGCACCAATTACGCGGGCGTGTTGGTCGTGGTGCGGCTCAGTCCTACTGTTTGTTGATGAGCAGTTCTCGAAATCCCGATGCTCAACAAAGATTGAGGGTTTTGGAACAGTCCCAAGATGGCTTTTTCATCTCGGAAATGGATATGCGTTTTCGCGGCCCAGGGCAAGTACTGGGAACTCGTCAATCTGGAGTGCCGGATTTTACCTTAGCGAGTTTGGTTGAAGATGAAGAAGTTTTACTTTTAGCACGCCAAGCAGCTGAAAAAATTATAGAGATGGATGTGACTTTAGAGCGGTGGTATTTGATGAAAGAAGAATTGAAATATCGGTATGAGCGGTTGATGGGCGGAGCGATTTTGACGTAAAAACAGTAATTGGCTCAAAATCTGTGCTAAATCTAACACAAACCCAGGTAAGACATCCTCTCCTGATAAACTAGTGGGCGATCGCAGAATCTCAACATCCTGTCCTGCGCGGTAAATTTCTACTTGTTGGTTCTGGGGGTCAATTAGCCAACCCAAACGCACACCGTTCTCAATATATTCCTGCATCTTTGCTTGCACAGTTTTTAAGCTGTCGGAAGCAGAGCATAATTCCACTGCAAAATCAGATGCCATTCAGAGTTGATATTTTTTCTCTCAGCTTCTATTTACAAGATACTGTATTCAATCACACCTCTTATTGTTCTGTTGACTTAGCCCATTTAGTCTAAATTTCAGTAAATGCTTACACACCTGTTTTAGTTGCCAAATCGCTTTTGAAATTGGACTTTCCCCACTTGTGATCCGTTCATGTCTGAGGGGTAATGCCCAACTGCCTGATTTT
>NZ_JACJTU010000079.1 GCF_014698835.1 Nostoc paludosum FACHB-159 | reverse complement strand
AACAAGAATTTTCGACTTTTGGGCAATTCTACTGAGGACGGTTTCTTTGGCCCTTCAGGGGATCAGCTGACTCAAGCAATATTGATGTTAGCTAAAGAGTTCGGTCAGTTCGCAGATGTTATGACTTGCGCCGCCATACTTTCTAGCGAACAAATGGTCAAACGCCTCATGGCTGCTTCTCTCAATCCTTGGGTCAAAATTGCCTTTGGTCAACTGTTCAGTTCTGCTGCATCTGAAAAGACTGTTGCAGGCATTGTCGCTACCGCCAGTATTATGTTTACTCGCTTTATGGCGAAAAATACCTTGGGCTGTTTCATCGGTAAGACAACTTTACCTTTGGAAATCAAGGGTAAGCAGATGATTATTTTTGGGTTGGACAGAGAACGCCGAGATGCAGTAGGGCCTCTCATGACCAGCATTTTACACATGACCATCGCCCGTAACATTGCCAAAAAGCGACTTGACCCACTCATCGTTGCACTGGACGAATTACCCTCGATTTACTTACCTGACCTCTACAGGTGGCTCAATGAATCACGTTCTGAGGGCTTCTGCGGTATTATCGGCTTCCAAAATATGGGGCAGCTTGAGAAAAACTACGGTAAAGATATCGCTAAGGCTATCCTCGGTGCTTGCAGCACTAAGTTCATATTCAATCCTGGTGAGAACGAGTCGGCGCAATTATTCTCCAACTTCTTAGGTGATGAAGAGATTAAGTACAAGCAAAAAAGTCGTTCTACTGGTAGTAAAAATAATAGCACTAGTATTAGCGACCAAGAAAAAACTAGAAAGCTTTTTGAATCGGCTCAATTTCTCAAACTAATTGCTGGCAAATGTGTTTTTATTAATCCTGCTTATGCTAATAGAAAGGAGGGGTCTGTTCCTTTACTCAAAACTATCAAAATTAATGAGTTACTCAAAAATATTGAGAAATATAATCAACTTAAATGGGCAAGGATTGTCACTTTACTAGCTAGGAAAAGTACACAAAGATTTCCCTCTGGGCAAGATTTAGCTTTGCGAGTTAAGCAAGTTGAGTCACGCTTCCCCATTCCCCAAAATTCTCAAGCTTCTACTAATCCTAATCTGACATCAAAAGATGTTGACAGTATGGTTAATCAAGTTCCTTCTGATGTCGGGTTTTAACAAGAAAGGCAGAGGGCAGAGGGCTTTATTGATTTATCCCTTTTCCCGAATGCCCGATAGCGAAGCGTTAGCGACGCAGGAGCGTCAAGTCGCTTTGCTCCAATTAAAAATTAAAGACAATTAGTGGGGGCTTGAACCCACCACTAATTGAAGAGCGCTAAATTGAAGCGCTAAATTGAAAATTTAGCGGTGGCTTGAAACCCAAAATTCATTAATTAATTCAAAATTATTCTTATTATTCCTACGTGAATTTTGAATTTTGCATTTTGAATTCAAAAAAGGTCACCCTCTCTTGCACCGTTCGCGAACGCTAACGCAATTAAAAAACACAAGATCTAGCAAAGCTTTGGGAGGGGAGCATCTGTATCAGATTTTTCGTGAAATGGTATAAGTCCCCCACCATATTGCATACCTTCTGCCTTCTGCCTTCTGCCTTCTTCACTATCAAGCACACAATGATATAAGAATTATGAAAATAATTATTGAAGAATTGAAGATTGATAATTTTGGCTTCATTGAAACTTTATCCCAACAGTATATTCTCGCCAATGGTAGTTTGATCGATATTAATCATCCCCTGTCTCGGATTATTGATGACTTTAATACCTTATCTGGTACTAGACCAAAGCTGAAAAATTTGGGTATATATACTCTCATCAGTTTAAAAAACATTTATATTCAACTAAATCAAGAATCTTGCCTGAAAATTGTTGACCAATATATTCACGGTATCGGCTGGCATGATTTGCAATATATCTGTTTTTTAGATATTCGCAAGAGCAATATTTATATTCATATTATTTTTAATCGCGTTACACCCCAAGGCAAGCTCATCGATATCAAATGCTTGGGGGCTAACTGGCAACAATATGAGGTTCTGCGTCAATCTTGTTCTCTGATCATCGACAACCCCGTTCATAACAAATATTTGCAAAGACAATTCTGCAACTGTTGTGGTTAACCGAACCGTATTACCAAAAATTGGAGAATATAGATTAAAGAAAAGCGGATTGGAATATTACCAAAACAAAAAACAAGTCGCAGGTTGCAAGTCGCAAGTCGCAAGTAAAAGAAACAACTTTAGCTATGGGTTTCAAGCCCACTTTAAACAAGTCGCAGGTTACTTGCGACTTGTTTTGACCCTTTAATATCAACAATAAATCTACAATCTACATTCTCCAATCTGTAATCATTGACACCCTAAGAAATATGTTTGACGAAAGGCATTTACAACTAACTTCTGCTTATGCTCATAGCAGTGAGTATTTTATCCGTAATGTGATTTATCCTCTAGCTAAATATATTGATGAATATATTAAGCAGAAAGTTGAAGCTTCTATTAATAAAAGGCTGTATTGGGAGACTGGGAAACAGACTTATGCCATGAGCCGGGATGGGAACGGTGGGTGGAAGTGGGAAAAGTATGACCCAAAGTACAACGAGTTTGTGACTACTACTGCTTCCGAACAACAACAAGCAGCTTCCATGCTTACTAGCTTTATCTTTGAGGGCGTAACGGGGACTACTGCAAATGAAAGTGTGGCGCAAAACCCTAGATCATCTGGGAATGAACAACTCACAGAAGATTTAGTTATCGTCGATCAAAACATCATAGCTGAAACTGAGCAAGCTAATTCTCTTGACAACCAAACTGTTGTTACCCACCAAAAACCTGATGGTAAAATCGGATTTTCAGTTATTGATGAGAAAACTAATAAAGTAGTTGTCGATGAAAAGTTTATTCTGGAACTTCAAGCAGATATTAATAAGTATTTAGCTGAATGTTTTAGCACATGGCGAATTAATCAGTCCGCTTTCAAACAAGACTTAGGAGCAAAACCCCTAAAAATTGATAAACATTTAGCTGAAATTTTAAAGAGAGCTTTTTCCTCTCAAACACCACAAATTCAAACTAACAATAACCAATTAAATCTACACAGTGGTCAAGATATTCCACCAGCCCCCGCGCACATAGATACACAGCACTGGCAAGAACTAGTAGGAAAAAGTGCCATCGCCCCTGGCATTGCCGAAATGAATTTTAAAAGTTTGCACATTGACCCGATAGAACAGGAACATCAGGCATGGGAACATCTGTTGTACAGCGACAAAATTAAACGCCTCAATACAGGGCAATTGTCTAAGGGGTGGCGTGACGCATATTCTCATATTGAAGCTGGTGGTTGGTGGTGTAAGTCTGGTGTAGATCCTACCCAGTTCAAGCAGTTAGCACCAGCAGCGAAACCAAGTTGGAAAGCTTGGGGTTGCTATAAGCCCAACCAACCGCGACCAAAAATAGAGAACAAAGATGGTAAATCTGTAGTGATTGGCGGAAAATTCACCAAATACGAGCATCCACCGGGAGTTGAAAAGAGCATCTTCCTACTTGATGTCCCAAAAGATATTGCACAAAGTATTTACGAAAAAGTGGGAGTAAACCCCACCGATAGCGATGCAAAGCGTGGATTTTGGTACTGCGTTTGGAAGCACAACATTCCCATCACCATTACTGAGGGGGCCAAAAAAGCAGCCAGTCTGTTAAGCCAAGGTCATGCAGCAATTGGGCTAGCGGGAATTAACGGCGGCTACTATAAAACCAATAATCAGCTTAAAAATCCTATTGACAATAAAATTAACACAGAGGAAAGTGAGCAGGATGCAACACTTGTTGCCATAGAGTCAGATCAAATTGAGGCTATTGATGACAACGAAATTGAAGCACTGGAAAATCAAGCACCCGACGAAATTGACACCCATGACGCTAAAAACAATGCTACCCACTTTTTGCATCCTGAGTTAGCAGTTTTTGCTACTACGGGGCGAGACTTCAAAATCTGCTTTGACTTTGACACTGCCCTCAAAACCAAGAACAATGTTGATGCTGCCACTTTGCGTACTGGACAATTGCTAGAGGAGGCAGGTTGCAAAGTGAGTGTGATTTCTCTACCTGGGCCAGATAAAGGCGTGGATGATTTTATCGTCGCTCAAAAGAGTGAAGCTTTTGCACAATTACACGCCCAAGCCTTACCCTTAGAACAATGGGATGATAAACGCCATCTGGAATTACGCTCAAATATCAAGTTAAAAGATGGCACGGTGCGAAAAGTTGGTCAAAAAGATCGGACTGTTGCAATTGCACAGGATAATGTAGCACTCCAAACACCAATTAACCAATCTAAGCAAGAGAATTTAATTACTCAAACACCTTCCTCATCGTCTGCTGAATCTAGTCAACTACGACAGCAATATCTATCAGCAAATCAAACTACTCCAGCACCCGCATCTGATACAAGGCAACAGTACAACGATACCGTTGCACCAGTATCAACCGACAACAAGCAATCTCCGCCGTCAAATACTACCAACGAAACATCTGACGCTACAAACAAGCAACAATCACTACCGAATACAACAGCCCAGAATCAATCAGCCTCCCAAAACCAACAACCAACCAATTCACAAACCGACTTCCCTTCAGAGCAAACAGAAATTGATGCTGGTTCATTTAGCTGGTTTCCTTGGAAGAGGAACAAATCAATAATTCAAGAAGGCAGGAGGCAGAGGGCAGAGGGCAGAAGGAACCAATTGTCAGGGGATTGTGACCCCTCCCAATTGGAAGCTCCCAAATCAAAGATTTGGGAGAGGCTTCAGACCCTTACTCCTTTGGGTCGTGGGCAGAGGGCAGGAGACATTCCTTCTGCCTCCTGCCTCCTGCCCTCTGCCTTTTCCAGTGAAACTCCTCCCCTAAAACCAATTCCCAATTGGGCTAAAACACAGGATGTTATCCTTTACCAGGACAACTACCGACGACGACAACTTGAGGATAAAGAAAATCAAGCGATCGCACAGGCGGCTGTTGCCTTAGTCAAAAAATACGGTGTGGCAACCAAGGACAATCAGCTAACTTACCAAGCCGATGCTTTCACGATCAACAAAAAAGGCGAAGATTACACTATTTACCGCCGCCACGATGGTAAGCCGTTGATGACCTTCATGGCAGATCGTTGGAGCCAGGTGCGGCGGGTGAATCTGGCTCAAGATTTTAATACCGAAAATTATCCTATTAATATCCTGCCTGTTGAGAGGCAAGAATTTTTATTGGTCGCAGATTATCTCAAATCTGGTAAACAATTACCTTCAGTGGATGATGACCCACGTAAAATTGCTTGTGTCTTGAGTTCGGTTTCACCTAGTGGCACACACAATATTTTAGAAAGTTTCAAACAACCTCAAGTGTTACAAATCATGATGGGTGCTATCCGTAACTTTGAGAAAGATGACTTAATCTTGGGTAATTACCGCATTCTCTTTCAGCAAGAGTCAAACGGAAAGTCTTCACTACAGCTATTCAAAACTGAACTTGGGGGTTTGCTCACTAGGGAGGCTGTTCGGTTTGAATTTGAGAAAACCGAAACTGGGATGACTCACCAAGTCACAAAAATGGCCATTGATGAGAGTGACTTGCAAAAGTTGGGTTTGCTGGCACAAAAACTGCATATTAATTATAAAGCTTTGTTCGGCGACCCTAATGATACCCGTGACATTGATTTGCCTGTTCACCCTGCCATTAAGAGTCAATTGCAAAAATTAGAAGGTAAACAGGCAAATCCTTTTCCACTTACGTCTGACTCGGTGAGTTCGCTACTATCAGGACAAGAGGATAAGGTGCAGGCGGCAGCTTTCAAGGGAGAAATTTCCTCTTTTGTGCCGCCTGCACCATACCCACTTGTCTCAAGCGCCTCACCAACAGATGCTACAGTGTTAGCCGGAGCAACCGACCAAACAAGTGAAAATTTTCAGCCAGATTCCCATCTGCAAAAATTACAGTCCCCCTTAGAACAACGCACGCAAACACAACCTGATGCGAAACAGAGTTTATCTAACTTATTAAATAAACTCTCCGAGACAAGTCTACTCACTATTGGCGAACAGCGTCACCTTTACCAAGAACTTCTAATTCAAAGTCAGCTTCAACGCGATAATTTAGGCACAACTGATATCTCCCTCCCGCCTCTTAATGATATTCTTGAGGATTTGTTTAAGCAGCGTCAGCAGATTATTAACCAGACTTATACTCCCAAAGTTAAAGTACACCAAAAATCTCAACAAAAATCTCACACTCCACAACAACCTGTTACTAATTCACAAGAATTAGAACTGTAATACCTATGCAATCTAACTCAGTGCCCCAAACAATTAGTCTCATCAACCGCGATAGTAGTCTATCAGATAACCAATTAGCCTACAGACTGGCGCTGATGATGGAGAAATACCCACATACACCTTCACAATCAATACAGTCAACCCCCGCACTAAACACGACAGAGCAGGAAAATATTATTAGTGAGATGAGAACAACTCTATCTCTTACACAAAATGTTCAAAGTATTGAAGATTACAGGCGCTCTCTCAAGAATAAATACCTCAAGGAGTACACACAAAAATTGGGGTTATCTCAAGCTGACACCCCAGAACACAATAGTTCCAGAGTTGAAAATTTAATCAATGAGAAGAAAAATACTTTCTTACAACAGATGTTAGATGAAGAAGGGGCTTTGTTGCCTTTAGTCGATAGCCAACAGCCAACACCAAAGGAAAGTGAAAATAACCAGGTTGTCAAAAAATCTCTGATTCCGGCGCTGATGAATATTGTCATGACCAAGGGACACAATACTAATGGCGGACGAATTTATGAGGGCATCGCTTATCGATTGCAACTATTAATGAGAGAGGGGATGCAGCGTCTGACTGTTTGGCGCAAAAGTGATAATCAGTCGGCTTTTAGTGCTTACAAAACTGATAGTAACGAAGAATACAAGGTTATCCACAACAACCTTTCACCACAAGAAACACAAAAGCTGATCGACTTTGATATTAGGCAACAACAGCAACAACCACAGCAACAACAAAACGAGCGATCTCCTGACGGCCCAGAACTAGACTAACTAAAATACCCTACAAACAACCCAAGAATGTACACGCTTACCAAGATATAGCGCTTAGTCACCCGCTCGAATTGTGACCAGGGTGAGATGATGACAGCTAATACTATATAAAACAATGCTTGTAGAAAATCGTTGTGCCCCAGTTTGATGATTGCCGCTATCATCAAAGCTGCAAAAATTAGAAATTCCACCCCTGTTTCAATCCTGTCCCAAAGTTGAACATCATATAGGTAACGCATCTTGTAACCTCTTTTAGAAATCGGAAGTCAGAAGTCGTTCGTCTGAAGTCAGAAATTAAACTCAAAACTTCTGACTTTCGATCTCACACTTCATACTTCTTCTTGTCTCACCATAATTGTGATCTTTCTGCATGATTAAAATTAGGAGCTTCAAACCTTTTTAAACTCAAAACTTCAGACGAACGATCTCCGACTTCCGACTTGTTTTGGTGATTTGGGCAACATCCTACCATCAACCCCATACATCTCGCCATCTTTGTAAGGAAATATGATGGTGAATTTGGTTCCTTGTGTGACTACCGAATCTACCCTCATAGTCAGTCCGTGAGCATAAGCCACCATCGAGGCAATATACAACCCAATTCCTCTGCCCGGCTTATCAGATACCCTACTCTGGGGCGCTCTCCAAAACGGAATAAATATATTTGATAGTTGTTCGGCGGCAATCCCTATGCCCGTATCTTCAATCTCAATAATTAAATCATCACCTTGATTGAGCAGTCTTACGAATATATCTCCTGTAAGAGTGTACTTAATAGCATTAGTTATAATATTGCATAACATTCTGTCAATACTTATACTATCACCTCGTACTTGCGTTCCATGCTTGTATGATACTTGTGTTTGATAGTGCAGATTCAAGGAGTAATACTGCGCTATTGGCTTGAATTGGGAATAGTTTTTTTGTAAAATATCTAACACATCAAACTCAGTTACACTAACTACTCCAAGTTCTTCATAGACTCTCCTTGATTCAATTAAGTCCACTCCTCGCTTATTTGTCTGGAGTAGAGCTATTAGAAACGGCCTGATTTCTTCTAACGAGCGCCCATAAGCACCATCAATTATTTGATTCACAATTAAAGATGCTCCTTCAAAAGCGTTTGACACATCATGCAATAGAGCTGATAAATCTAACTGTTTGCTGAAAACTTCTTTCTGCATAACTATGCTACTAATGATAGATTGTGGTTTGTGCTACTTCTAGTTATAAATAGTAATTTTGCTTTAATTTTTAGATTTTTTTGATTTGAGGTGACAAAAGCCTTTTCTACAACCAGCTTTTAGGATTAATAAATTCGGTGGGTTGAAATCCCCCGGTTCTATAATCGGTCAGTTTTCTAGTGGGGTCTGTCTTACAAAGTTCAGATCGGAGGAAACCTCCGCTCTGACTTTGCGCTAAATCCCCATTACAAAACTGTACTTCAGACGAACGACTTCAGACGAACGACTTCTTTAATACTTTTTTATTCTGAACTAACTTTTTGATTGAATAGTAGATTTTATCTTTCTCTACACAAAAAGTAAAATACTTAACATGAATAACTATGTTATAAATATTTAGTCATCTTATAATCGAAACGATCTATGATTCGATTAGCGCTCATTGAGGATGAAGAACTAATTAGGTTGGGAATCACTACTGCTATCAATCAACAACCAGATATGCAAATGGTCGGCGTTGCTCGTACTGGTATTGAAGGGGTTAATTTAGTTAAGGAATTAAATCCCGATGTGATTTTAGTGGATATTGGTTTACCCGACATATCTGGGGTAGAAGTGATTAAACAGGTCAAACTCAATAGCAACACTAAAGTTGTTGTTCTTTCTTCCCATTCTTCTTTTTGCACTGTTCAATCAGCTTTAAATGCCGGGGCTGATTCTTACCTTCTCAAAAAGAACAATGTTCCTCTTTTGTTAGAAGCCATTAAAACAACTTTTTATGACCAGAAGTGTTTTTTTGACCCTTATATTAGCCAACGAAATTTTTTTTACCAACAGAAAATAAAGGGTAAGACTTATCAAGATAATCTTACTGACACAGAAATCCAAATTGTTTCTTTGATGGCAGCCGGTCTTTCTAATAAACTGATTGCCGAGCAGTTATTTATTACTGAAAGTACCGTCAAAGGGCATGTTAACAAGATTTTTGCTAAGTTGGATGTCAGCGATCGCGTCAATGCTTTGATTGAGGCTAGTAAACTGGGGTACATCGAACAAGATTACCTTCAGGTAGGTTAGCTACTTACTTACTTGAATTAAACAATAGCCTTGGGTTTTACTGTGCTGTGTTTGACAGGCTTCAATTGCTGCTTGATTTTTTAAGATGATTTGATACATCTGCTTACCCTCTTGGGATTTTGCCCATTGGAGAATCTTAAGATCGTTACGTGAGACTACTACTGACTGATCCGTTCCTATATTTTGCACCAGATTCCATGTGGTCAGCGAACCCAACAAGGTACTGCCAGCCGCTACTAATCCACACACAAGAGATACTGTTCCTAATCCCCAGCCGGACTGCACTTTCATGCCTGTGCCGATGGGCTTGCTTTTTTTGATCTCATCACGCACGGCACTAGAGACAACTGTATAATGCATAGACTCAGCTTGTTTGCTTGTCTTCTCCAATTTTTGGTCTATCAGTGCCGCCCACGCTTCTATCATTGCCTCCATTCTTGCCTGGAGGTCTATGATCGTTTCTTCATATCTGCCCAGCGTCGCCATCATCCTAAACGTTGGATCGTCTGGTGTAATTCCTAGTTGATATGCCCCTTCAACTATGCGTTTTTGTTCTGATGGGGAGTAGCCTTGTAATGTGTCTTGTAGTGTCATAAAGTAGGGTGTAGGGTGTAGGGGGTTGGGTGTAGGGTGAATGGCACGCTTGTTAAGCACAAACCCTTGATATAACTGGATGAGAGGGTGCGGGGTGTGGGGTTGCAGGTATTGGGGAATCAAGAAAATGTTCAACTCCTTGACGCAACTAAAATTTAATTGTCTTAAACACTACACCCTAATTTTGGTCATCAATCAAGCCCTAGATATTTAATAGCCAAATTGTTATTCATCACTGAATCACGAAACTTTTTAATCCACTGAAAAATGAAGCTTCTCCAAAATAAAATTATTGAGAGATCCTGGCAGACTTGTGAATATGGTTTATCAGCCTTCTCCATCGCTTGATAATGATTCCGATGTAGAGCCATTAATTCTACTTCTGTACCTCCTATTATTAACAGCTTTCCCCGTATTTTCTCTTCATATTCTCTAAATTCTGGTGCAAAATGGTAATTTTTCACTACCACGTAGTTAGCGTTATTAGTCGCGTTTTGGATGATTGCATTTAAGTAATATATACAGTCTTCTCTGTGAGAAATAGGTTGAAGAAATGTTAAATTCCAACCAAACTTTACTACAACCTCAAATAAACTAGCACTCTCGATATATTGAATTATTTTTTCAATATCTTGTCCGGGCATATCAACAATCATCACATCTAACTCAGGATGATTTAAGTCATCTATTATTGCATCAGCATCGTCATTTGATAAATTAAACTTCTTAATGGTTGCTATATGTTCATAAGCCTGAAATACAGGGAATGATTCTTGGTTATAAACCTTTATCCGTTTTCCTTGTTGGGCTAACATTTCTAGCAATAGCTTGATAACTGTAGACTTCCCCACCCGCGCATTTCCTACAGTTATAATCATTCTTTTTGACATCTTTATTTCCTAGCTATCGGCTCAATATAAATCAGAAGTTAATTCAAACTACTAGACTTCTGATTTTTATTAATACTTCCGACTTCCGACTTCCAACTTCCGACTTCATTTTTTATTCCTATTCAGTTAAAATCTTATCTATGCCAAATAAATCTTTTATTGGCTTTATTTGCCCTTGAAAATTGTTCAACCAGCTGAAAATTCTACCAAATACAGAAGGATATTCATCTTGTTCAAGTCCTTGTTTAAATGTCAGATTTTTAACATCTAAATAATCATAGGATTTTTTCGCTAGTTTTGGCATAGTTATACTTGTAAAACTACGATCTTTTGCTTTTAATTGCTGCTGTATTTTTTTGATTTCTTGTGAATTATCATAAAAAGTAAATTGTTCCGCCTCTCCGTAAAACAAATTTTTTACGATTACATAATCAACATTATCACCACAGAAACTATATAGTTCTAGCAGTTGATTTATACAATCAATTATTGTGCTAATAACTACTACTATAGTTACCCGCATTTTACATTTATCATTGACTACGCCTAAAAACCCCATCTCGGTTATTAAAATTTTTAGAGTTGGCATAAATTGTGATGGCGTTTCTAGTAGTATCAAAGATTGTGACTCTTGATTCTCCCCTGATTCTTTTGGTTTTGGATAGACTAATTCTTTTAAATTATCTACAAATTCGTCTAATTTATCTGAGTTAGATATATCTAAACGTTGAATGTTTGCATGTTTTTCATAAAATCTGATCAAATGTGGATTAGAATTATCCGCGTCTAACCCGACAAATTTTACTGCGTTATTTATGTAAGTTTGCGCTAATCCTCTCGCAAACGTTGATTTACCAACACCTCCTTTATCTCCTGTCACCATTACTAATCTTCTTAGTTGTTCTGGGTTATTTTTATTGTTATTATTCCCATTATTGTCTGTGTTTGCTAAATTTTTAGGTTTTGTATTAATAGGAACTTTTTGCGCCGTATCGTTAGACAATGGCTTATTTGGCTCTGTGTTACTAGTGCTTATTTCTGGCAAAGTGCTACTCATATTTTGGTCGTTTTCTTCAATGTGAAATGTCATTTGCTTTGATTCCTTTTGATGTTTATTATTTTTTACAAGTACTGTCTTGGAAATAGCGGTCGGATTGTAGTTCTTACCCAATGCACAAATTTATTAATCAAGTCTGCTTTGACAATCGTCTTCAAGCTATTGATGGCTGTAACATTTAAAGTTTTTATTTTTACTACCTCTTCTTCAATAACTACATAACGTTCTTGAGTGTGAATATTCATCAGTACTATTTTTTCGTTATTTAATTCTGCTGCAACGATGTTGAACACATCTTCGGTAAATATCTCTAGCCCTAATGGGGTAGAGATTACCCGCACCGTGCTACCCAAAGGGTGATCGAATTCCCAGTATGTCCATACTCTTCCCATAAATAGATTGCCATATTTGATTCAACACACGAAGCTATTTAGGTACTGTTTTTTTCAGTACTATGGTTTCTTGATTTTTAAAAAATACGTTATACAATTACTAGCGATCATTTTTGGTTCTCAAAGAATTGCCTCTGTCAAGACTGATATTATTCTTAGGCAAAACTGATAACGGTTGGATGTTAAGCCTATCGCCAACCTTGATATTGGCAGCGCCTGTTGCTAGCTCTAGCACTTGATTGGCAACTTTCCCCTTGTAGATGGGGCAAGGGTTTTTGTAGCACGGTTTGGCATTGTAAACCGCAGTTGTCACCACATTGTCCTTAAGATAAAAGATGTCTAATGGAAAATTTACCTTGTACATCCAGAAAGGCACGTTGTAAATTTCTTCTCCCAAATTGAATAACATTCCGCGATCGCCTACGGTGGGCGGAACGCCATCGCCGTTTAAGGATGCTCGAAATTTCAGCCCTTTCTCTAATTGCTCTGGTGTAGAGGCAACTTCTAGCTTAAATGTGCGGTTATTATGGGTGAGAATGTGCGTAACTGGTAAATCCTGGGGACGAGTTTGGACGTAACCGCTAGCTACAGTGCTAATGATAATTGATACTCCAGCGATCGGGCCTAGTATGTTCAGTAACTTGAAAGCAGCAACGTATAAATCCTTCTGATTAGGAATTTTAAGAATTTGCATAATTATCCAAAAATATCAACATTGCCGAGACTATATATAGATGAATCGATAGAGCTAGATGGTTGACCTTGCAAAGCCGCAATGTTACGCATACTTTCAACTCGGTCAGCTTCGCGGATGGCCAGAGGATTCATACTCTGCCTTGCAGCCAGCAATGCCGACAATTGAATTAAGAGCGGTGGCAGTTTCTCAAGGGGTAAAACATCATCACCGAACATTCGGCAAAAAGTAGAGACGGCGGCACGTTCCACAATTACCCCGATTTCGGCTCCGACACACCGTTGTGTGGCTTTGAGCAACCTTTTCCACTCATCTTCAGTGTAAGCATCACCTCCATTATGGAAACGAGCATCAAATCGGGCTAAGTGAATTTTGAATATTTCGTGCCGTTCGCCATAGTTTGGGAGATCCACCTTAAAAATCTCGTCGAAGCGTCCGCTTCTTGTTAGCTCTGGTGGTAGCCATTGAATATTGTTAGCCGAAGCGATAATTAAAACCTCACTAGTACGTTCTTGCATCCAGGTCAAAAGCATACCAGCTAGTCGCTTGGATAAATCATCATCTCCAGCGAATCCCTTATCAAAGTCATCTAAGTATAATATTATACGATTAATTCGGTCTACGAGTGCGAGTAAATTCTTGAGCTTATATTCAGCTAAATTACCATAACTGCGGAAACTACCCCACTCTAAGATAATTAGTGGCAGTCCTAATTGTGCAGAACTTGCTTTAGCCGAGTAAGATTTTCCTGTCCCCGGCGGCCCGATTAGTAAAATCCCTTTGGGTAAGCGAAGATTATAGGCTTTTGCCAGTGTTGTCAACAAACGTTTGTATGTTTTAAACGCCTCTTGCATCAGTTCCAGCCCCCCGATAGCTGTAGCCGGAGGCTGGAGGAATTCAATACTGTAAATCCGCTTCAACAGTTCAATTTTGTAAACCGAAAGTTTTTCTACTAACTCATCTGGTGTAATTTCACGATCTGCGAACGCTTGTCGAATACCGTAGTCAATATCTGCCAAGTACATTCCCACACCAGCGCTCGCAGTCGCATGAATTTCAACTTGACTATAATCAGATAATACTTGGAGTAAGTGAGTTTTAATTTCCTCAATATTTGGTAATTGTTGCACAATGGTGGGAACTTCGGGGGCAATATCAGATGACACAGTAGCGTTTGACCCTAAGAGAATCGCTGTCTTGTTGCAAGAGTGATTGTACAGCTTCAGGTTAATCAAAGCTGACTTGATCCACTCAGAAGTCAGGAAGAAATCGGGGTCAGTGTTGGACTCTCCCAACCAGGGGAATATGCCCTCCAGTATGAGAATGCCCTGTAAGTCGGTAGTTTTCCAAAACCGTAGAATTTCAAAGTAATGTTCGCGTCGATTTTTAGCGATCGCTTGGTATTGTTCAACTGTTTGTAAAGCCAGAGTCTCCTGATTGACAACTAACTGGTGTAACCCATCATCTTCTAGTGTCCACAAGTAACAGTTAACGTCCAGAGGAAGGCATTCACAAGCTAGGTTAGTTAGAAAGGAGAGCCTTTCTTGCAATGGAGATTCGATAGCAATCAGCTTATTGTTAAGTTTGATTAGGTCAAATACTTGCTTTATTAACTCATTAGTCATCAGAGTTTTAGCTAAATTTCACCCCAATATTATTGAGAGCTAAAACTCTTTACTAGCTACTTTGGTACTGAAAAAATCGGTACTATAGTAGCTTGACTTTTTTTGCAACTATAGCTCTAATTCTTGATTATTTTGTTGTGAGTGTCGTTGTTGTAATTGACGGGAGAAATTGACTAACTGCGTATTCCAATCCCCAGTTTCGCACGCTCGTAACTTCGAGTGTGGCAGTAGTTGTTTAACAGCGCGTGCCGCAGTTGTTTGGGTAAAAGCTACCTGTACATGAGCAACATTACGTAATCTTTCAGATGGTAAACTTTTTGGGTCAGACACTGCCATGTAAAGTGTTCTGTTCTCTGGTATTCCTTTAACGTGATATTCCAGCATGGCTAGTGAAATAGCATCAATGGGAGATTCACACAGCACGGCAATAGATGTTTTATCAGTAGGCTTTTTCCCCAAAGTAAAGTAAAACCAACTATCACGGCGAAGTGTACCTAACTCATAACCAGAGAATTGATTTACTGTCCCTTCTAAAAATGCCCCTTTGGTATTCCTGTCAAGATCTCGCATCACAAACACCGCATTTGCTTTTGAATCAGCGTAAACTAGCCCCTGGTTGTGAAGCATTTGTACGCAATCAGAAGGTATGCCTCGTTTCTCTTTGAGGTAATGTTCTACTTCCTGCCACTGTTTCTTATCCTCAACGGGTGGAGTGAATTTGGGTGCTGATTCAGTTTGGATAATAACAGCAGCAACTTTTTGAGCGTGTGCGTGAGCTGCCCTTTGAGCGCCAACTTCACCAAATCTCTCCCCCAGCCATGCGATCGCTGCTGTTTGGTTACATTTATTAACGTGCTTGACTAAATCAACAGCACTATTACCTCCTAATGAAGAACCATTACCAAAGTCAGTAAATTGAGAGCCATCTATATTAATGATGTGGTTTCGTCCTACCCATTCATTTCCTTTACGCCATAGTCCTAACTCCCAAGCAACATCATCCAAAGCTAAATCAGTTGACCATTCGGTAAGCTTTTTTATTGATTGATTATCTTGTTCTAATTGTGCAATTCGTCGTCGTAACTGTTCATTTTCAAGTGCTAGAGCTTTGGCTGTAGCTTCCATCTCTTGCTTACGCTGATTGGCTCTGTCCCTGTCGGCAGCTTTAGCCTTCAATTGCGCTGTACTTAGCTCATCAACTTCTAAGTCGCGGCCCTGTTCCACAATACGGTAAAAGTCCTTGATATCCTGGTGCTGGGCTTTACTGCCCTTGATCCCACGCTCCAGCCCAATTAACCGCATCGTGTTGTAGTAAGAATCTTGAAACGCATGAATTTTCTGCCGTCCGTCAAAGAAGTGATTGCAGCGTAGCTGTCCCTCATCATCCAGAGGCACAAAATAAGCGTGAATGTGGGGTGTGGCTTCATCCAGGTGTAACTCGGCTCTCACTATGCGAGATCCATACTCATCAGCTAACCACTCGTGAGTTGCTTCCGCCCAATCATCCAACTTTTGGGGTTCATAGTAACCGGCTTTGGTGGGGCAGTCGGGACGGAAATAACTGGGCGATGCACTCAACAATAACTCCACGCAGTACACTGCATCAGTGCGAATCTTCCGCTTCTGCTCATGTTCCCCTATCTTGGCTAAGACTAAATCCTCTAGTCGTTCCTCTGGGTCGAGGCTACCGATGAACCGAATATTTTTTTGAGTGGGATCTGCATTAGGGGTTTCTCTTTCTCTTGCGGTGTGAGATGCACTCCCTGATATGTTACCCCGCTTTAATTTTTTTAATCGAGCGATCGCGTATGCCATTTTTTCTCTACACTAAAATTTGGAAATACAAGTTTTTGTGCTGACTGGCTGAGAAACAAATATTACTCAAATTATTGCTGTTTTTTCTCGATTTCACGCCACTTTTTTAGCCAAATCGCTCAAATGCAAAAATGGGCAAAAAACCGTAGTAAGTACGACTATTCTAAGCCGCCCTACAGCATTTCACGGGCAATTCTCCCGCTATCCCCAAGATTCCCTTAGTAGCATAGTCACTCTTAACACTATTTTAGTCTAAGTAGAGAACATCCGATTTTCTGTGATTTGGACTAAAAAACCAGGCAATAGCAAGGCTTTCGGGCTGTTTATTTGTCAATAAGTCTTGATTAATGAGAATTAATGGGCTGCTCACAGAATTTTTCGAGAATTACTCAAGAGTAAAATAGTTGGCAACGGAATTTTTTGGCAGCCGCTAGAAGTTAATCAGTGCTAATTTGTAATTTTTAGTAGTTTTTTTTGTAGCACAAAGAGAAAAAACAGTTTTTTTGAAGTGCAATTGGAACAAGATTGTAGTACGTATTCTCAATAATTTTGAAGTTATTGAGAATGAAAATAATACTAAAGGTAGGCTAGATGCTAGTATTAGCAAGGGTTGTATCGATTTATTTTCAAAAAAAGGGAGTCCAAAATAGGTGTCAGACTACAGTTGTTTAACACCTATTTTGGACTTTCAAAAATGTCAGAAAAAGATAACAAATCTGCATTTTTAGTCCTATAAAGGTGGTGGATAACACCTATGTAGGTGCTATTTATGACTTTTTTTGCATAGTGATTTACGCTACATTTTCCACACGTAAAACAACAGTAACCCCACTTGTTTAGTAGGGTTTGCTAAGAATTATAAAAGTTAGCGAAAAAAGTTATGAGTGAGTGAATATTGCCGAGAGTTTGGTGAAGTAATTTTCAATTGATACTGCTTAATAATATATAACAATTGTTCGACAAAAGTTTCTTTTGAATATTTAGAGCAAATTTGAGAATCAATGGTAGGTGAAAGAAGGAAAATGAAAACTTTTAATAATTAAATACTTGCTCCTAACCAAGCTAAAGAATAAAAAATGTAATAATTGTCAGATATCTGTGTTGCTATAGTTAGAGTTTGAAAAACTATGAGTGAGCCAAAACAGAAAGTAATTTCCATTAAAAGACCAAATGATAGTACTGATGGAAAAGTAATTAACTACTTACAATCTCATCCATTTGAATTTGGAATGGATCTTCCCGAATTAGTTATGTTTACGCTCAAAGTGTACTGGCTGCCCATGACACTGATTTCTTTAGGAGTCAGAGGTGAAAGACTTAAGCAAACGGGAATTTGGGTGATTGGACATTTGGAAGCACAAATTAGCTCTATACGGCGAATGTGTGAAATTGATAATGACCCAGTGGCAATAAATTCTCTAATTAAACCTCAAATCGCCATTACAGCATCATCCGACAAGGCATCCATCTTAGGAGATATATCCCAAACAAGGCAGTTAAACTCTGATAATTATCAACAAGAAGATGAATTGATACAGATGGAAGTTCCAGAAGAAGTAAAACAGGCCAATCGGATGTTGGGTTGGAATGGTTGAAACAACCAACACTAGAGAAATCTTAAGTTTTGTTAAACAAGGAATAGAAAGATGAATAGGAAAAGCAACTCGGACTCCAAAGAGTACACAAAAGTTGCATTAACACTTGATTTAGGGGCGAGTACAGCTAAAGCTTTAGCACAGGTGTATCCAGATGGAGTACCAATAGTAATACCAATGGAGCCGGAGATAGCAGATGTAGGCTACGGTTCAATTGAGTTTTTATCAAGCCAATCCTCAGTGCAAGACAACACAGTGTGGATTGGTATTGGTGAAGAATATTATGTCTTAGGAGCGCTGTCAAAAAGTATGTTTGCTGGGTCATCAGCAATAAAAGACTTGAAATACAAATATGCCATGCCAAAGATAGCCGCATTGATGTGGTTAGCTTGTCGTCGTTTGGGATTGGGGGTAAAAGACGATTTGGAGATTTATTTACAGATATTACTGCCACCTGGGGAAATAGCAGATGCTAATCATTTAGGCAGACAACTCTTACAGGCATTTAAGATGGGTGTAAAAACACCAACAGGGAAGTTCAAATGCAAAATCCGAAGTTTTAATGGGGCTTTAGAAGGGTCTGGAATCTTGGCGTATCGCAGTCGTAATGTCAACGTCAACTATTTTCAAAAGAATATAGGAATGTTGATGTTGGGGTATAGGAATGCTAGTTTCACACTTTCAATGAAAGGTAACTCATCAAAAGCGGAATCGACAGATTTAGGGATGAATTGGATAGTAAGCCAATTTGTTGAGAGAACTGCTGTAGGCTTATCTAAAGAAGATTCACGTTTAATTAGGGCAATAGTAGAAGCGGGAGAAGGAGATTTTGATTCATTGCGCCGATTATCGCGGAAAAATAAACAACAAGATATAAATCTGGATGTGGAATTGTTTCGGAAGATATTACCGCTAGTTTGTGAAGAATACACCCGTGCCTTACTACGATGGGTAAAAGGTATAGCTGTCATGGATGAGGTGCTAATTTGTGGGGGGACAGCAACTTTTGTACGTCACGAGCTAACCCAACATTTTGAAAGCGTTGGCATTCCCATTTGCTGGAATGGTGGGATGGAGCTTCCTAAATATCTGGACACAATGGGATTAGGAGATAGAGTATCTGATGTTTGGGGATGTCACATTAGTCATATCAAAATGCTGGATTTTAATTTAAAATATGACCGCCAAGATAAACCTTTAGTCCCTGATTATTATGTTCAGCCACCCTCTCCTTCGTCGGTAGCCTATATGAGAACTAAAAATGGATATTTAACTAGCAATTTCTTTTAACCCCAAGGCTTGCAATGGAGTAACAACTCTTGCTTAGATGCTGTCTGATGTTAGACACAATGTCTGTCTAACATCGCCAAAGCTTGTGCCTTTTAGGGCTTGGCTTTGAATGGTGTTTCCCAGGCTCTCGCCTTCACAAAGGGGTGGAGCATCGTCGCGCAACTCCACTCCTGTCAATGTATTTTCATAGCGGTGGACAAAATTAGTAAATCGACAATTTTTGTTGTGAATCAAGGAAAAATATGCCGAAAAATTGGACGTTGAAAGTAGACCAATATATCAATGCAAATTCCAACTGCATTATCGCTACCGCCGATGTAGATAGTTTTCCAACCGACCTACCACTAGAACCAAATATCCGCGAACCAAACCTTAAAAGCTCAACATACAGACAAATCTTTGATTCATTGACCAGCGAACCAGAAAAATTCTTTCAAAGAAATAACGGAATTGTACTGTGTGTTAATAAGGTTAAGCCGAAAAACAAGACTGAGCTAGAGTTAGAAATACTGCAAACAAACGAAGGTGGTAACGATGGCATTATTAATGGTGGACATAGTGTTTCAGCCTTTGAGCAAGCAAGAAAGTTTAAATATGACCTCACTAAAGCCAGGGTCAAAGTCACAATTCATATTGGGCTAAGTGAAGACGAAGCTAAAGACATCGCTCTAGCATCCAACACCTCAGCCCCAGTGGATGCCCGGTCAAAGGTAAACGCTAGAGGTGATTACAAATTCATTAAGCAGTTTTTAGGACAATTGGAGATGGAGGAAGAAACGAAATTCCGCATTGCCTACTATCAAAACCAAAGCGGTGCGCCCAAAAGTCCACAGTGCAATGTCAACCATTTGATTAAGTTGATGAACTGTTTGGACAGGAACAAGTACAACCCTAACAAGAGTAAAGGCAAACACCCTCCTGTCAGCAATAATCCGTCTTTAAGTGATGCCGAAAGGCAAAGGCTGTCGAAACTGTTACCGCTACTGCCCAAAGGGCTGTGGATTGAGCAAAGGTTATTTCAAATAATCGAAGAACACATCACCAACCCCAGAAAGAAAGGAACTATTGACCTCGCCTCTATTGACGCGCGTAAGAGCACGCTATTGCCCGACAGCCGCTATTCATTTGGCTTTGGTGCGCCGGCTGATATTGCCATGCCCATCGTTGCTGCCTATCGGGTGTTTTTGGATGAGAATTACAACTGGATAATACCTTTTGATGAATTCGCTCTTGATTTTCTACAACATCTGTGGGCTAACTATTACAAGAAATACTTGGTGTCAGAGAAACTGGCTGGCAATACAGTTGGGAGTAAAATCTGCCGCAATCCTGTAATTTGGGATAATCTCTACGTTTGTGCCCAAAGCTACCTGAATCAACAGTTGCTGGCGATGGTTAGCTCAAACAACAACAAGCGTGAAGAACTGAAATTAGCGAATTAATATGCCAGAAAATACACAATTACAAGTACAAGAATTAGCACAATTCGCCCAAGAACAACAATTCAATGAGCAATATCGCCAGTATTTTGGAGATGTTTGGAACGAAGCTGGGGTAAAGGATATCTCCAAAATGACCATCCCTGATGCACAACAGACATTGAAAGTTTTGGCTAATAGTGAAGCATCGCCTCAATTCATCAAATCCTTACTAGCACAAGCAGCAATTGATGGTGCGCCGTCGGAAGTTTTGGAGTATTTTTTGAGTAGTGACATTGATAGCGATGGGCGGACTCTAGCACAGGAAATATTTCAAGACGGCACAAATCCACTCTCTGCGGATACACCCCAACCTTCACCCAAGGCACAGGTTATATCTCCATCTCCAACTGAAGATTTGGAATGGCAAATCTAACATATATTTGCTAATTTTCCTAGCTACGTCAGTACTGAAAAAATCAGTACTGACGTAGCTAGTTCTTTTTTGAAAGGCTATATAAACTTCTTGAGTTAGGTATAGAGTTCCATATTTCAAGAAGCACAGTAGGGTGTAGTTGACCTTTTTTGAATTCAAAATGCAAAATTCAAAATTCAAAATGAAGAATAAAAATAATTTTGAATTGATTAATTTTGGGTACAAGCCCCCACTGAACACAGTTCAGTGGTCTTCAATCAGTGGTGGGTTCAAGCCCCCATTGATTGTCTTTAATTTTTAATTTTGAATTTTTAATTTTGAATTGGAGCGTACCCCTACGGGGAAGCAAGCTACGCGCAGCGTCTCGTAGAGAAGCGACTTGACTTATCGATTGCACCTGTTCCCTCAACTAACTCAACAATTAAATGAGGCCATAATATGACTTTATTGGGTATTGAAAAACCAACCGATACAACCCAAGTAAAACTGTGGGACGAGGGCGATTTATCTACAAGCTCTCGTCGCCGAGAACAATTAGAAATTCTCTTGTGCCAAAAAGTCCAAAAGGGAGAAGACCCTGCCTTATGCGAACAAGTGTTGAAATATTTGTATTTCTCCTTATATGAACAGAACCTCCATCGCATTGCTGTCCAGAAGGAAAAAGATAAGTCGGTATTTGCCACCGTACAGCAAGTTTTTATTACATCCTTCGCTATTTTAGGAATGTTTGCGTTCCTTGCCGCCGCTGGCAACAAGTCAATTGTGCGATTACCTACGATGGAACATGGCTCATCGCCTGCAATAGAACGACAGGCTCCCTAGTTTAGAAATTGAGCAATACAAAAGCTGAAAGCATGTGACGACAACACTTTCAGCTTGCCTAAAATTCTAAAGATTTATGTCAAAACCAAGGTGTATCTTTATCAAATGGCAGTGAGCTTGGTTCTTCACAGTTTTGTAAGTCTTGTTCCATTTGTTCGCGGCGTTGGGTATAGGTTCTGCTGGCATACATTCTGCTATTCATTTGTTGTTGTCCGAAGTTGATGCCTTGTTGTGCATATCTAGCAGAAACTTTGTTATAGTTATCGACTTCAATTTTCTTGCGTCGCTCCATCTGTTCAAGCCATCCCTCGCTGATGCCCATTTTCAAAGCTGATTGAATATATTCAGGCTTGAGAGAACCGTCTGGGTTGAATTCTCTTTTCTCTTGTTCAGTAAAGAAATCATAGGCTGTGTACACCGGCCACGGTTCTGGATCAGTTTCGTCCAGGTGCTTCCAAAGGTCATATCTTACTTTTAGTCTTTGAGCGTAATCATCGATGGCCTCTGGAATCATTCCGCTAGACAGCATTTCAGTTCTAGCTTCTTCTTTTAATGTTCCATCTGGGTTGAATTCCTTCTTGTGCATGTTTATCCAACGTTTAATTCTCGACATAAAAACCTCCTGAAACATTAATTAAATTTGTTTAAATTACTAAAATTTTATGACTCTTGATTTGAAGCATTTTGATCCCAGATTAAATCAATGGATTCATATAGACAATGACAGAACTAATACTCAGTCAATTTTAACTGAGAAATTAGATAGCACTTTACTAGAATCTTACTTTCCTAATAAACATTTCTCCTTCGGACACTCAGATGAATACAATACAGCAGAAGAACTGACCAATCATCCAGATGGGCATACTTTATTGCTATCTTCTAAAACTCGGTTACTTTATGGAGAAAGGGAATGCCTTGAAGATATTCAAAAAATCTGTCCGGATTGTAAAGACCGGGGAGCTTACGGTTCAATCTTTCTTGGTGCTTGTGAAAATGCAATCAACGAGCAGCTAAATATTTTAGTAGTAAATGACGCTAATGATGACAAGGCTGGTGAGAATGGAGGTATCCTCTCAAATGATTTGGCATATAAATTAGTCGGGGATTGTTATGGACAAATTTCTACTGAACTTTACGATAAACTAACTAAAAGAGAATCACAAGTAGATCGAAGCTACCGCATAATCCAACATCGGTTTGGTTGGAAAGAAGGAGAGGGTGAAGACACTACTAAATATCGCTTTGGTAAAGGAACATTACGCCCTTATAATTTAGACGATATAAAATATGCAGATCCCAACAATAAACCCAAAATAGATATAATCCTTCCTGTTAGCAGCTTCAAAGGAACAGACAAGGATAGGCCCTCTGGCCCAACCAAACCTAAAATCAAGCCAGGGCTATATCAGCAAAAAATTTGGTTAGGTGAAAAAGCGCAATCTCACAAAGGTCAGATGTCCATTTCGCAATTACTGGCATCTTTTCCTCAAGGGCTGAAAGATTTTATCGAGGAATTAGAAGCACAAGCTCAAAAGCTAGCAGAAATCCAAAATGACCCCAGGAAAGTTGCACAGCTTTATTGCGAGGAATACGAAAGGCGTAAAAAATCAACTAGCCAAAGTACAGAACAAGGAGCGATAAAGCAAGAACCTTCTATTAGTAGCTTGAGCGTAAATGAAGAGTTACAGCCAGGTGAGGAATTGGATGAAGACAATGTTAACGA
>NZ_JACJTU010000078.1 GCF_014698835.1 Nostoc paludosum FACHB-159 | reverse complement strand
ACACCTCCCACACCTCCCACACCTCCCACACCTCCCACACCTCCCACACCTCCCACACCTCCCACACCTCCCACACCTCCCACACTTCCTGCTTGCCCCATGCCCAAAGTCTAAGGCTTGTCTAACAAAAGCGGTTCTTTGGCAACATCATCTAAGCGGATACTGGCGAGTATATTCTGCCACTGTCTCTCAAATGCAGCATCTTGGGGGTTTTTCTGACGCAGTTGAGCTAGTATCGCTAGTGCTTCGTGCCATATACCTTTTTGGGCATAGATTGTATAGCGTTTGAGAGGATCTGCGTTTTCTAGTTCTTTAAGTGTTGATTCACCGAGGTCAACTCGTTTTATTACCCCTTCAACGTAAGTCCAGGGGGCATTTTTTTGTTTATCGCAGTTAACGCTGAAAAACCAGCGATATTCTTTGTTTAATGCTAAACCCGGAGCAGTGCTAGGTAGAGAAAAGCTTATAACTCCTGGCTTATCTGTTAGAGCGATCGCTTGTTTGTAGACTTGATTAGAGTCCCCATCTTGCAGCACAAATTCTACTGCATAAGCCACATCTTTGGTATATGGCATATAGAAAAACCAACTTGGACGTTCTAACGTCGTTTGCGACCAGACATTAACCACATCATCAGCTTCCTCAGTAAAGGGCACTAAAGCTGTGAGGTCAGGTTTAGCAGCTGGGCATGTTGTTCCGTTTCCCCGTGTAGCCCCGCCCCGGACGCGTCCTCCAGGAGGGGGGCCAGGTGGGACTGGGGGTTGTTGAAAGGGTGGAGTTTGAGCAACAATGACTTTAGAATTAGAGCGATCGCCAACACGACCAAGGCTAGAAGTCTCGCTAGCTAGTAAACTGGTGCAGCTCAAAGCTAATACTAAAAATAGTTTTATTGGTTGTAAATTACACTTCATAAAAACATTACCTCATAGGATTTTAGATTTTAAATTGGGCATTGGGCAAGCAGTAAGTGTGGGAGGGGTGAGAGGTGTGGGAGGTGTGGGAGGTGTGGGAGGTGTGGGAGGTGTGGGAGGTGTGGGAGGAAATGGAAGCATAAATTCTCTTTTTCCCCATCTCCCCACACTCCCCTCTCTCCCCACACTCCCCACACTTCCCCATCTCCCCAGTCCCCAGTCCCCACTCCCCGTCTCCCTACTTAGCGCTGACTAAACCATTGTGCCTGAGCAGGGCGATGGTACTTGGTTCGCGACCCCGGAAAGTTTTAAATACCTGCATTGGATGTTTTCCACCACCAAGTGCTAGTACGGTATCTCGATAACGGCGTCCTGTAGCTTTTATCGCTTCTTCATTTTCTAGTCCAGCTTCTTCAAAAGCGGCAAAAGCATCGGCACTTAGTACTTCAGCCCACTTATAGCTGTAGTAACCCGCTGCATAGCCACCTTCAAAAATGTGCCCAAAAGCACATAACATCGAATCTTCTGGAAGCGGTTGTAAAACGGTAGTAGTCTTAGCTATGCGATGACGCACATCTGCGGGGGTTTCATCACCATCAGAACGATAGCGGTAGTGTAGTTCTAAATCAACGGTGCTAAAGTGAAGCTGCCGTAACATGGCAGTACCACTCATATAATTACGCGCTGCCAGGAGTTTTTGATAATAATGTTCTGGTAGAGCTTCCCCGGTTTTGTAATGCTTTGCCATACCGAATAAAGTCAGTCGCTCATAGCACCAGTTTTCCATAAACTGACTAGGTAATTCCACTGCATCCCATTCCACATTGTTGATGCCTGCTGCTCCCGCATAATCGACCTTGGTCAGCATATGGTGTAATCCATGACCAAACTCGTGAAACAAAGTCTCTACTTCATAGAAAGTCATCAAACTAGGTTTGCCATCTACTGGCGGAGTTTGGTTACATATCAAGTAACTTACAGGTAAGCGGATGCTGGTTACACCATTTTCTGTGATTCTGGCACGATTGATACACACATCCATCCAAGCACCACCGCGTTTTTCTGCGGGACGGCTATAGGGGTCTAAGTAGAAGTAAGCTATGGGAGAACCAGTTTCATCAGCAATTTGGAAATAACGGACATCCTCATGCCATACTGGGGCTTGACCGTCGGCTGGGGTAACAGTGACGCCAAATAATCGCTTCACAAGTCCAAATAAGCCATCCAACACTTGGGGAAGGGGAAAGTAAGGACGTAATTCTTCGGCGGTAAAGGCAAATTTTGCTTCTCTTTGGCGTTCTGCCCAAAAGCTAATATCCCAGTGTTTTAAATCTTGATATTCTTTTCCATGTGATGCAGCGAAAGCTTGGAGTTCTTCTAAGTCTTTGACAGCAGCATTATAACTGGCTTGACGCAGTTCTTCTAATAATGCTTCCACTGCTTGAACATTAGGAGCCATTTTACTGGCAAGACTCAACTGGGCATAACTCGCATAGCCAAGTAAATCTGCGAGTTCTTGCCGTAATTCCAAAATTCGCTCAATTAAAGGGTTATTGTCTAAATCGCCACTAGAAGCGCGGGTGATATAAGCTTTGTAAAGCTTTTCGCGTAAATCTCGGCGGGTGCTGTGCTGCATGAAAGGGCCGTAGCTGGGGAAGTCCAAAGTAATACGCCAAGGGCCATTTTCTGGTGTGGCGTTAATTTCACCAGCCTCACGAGCAGCTTGGGCTGCTAAACTGACTAAGCTTGGCGGTAAACCGTCAATTTCGGCTTTTGTTGTCAGGGTTAAGCTAAAACTTTTAGTAGCATCCAGTACATGGTTAGAGAATTTCGTAGAAAGTTCTGCTAGTTCCATCTGAATGACATTGAAACGCTCTCTGGCTTCTCCTTCTAAGCCAACACCTGAAAGTTCTGCATCTCGAATGGCGGCTTCTACAATACGCTGTTGGGCTGGTTCTAAAGTTTCCCAACCATCGCTAGCGCGGAGTACTTTAAACGCATTGTAGATGGGTTGGCTTTGACCGAGCTTATTGATAAATTGTATTACCTCTGGCTGTATGATTTCATGAGCTTCCCGCAGTTCAGGGCTATTTTTAACACCCATCAAATGATTTACTGCCCCCCAACTCCAGGTAAGCCGTTCAGTCAGCTTTTCTAAGGGTTCCACTAAACCTTCCCAAGTAGGCTCTACATTAGCCTCTAAAGCCACAAGCTGCTGGTCAAGTTCTGCCAGCAATTGGTTAAAGGCTGGTACTACTCGTTCTGGTTTAATCTCTGCAAATGGAGGTAAGCCAGTGCCTTGGAGTAAAGGGTTGTCAAAAAGAATGGTACTTGCACTCATGTTTTTCTTTGAACTGCGGATGAATAAAAATCAACAATGATTTCTATTTATATATTTATTTATATATCTTCTAATGTAGCGATCGCTGTGCTGATTAGTCTCGCCAGTTTGGCAAAATCAAAAGTACTGGGGCATGGGGCAAAAGAAAGATCTCTGTTTTCTCTTTAACCTTTATCCTTTTCGCTTAGCGAAGCCATGTCCTCATCTTCCTACTTTCCATTCTCTAAGTATTTGCACTACTAGTCGGCTACAACTAGGCCGATCGCAAAGCCATCGTATCCTTTACTACCTACTGTTTGGAGTGCGGTGGTACTTACACGCGGCTCAGATGCCAGCAGTTCGTTGAAACGACGTACTCCTTGGACGCTGGTATCGTTACTGGCTGTATCTATTACTGCTCCGTTACGGACAACATTATCGGCAATAATCAGGCTACCTCGACGGGAAAGTTTCAGCGCCCATGCTAAGTAATCAGGATTGTTGGGCTTGTCGGCGTCAATGAAAATCAGGTCAAATGGACTGCGACCTTCGGCGGCGAGTTGTGGCAGTGTAGAGAGTGCTTGCCCAAGCCGTAATTCCACTACATCGCTTAGACCAGCGCGTGCAATGTTACTCTGGGCAACTTCGGCGTGTTTGGCATCGGCTTCGAGGGTAATTAAGTAACCATCCTTGGGTAATGCCCGCGCCAACCAAATTGTGCTGTAACCGCCCAGAGTACCAATCTCTAAAATCGTGCGTGCCCCTTGGAGTTGCGCCAACAGCAGCAGTAGCTTGCCCTGATTCGGTGAAACGTTGTGCGGTGGTAGACCCGCCGCAGTGCTGGCTTCCAGTGCTGCATCTAGCACTGAGTCAGAGGGCACAAATAGGTCAGTGAGGTAACGGTCAACCGCAGTCCATTGTTCCTGAGTCACGGATGTATCCTTTGAAAAAAATAGAGGGATTGGTATTCCTCCTGACTTGAAAATGCTATTTAGATGAGTATCTATATAGCTCAGTCCCACACCACATTTTCATGCTTGGCTGTGAAACTTGTTTCATCGGGACTGCCTCCTGCCCCCTGCCTCCTTAAACTACCTGCTCTACCTGTGATTTTGCCAATTCGCTAGGTGCGATCGCCCCATTTTCTGTAATGATGGCTGTTATTAATTCGGCTGGGGTGACATCAAATGCTGGGTTGTAAAAATCTACACCAGAAGGTGTGAGCATTGTATTGCCAACTTGATAGATTTCTGTGGGATCGCGTTCTTCAATGGGAATTTTGCTACCATCTGCTAGTTCAAAATCAACGGTGGAAAGAGGTGCAGCCACAAAGAAGGGTATATTATGTGCTTTAGCAGCGATCGCTACGCTATATGTACCAATTTTATTCGCAGTGTCACCGTTAGCGGCAATGCGATCGGCGCCCACAACTACTGTATGAATTAAACCCTGTTTCATGCAATGGGCTGCCATGTTATCAGTAATTAATGTAACTGGAATGCCTTCTTGGACGCATTCCCAAGTGGTGAGTTTTGCCCCTTGCAAACGGGGACGGGTTTCGTCGGCAAATACACGCTCTAAACGTCCTTGCCGCCAAGCAGAACGCACAACACCCAAGGCTGTACCATAACCTGCGGTAGCTAATGCCCCGGCGTTACAGTGGGTAAGCAATGTCAGCTTTTCTGGGGTAGTGGGCAAAACTGTTAAGCCATTGTCGCCGATCGCTTTACAAGTTTGCAAATCTTCAATGTTGATTGCTTGGGCAGTTTCCAACAGAATTTGTTTGATTTCTTCCACTGTTCCCAAGGTTTCGTAGGCAATTTTCAGCATCCGGCTAATTGCCCAAAATAAGTTTACGGCTGTGGGACGAGTAGAACGCAACAACTCGGCAACTTTATCTAAGTGTTGCAAAAATTCGTGGCGATCGCTTGTCTGAATTTCCCTTGCGCCAAGATACATTCCATAGGCCGCAGCTACACCAATTGCAGGCGCACCCCGGACAATCATCGTTTTAATCGCCCGCGCCATATCTTCACTGCGGTGAATTTCTACGAATGTATATTCGTTGGGTAGACGAGTTTGGTCAATTAGTGACACTGAGTCGTTGTGCCAAATGACTGGATAAACCTGGTTTGTAGAACCTGTCATAAAAGAAGGCAATATTTTTTAACTTTGTTGAGAGAATAATAAACTTTTACAGATTGAAATCAAAGCGGTTTTTTGTTGAACAATTGCAGCTTGATTTTAGTTTCTGAACATGCTCTAATTTTAGCAAAACTTCATCACATTTAAAATTTTCATTGGGAAGCTTGGCTTCCAGTGGTTTTCGTCAAACTTACATTTGGCAAGTCGGTGTAAACTCAAGTTCAAAAAGGTGAAAACATGGCCCAAAAAATTATTTACGGAACAGTTGCTGATGACGGCACAAAACAAAGTGGACAAGGTTTTGAAGTTCAATCACCGGAAACAGGAACTTATGTAATTACTTTTTCAGAACCTTTTGTTGAACCTCCCAGCATTGTAGCTACTTTAAAAGATTGGGGTGCTGATAATCAAATTGTTGTTAAAGATATCACTGTAAACAAAGCTCAAGTTAATATTTGGGATTTGGGAATTAAGCAACAATCAAGCACAAGTTCTCCAGATCTGGCAGTTACAAAAGAAAAGTCTGCTTTTAATTTTATTGCGATCGGTGAAGGTAGTTAAGGGACTTCCAAAAAATAAATTATCCAAGGTTGTGGGGTGGATTTATAGAAGCCATCCTACAATAAATATTTGGATATTTTGTATTTGGAAGCCCCTAATCATCTGAAATTTAGAATTTGGTAAAGTGCTACTAGGCAATCAGACTAAAATTGCTACTACTCAAAGTAATATTAGAATTCCCTAAACGGGCAAACTCAAACACTGTTCCTGCGCCCAAAACATTGCCATCCTGGTTATAAAATAAGCTGCCACTACTTTGGCTAAAGACAATACGCGCATTACTAGCATTAACGAATTGATTATCGGTAACAACTGCAAAGTCAGTTAAAGCCTGTCCCACAGTATTAGTAATAGCATTGAAGGTCGTTTTACTCAGAACAATCTGGTCTTGTCCAGCTTCAAAATCAGTGATGGTATCAATACCTAAGCTTGTGTTAAAGACACTATTACTTTGGAACAGATATTTATCACTACCAATTCCACCTGTAAGAGTATCATTACCATTACCTCCCAAGAGGGTGTCATTTCCTGCTAACCCTTGGAATTGGTCATTTCCATCACCACCAATTAGAGTGTTATTCAGTGTATTGCCAGTGAGAATATCATTACCTGTGCCACCCGTTGCATTTTCAATAACGTTGTTAGCAGAGAGAATGAGGTTGAGATTGCTATTAACTGTTTGCGAAGTTGTTACACCTAAATTGACGTTGACAGCAACCGTAGTACCGCTAAAGTCAATAGTGTCAGTACCACCTGTTGTGGTTTCTATAATTGTGTCGGTTCCCAAGGCACTATTCGCTACAAAAGAATAGGTATCATTTCCTGTCAAGCCTTGGAGTAGGTCGTTTCCGCCACCACCAATGAAAGTATTATCCAGTATATTACCAGTGAGAGTGTCATTGCCTGTGCCACCAGTTGCGTTTTCAATAACGTTGTTGGCAGAGAGAATGAGGTTGAGATTGCTATTAACTATTTGCAAAGTTGTGACACCTAAATTTAAATTGACCGCAACTGTAGTACCGCTAAAGTTAATAGTATCAGTACCCCCTGTTGTGGTTTCTATAATTGTGTCGGTTCCCAAGGCACTATTCGCTACAAAAGAATAGGTATCATTTCCTGTTAAACCTTGGAGTCGGTCATTTCCGCCACCACCAATGAGAGTGTTATTCAGGATATTACCAGTGAGAGTGTCATTGCCTGTGCCACCTGTTGCGTTTTCAATAACGTTGTTGGCAGAGAGAATGAGTTTAAGATTACTATTAATTGTTTGCGAAGTTGTTACACCTAAATTTAAATTGACGGCAGATGTAGTCCCGCTAAAGTTAATAGTGTCAGTGCCGCCTGTTGTGGTTTCTATAATTGTGTCGGTTCCCAAGGCACTATTAGCTAGGAAAGAATAAGTATCATTCCCTGCACCACCATACAAGGTATCGTTTCCAGCATCACCTGATAATTTATCATCTCCCTGCTCGCCAAATAAACGGTCATTACCGCCACCACCTTGGAGGCTATCGTTACCTAAACCACCAAACAAATCATCATTGTAAGCAGTTCCTGTAATGTTGTTATTTACAACTGCACTATTGAAGATGAAATCACTCGCTTGTAATTGGCTGCTGCTAATGCCATTGAGTTTCAATCGATAATAATAATCGCCATCAAACACTCGATATCTAACGCTAATGATGGCGTTACCATCGGTATCATTACTGGTTAGCAATAAGAGATTATTGAAGTCACTGATGCCTAGAGTTCTAAGATCTATTTTGTCTTGTCCCTTTTGAAAATCAATGACGATATCTTGCTCTTTGGCAACGACGGAATTATCAAAGTACTCCAAGACAAATTCATCGTTTCCTGCACCACCATACAAGGTATCATTTCCACCACCACCTAATAGTCTGTCATTTCCCTGTTCGCCAAATAAACGGTCATTCCCGTCACCACCTTGTAAGGTATCGTTACCTAAACCACCAAACAAATCATCATTGTAAGCAGTTCCTGTAATGTTGTTATTTACAACTGCACTATTGAAGATGAAATCACTGGCTTGTAATTGGCTGCTGCTAATGCCATTGAGTTTCAATCGATAATAATAATCGCCATCAAACACTCGATATCTGACGCTAATGATGGCGTTACCATCGGTATCATTACTGGTTAGCAATAAGAGATTATTGAAGTCACTGATGCCTAGAGTTCTAAGATCTATTTTGTCTTGTCCCTTTTGAAAATCAATGACGATATCTTGCTCTTTGGCAACGACGGAATTATCAAAGTACTCCAAGACAAATTCATCGTTTCCTGCACCACCATACAAGCTATCATTTCCACCACCACCTAATAATCTGTCATTTCCTTGTTCGCCAAATAAACTGTCATTCCCGTCACCACCTTGCAAGGTATCGTTACCTAAACCACCAAACAAATCATCATTATAAGCAGTTCCTGTAATGTTATTATTTACAACTGCACTGTTGAAAATAAAATCACTCGCTTGTAATTGGCTGCTGCTAATGCCATTGAGTTTCAATCGATAATAATAATCGCCATCTACGACTCGATATCTGACGCTAATAATGGCGTTACCATCAGTATCATCATTGATGAGTAATAAGAGATTATTGAAGTCACTGATGCCTAGAGTTCTAAGATCTATTTTGTCTTGTCCCTTCTGAAAATCTGTGACGATATCTTGCACTTTGGCAATAACAGAATTATCAAAGTACTCGAAGACAAATTCATCGTTTCCTGCGCCACCATACAAGGTATCGCTTCCAAAGCCACCTAATAATCTGTCATTTCCTTGTTCGCCAAATAAACTGTCATTCCCGTCACCACCTTGCAAGGTATCGTTACCTAAACCACCAAACAAATCATCATTATAAGCAGTTCCTGTAATGTTATTATTTACAACTGCACTGTTGAAAATAAAATCACTCGCTTGTAATTGGCTGCTGCTAATGCCATTGAGTTTGAGTCGATAATAATAATCGCCATTTGTCACTCGATATCTGACGCTAATGATGGCGTTACCATCGACATCATTAGTTGTCAGCAATAACAGATTATTAAAGTCACTGATGCCTAGAGTTCTAAGATCTATTTTGTCTTGTCCCTTTTGAAAATCTGTGACGATATCTTGTTCTTTGGCAATAACAGAATTATCAAAGTACTCGAAGACAAATTCATCGTTTCCTGCGCCACCAGATAAGGTATCACTTCCAGCACCACCTGATAATTGATCGTTTCCACCTAGCCCAGAAAGGGTATCATTACCGTTTAAGCCTTGAATAGTATCATTTCCAGAAGTGCCGACTAAATTATCGTTATTGTTTGTTCCTAGAATAGCCATGATTTTATCCTGTTTTTTTGGGTTTTAAGATAGTGCGGGTATTTTGAAATTTGGACAAGAATTCTTATGAATTGGATATCAAAATCCAGTTTAATTTTTGAAAAAAGCCACGACAAAATATGAGGTTAAATTTATAGCAGGCAACAGCAATAGGCAACAGGCTTAAAAGTCTGTTGATGGCGATGTTTAACAATCAATCGATGTTCTAATGTTACTGGCTACTGCTATAAGTAGTTAAACCCATAAAAATAGAGCGATCGCTTTCTTCTAAATTGATACTGTTACTGAATTGATCGTATAAGAATCCGAGGAATTAACTAGATTAAGTATACAGATAATATAACGATATCAGTTAATTTAAGTAATAATTTAATACCTAGTGGTTCCACTGATTGACTAAGTTTAATAAAACATCATATTACTGATATGAAACTTAGGCTTTTCATAAAAGATTGCCCACACCTGAGTCACAAGTGTGGGCGATTCGTTATTATGGGGGGTTAGCTAAACAACAGCAGATACTTGTTGTTTAAAGAAAGCTTTTAAAACTCTCTCTGCTATTTGATAACTAGTCAAACCTAATTCTGCGTTAGATTCATCCGGTTCGGCATGGTCAAGACATTGAGTACGGCAAAACACTTGACATAAATCAGAATATCTGCATCTAACAAGGCTTAAGCGATCGTTTATTAGAATTAAGCTTCTTAGTTTAACCAAGTCTTCTAGTCATAGGCACGTTTCTGGCAAGGGGATTTCTTCCGAACAGCTTGATGATAGCTTCAGCAAATTCTTTATTATCGTAAAACTCATGCATCAAAGTAATGGGTTGCGAATACAGTTTATCGCTCAAAAAGATTGATTTCCAATCTAGTTCGGTACTATTAACAACTCCAATTTGTGCCATTACTTTGAGGAATTCATAAGCAATCAAACCTTGACCAATGGCAGATGGATGAATGCCGTCTAAACTAAATAGTCCACCTTGTCGTAGTCGCCCGCTTGTATCTGCATGGTAGTATTTAGTGTTGACTTGGGGATAGACAAAATCGAAATATTCTGGAAAATCATACTGTACTTGTCCAGCATTTCGCTTGAAGGCAATTTCTTCTAAGGCATCAGCAAGTTCAACAATATGATACCGCGATCGCTGATATTTACTGTTCTTACTTTTGACCAGTTCTCTAATTATTTGATTGTATTTGCGAATACAGTCATCAATATACAGTGCATCTTGTAGCGTTAGGTATAAGGTTCCAGTTTTTCTAATCGTATCCTCTTCAAAAGGAAAATAAGTATAGTATTTGTAGTAAATTGAAGGTTTATCATCTCCAGGGATGTTAATTTCAGTAGTTGGGCCTACGCCTTTTGCTAAGGGTATGATAGTTATCAGTGGTACTGTTCCAATGAAGACATTCCAATCAGGATTGTTGTTACCCTGCATAATTGTATCAACGCGATCGAGCAATTCTTGATATTCAACCTCAAAATCATTAGGATGCCACAGGTTCCATTGTTCTCTCGCTTCCCGGAATGATTCAGGCTCTTGACTTGGGTTTTTAAGAGTCTTATTCGAGTCATTGGGAGTTTGATTAATTTGTAAACTGATGACAGTCCCAAGGGCATTGTTCGATCCTAACCAGATAATTAAATTCTCAACTCCTTGAGCTGCGGTTGTATGATGCTTTAACCAATCTAGTTGACTATAGTTGTCATAAATAGGGTTTAGAGATGGGTTGAGGACTTTAAGTGCTGTTCGGTAGAACGCAGCATTAGGCAAACCTAAAAAATCAGGTTTGTTTTCTCCTTTTTCGTTACTAATTTCAATTTGATATTTACAAATACGGGGTGTAATCATCCAAGAATCAGCAATATCAAAGCCTTGAATTGCTACATTGTGGAAGAATTCAAATCCTCCTGGATAAGGCTGGTTAGCACTACCTCCTTGGCGTTCATAGTAATCTTCAGCTTCATCTAATACTTTCTCAATAGTCGGCAATATGGTGACCCAATCAAAGCCGTTGATATCTGAGCCATATTTTTTCTCCAAACGCCGTAAAATATTCTCAATATTGACTGGTAGTCCCCCCATTCGCCATTCAGGGTAAAGATATTCACCACCAACTTGCAGCCCCATTGACTTAGCAATCAAAGTTGAAAAGCAAAGGTCTGTCCGGGCTGCTGCCAAAGACATAAAGCCTTGAGAAATACTGTCACCAATTGTAAATAGTTTCATAAGTTTTCCCAAATTTAATAAAATTATCGCCCACACTTGAATCACAAGTATGGGCGATAATTTTATTCCTACAAAGAATTAGCTAAACAACAGCAGATACTTGTTTTTTAAAGAAAGCTTCTAAAACTCTCTCTGCTATTTGATGACTAGTCAAACCTAATTCTGTTTTCGATTCATTCGGTTCGGCGTGGTCTACTAACACATCTGGTACGCCAAAACGCTTGACAGGAACAAGAATATCTGCATCTAACAAGGCTTCGGCTATGGCCGAACCAAAACCACCCATGACGCAGCCTTCTTCTAAAGTAACAACGCGTCCGATTTTCTTAGCTAAAGGCAAAATCAACTCGGTATCCAAAGGTTTAGCAAAACGCGCATTAATTACAGTTGCTTCAATGCCATGTTCGCTCAAGATTTCCGCAGCTTGCATTCCCGGATAAACCATTGTGCCATAGCCGACAATTAACACGTCATCCCCTGTACGCAGAATCTCGCTTTTGCCGATTTCCAAAGGTTCCCAGCCTTCTTCCATCAGCGGCACGCCGTAGCCATTGCCACGTGGGTAACGCATAGCAATGGGGCCGCTAGTATGGTTAACGCCAGTTACCATCATCCGTTGCAGTTCTGCTTCGTCCTTGGGTGCCATCAGTACCATGTTAGGAATGCAACGTAGATAAGCGATGTCATACATACCTTGATGGGTGGGGCCATCGGCACCAACAATTCCTGCCCTGTCTAAGCAGAAGAAGACTGGTAAGTTTTGTATGCAGACATCGTGAACGATTTGGTCGTAAGCGCGTTGCAAGAAGGTAGAATAAATGGCGGCAATGGGGCGCATTCCTTCGGTTGCCAGACCAGCTGCTAAGGTAACAGCGTGTTGTTCAGCAATGCCGACATCTATATATTGATTGGGCAGTTTTGCTTGAAGTTTATCTAAGCCTGTTCCCGTTGCCATCGCCGCAGTGATGCCGACAATTTTCGGGTTTTGTTCGGCTAGTTTCACTAAAGTGTGAGAAAAGACTTTGGCATAAGCTGGTGGTTTAGGTTTGTTGGAGGGAATAGCTTTGCCAGTTACTAAATTGAAGGGGCTTTGGGCGTGGTAGCCTACTTGGTCTTGTTCTGCGATTTCATAGCCTTTGCCCTTGACTGTTGCCACATGTACTAAAACCGGGCCTGGTATTTGATGCGCTTGTTGGAATGTGGCAATCAATTCTTCTAAATTATGTCCATCAACTGGGCCGATGTAGGTAAAGCCGAGTTCTTCAAATACTGCACCTACCTTAGGAACAGCCAACCGCTTCATACCTTCCTTGATGCGTCCAAGTTCGGGAGACAAAGATTCACCTACGAAGGGAATTTGCTTAAACTGTTCCTCAAAATTATCTTTGATAAACTGCACTGGTGGGCTGAGGCGCATTTTGTTTAGATAGCGAGGAATTGCACCCACATTAGGAGATATGGACATTTCGTTGTCGTTGAGAACAACCAGCAAATTAGTTTTCGGCAAGTGTCCAGCATGGTTAATGGCTTCTAAAGCCATACCTCCTGTAAGTGCGCCATCGCCAATGACAGCCACAGCTTTAAATTTTTCGCCTTTTAAATCTCGCGCTAAAGCCATTCCCAATGCTGCTGAGATGCTGGTGGAAGCGTGTCCTGCACCAAAGTGATCAAATTTGTTTTCACAACGCTTGAGATAACCTGCAACTCCGCCCTTTTGTCTAAGGCTGTGGAAGGAATCGTAACGTCCTGTAAGTAGTTTATGGGGATAGGCTTGGTGTCCTACATCCCAAACGACTTTATCCCGATCTAAGTCCAGTGTTTGATAAAGCCCTAGTGTTAATTCTACGACACCCAACCCTGGCCCCAAATGTCCACCATTAACTGCTACGGTCTGAAGATGCTTATCTCGAATTTGACGGGCAATTTGTTGCAGTTGTCGAACGGATAAACCGTGCAACTGATTGGGATGGGTTATTTCACTCAGATGCATATTACAGGGTTTTCCTCTCTAATTTCTGGTTTCGGTATCTTGATTTTCCCACGGTCGGGTTATCCACATAATTAGACTGTTACATTGTTACTAAGTTGTAGCGGAAAGTATAACTTCGTAATTGATAACACCCAAAAATGTCCTAACTATTAACAATTCGTCAAAAAAGAATTCAGACTATAATCAGTCCTTGCTGTAGAATTTTCAAGTTAGGTAGAAGGCAATAGGCAAGAGGCAAGGGGCAACAGGTGAAGCAGTGCGTCCTTGCGGTCTCCCGGCTTAAAGCAACTGCACCAAGGCGAAGGGCAACAGACAATTAATCTTTTCTCTATTGGGCTATTGCCTTTCAAGGCTACCTAACGTATGTCTGTTGTCTTTGTTTGATACCACCAGATGTACTACTGTGCGATCGCTACTCATTTGTTTACCATACCTTTGTCAGTAAACTTACTCGAATATTTCCTCCAAATTCAGTAGTCGCTTAGTAACTTAAATTTTATCTTTTCTTAAGAAAGTTTAACATATTTTTTGCATTAGTAGTAAACAAGATACCGATAAGTCCGATAACGCAAGGCCGAGAAGTTCACCTATAGAATAATTTCCATCAAAATAATACTGCAACTTTGAGGAAATAATGCTTACATGCAGTGCTAGAGTGCAAAATAAAACTACAGGTACAAAATAACACCTCTTTGCTGAGTCGGAAAATTATTAGACATTGGTTGTGGTGTTAGACACTAAGTCAGAATTAGACTTACTTATCGGTAATGAATACGGGCTTTACACTGTTAAGCAAACACGCAAAACTAGAGAATATCCTTCGAGTCACAGACGCAGGGCGATCGCGTTTAGCAGCAACTTCATTCCCATTTAATGCTACCGTGGATTCGCAAGTAGTTCATCCAACATTGAGTGATTGCCCAAAATTTGGCTATTTATGGGGCTAAAAGAGTTGAAACCTTTGCAGCCTATACTTGTGTGTACACGGTAGCCTGGTAGAAAAGAGAAGCTAGGTGGGTGAGGTCTGTCGAATTCACGTTAACATACCCTACAAAACTACTAATTTAATGTTTGCAGGTCGATGCAATGCGATTGTATGTCGATGCATTAACAATGCAAGTCTCTACTACCTGACTTTCTACCTTGTATTTTGACACTGGTGAGTAAAAATACTAATTGCCAATCCCCAATTCCTCTTTCATCAAAATGTAATTTCCAGCTTTTTGAGGAAAATACTCGAAAAATGCTTGCTAGTATGAACTAGAATGTCATAATTTATTTGTGGAACTGGAACAAGTCGCAGTCTAATAACCAAAAGACCTTACAAATCTCATAATGCGATGAATCTTGCTGATGTCACAGGTTAAACAGAGGTAATTATTGTGACATTAAAGGCTCGAATGAGTCTTGTTTTTAGGTTTTAAGTTGTTAAATAATCCACAATCCAGTAATGCTATACAGACGATTTGGACGCACAGAGTTACAGATGCCGGTGTTTTCCTGCGGCGGCATGAGATATCAATTCAAATGGCAAGATGTTCCTGAGTCGGAAATTCCTACTAAAAACCAAGCTAATTTGGAAGCGACCATCAGAAAAGCTGTGGAAGTTGGTATTAATCATATTGAAACTGCCCGCGGTTATGGTACTTCCGAAATGCAATTGGGAAGAATATTACCCAAGTTTCCCCGCGAAAAATTGATTGTTCAAACTAAAGTCGGCCCAAGGGAAGATGCAAAAGAATTTCGCGAAACTTTTGATAAATCATTAAAATATCTCCAGCTAGATTATGTTGACCTTTTAGGTTTGCACGGCATTAATACTCCTGAGTCGTTGCACTACAGTATTCGTCCCGGCGGCTGTTTAGATGTGGTACGTCAGTTGCAAGCAGAGGGGAAAGTCAGATTTGTGGGCTTTTCCACACATGGCCCAACTGATGTAATTGTGCAGACAATTAATACTAATCAATTTGATTATGTAAACCTGCACTGGTACTACATTAATCAATGGAATTGGGCGGCAATTGCAGCAGCTAAACGTCAGGATATGGGGGTATTTATTATTAGCCCAACTGAGAAAGGAGGGTTATTGCATAAACCGTCCCAAAAGTTAGTAAATCTTTGCGCTCCTTTGAGTCCAATAGTGTTTAACGATCTGTTTTGTTTGAGCCATTCACAAGTGCATACCTTGAGTTTAGGAGCAGCAAAACCGGAAGATTTTGACGAACATCTCAAGACTTTAGACTTAGTAGATAGAGCATCAGAAATTCTGCCACCAATTTTGGCACGGTTAGAAGCAGAAGCGATCGCCACTTTGGGAGAAGATTGGGTAAAAACCTGGCAAGATAATTTACCCAAGCTTGAGGAAACGCCTGGGGAGATAAATATTCGGGTGATTTTGTGGTTGTGGAATTTAGCGATCGCCTATGATTTGGTAGAATATGGCAAAATGCGTTATAACCTGCTTGGCAATGCTAGCGATTGGTTTCCTGGTAATAAGAGCGATGGATTAAACAAATTAAACTTGCACCAATGTCTGGCCGCCAGTCCCCACGCAGATAAAATCCCGCGAATTCTGCAACAAGCGCATGAATTGTTGGGGGGTGAAGAAGTAAAACGATTGTCTCAACAGTAAATCTCATTTGAATGAGGTACATGGGTAGGGGCGCACAGCTAGCTGTGCGCCCCTACGAGGATCTATTTTTTCTGTACCTTATACCAATTCTCTATTTCTTAATTGCGTTCGCGTAGCGGACGCACCAGAAGGAGCGTCATTGCGTTAGCGCAGCGGGGCGTAGCCCATTGCGAATTGATGTTAGGCTTGCACCACAAAATCAGAAGCGGTGAGAGTCGGCGCATCTTTGAGAGTTGCAAAAAGACCGCCATTGCCGAAACCAACAGCACTACCGTTAGGATTATAAAACAACTCTCCAGTCACAGAGTTGTAGACAATGACAGCACTGCTGAGTGCCCCTAAAGATGCGATCGCAAAATCACTGGCATTACTGAAACCCGTTCCGGCATTAGAAGTAATTGCAGTAAAGGTAGTCTTATCCAGAACAATTTTATCGTTTTGGGAATGTGTGAAGTCAGCGATCGCATCTTTACCGATAGCTGTATTGTTATAGGCAGCATCGGTATTGTAAACAAAAGAGTCGGCACCCGAACCACCTGTGAGAACATCGTTGCCAGCGCCACCAACAAGAGTATCGTTGCCCGCACCGCCGATCAGGGTATCATTGCCAGCATCACCACGCAATAAGTCATTGCCATTTTGATTTAGTTCCAGATTCTCCGCACGCAAGTCAAAATTGCTGGAAAATTGCAATGTGTCGAATGAGGCAATTACCCCTGCTGATGGATTCGATCCAGTGCCAACGCCGCCAAAATCGGTGATTATATAATTTATTGATATCAAAATCTCAACTTTTATCCTAGAAAAACAAAAATTAGAAGGAAATGAATTCTGCGATCGCTGTTTCTATTGCTAGTTTCTAAAATTGACCTTAAAGTTTTTGTGTAAATTTAGCGTGTGGCATACATCGCAGTTTTAAGGTATCTCTCTATTCAAGTAAAAGATTTTTTAAATTTTGCAGAAGAAAAACAACTTTGTAGATTGTTGTGTAAATACTCACAGGGTACGGCGAGGTGAGGCAATAACTGTACTTTTTCCTGCTCTAATTCTTTGAAAGCGTGTTAGCAATAAAAGTTCAAACAAAGCAAAAGGAATCCCTATAAATAAATTGAGGGGATTCCTTGGATCTGTCTCAAGATAGTAGCTTTTATAGCTTTCTTGAGAAGTAGAGTTAGAAGTCGATATTTAATCAGATGTGCTGTGTTTGGTTTGATTGGACTTTGGTACAACTAGCACTTTATCGACGCGGTTACCATCCATATCCATAACTTCAATTCGCATACCTTCCCATTCAAAATGATCTGCTGCGGTGGGAATACGACCTAAATGAGTAATGACAAAACCGCCTAAGGTTTGATAACTGCCACGTTCCTCAGATTCCCACTCTTCCATATCGAAAAGTTCTAAAAACTCTTCCACGGGTAACATTCCATCCAAAAGCCAGGAACCATCTTCCCGTTGCACGGCTTGTGGCTGATCTTGTCCATCTGTTGAAGGAACATCGCCGACAATTTCGCTCATGATGTCATTGAGAGTGACTAATCCTTGAATGACGCCGTATTCATCGACTACCAGTGCCATGTGGGTGACGGTTTGCTTAAATAATTCTAAAACTTTCAAACCGCGTGTGCTTTCTGGTACAAAGACGGGTTGCCGCAATCCTACTGTTAAATCTAGCTGTTCACCTCGGAAACTCCTAGCTAATAAGTCGGTAACTGGGATTACACCCAGGACATTATCAAGTCCCCCTTGACAAACTGGATACCGCGAGTAGGCACTATCAACCATTTTTTGGCGATTTTCTTCAGCAGTGTCATCTAAATCTAGCCAGACGATATCAGGACGGGGTGTCATTAAATAGCTTACAGGGCGATCGCCTAAACGAAAAACTCGTTCTACCATATCCTGTTCGGCTTCTTCAAAGGTTCCCGCCTCAGTACCTTGCTCGATTAAGATTTTAATTTCTTCTTCAGTGACTTGCGGTTCAGTTGACTGGGTAACACCTAACAATCGCAGAACCATATCTGTGGAAGCGCTTAAAAGATGTACCATTGGAGAAGCGATCGCCGATAAGGCACGCATGGGAATAGCTACAAATGCTGCAATACCTTCCGGGTTATTTAATGCCAAACGCTTCGGCACTAATTCGCCGACAATCAATGATAAATAGGTAATAATCAACACCACGATTCCAAAAGATACTGGTTCGCTATAAGGTGCCAATACGGGAACAAGTTTTACATAGACTGCCAGACGATTAGCAATTGTTGCTCCTCCAAAAGCACCAGTCAGAATACCGATTAGAGAAATACCTACTTGAATAGTCGACAGGAAATTATTTGGAGACTCCGCGAGTTTGAGTGCTACCCTTGCCTTAGCATCCCCTTGATTGGCAAGCTGTTGTAGTCTAACTTTCCGCGCTGAGACAATTGCCATCTCAGACATCGAAAACACGCCATTGGCAATAATTAGCACCAAGATGATTAAAATTTCAAAAGTGATGGAGGACATGTTTAAAATTGCCGCTTATCAGAGCGAACGTAGCTCAATCCTTAGTATCTAGTATTAAAGGTGCTGGGATAAATTGTTTGACCATACACAAAGTAATAGTTATGAGTTGTTGATTTTATGATGTCGTTGTACATTATTCTTCCTGAGAATGAATGAGAGGGCTGTTAACACTTTTAAAATGGTGGACATAAACTGCCTGAAGATTATCAACAAGCGCTAAGACTTCCATTGCTAGTAGAACTTATGTCATTTTCTTCTATTGTGCGTGCCTTAGGGCGATCGCCGCTCACTACTGAATTTATTTCTAAGTTAAATCGCCAACAAGAATTACGCTTAAATGGCATTCCTCGGCTGCCAAAGGGTTTAGTAGCTTCGGCATTGGCGCAAACTCAGGGCAGGAATTTGTTCGTGGTATGTGCCACTTTGGAAGAAGCCGGACGCGTTTACGCACAACTAGAGGCAATGGGATGGCAAACAGTACATTTTTACCCTACCTCTGAAGCTTCTCCTTACGAACCTTTTGACCCAGAAACAGAAATGAGTTGGGGACAAATGCAGGTGTTGGCGGATTTGGGCATTGGGCATGGGGCATGGGGCATGGGGCATGAGGAAGAAAATCCCAATTCTCAATTACCCAAGATGGCAATTGTGGCTACTCAAGGGGCGTTGCAACCACATTTGCCACCGCCAGAGGCTTTTCAAGAATTTTGCTTGACACTGAAGCGGGGAATGGAGATAGACCTGAATGCTTTTAGTGAGAAGATAACTCTTTTGGGGTACGAACGAGTACCTCTGGTGGAAACTGAAGGGCAGTGGAGTCGGCGTGGTGATATTGTTGATGTCTTCCCGGTTTCGTCGGAGTTACCAGTCAGACTGGAATGGTTTGGCGACGAAATCGAACAAATCCGGGAATTTGACCCAGCAACTCAACGTTCTGCCCTCGATAAAGTTGAGCAGTTAATTCTGACGCCAACTAGCTTTGCTCCCATCATCATGGCACCACTCAAGGATAGTGCTGAGTTTCGAGTGCTGAGTGCCCAGTTAAATACTGATTCAGCACTCGATAATGGGAACTCAGGACTAATTGAAGGTAGCCGTCGTTTTTTAGGTTTAGCGTTTGAACAACCAGCATCGCTGCTCAACTACTTACCAGAAAATACCTTGATTGCCATTGATGAGCCAGAACAGTGTCATGCTCATAGCGATCGCTGGGTAGAAAATGCGGAAGAACAATGGGGCATGGCGCATCGGGCATTGGGCATTGGGCATGGGGAAGAGTCTAACCAATTGCCGAAAATTCACAGGTCGTTTGATGAGTGTTTAGCTGATGTTGCGAGGTTTCAAACACTTTATTTATCGGAATTGTCTGAGGAGAATGATGGGATTAATCTTGCCAGTAGAAGTGTTCCGGTTACGCCGCATCAGTTTGCTAAATTAGCTGAAACTATTCGCCACGAACGCGATCGCAATTTCTCTGTCTGGCTGATTTCTGCTCAACCTTCGCGTTCTGTGTCGCTGTTGCAAGAACACGATTGTCCGGCGCAATTTATCCCCAATCCCCGCGACTACCTAGCGATTGATAAGCTACAAATCAACCACACTCCAGTCGCACTGAAATATTCTGGTCTGGCGGAACTCGAAGGTTTTATTCTGCCTACCTACCGCTTAGTAGTCGTTACTGACCGGGAATTTTATGGTCAGCATTCCTTAGCAACTCCCGGTTTTATCCGCAAACGCCACAAAGCAACTTCTAAACAAGTTGACCCCAATAAGCTACGTCCAGGGGATTATGTGGTTCACAGAAATCATGGTGTTGGCAAATTTGTCAAGCTGGAAAGCTTAACGATTAATGACGAAACTCGTGATTATTTAGTGGTGCAATATGCTGACGGTTTACTGAGAGTCGCAGCCGACCAATTAGGTGCATTATCTCGGTTCCGCGCCGGAGGAGATAAGGCACCAGAACTCAACAAGATGACTGGTAAAGCTTGGGAAAATACCAAGAACAAAGTCCGCAAAGCGATTAAGAAATTAGCGGTGGACTTGCTGAAATTATATGCAGCGCGATCGCAACAACAAGGCTTTAGTTTCCCCAGCGATATGCCTTGGCAAGAGGAAATGGAAGACTCTTTCCCCTACCAACCCACAACAGATCAGCTAAAAGCCGTACAAGATGTCAAACGCGACATGGAAAGCGATCGGCCAATGGATCGCTTAGTTTGTGGCGATGTCGGTTTTGGAAAAACGGAAGTGGCGATTCGTGCTGTTTTTAAAGCAGTCACCGCCGGTAAACAAGTGGCACTCCTTGCGCCAACTACTATCTTAACTCAGCAGCACTACCATACACTCAAAGAACGTTTTGCTCCTTACCCGGTAAATGTCGGCTTACTCAACCGCTTTCGTTCCGCTGAAGAACGCCGCGATATTCAAAAACGATTGGCAACGGGCGAACTCGATGTAGTTGTTGGCACACACCAACTTTTAGGCAAAGGTGTATCATTCAAGGATTTAGGACTGTTGGTGGTGGATGAAGAACAGCGTTTTGGGGTGAACCAAAAAGAGAAAATTAAAAGCTTGAAAACTCAAGTTGACGTGCTAACTCTCTCTGCTACTCCCATTCCCCGTACCCTGTACATGTCTTTGTCGGGAATTCGGGAAATGAGTTTAATTACCACACCACCTCCAACGAGACGCCCAATTAAAACTCACCTTGCACCGCTTAATCCGGAAAGTGTGCGTAGTGCAATACGTCAAGAATTAGACAGAGGCGGACAAGTATTTTATGTAGTTCCACGGGTAGAGGGAATTGAAGAGACAACCGCAAGCTTGCGAGAAATGATACCGGGGGGTAGGTTTGCGATCGCTCACGGTCAAATGGATGAAAGCGAGTTAGAATCAACCATGCTCACCTTCAGCAATGGTGAAGCAGATATCCTCGTTTGCACGACAATTATCGAATCTGGCTTAGATATTCCACGGGTCAACACCATCTTAATTGAAGACGCTCATCGCTTCGGCTTAGCTCAGTTATATCAATTACGCGGTCGTGTCGGACGCGCAGGTATCCAAGCTCATGCTTGGCTTTTTTATCCCAAACAACGGACGTTATCTGATGCGGCACGGCAACGGTTACGAGCAATTCAAGAATTTACTCAGCTAGGTTCTGGGTATCAATTAGCGATGCGCGATATGGAAATTCGCGGAGTAGGTAACTTGCTGGGTGCAGAACAATCCGGTCAAATGGATGCCATCGGTTTTGATTTATACATGGAAATGCTCGAAGAAGCAATTCGAGAAATTCGCGGCCAAGAAATTCCCCAAGTTGAGGATACCCAGATTGACCTCAACCTCACGGCATTTATTCCCGCAGATTACATTACCGATTTGGATCAAAAGATGAGTGCTTACCGGGCGGTGGCGACAGCGAAATCAAAAGGAGAATTAAAACAGATTGCAGCTGAATGGAGCGATCGCTATGGTACTTTGCCAGTCCCAGCTAATCAACTGCTACGCGTAATGGAACTCAAACAGTTAGCGAAAAAACTCGGATTTAGTCGCATTAAACCAGAAAACAAACAGCACGTTGTTTTAGAAACACCAATGGAAGAACCCGCTTGGAACTTGTTAGCGGCGAACTTACCAGACAATTTGAAAACCCGCTTTGTGTATTCTCCTGGGAAAGTCACTGTGCGCGGTTTAGGAGTTTTCAAAGCCGACCAACAATTGCAAAGTCTAATTGATGCTTTTGCAAAAATGCAAGGTGCGATTCCAGAGGCAGCTGTAGTTTGAGGATCTCAATCAAAAGACATCTGGTAAAAATCAATGTAGAGACGTAGCATTGCTACGTCTCTCTGATTCATCTACTAAATTGCTTGGTTCGCCGGGGTAGAAGTCATAGTCTAAAATCTCTGGCAAACTGTAGGGACACTCTACCGGAAAAGTACGCTTAGGCAAATCTGTTTCTCCAACAGCTAATTCCAGAGCTTTAAGGTAGGCTTTGCCAAGTGCTTCTTCAAGGTAGGGTTTGAGGCTAGGATTGTCTTCAAGCAGTTCAGCAATATCTAAGCGTTGAATACGAAGTGTTGCTAACCAGCTACGGCTACGGCGTCCTGACTGGTACTGCCATTTTAGTAAATGTCCAATCAACACACTGAGACGGTTTCGCAATTCTTGACGTTGCTGTTTACCCAAAGATTGAATTTCCTCAATCAGATTTTGCAGATCGATCTGACTCCACTGCTGATTCTGAAGTAAAGTTGCTTGTTCCTGTGTCCAAGCGTAAAAATCAGTTTCGTAGAGGCTTGGTGAACACATTGGAATCTTTGGGTTTGTTTCAGGTATAGGCATTAGGTTAGTTCAACCTCAACGTCTTTGGTTTTATTGTAAAAAAGCATATTCAAGTTTTTCGTTACGACCAGAAATTCAAGACCATTTACATTCAAACTGGAGTCAGTGATGAGATTGCACTTGCGATCGATGAAGATGGAAGTTGGGAGTTTGTTCTATGACATTGAATGAACTCTACCGACATTTGGGAGAATGCGTTATTTGTCATTCTATAACTATAAAATCAACAGGAGAGTCAGAGTGAGTATTAACCTTGATTTGCCCCCAGAGCTAGAAAACGAACTTTCTACCGAAGCTTCTAAGTTAAACCTTCCTCTCTCTGAATACATTCTTCGGATTCTCTCTGTAAGGCAAGTTATAGCAAATCCACTCAAGACAGGAGCCGAACTTGCTGCCTATTGGCAGAGTGAAGGCATTATCAACTCACGACCTGATATTACAGATAGTCAAGCATACGCTCGTAAGTTACGTCATGACGCCGAAATTCGTGAGCGAGCATAGGTAAAGTAGATGTATTTGCTAGAGACAAGTAATAAATTGATACTTATAATCAGGATGAGATCCCTTAAAAAACAATGTACTGAAAAAAACTATGGTATCCTTCCACTGTCTTCGGGATGATAAATGTGAGTGGAGAAAAGGCTTAAGAGATTTTGCAATTCAGTTTAATGAAACTTTTGGCAAAGACTATAGTCTTTCCAAGTTTCTCGATATTTCTGAGAAAGGCAGCAAACAGTCAACCAAACAGCCAGAGGTACTATTACCCGGATTTCTCACGAGGGAGAAAAAAACACCTGGATTAGCCAGATTTAGGATAAATTAATTGACACATTGTTGAATTCACCGCCGATTAAAAATATTTACCAGTAA
>NZ_JACJTU010000077.1 GCF_014698835.1 Nostoc paludosum FACHB-159 | reverse complement strand
GGAATGTCTCTGGAGTCAGTAGAATGCCTTGAGAGCGAACGCGGAATTTTTAAAGAGTACTGTTCAATTCTTTCAAGAGAACTGGATGTACCTTTCAAAACAGTGCAGATCAAATGGGGGCCCGGCATTAAATTTCCTCAGATGCCTGAGAGAACACGGAATATGCTTAAGTTTGTTTTAATAGCTCGGCTCTATGAACTTAAACGAAATTTTATTGCTTAATTGTCGAAATAGGAGTCAGAAGTCAGGAGCCAGAAGTCAGAAGTCAGAAGTTAGAAAGAAGTAAGCTGGGTCTTCTAACCAAAGAACAGATGAATAACCGATATTCTAGCAACCCACAAAATAAGAAAAGTTGGTGGTAACAAAACAAGGTGGAAGTATGGTCAACAAGAAAAGTGCAGGTCTGAATCCACCTCTAATACCATTCTGATTACTGAATCCTGACTCCTAACTCCTGTTTATTAACTATTAGTTAATCAAGTAATGACCCGCCCAACAAAAGCGGGTATTTTTATATGTATGAAGCGACAAGCCATGAGAATTTGTCGCTGAAACTAACCAAAATTTTACGGCATTAAAGGGGTTTGGGGATTATGACCAATAAAATTCTCATCATTAAATCCAATTAGAGGTTCTCACGGCGAGTCCTATTCCTGATTGACCAAGGGATAGAAGCGATTAAGAAAAAAAATCTTGTTTGTCGCAAAAGAGGAGGAAATGGCATCTAAATTGAGGTTAGAGTACCAGAGAGCGCTTGGCACAAAGGTATGTGACCGGACTTGGCAAAGAGTTAAAAAGCGCTTGAACATCAAAGACGAAAACGATATCTGTTTCATGTCGCAAGTCAAAGCTTATGGGGAATTGAGGAAACGCAATCCTTATAAAGCTATTAGAATCGCTGATGTAAATCGCTATCGTTTCTTTCTGGATAATCTTCCTAAGTTGGTTTGTAAAGGTGATGAGTTACGACTTGCGCTCCAGCGATTAAAGCCACATCCTTCTATAGCAACTATTTACCGTTGGGGGCAGGAGATAAAATGCCCTTTTAGCGTTGATAGAGTTTACACAAGTTATGAAATTCAAAAGTGGATTGTTAAATTAGTTTCTCAGACCACATTTAGATTTCCGGAAAATCAGAACATTCGTAACTAGGAGTCAATGATGGAAGTTTTACGTTCTTTATTGCAAGGTAATGATATTAATCTGTCAGATGAAGAGTTATTGGCAGAGTTAAAAAAGCGCGGTCTTGATTGGGATACATTAGCTGATGATGATGCTATGTCTGTCGCCGATCAAATAATTCTTGAGCGCGGACAATCTGGTACACTTGCTACTACTAATGGCAGGAATGGGAAAGCAGCTAAAAGAGCAAAAGCCAAAACCAAGAAAGCGCAAGAGAGTATGGACGATTACAAAATCGCTCTTGCCAACCAAGCAAAACAGAAGTTAGAAGAAATTTCTGCTTTCAGCACTGGCATTAGCCAAGGAGTCAGAGAGTTCGCCCATAGGGAGGCACAAAAAACTATTGAAGATTTAGATGGTGTAACCAACGAATATCTTGCAGAAATCGCGGAGTACGCCAGAGATTATAAGGGGGAGCCAGAAGCCTTTTTTCGTTTCGGTCAGGAGATTGCATCGTTCTATCTCTCTGCTAGCAATGCAGATGCGACCGAATAAATTGATCGGCGTTGCAGCAGTACTGAATCTGCTGCTATTAATTCTTGTATTGGGCGTGGCTATACATGGAGCAACAACAAGAACAAACTCAAACTCGTCACAAACAATTCAATATTCACCTGAAGAAGGACGGCGAGTTGAACCTGTCCGGCTTAACACTCGAAAACCTGACAACAGAAGAGTTCCTAGTCGTCCAGCAACTTATTGATGAATCAAAAGCGCGATCGCACTCCAACAGACAGATTGAGGAATTGATGCAACGAGGAATGATGGCTCAAACTGCGATCGCTGCTTTGACCGTTTTGATGTTTTCGTTCATGGGGATATATGGTGTGACTCGTTATATCGGCTCACAAGTACAGCAAGTGCAGCAAACTTACACCAACACCAACTTTAGATAGGAGAAAATTATGTTAGGAAAATGGTTACCAGGATTATTTGGTAGTCAGAATGAAGGTATAGTCTCAACTGATTTACGAGTTGGGGATGCCACCCAAATAGATGGTAATATTCCATCAACAATCCGCGATCGCTACACGTTACCTGCTTATACTACAGCACAGCAAGTATTGGATCAAGCAGAGGTATCGGGAACTCTCAAAGCACAGCAGTGGTTACATACCAAGTTCTCACGTCACAGACTCAAACAGTTACAAAACTTGGCAACAATGTATAAAAACCAACTGGCTTACTCACAAGAAGCGATGAAGGTCGAAGAAGATTTACAGCGTACCAGAGCGCAGCATGGGGAGGCAGTCATCCGTCATGCTTTCGGTTCGCAAGAACAACAACGGCAGCTTGGAGGTTACGAGAAAGCATTTGATGAAGTGGGAGATTCATTCCGATTTTGACTATGACTCACGAATTTTACTTAGTGATTAATCACGTTATTCCTGGCTTGAATACGCGCCCTAACCAAATCACAGACCTCAATAATTATTGTTATGGTCTGTACGATAATCTGTGTTATCAACTGAAAAATTCAGAACAATTCATTATTGCTCGTGGTTGCCCAATCAAACAAGGTAAAAAACCAAACCTTCCTTAAAATATGCAACTAAAATTATCTTTCATTGGATATGCAGTGTGTGGGGTGGGGCTATCGATGCTGATGGGTTTTTTATCAGTTGCTAGCCCTGTCAGTAGATATGTTCTTTGGTTTATCGGCATAATCTCCATTTGTTGTATATTTCTGGGGTTATTCAACTTTGGTGGATTAGTTGTTAAAGGTTTTGGATTTAACCGCAAGACTTTCACCATCGGCTTGATGCCTGGGGTAATATTTCTGTTTGCCTTTCTAACTTTAGTTTGTGCTGGTGTTGCGTTAGGGGTGCGATAAATTATGAGCTTTGAACTGGAACGACTAACTGCCAGTAGTGTAATTTATGCAGAACGGACTATCTTATGCAGTTTAGGGGCGAGTGCAGTCTTATGTCTGTCTGCTCCTTTTTTCTTAAATACTGACCGAGTAACAACCGGAATCTTACTCGGCGCTGGGACACTCAGTGCTGGCTTGTTTGGAGTATCCGCTCAAATCAGCGAAAGTAAGGAAAAAGTTTACAAGTCTTTGCTAGAAGCTGACCTCAAAGCACTCAAACAACATTTGCAAGGTCAGGCAGCATACAATTATGTGACTACAGCGATCACTGCCAAGCGGCGAGTCGCACAATATGTGAATCGTCTCCCTGTTGCTGAGCGTCCCAGGTGGATAGCTGAATATCAGTTGCAAGGTTTGGTAACTCTTCCCTCACCACCAGCACAACAATTACCTCCACGCCCTGGTATCCCTAACCCGGACATTGCCAGCATTGATGAAGATATCGTGCAACAGGTAGTCAATCCTGGCGCATTGCAAGTTTTAAGGGCGATCGCACAGCAGTATCCTGAATATATTCGGCTGGATGCTGCATGGCTAGACCAATTGTGCGATGTTGCGGTCAACCACGATATGACTAAACGTGCTAACCACCATTTTTATATTAGTGGCGGGACACAATCTGGTAAGTCTACTTTGGCTGGTGTAATCGTCAATAAGATTGCAGCCAAATCCCAGTCGCCAGCAGTTGTACTTGGCTGTGACCCTAAAGATGAAGTGACGCGGTGGCTGTGTCAATTCACCAAGAAGTTTGATGGCATGGCGAAATTATCCAATTGGATAACTTTTGCCACACAGCAGATTGATGAGCAAAAAAAGCGAGTCGCTGTTGTTGGTGGTTCTTGTGTTGGTGTACCAGAATTATTCTTGTTGCAGGATGAAGTAGATAGCGTCTACGGTGGTGGCAAAGGACTGCCAGGAATGGTCACTCCTGACACTGCCAAAGACCTGCAAGGATTTTGGAACTACATCATCAAATTTACCGCCGGACTCAAAGGCCACGGAATTTTCATGGGCCAGTCCCCACTTTCAGGGGAAACTGGATTTAGCCGCCCATCTTTGAAGAATGTGTGTTTTCTAGCATTAGGACAAACATCTGCTTACATTCTGGAGCATCCCCAAGATTTCGTGAATGTCAAGAAAGACGTTTTGGAAATGTTACGCCAAGCTTGCGAGTTGTTGGACAAGGCTGGTGTTAGGTATGCGCTGGTGATTCCGACTCGTGGTAATCCATTCATTGCTCTGATTCCTGAATTTGATATTCAAGGTATGGAGCAAAAACAACACCCCCTAGACGAAAGCAGTGGCGATAATTCAATAGGTGTTGATATTGATTGGTATGAAGAAATTAAGCTGTGGGTTCAACAACTAGGACGCAAACCAAGCTATCAAGAAATCAAGCTCAAATGGCAAGAACTAACGGGGCAAGAGTTAAACTCCAAAGGGGTAACTCTACTACTAGAAAATCTCGGCTTTCCCGATTCAGACAATTAGGCTGGAATGCGCGGTATGGTGATATCAAAAAGTATAAGAAGAAGGTGGCGATCGCTCACAAACAACATCGACAAGCCCATAGTAAATGTTGTTGCTGTTTAAGAGCAGAAGCCACCCAAATGCACCATACCGAGTACACCAAAAACGATAAGTTTGGAATTAACTGGTTCCCACTATGCGAAAAATGTCACCACGAAGTTGCACATTCTCCAAATAACTGGATTAAAAGTAGAACTAACCCAGTGTGGAGCAATCGAAATACTGAAGAATATATCAAGCGTTTACAACTTGGTTTTGAGCTTTTATATGGGGGTATAGTTTGGTAGTTAAATTATTAATTCGCTGTCTACCCGACTCAATTGTTGATACTATCAATGCAGAAAGCTTGGCAGAGCTAAACAGACGGCAACTCATAATCTGGGCAGAAGATGTACCAGTTGTGGAATCCGAAAACGAACACTCAGCATACCACTTGGCTGCGCGGTTCCAACAAGTCACACCCGAAAATTTGCCCGAAGTTTTGAAAGCAATCGCCCAAATCTACACCCACTACGGCAACTGCCTAGCCCTAACATACCTGATGGAGATATCAGCCGAATATTTTGGATTAATTGAAAAGGACAAATGTACGACGACCTGAACTTTGAAGAAGAACTGCCGCTCACAGAAGAACAAATCCGCCGCCGGCACAATCAGCGGCGCTTCTCGCATCGGAATGCTCAACTGTTACAGCAAGAATTAGAACTGGAAGATGAATTAATTAGCGAAAACCCCGAATTTGCTCTAATGATCCACAAGATCAACACCCTGGAAACTCAGGCTGGTCATCAGGGATTCGAGAGTGTGTTTGAGACAGGTAGTGAAGGAAAGAAAGCTTCAGTATGGGGGAGATTGTTTCCGGGGTTGTGAACCTGAGAATATTATGCAGCACTCACTCGAAACCCTAGACTTAATGACCGAGCTGGTTTGAAAAATCCAAGCCCAACTCGACTGTTCTTTTGATGAAGCCGTTGATATTCCTAAAATATTTTTGCAGCAAGTAAGTAGAACAGGGTAAAAAACCAAAATATGTAAAGAAAAGTCAAGTTGCCCAAAAAGCTCTTCCCTTCTGCCCTCAGCAAAGCTGCCTTGTCATAACGACAATTTTCAACACTAACCTACTTAAAGCAAAGAATTATTACGCCGCAGGAAGTTCCTGAGAAACTATTTGAAATATTGCAAATAATCAGAAATTAACTAACTTGGAAATTTTATCGCAGTTCTGCAACCGGAGAAGCCCGACGAAAAATAAAAGGAAGTTCCGAATATTTCGTAGACGTAAACCTAACAAAGTCAAAAGCCTACAATTGCTTGAGCAGTTGCAGTTGCTTGTGCAGTCTGTTGATAGAAATGGACTGATTGAGTAATTCCTACTTTTTCACAAAAGATATTAAGATACAAAGCTCGTCAACATCCCCAACAGATGATTAACTGGAGGAATGTTATACTCCAGTAATCCGATAGTAACGATAGTTTCTTCTAACTTGAGAAATTTCCAGCGATCGCCTGTAGTAACGCTTCCGTAAATTGTCGGAACTTGAGTATGATTTTGCTCATTAAATTTTTGAGCAGCAATCATTGAGGCAATACACTGTCCTAACCCGGCATTTAAGTCTTCCCTTTTAGCTTCTACTATTACCACAGCCGGAGCTTCAATAAATAATTGTTCTGTTGATTTACTAATGAGAAAATCACAAACTCCGTTTAGCCCTAGCGAAGAATCTACCGTGAAATCTGTACCTGAAAATAAGCTAATATGATTAGATAGCGTATCCTTAATTTCTAAAAGAATTGGAGATATCAACCATTCAGATCTTGCTTTTTCCGTGTTCACTGCTAGAGCTAATGGTAAGTGCTTTTCCAGAAATGTAGATAACAACTCGCTAGGAGTTATAGGTTCAACTTCCTCAACAAAAGTGGGACGCTCAACTATGGTGAGGTTAAATTCAGCTTTCACTTTCTTGAGGGTAAAATCGCTGTAAGACATCAGTTTACCTATCGTACAACCCATTTCTACTATCTTTTTCGTTAAATGTTTGGCGGAGCAAACTGAGCAAATACCTCGGCTCCTGTCAAATTGTTTGTTTCATTTGCAAAGCAATAATATGTTGGTTTTTCATCAATAAATATTTGATGATCGAACACAAAATCTGGCGACTGCTCAAATAGCCCCACAGGGATGAAGTGCTGGTTGTTTTGTTTTAATCTATAAAATAGGTGAGTACCACATTGCTTGCAAAAGGCTCGTTCAGCCCATTCAGACGAATTAAATGTCGTAATATTTTCTTGACCTTCAAACGAGACTTCACTTCCGCAATCGACTACTAACAAGGGGCCACCTCCCCATTTTCTACACATTTGGCAATGACATCCGCCAATATTTTTACTCACTGTCTTAACAAAAATACGAGTTGCTCCACACAGGCAACTTCCTTTGCCTTCATTCTTATCTGACATATCGCCTTCCGATGTGGTGAAATGAAATACATTTATTAGAATAGTTCTTTCTAGATATTCACCTTTATATTAGGGACAATTTACTCTTTAAGTTACATTACTTAGCAATGTCATCAACTGCTTTTGTGAACAGTCCAGTTTATTATTTGATGACGATCAAATTGGCTGCAACAGCCTCTGCCACAGTCTAGTGTACCTTTGTTGGTCATCTGTAGTTCTTACAGCCAGGGATATTGCTTTTTTTGAGCCGACGACAATCGCCAACTTCCTTGCACGTGTCAATCCTGTATAAAACAAATTGCGTGTCAGCATCATGAAGTGTTGCATATATAGAGGAAGTATCACCACTGGAAACTCACTTCCTTGCGACTTATGGATTGAGGTAGCAAACGCCAAAGTAATTTCATTCAAATCCGCATAGTCGTAAACCACTCTTCGTCCACTATACTCAACAGTCACCTCTTGTTCTTCCGTATCAATACTCAGGATGGTTCCCAAATCCCCATTAAACACCTCGCGGTCATAGTCATTCATCTGCTGAATCACGCGATCGCCCACCCGCAGAATCATCCCGCCTCGGCTAATCTCGGTTTTAAGAGGTGCAGGTGGATTGATCAGCTGCTGCAAAACTGCATTCAAGTTCCGAGTACCTACCAGCCCCCGTGACATCGGAGACAGCACTTGCACATCCGTGGCTGGATTAAAACCAAGCCGTGGAATGAACTCGCTCACTAACTCGCAGATTGCCTGTACCCCGTGTTCTGGCTGATGACCTCCACCATGCCATAGGCAGTCCGACTGCGGATTATCGCTGATTGGCTCCATTATCGGGTAGTCACCCTGGTTGATTTGGTGCGCGGCGGTGACGATCGCACTCTGTTGGGCTTGGCGGAATACTTGTGTTAGCTTCACTACTGGTACTTGCAGTGAAGTGATTAGGTCTGCCAACACTTTACCAGGGCCGACTGAGGGTAGTTGGTCAATATCGCCTACCAATAATAGTTGCGCTCCTTGTGCTACAGCTTTCACCAAGGAATGTGCCAGGAACAGATCCAGCATCGATGCTTCATCCGCAATAATTGCGTTGTGTGGCAACGGATTTTCATGGTCGCGCTTGAAGCCCATTGTTTTCGGGTCAAATTCTAGCAAACGGTGTATGGTTTTCGCCTCAAGTTGGGTCATTTCTGATAACCGTTGTGCTGCCCTTCCCGTTGGTGCTGCCAGGGCGATTGTTTTACCCATCGCCTTCCACAGAGAAACTATAGTGTGCGTTGTGAATGTTTTCCCAACTCCCGGCCCACCAGTGAGTACCATAACTGGAGAATAAGCTGCCATCTCAACTGCTTTCTGCTGTTGTAGCGATAGCTGGATTTTGCGACTAGCCATAAAACGCTCTAGCCAAGCGCGAACGCGGGGCATATCCTGTACAATCGGCTGGCTTAACCGTCGAGATATCATCTGCGCCAAATTCATCTCGGTATGAAAGAACGTTGGTTTGTAGCACAGCAGCAACCTTTCACCGTAATTTTCTTTAACGCTTTCCCTAATCAATTCCTCCCTAGCTGACATCTCTTTAATTATGTGAGCGATCGCATCAACGGTAGGCTGATGGTCATCAGTTGTCAGCAGTTTGATGACATTCTCAATAAGTTCTGGCTGGGGTAAGTAGCAGTGGCCATCTTCGGCTGCTTCACTCAATGCGTGGATAATGCCAGCACAGTATCTAAATTGGGAGTCCGTTGGTACGCCTAAGTTACGAGCAATCTTGTCGGCGGTGAGGAACCCAATGCCGTAGATGTCGGTTGCTAGTTGGTACGGGTTAGAGGTTACTGTGGCGATCGCATTATCTTGGTACTGCTTGTAAATCTTCACTGCATAAGTTGTTGAAACACCGTGGCTTTGCAGAAATATCATCACTTCTTTGATGGCTTTTTGTGTCTCCCAAGCGTTCTTGATGAGCTTGATCCGCTTTTTGGCTATGCCCGGAACTTCGATGAGTCGGTCAATCTGATTTTCAATGATTTCGAGTGTTTCTAAACCAAAGTGTGCAACAATGCGTTTGGCTGTGATCGGGCCAACACCTTTGATTAACCCACTGCCGAGGTATTTCTCGATTCCTGTAAGTGTTGCTGGTTTGGTTTCTCGGTAGTTAGTGACTTGGAATTGTGGCCCATATTGAGGATGTTCTCGCCAGAATCCGGTTAGCTGAAGTGTTTGCCCTGGTTGGATATTGGCGAAACTGCCGACGATTGTGGTCAGGTCGGTAGAACGCGAACTCTTTAGACGCGCTACAGTATAGCCTGATTCTTCGGAATGAAACGTCAGGCGTTCGACTACCCCTGTGATAGTTTCGTAGTGCGGGGTGGCATTTAGGGGTTGAGTAGCTGGAGTTAAAGGCGTGGACATTAGTGTTCAAAAATGCCGCACATCATTATAAACTAAGAAGTTAGTTTATTATAGTACATAATTACTATTTTGAGTGTGGCTCTCGTGATATCGCTTCTGTGGAAATCTAGCTTAGAGAAGTTACAACTCAAAATCCAAGCTGAATGTTTCATCAACAGAATCTTGGTGTTTTTGGTGTTTTGCTAAAGTTGAAACAATCTGTTGGGCTTGATTCTGGCTGGGTTCAGCCTGATTGAAATCGGATGTATAAGCTATTGGTTGCTGTATATTCAACACTCCTTTTTTGAATGCAAAATAGCAGTCTATGATGAAATGAACCGTCTCCAAATAGCTTTTGTCTAATTGTTTAGCCTCTGCTATTATGCGTTGACGATAACTATTTCTGATGCGTACTTTGTCTGAGACATTATCTTGATTATTCAACATTGCTTTTTCCTACTGAATTTTTAAGAATTTTTATTGGCTATCGCTTTGGCCATCTCCAATAACCCGGCTGCATTAGCCTCTACCGGATTGTCCATGACTTTGAAGCCATTTTTCTCTAACAGCTTTTTGTACCCTGGCAACAAACAGCCGCCTCCTATTGCCCAGATTTCATCGCCTTGGTGTTTGGCATCAAGTGCCATACCTACTACTTTTTTCAAATATTTTTCATACCAATCCTTAAAACAAGCCAAGTAGACATCTTTGATATCAATGTCACGACTATATCTGGTGTGTTCGTTTTCTAAGCAAAATCGCACCTTTGATGCATCCCCAACTTTACCCCCATTCAGATGTTTCATTTTTTGGGCAATCTCATCGATGAGGACTTCTACGCCTACTGGATAAGGTGTGTGTACTTCCCGTTTGCCTTGAGTGTATCGAGAATACAGTGTTGTGCCATTACCAAAGTCAATCACTGTTAACTTTTTGGGAAGGGAACGCCCAAACAATGCCCCCATTCCTTCGGGAACCACTTTTAGCACTTCTACCTTGACCTCTGAGGGTTTGCCTGCGAGTGTCGCAAGATATTCTCCATTGAGGACTTTTGTTAAGTCTTTTGCTAAAGCGATATCATGCAAGCTGACGACTAATTTCAAATGCCAAGCTTTGCGGTGTGGCAAATGTGCTAATGCTCCCAATAGCGTCGTCAGAGCATTCTTGATTTTGTTTTCATTGCTGTCTGTGTTGCGTTCAAAATGATTTCCAGCACGAAAAGCAGATTCTCCAACTGTGTAAGCTGTCCCGTTAAACTCCACTCTCCCTGGAACATCTTCCATGTCTGCTGTAGAAATATAGCTGGGGACTCTTACAACTTCAAAGCCATCGACTAAAAGTTTCAGGCTACCATAGCCATTATCAAAGCCTGCCGGAAAAATTTTTTGCAGTGCATGGATGTTCGTCATTGGGGTTATTTGCGGCATAAAATCAGGACTTTTTGAGGATACCCTAAATGAGTTATAATTGTACCCTTTTTAACACCTATTTAACCCCTATTAATCAATTTTAGTTTTTGGGTGTTATATAATCCCTATTTGACACCCATTGACAATTTTTCATTTTTGACTTTGTTATTATATTTTTATGTATTTGAAAAAACTGGACTGCGGATTAACTAGTTTTGGATCGAAGCGCGATCGCTCTGTGTAGAAGATAGAGAATTTTTACTTGAAAGCTTAAGTTTCTTTACCAGACACGGAGAATAGCTTCTGCGCTAGTTTGTTAAAGAGCTAGTTTGTTAGAGGACTATTTACTAACTGGTTCAGCCTTTTCTACCGAGTCATCATTTAATCCGAAAGTTAATTCCAAAGGAGTCTTGGACGGGTACGCCTTTACTACCTGTCGGTAAACATCATAGTTAGTAGGTAGCGTTTTCTGCTGCTCGCCCACGCCATAAGTAATTTGATATTTCACCGTTTTCTGTAGTTCTGGTTTGCTTGCTTCTTCTTGAGGTTTTTTACGTTTCTCCACTTCATCAATACTTGGACGTGGTGGTAAAGTCGGCCACCATAGTCCTTGCTCGTCGGGGCCAACAACTGCTCCTGCTGGTTTCAATCCATTCTTGTTTAGTACTGATGTAGCTGCAAAGCTTTCGATTCGCGGCTGTGGTGCATTAGTTAAGTTATTGGCATACTTTACTTGCCATGTATAGCTAGTAAGTGCTGTCGCTTCGTACTGCTCAACACTAGTCGTGCTGCAACTTGTCAGGCTCAGAGTTGCTAGTACAATTAACTGTGTAGTTAAACAGGTCAACTTTGGCATTATTCATAGCTGGCTATTTCTGACAATTAATTCTTAAGTTAGATAGTACTATCATTCTTCCAAGGTGAAGGAATTGCCGTTGTTGATAGTATCTCTCCCGTACTTAGCTTGATTGCTGTTTTACCGCAGTTAGGGCATTCAACGTTCACCAGAGAGATGGAAGGTCGTCCTTTGAACTCTCCCATTATGGGTTCGCCCCTAAACTCGCTAATTATCCCTTGTTGGCAGTGCCAGCATTCAAAAATTACTCGTCCTACTGGTTTATTACAGTCTAAAAACTTGACGTGTTGAAACCGCTCTCTTAACTCTAGCTTTTGAGTTCGAGGTTTTGATGGTCTGGGTGGTTTAGATTGTTGTTCCGGGTTAGTAGTCGCGTCAGCAATCGCCACTTCATTTTGTTGCTGCGGTAGCTCATCAGGATTAGAGACGGGCTGATGCTCTGGGTATTGTTCTGTTGGGTTATCGGCAGAATTTGGGTGAGACTGAGGCTGAGTTTGAGCAGACGGCTGCTGTTTCAGTGGTTTAGATGGTCGCTTAGTAGATTTCATAGAAACTTTTGAAACAGTCAGCTTTACTAAGTTAGGTGAATACAAGCTTATTAGCGGATGCAAGGAAGAAATAAGGGTTTAGTTCAATTATTCTCTTGCTTATGTTGACCCAAAACATTTTGGGTCAATTATTTTTCACAAATTCTTCTATCTGAAATAATAAGTTTTGAGCTTTTTGAAGCTGTTCTGGATTGTTTTCTATTTTCTTTAACGACTTCCTAAATTCTTTGTAAGTTAGGTCAAAGCGACTTTGTATTGAATTTTGCGAACTTGGCTTATGAGATTGAGTGAGTTTCTTGATTTCTGCAAGTGGCAGTTTATTAACGATGGCTTTTTCTAACAACTTTTGTCTAATTTTAGGTTCTTTTATTTTGGCAATTTCTAACCCTTTAGTATATTCAATTTTCCCTTGACGCACAGCTTGTAGAATTTCTTGAGGTTTTTTCAGCAATGGTAATCGGCTTTTAACAAAAGATTCCCAACTGATTCCGCCGAAGAAATCAAATATAGCTTGAATGATTTCGTATTGAGGATGAGCTAAAACACGCTCTATACCTGAGCGACGCTTAAGATTGTCCATCTGATACAGCAAACTTACTGCTTCTTCAACAGTTCCTTCGATACTTATAGCAAGAAGTTTAAGAATCGCATCTAAATCTTCTAATGCACTAAAATCTCGACGATTTTTATTTTCTGCAAGTGAGGCTTTGAACGCCTCAATATCGTTCCAATTAAATATTCGGACAGGCAGCGGATCGATTTGGGCAAACTCAGAACCATGATAACGGCGTTTCCCTGCAACAAGCTCGTATTCATCAGGATTGCCGTTTTTAAGCGGACGAACCCATAATGGAGAATGAATTCCATTTGGTTTTAAGTCATTTAACGCCCAAGCTTCTAACTCTTCTGGATCGTAGTAGTAGCGTACAGGTTGGCCATCTGGCACAAAACTAAACGTCAAATGAATTTGACTACGCTTAACCCATACCACCGAGGAATCCTGGGTTGATTCACCTTGATTTACCTCGTTCTCTTCTAATCCTGGAGTAAAGTTTAAAATCTGCTTTAAGTTAGCAATTCTTTGATTGGTTGTAGCTTTGCTAGTGCTTTCCAATCTTCCCATGCTTTTTTTCCTCCTCTTTTAATTTCATACACTGGTTTTCCCTCAGCAGCTGCGTGTTCGTAAACTTTCAAACGCTGGATTCCTTGCTCTAAAACAGGTAAGCCCTGCTCTTTAAGCGTATGAAAAGCAATTTCACCATCTGGCTCTGATGAGGGAGGCATCACAGTCAGTAAAACATAAAATTTTGTTTTTGGGGGAAAACTTTGAACCATCATATTCAAAGCACTAATTGAAAGAGCAGACGGAGTTGTAATAGCCAATAGTAAATCACATCCATCAACTAGCTCTTTGATTTCTTCCGACGTTGGCCTCGCTGGTGTATCAATGACAATAAAATCAAATTTCTCTTTTGCCATTAGGCGATTAGCAGTGTTCTCTGTAGCAACTTTGAAAGGAAGTTGATCGCGAGAACTCCAAACTGTTGCTGAACGATTAGGATCGTAGTCAATCAGTAAAACTTTATACCCTTCTTGAGCGAACAGGCAAGACAGACAAATTGCTGAAGTAGTTTTACCCACGCCTCCTTTGAAGGAAGTTAGCGTTACAAATTTAGTCGTCAAGGTTTTGTTCCCATTACTTGCTAGTTGTAATTGAATAAAAATTTTATCTGGCTCTGTCTTGATTTTTGAGTAAATTAGAATCTTTTATTAAATGACTTTTCTTTTTGACCCAAAATGTTTTGGGTCAGTTTTAAAAACCTAAGCATATTCGATGCTAAACCCACATAGCGAGTTTTTTTAGATTTTCTTACCGCTAAATGCAAACTTTCTCATGACTAAATTATTTAATCAGTATTACTCAGCTGTTGCATCTGCTGAGTTAAAGAGCGAAGATGCCTATTCCCTGGAGGTAGTTGACTAAACACTTTCATTGCACTTTGATAACACTCAAGTGCTTCAGAATTTTGAGATAACAGAGAAAAACAATTCCCCAATTTTTGTAAACTTCCCGCCCGATCTAGTTCAACGCCTTTTAATGGCTTGAGCAATAGTGAAGTATTGTAGCAAGCCACAGCCTGTTGATAGTTCGAGAGAGCTTGTGTGTATTGTGATTGAAGCAATTGTAAATCAGCTAATGATGTTAATGCACCAGCTTTGAGCGCATGATTACCAGAATCATCTACCCAGAGTGCGATCGCTTTATCATAGGTGGAGATAGCTTGTTGGTAAGAATCAAATGCTTGTGCATACTGCTTTTGGCTTACCTGTAGCTCGGCTAATCGTTCGATGAGCGTTCCCAGATAGCTAATATTTAAGGCATCATTTGGAGTTTGAGAAAACTCCATCTCATATCCAGCAACAGCTTGCTTTAAAGTATCGATAGCATGTTCGTATTGCTGTTGCTCAGAATATAGTTGGGATAGCTGTTCACAAGCCCTGGCCTTGCGCTTGAGAATTTTCCAATCTTGGGGGGTAAACCTCAAAGCGGCATTGTAAATTTCGATGGCTTGAAGATAGGTTTGGATTGTCTGTTGCCGTTGCATCACTAAGATAGGTTGAGAATTTCTACTCGCTCAAACACAAAGATTATGATTTTGGATTCCCAATAGAGAGTTTTGAACTCCCCTTATAGTACAATTGTTCGATAACCGGGGAAAATCCCCCTTTCAAGCAAATCACACTCAATGCTTCTGTCCAGCAATTGTCCAGAAGCATTTTGCTCATAGTCAGCGATCGCCTCACGACGACTTCTGAAAATCCACATCACTTCGATAAACCTTAGCTCTAGGCTTACCTTTCTTAGCTGGTGCAGTCACTTTAGACTTCTTAGGCGGCCCTGGAGGACGACAGGTTTCGCAGTACAGGGGGCGTGGGCCATACGTCTCACGAAAAGTTGATTGATCGCACTGCTTACAGATGAAGTTAAAAACGCGCGTGTGTATCTGACGTTTGTGCGCTCGAACGGTGTACTCTTTGACTTGAATTTCTTTGCTTGCCATTGTTTAACTTGCTGCGGCTTAAATAATTGAACGTAGTTAACCGCTTGACTTGAATCTTAGCCTTTTGAACTCTACTTTTAAGCCTTTCGGTCGAGTTATCACTACAGGTTTTTTGGGCAATTTCTACCTTGGGCTACGCCAAATTTTTAAGGAATATCAGGCTTGTACAAATTCAATTCTTCACACCTAGAATTTGTACCTAAATCTTTTACTACTTCCTAAATCTCTCAAAAGCGTGCAGTTAAAACGCTTCGCTAGTGGTCAATGAAAAACTGTTCATATTCAGGAGAAAAACAATGGATATTCAAATCGTACTCAACTGGACAATTCAAATTTTGGTTATGGGCTTCGTCTGTCTTATGGTCATGGATTTCGTAAACGGCTTGTTCTCGCTACCATATTTGGCAATCGCACCTGTCGCTACAAGTTCCAAAGCGTTTGCCCTTCAACAAGAGCCAGCCGCCGCACCAATACCAGCACTCGCCCTTCAACAAGAGCCAGTCGCCGCACCAATACCAGAACCAGCAATAACACCAAACCTTTGGGAACAACCACAGTTGGCGCAACTGCCTGACCCTTGGGAACTTACCACAGACATTCAATCAACCCCAATACAACACCAGCCTGTTGTACTTCAGCTCTCTACATTAAAACTGCTACCGCCAGCAGCACCACAAGTGCAAGCGAAAGCGGCAACCAAGAAATCTACTAAATCCGCTCAACCAAAATCTACCAAAACCAGCAAAACTAGCCAGCCCAAAACTGCCGTAACGCCTCGTAAGTCTCGCAACAAGGCTGTGGCTTAATCTCACAGTCTGGTTCTCAAACACAGCGAACGCTGGGAGCAACCAACGCCAATGGTGAACGCGTGTAGTAGTGGAGATGGTTCTTAACTCCAATAATAAGGCTCGATTTGAAGAAGGCGTAGTTCAAGCGGCTACGCCAAATTTTTTGGAAATTTATATCTATATAATGGTCATGATCAGCGCAATCCAAGGCTCACTCTTCGATGTACAAACAGTCTTAGATTACGGGCAATCTATTGTTAGCGCGGGACAAGAACTTGCCAAATATTTATTTAATAACCAGACAATTACAACCAGAGCGATTCAATCGCAGATGAATCGCCACTTTCACGGCACTGCCGCAGAGGGCAAGTGGTTGTGGAAAGATGCGTATGAGGCTGTTGAAGTTGCACTTGTCCTTTACCTGCGACAAAAGGGAATACCACAAAACCCCTTAGAAGAATTGCAACGGCTTGAGTCGCTTTGTCCTACTCACACCCGGAGGAGTGAGGAGCAAATTCAGCTTCAGCAGTTTTCCACACCTTTGCCCCTGGCTTATCTGGTGGCAATAGCTGGACAAATTACTCCTTCAGACCTCATCCTTGAGCCAAGTGCCGGAACTGGGATTCTGGCTCAGTTCGCTTTCCTCCAAGGCGCAAGTCTTATGCTCAACGAACTTTCACCCGATAGAGCGAAGATTCTGCGTCGGCTATTCCCTGGCACACCATTATTCTCTGTGAATGCCGAACAAATCAACGATTATCTGGCAGGCAAGACTCAGCCCTCGGTTGTGCTGATGAATCCGCCATTCTCGTCATCGCCCAAGGTAAGCGATCGCAATCCCGACGCAACAAAGAGCCACATCAACTCTGCACTACAAAGGCTGTGCGATGGTGGACGACTGGTGACAATCACAGCCAATTGGTTCTCTCCTCATAATCCCACTTGGCGCGAGACTTTCGTTAAGTGGCAGGAATTTGCCAGTGTGGTGCTTTCGGTTGGAGTCAGTGGGAAAGCTTACGCCAAGCATGGGACAACTACAGAAACCCGGATTACGGTGATTGATAAGGTTCCGGCTAATAACAAAGGCGACATCCCCTGTATTAGAGAAACCTTGGACTTGCCCGAACTGCTGGCGTTGATTGAGCAATTACAACAGCGTTCGTCTTTGACGTTGCCGCAGGCATCGCAATGGAATGCTGCAACTATGAAAACTGCTGTCGTTGCAGCGAAGGTAGTTAAACTACCAACAAAACGTACTACAGTAGCACAACCAGAACCATCCGCAGAAATTCCCGATGTGGTTGTTCTGGAATATGAGGTTATCGAGTGGACGGCTAGTGAGGGTTTGAAAGATACGCTTTACGAAACCTACCGACCACAGCGAATCAGAATCAAGGATGCCCTACCCCATCCCTCATTGCTCTGTGAGAGCGCAGCTTTAGCACTTGTCTCGCCTCCGGCTCCCACGTACAAACCACATCTCCCACGAAACATTGTCTCACAAGGCTTGTTGTCAGAGGCACAGCTTGAGAGCGTGATTTACGCAGGTCAAGCACATAGCGAATTTCTGTCTGGGTCTTATTTGGTAGATGACTCATGGGATAATGTGTCTGTGGCAGCACAGGGCGAAGAAAATGCCGTGAAATTTCGTCGTGGCTGGTTCCTTGGCGATGGGACGGGTGCTGGTAAGGGTAGGCAATGTGCAGGTATTATATTAGATAACTGGTGTCAGGGCAGACAAAAAGCCATTTGGGTATCAAAAAGTGCCGCATTAATCGAAGATGCCCGTAGAGACTGGTGTGCGCTCGGAGGTAATGAAAAAGATATCATCGACCTCTCAAATATCAAGCTTGGCGAACCTATCCCTTTCACAAAAGGCGTTCTGTTCTGCACATATTCTACACTGCGATCTCAGAAGAACGGCAAAAGTCGGCTTAAGCAAATTGTGGAGTGGGCTGGTGCTGATTTTGAGGGGGCAATAGCTTTTGACGAGTGCCACAGTATGGGAAATGCGATGGCGCAAGAGGGAACGCTGGGTATGGTTGCAGCTTCTCAGCAGGGTATAGTCGGGCTGCGGTTGCAAAATGCTCTACCCCAGGCACGGGTTGTCTATGTCTCCGCGACTGGTGCAACCAAAGTCTCTAACCTCTCCTATGCCAATCGCCTCGGACTTTGGCACAGTGGTGATTTCCCGTTTTCTTCGCGTGAGGATTTCGTGGAGTCCATTGAAGTTGGCGGTATTGCAGCAATGGAGGTTGTTGCTAGGGATCTCAAGGCATTGGGTCTGTATTTAGCGCGATCGCTGTCGTTCGACGGGGTTGAGTATGAAATGTTAGAAATCGAACTCACTCCTACTCAAGAACGGATTTATGATGGTTACGCCGATGCCTTTCAAATCATCCATAATAACCTTCATCAAGCACTGGAAGCTTGTAATATCACTGGTGCTAAAACTTACAACCGTGCAGCTAAAATGTCTGCTATGTCGCAGTTTGAAAGCCATAAACAAAGGTTCTTTAACCATTTGCTCACAGGTATGAAGTGTCCCATGCTGATCAAAGCAATTGAGCAAGATTTAGCTGCTCTTAATGCTGTTGTCATCCAGATAGTTTCTACTAACGAGGAGTTGCTTAAGCGCCGACTCAATGAAGTTGCACCCGAAGAATGGCAGGATCTCAATCTTGACCTGACTCCCCGTGAGTATGTCATGGATTACCTGTTAAGTGCGTTTCCCGTACATCTGCATTCCATTCATTCATCACCTGAAGGTGAGGAAAGGTCGGAACCGGCTTTCGATGCCGATGGTTCTCCGATTGTTTCATCTGAAGCTGTAGCCTTAAGAAATGCCCTTATTGACCGATTGGCAAGCCTTGACCCCATTCCCGGTGCTTTAGAACAACTATTGTGGCACTTCGGTCACAAACAAGTAGCTGAGGTTACTGGTCGCAGCAAACGGGTGTTGAAGGACGATTATGGACGCTTGTTTGTTGATTCTCGTGGTTCTGGCGCTAACATTGCAGAAACTAACGCTTTTATGCAGGGAGATAAGCAAATCCTCATCTTTAGCGATGCTGGTGGTACTGGTCGCAGTTACCATGCCGACCTGAACGCACAAAATCGTAAAAGGCGATCGCACTATTTACTCGAAGCTGGATGGAGAGCCGACAATGCTATTCAAGGGCTTGGGCGATCGCATCGCACAAACCAAGCATCTGCACCCATCTTCCGACCTGTGACTACGAATGTTAGGGGTGAGCGTCGATTCATCAGTACTATTGCTCGACGGCTGGACAGCTTGGGCGCACTCACTCGTGGGCAGCGTCAAACTGGGGGCAATGGCATATTTGAGGCTAAGGATAACCTTGAATCGAACTACGCCGAACACGCCCTGTATGAATTGTTCAAGCAGATTTATCAAGGCAGGTTTGTTGAAGTTTCACTAGGGCAGTTCGAGCAGATGACCGGACTTAACCTCACTTCCCATGAGGGCGGCATGAAGATAGACCTCCCACCCCTACGGCAATTCCTCAACCGCTTGCTGGCTCTACGAATTGATATGCAGAATCTCATTTTCGAGCGTTTTGAACTTTTGTTAAGCCAACAAATCGAAGCTGCGATCGCCGCAGGAATTTATGAGGTGGGTGTGGAGACTTTACGGGCTGATAAATTTACCGTCGAAAGCCAAGAAGCTGTGTACACTCACCCTGCCACTGGTAGCGTAACAAACTATCTCAAGCTAGAACGCACTCAGAAGAACAACATCAAAACTGCTGACGAGATGCTTGAGTTTGCTGCCAAGTACCAGGGGCAACTTATGGTCAATGAAAAGTCTGGCCATGCTGCTGTGTCAATTCCGACACATAGCTTATTCGACAGTGATGGTGGTGTTATTCCACGGGTTTTGTTGGTGCGATCGCCTACGGCGGGCGGTTCGCCATCGCAAAAAGAAACCCGTGTACCACTTGAACAATTAGAATCTTCCACTTGGCAGCAGGCTTCGGCTGATACGTTTGTTGCGGCGTGGTCAAAGGAAGTGGACGCGCTACCCAGATTCACTACCGATTACCTGCATTTGGTAACAGGCATTTTGTTACCGATTTGGAAGATATTACCACAATCCAGTAGTCGAGTATTTCGGTTGCAAACTTTGGATGGTCAGAAAATTCTCGGTCGAGTAGTCAATGCTCAGGATATCCAAACTGTGCGAGAGCAACTTGGTCTGAAGAACCAGTTGCTAAGTCCCACAGAACTGGTTTCACTAGTCTTGAATGAGAAGTATTCACAACAACTACCCCGAGGAATTACACTGCGGCGGTCTAGAGTTGCTGGTGAGCCTCGCATAGAACTAGTCGATGCTTTATCCTTGGCAGACCGACTTGTGGCTGTGGGTTGTTTCACGGAAATTATTCAATGGCGCAAGCGGGTGTTTGTGCCAACTGGCGAAAGGGCTGCTGCTGTTCTGGCTGCTGTGATGGGGATTTTGGGGTAATCACTTGAGCCACTCTGTTGATAGAGTGGCTCATTTTCTTGCTGCTATTGAGTTCTCAATTTCAAACAAATCTTTATGAACTTCGTAATCTCGAAAAAGTTCCATAATTAAGCTTCTTGTAAACATACAGTAAATTACATTCCCTTGTGCTTCATACATAGAAAAAGCCTTAAATAAATCTTCTTTAGCTCCCTCTTTATTTCCTAAATGAAATCTCACTGTTCCTCTTCCACAATAACCTTCTGGGCAATCAGGATGTAAAGATATTGCCTTCTCTAATTCTGCTAGTGATTCTTCTAATTTTCCTAAGATAAAATGAATGTTTGCTATGTTAATATAAGGTTCTATACGGTTAGGATCAAGCTCGATTATTTTCCTATAATCTACGATCGCCGCCTCAAAATCACCAATGTAGTTTTTGTAAATCTCTGCCCGATTTAGATAGGCTTCCAGCAGATTTGGATTGAGTGCGATCGCCCGATCGTAATCCTCAACAACCTTTGCAAACTCAGACTTATGGCAGACTTTCAGACGCGATAAACCGCGATTATTGTAAGCTTCTGCCAGATTTGAATTTAGAGCGATCGCACTATCAAACATTTGGATCGCATTTTCGTATTTACCAATCCCAAACTGAACTAATCCTATGGCATTATGAACTTCTGCAAAGTTTGGGTTAAGGGTTAATGCTTTTTCAAAACATTCAGCAACGGCTTTTAAATCTTTCGCTTTCAGATGTTCTAACCCTTGCTCATAGAAAGCCTGTGCTTGCTCTAAATTTGCTTCCATAGATTTATGTTTTTATATATTTATTATGAAAATTTTATCATGTTTACTGGTAGAAACTGCCAGCAATCTCCTTACTTACCTTTGCAATCCTACTGTTTGTTTTTTGCTTTCTAAAACCTCATTAAGTTTAGAATTCGCATTCTCAAAATCCCGCAACACCTCTAGCGTTAAATTATTAACTTGCACCTGCCCAGATTGCACGCGTAGAATTACATCGCCGCTTCTGTGGGCTAGAGCTAAATCCCTACGCTCAGAATTCAGGGACAAATCATAGATTTTTCCGGCGACACGGGTAGTACCATCTTCTTCACGCTGACCCAAGTTTGATGCTATTTTCTGAGAAATTTGGACAACTCGGCTGAGTGTGTCTTGTTCCATTGCCTCCATTGCCTGGGGCGACAACTGACCGCCTGCCTTAAACTCGTTGGCGATTTCGACAATGCGTTGCTTATAGGCTTCTGGTTTGCTTAAATTATCAGCCGCAATGTACCACGAGCGCAGATGGTCGATGGTTACGGTTTGAGATTCTTGGCTGGGTGTGGCTTTGTTTTGCTGCTGCGGTTGTGGCGTTTGATTTGATGCCTGAACCTGTAATGTACTAACGATTGACTGTGGCGGCTTCAAATGTTTTGGTCGGTCAGGCAGCGTAAGCACTTTCTCTTGATACTGTTCGGAGGACTCAATTACATTCCCAAACTTAAGAGTCATTGCATCAAAGACAGGCTCAGGGATAGTCGAGTTAGCCAAGGTAAAAACAGCCAATCCCTTCTTGGTTTCCAATGGTACATCTTCTCTTGGCACTTGGGCAATTGCAATGTTTTTGTCGGTAAGCCACTTGGTGACAGTCTCAACTTTATGATTATCCACAGCTAACTGAGTTAATCCTAATAATTTATCTTCTGGTGTTGCAAAAAGAATAGTTGGACGTTCCTTTATTTTGTACAAAATTGGCGCGGTTGTTTGTATTGCTGCCAGTTGTTCAGAGTTGATTGTCTGCTGAGAGAAAGCCTGATTCTCTTTCACCCAAGTTTCAGGATATTCAATGGTATCCGGGTCAACTTTCACAACCATTGTTGTTGAGATATTACTTTGCAATGTCGCTGGTACTGGAGTCAGCCTTCCAAAATTCAAAACTCCCAATTCTTTGAGAGCTTCTTTATCCTTTTTAAAATGTAACGCCCCAAGCGGTTCCCCATCCAAAAATACTGCATCTCTTGTTTTCAATGGTGGCACTTCTAAGCTGACTTTTCTATATTCAGCGTCACGAAAAATCTCACCTTTATAATCATAAGAATTAATCTTATCAATCTTCAGTAAATTGCCATTGGGAGATTCAGCAATTAAAAACGCATAATTTTTACTGTCGGAAATAGTTGTTAGTTTTAAATTGAGGGGATTACCATCTTTAACATAATTAAATGCTTGAAGCTGTTTGACAGAATCAGCATCTAATTCTCCCAACACTTTACCATCCAACTTAATTTTTACTGTTTCATTCGGTACTGGTACTGTCCCAATTGATAACATTACCTCTTGAGCATGGAAAACTTTTTCGGCATGAGCAAACTTCTTAATTTCTCGGATGGTAAAGTCTATTGGCTCAGTCCCTGTCAAAGAAATTGTGGCAGAGGCTGTGTATGTTTCCCCTGGTAACACATTAGCCATCGCCTTTGTACCGATGGGTAATTGCCCCGTTCTTGGCTCTAGTGGTGCAAATTCTTTGTATTCACCATCACTATCTTGGACAAATACCAATCTCGAAGCATGGCGTTCATGTTCTGGTGGATGGTGTGATGCCCTAATCTCAATTGGGTATTTCTCATCCTGATTCCAAGTTTTATCCTTGAAGTTGTTCGCCTCATTCCCCAGAGTCCCCACTCTCACTTGAGTAAATTGCATCTGTGAAAGCCGGGAGATGATTTCATCACCAAACGCCGCGAACACAAAGTTGGGAGTCTTTTTCTGGATAGAGCTTTTATCTGACTGTTTATCTTCTAGTTCATCCTGCCGAGCTGCCCCAACATTCCACGCCGCCGCAGCAGCTGACAATCGCTCTTTTTCTGGAATGCCAGCGCGAAATTCTTGAGCAAACTTATAAGCCTGTGAAAACATTAGTTTGGTTTGCCCTCTAGTCAGTTCGGGTCGAAATTCAACTACCTTGGCGTTACTGGTTGTCATCCCTGGCTTGAGTCCATGTTCCTCAACAGACTGGGGGCTGAGTGTGCCTAGTCTACGGTATTTAGGCTGGCTATTGTCACCAAGTTCATTGTCGATCTGCGCTAGAGCTAGTAATTTGTTACTTTGATTATCTTCAACCAGCTTCAGGTTGATAGTTTGCGCCTTCCATATTCCTGGATGCTTGTAGCGAAGGAGGTTTGTGATTTCGAGCTTCGACCCCTGCTGCGTTTGGATGATGGCAGTGGGGCCTCGTTGTGTCTGGCGTCCCTTCTCCATTGCTACGGCGGCGTTGTATAACTTATCGAATTCGTATTTGGCTGTGTAAGCACTAAACCTTTGTTGCGGTGTGAACTCAACGCCGTTGAATAAATCGCTGAATTGAACTATGGGGCGAGATTCAAGTTGTGATTGTTGAAAGTATTTATTAGTTTGATTAATAATTAGTTCTACAGGAGAGTAACCAGTAGGTGTAATCCCTTCCTTTAAATAAGCTGAACGGGACTTTTTATCTTTAATATAGTTAACATCACGATACAAGTAGCGGCTGTTTTCCCTGATTAAACCCATTTCTGGTTTTTTAGAACTTTTAAATAAATCGACTGCTATTTGGTTTTGGTAGCATCCCTCTTCAGTAGCTTGGCGGTAAAGAAGGCGATTAACATCTGCGGCTTGTTCTATCGCTTCAGGAGTTTGAGACTGGGCGAGTGCAACAAACTGTTGCATTAATGGTTTGTATTCTTCTCTGATTGGTTTCGACTTTTCGCCATTTTCCTGTTCAAATAGTGTTTGGTAATGAGTCGATACTTGGCGAATATAATTTAATTTTTGTTCATTAGTGCCATAAGTTCTAAGGATTTCAATTTCCGATTCCAGCGCTTCGGTCGCCGTTACCTGATTGTTAATGATCCCCACACTGATGCGATCGCTCATGTGAATAGCGATTTCTTCAAAGGGTCGTTGTATTCCAGTTACCGGATCGTAAAACGATTCTTTTTCCGACTTCTTTGTGGGGGCGTAGGCGTTTTCAGGCTGGTTCCTACGCTCGGCTTCCGCTGTCAAGTTGGGGTACAAACTAGCTTGTGCTACACCAACGCAATCCCCATCGTAATCGCGTGCTTGTCGTTCTGATTCTGTTTCTTCTGGGTCTACAAGATCAACATCAATTCCTTGTGCTTCTAATTGTGCAGCTCTTGCCTGTATCCGCTTGTGGTCTTCATCGTTGACGACGATAATTCCTTGTAAAAGTGTACCATCTGGGGCTAAACGGTCTTCAACGTATTTGTTCTTAGAAACACACAGCCC
>NZ_JACJTU010000076.1 GCF_014698835.1 Nostoc paludosum FACHB-159 | reverse complement strand
TTGTGTTAGCTTTACTATGTGCTTTTTTGGCATACTCTTCTGATCTGCGATCGCTCGACTCTCTGTTTCCATTCTAACCCAGCAAAATTAATGCGATAGACCACTAGTGGTTCGTCGCATTAATTATGAGGGGTAAAATAACGAACCGCAAAGGACGCAAAGAACGCTAAGGAAGAAGAAAAGAAGAGAAATCGAAAATGAGTTTACCTAGCAAAATTAATGCGATAGACTACTAGTTTATCTTCGACAAAAACCAATTTTTGGGCGTTGCTGAATTGCGGTATGAATCCTTGTACAGACGTTGCAATTGCAATGCCTCTACAAGGATTTTGATATCATCCACAATCGTTTTCATACATAAAATCAGCAACGCCAATTTTTGAAATATTAAGCTAAGCCTAATGTAAGTTGCTCTGGCTTTTTTGTCTCTAAAAGCTGTTCGATAAGGTCAGCAGCACGCTGCGGCCCATCATATTGCTTGTATTTCGCCTGCAATTGCAAAGCCTTTTGCTTGTAGCGTGGGTTGTGCAGGATAGTTTTTATGGCATCACGAATCTGTGCTTGCGATGGGGTTCGCGTCTTCAAGTTGATACCAACGCCAGCCCAGGCCACACGGGCTGCAATTTCTGGCTTTTCTTCCGTTGTACCTGCCACAATCAGAGGCACTCCGTTAGATAAAGCCGCTTGTACACCGTTATACCCACCGTTCGTCACCATCACATCTATATGCGGCAAGAGGAAGTCATACGGAATGAACTGCTCGACACGTATATTACTTGGTAGTGGATCGAGCTTGATGCTTTCGATGGGGGTTCCTCCTGTGGTTGCCACAACAAGTACATCCTCATGAGCCAACGCTTGCATTGTTGTAACGATTAGCTGGTTTAGGTCGTTATTTGCTACAGTGCCTTGGGTGACAAGAACTACTGGGCGATCGCCATACAGATCATTCCACCATTCTGGTGGGTCAAACTGCTCTACTGGTGGGCTAATAAAGGCACCAACAAAATGCGTGTGTTCATAAATATCGCTGCGAGGATATTCAAACTCAGGCACAGTTCCCAGCAGATATAAATCCGGAGGCTGGGTAATACGTCCCAATGCACTTTTGTTGAGTTTTTGTAGTCCTACGCGATTCCGAGTCTTGTCAATGTAGGTGTACAGTTCGCGCAACGTGATGCGATCGAGAAAAAAGTGCAAGACACTATTGCGTATTCGCCCGAACAGTGACTTATCTGGTGGTAAAGCTAAACCAAATGGCGCAGTATCTCTGCTGTTGTATACGTAGATTGAATTGCTGATGCTTATTAATGGGATGCCGGTTTTTTCGTGTACAAAGCCTAGACCGTAGCACATATCATCACCAATGAGTATATCAGCAGGAAACTCCTTTAGAAGCTCAAGTATATCTTCCATTTGTTTGGGGGCTTCATCAACAAAGATACACTTGTAACCTTCAATAAAGAGTGGCAAGCGTTGAAGCCCTTTTGTCTGCGGAAAAGCTTCTTCCCGGCTCATACCGCCAAAGTCATAAGCGGTTTGCATCGGTTTATAAGTAGCTTTGATTTGCTCAATCTTGCGTTGGAATACCTCGCCGGTATACCACCAGACCGTATGCCCACGATTTACCAAATGTTTGGCAACTGAAACCATCGGGTTAACATGTCCAGCTGCTGGCACTGTTGCGATTAAAATACGAGCCATTTGTATTCTCCTAATATTAGGACTATGATTTGATTTTTGAAAAAATGTCTGTACATGTGGAGAGACATCAAGTCAGAAGTAGTGTTTCAGATCGAATATTGGTGGTCACAATTAAAAACTTTTCTTTGCCAGTTTTCTCCAACCAGTACAAGAATATGCACTCGATTTAATTAATATTGTGCATTTGAAAGCTGGTTGATGACCTGTTATTATTGTACCCCATAAACTTGCAATACGCTTAAGGACTTCCAAAAAATAAATTATCTCAAGTTATTTGTACATTTGTAGGGGCGCACAGCTAGCTGTGCGCCCCTACGATGGGATGTTTTTTTATTGAAAGTCCCTTAAATATCAATACGCTTGGGTTAAAGGCTAATTGTACAAAATTGTGGGTTTTACCAGACGCGATAAATCGCCGTCTCTACAAGTGTTTTGGTCTTATCTGAACTGTATTATCTTAAATATAATTTATTGATAACAAACTGTAGCCTGAAACCCTTACTATTGCTATGTTTCTGGACTTAACAGCAAAAGTCAGATTATTGAGCAATACCAGGACTTAGGCAAAAAGATGGTGAAAGCGTTGATTTAATGTAGGGGAAATTCATGAATTGCCCCTACATTTCCTACTTGATGCACAAGTCCTAAATATTTAAGCTTGATTCAGGTTGAGAAACTTGACAACAGTTTGTACATCTTTGTCTCCGCGCCCGGAAAAGTTGACTACAATCCGGGGACTACCAGTTAGTTGGGGGCAAAGTATTTCCAAGTATGCGATCGCATGAGCCGTTTCTAGGGCGGGAATAATTCCTTCTAGTTGAGAGATCGATTCAAATGCGGCTAAAGCTTGTTCGTCTGTGATGCTGTAATATTCAGCTCGCCCAATATCTTTGAGATAACTGTGTTCAGGGCCAACACCAGGATAATCTAGCCCAGCACTGATAGAATGTGCCTCAACAATCTGGCCCTCATCATCCTGTAGCACATAACTCATAGCACCGTGCAAAACTCCTACTCTGCCTTGTGTTAGAGTTGCTGCGTGCTTATCGGTATCAATACCTTCACCCGCCGCCTCAACTCCAATTAGGCGTACAGATGGCTCATCTACAAAATTATGGAAAAGCCCGATCGCATTAGAACCTCCACCTACACAAGCCAGAAGAATATCCGGTAATCCTCCCCATTTTTCTAGGGCTTGAGCGCGAGTTTCTTTACCTATTACTGCTTGAAAGTATCGCACCATCATTGGATAGGGATGTGGCCCAGCAACTGACCCCAGGATGTAGTGGGTTGTTTCCACATTTGTGACCCAATCCCGTATTGCTTCTGAGGTTGCATCTTTAAGAGTTCCTGTCCCTGCTTCTACGGGTCTAACTTCTGCTCCCATCAGCCGCATCCGAAATACATTGAGGGCTTGCCGTTCCATGTCGTGAATGCCCATGTAAATCACGCATTGTAGACCAAAACGAGCGCATACAGTTGCTGTGGCTACACCATGCTGACCGGCTCCTGTTTCTGCAACAATGCGCTGTTTGCCCATCCGCTTGGCTAAAAGTACTTGCCCTAAAGCGTTATTAATTTTGTGCGCTCCCGTATGATTTAAATCTTCACGTTTGAGATAAATCTGCGGTCCCGTACCATCAGGTCTAGCGTAGCGGGCAGTGAGTCGTTGTGCAAAGTAGAGAGGGGTAGCACGTCCAACGTAATCCCGCAGCATTTCTTGAAGCTCATTTTGGAATAGCGGGTCTTTGTGGTATTTCTCAAATGCCGTTTCTAACTCAGTAAGAGCCGACATCAAAGTTTCTGGTACGTACTTACCACCAAATTGACCAAATCTACCAAGTGCATTAGGTTGCTGCTTGTTTAGTGGAGTGGAAAGAGCAATAGGTTGTGCGTTTGTTAACATAAAATCTCCGAACTTTTATCGTGTAATTGGGTAAACAGAGCAGAATTCAGAATTAGAATAGTTTCTTGGTCTAGCTATCAGACCTAGATGGTGTACTTCATTAACTTGAAATCTGTTCGATGAAGGCAGGAGTTAGGGGGCAGGAGGCAGGGGGGCAGGGGGCAGGGGAGCAGGAGAGCAGAGGAGATAGAGGAGAAATACCACGTATGATTGCAACTTGGTATGAACAATACCTTCTGCCTTCTGCCTTCTGCCTCCTGCCTTCTGCCTTCTGCCTCCTGCCTCCTGCCTCCTGCCTCCTTCAACTCAAAACAGGGGTAATTGATGTCTTCAAATCGTGACAGAAATCTTTGATGGCTCGCAGCCCTCGGTATGGTGTACCTTCCGCTAAACGCTGCACAAAGGCACTTCCAACAATAACAGCATCAGCACCCCAATCTGTTACTTGACGAGCGTGTTCTGGTTGAGAGATGCCAAAACCAACACCAATAGGTTTGTTAGTTATACTGCGGATTTCTTTGATGACATTTTTAACACGAGTATCGATTTGGGAGCGCACACCAGTTACACCTGTAACGCTCACGAGGTAGATAAATCCACGAGATTGACGAGCGATCGCTTCAATCCGCTCTTGGGAACTTGTAGGAGCTACTAACAATGTAACTTCAATACCAACAGCATCAGCAAGTTCTAGTACTTCCCTGGCTTCTTCCAAAGGTAAATCAGGAATTACTAACCCCTTAATTCCCGATGCAGCAGCAAGTTCTAAAAACTGCCGAATGCCCAAATTCAAAATTGGGTTGTAATAAGTAAACAGAATAATTGGCGATCGCAAACTAGGAATGACTGTATGAGCCATTTCTAAAACATGAGCTAATCGAGTCCCTTGTTTTAAACCACGGGTTGCTGCTGCTTGAATCACAGGGCCGTCTGCGAGGGGATCTGAGTAGGGAATTCCCAGTTCAATAAAGTCAGCACCGCTAGCATCTAAAACGCGTAAAGCTTCTGCTGTAATATCTAAACTAGGATCGCCAGCAGTCAAAAAGGGAATTAAAGCACATTGGTTGTTTGCACGTAAAGATTCAAAGTGTTGAGAGATAGAAGCCATGTTAAAGATCCACTGAAAGTTAATAACTAATTGAAATTTTTACTGAATCAGACTGATAGGTATAGCGGTAGTGAAACTTGAATGCCAGGCATAGTAAGACTTTTACCTCCTGCCTCCTGCCTCCTGCCATATATCAAAGCAAAACCGGAGCCAAAGTTTACCCTATTGGATGTAACAAAATAGCCTTGAGTATTGACAATAAAATCTACTGGTCTAAATTCAACAAACGTTTTACAGCCTGTTCTATATCAGTTTGCTTGACCAAAGATTCTCCAACCAAAACTGCATCGGCTCCCCACTGGGCAACTCTAGCTAAATCAGCCGATGTGTATAAACCAGACTCACTTACAACTGTTATCCCTAAGCTAGTTATTTGTTTCTGACGCTGTTTTATCAAGGATTGAGTTGTTGCTAAGTCAACGGTAAAATCTTCGAGATTGCGGTTATTAATCCCAACCAATTGCACATTTTGTAATGCCAGCACCCGGTCAAGTTCGCTCTTAGTATGCACTTCTATTAGAGCATTCATACCCAAATATTGAGCAATTTCTAGAAAATTCTGGAGAGCTTCATCAGATAAGATGGCAGCAATTAGTAACACTGCATCTGCCCCATTAACCCTTGCTAGATAAATTTGATATGGGTCAATAATGAATTCTTTACACAACAATGGCAGTGCTACACTCTCTCTAATTTTTTGCAGATTCTCAAAACTACCTTGGAAAAATTTTTCATCGGTTAACACTGATAAACAGGTGGCACCACCGCGATCGTATGCTTGGGCTATTCTGATGGGATCGAAGTCTGCACAAATGACTCCCTTACTAGGCGAAGCTTTTTTCACCTCTGCAATCAAGCTGGGTTTATGAGGATTATGTTGCAAAGCACTGAGAAAATCCCGTGGAAAAGGGGCAGTGCTAACTTGATTTTTTAACACTTCTAGAGGCAGTTGTTCGCGTCTTTGAGCGACTTCTTGCTGTTTATACAATACAATCTCTGCGAGAATATGGGGGGGTTTTTCTGATAGGACTGTCACTTGGTTATCAGTGGTAGTTAAGAACTCAGTTGTTTGATACTGACGATTCGGCATATAGTCTGTAGAAGTCGAAATTTAGGTTGGTAGTTATTGCTTTAGCGATTAAATACTGGGGTGAATTACTTGCGATCTGCAATAACTGAGGCAAGTTTTTTAGTTGTTAATGTATGGACTGCATTCTGAATAATCGTCAGACCAACGCCTCCTACCAGAGTCATGATTGATTCTGGATGGAACTGAACACCCACAATTGGCAGTGTTTGATGTTCGATACCCATGATCGTGCCATCTTCAGACACCGCTGTAACTTTGAGTTCTTTAGGAAGACTTTCTCTCTTGGCAAACAATGAATGGTATCTACCAACTTCAAATGATCGCGGTATATTTTGAAAAATGGCAGAATCAGGCGCTACGACAGAAACACGAGATACTTTGCCATGCTGGGGATAGTCGAGAATTCCCAGTTCGCCACCAAAGGCTTCAACAATTGACTGTAATCCTAAACAAACACCAAAGATCGGGATTTGACGTTTGATGCACGCAGCAATTGTCTCTGTGACGCAAAAATCGCTGGGTCTGCCAGGGCCGGGAGATAAAACAACAAGGTCTGGACGTTCTCTATCAAAAACTGATTCTGAAAAGCCATGACGTAGTGTTTTGACTGTGGCACCTGTTTGACGGATATAGTTTGCTAGGGTGTGTACAAATGAGTCTTCGTGGTCAATTAGTAAGACTCGTTTGCCTTGTCCGGTGCTAACTTGTTGAGGGTTAATATTACCGTGCGAAAAATCGCTAGCTTTATATTTAGCCTGATAGAGTGTCTGGAATAAAGCAGCAGCTTTAGTGAGGGTTTCTTGAGCTTCGGCTTCTGGATCTGAGTCATAAAGAACTGTTGCACCCACTCGCACTTCTGCAATTGAATCCTTGAGTCGGATAGTCCGCAGAGTCAAACCGGTGTTGAAGTCGCCTTTGAAGGTTAAATAACCAACGGCTCCACCATACCAACGTCGAGGGCTGTGTTCGTGTTCTTCGATAAACTGCATTGCCCAGCGTTTTGGTGCGCCTGTAACTGTCACTGCCCAAAGATGGCTCAAGAATGCATCCAAGGCATCAAACTCTGGACGTAATATTCCTTCAACATGGTCTACTGTGTGGATTAAATGACTGTACATCTCAATTTGGCGACGGCCAATAACTTTAACAGAACCAGGCTCACAAATTCGAGATTTATCGTTGCGATCGACATCGGTACACATGGTCAATTCAGCTTCATCTTTGCCTGAATTGAGCAGCTTGAGAATTTGAGCCGCATCATCAATAGCATCTTTTCCTCGGCGGATAGTACCGCTGATTGGGCAAGTTTCTACTCGTCTGCCTTCGACGCGCACAAACATTTCTGGGGATGCACCTATAAGATACTCACCACCTAAATTGAGAAGGAATCCATAGGGGCTAGGATTTATTTGCTGTAAAGTTTGGAACAGTTCGCTTGGTGGATTTTCGCAGGATTGAAAGAAGTTTTGTCCGGGAACAACCTCAAATAAATCACCACGACGGAAGTATTCAAGTGCTTTCTTAACTTGTTCCTCATACTCACCAGGTGCATGGTCGGAAGCTTGAGTAGGGGTAGAACGCTTACCTCTGTAATCAATAAGTTCTCCAGTGCGAGGTAGACCCTCAGTGCTACCGTACTTGGTTGTAAATTCATATTGCAAACGAAATGCTCTTTGCTGATAGTAGTCAATAATTACCAGTTCATCAGGTAAATAAAGTACTAAATCCCTTTGGTCTTCTGCACGAATTAAATGCTTTGGCATCTGCTCAAACTGAAAAACTAAGTCGTAGCCAAATGCGCCATAAAGCCCCAAATGCTCATCTTCAGGACTATTAAAGATATATAAAATCTCACGAACAATGCTGAATATAGATGGTTGCTTACTCCTTTCTTCTTCTGAAAACAGATGTTCTGCTGCTTTGACATATCCAGTGATAGAAGAATTTTGCAGTTTAACTGCCATTAGTTGCGGATGCTGATATAGATGCTCTGTCAGATAAGGAAGCAGTTTCATGCCTCGCTCGTTATGTGCAGCGATTGTAAAGGAGTTAGAGCGAGTAACAAGTTCTAAAGGTGGATTAACAAAACCGATTCCCCATCTCTTATAACGTCCTGGGTATTCGTAGCTACTTTTGAACAAGCCTCCACGTTGCGAATCAAGACATGATAGGGTGTCTTGAATGGCAGTATCTATTGAAGTCTCAATTACAAAGCGAGATACATAAATTTCACCTGTGGTTGTATAGCTATGGGTATTTAAATACATTAGCCAGTCCTCTCAAATTACTTAAAGTACATTGGACAAAGTTAAATCTCTGCATTCGCGGTTGGTTAAGAACGCACCAATTTTTGACAAATCAATATTGCTTCAAATCGTAGTAAACCTGTTAATAGAGATGTAAAGTTTGGAAATTACCAGGTAAACTTAAGCAACTACCGAGCGAGACTTGAAAAGTCAAACTTAAGGTTTGTTGAATAGCTTTAATTTTCCATTTTTTAGTGATTTTAAGTTTATTTAGACACTGATGGTGCTGGTAAATTTGGAGGTTATTTTGGGTGTTGAAACTGGATGATTGTTTTGAGGCCAACGACCAAAGAATTTACCCACAACAACCATTTCTTTCATTAATTGGTCAAATGCTTCCAAAGTTAAAGATTGTGGCCCGTCTGAAAGGGCTTTGGCTGGATTAGGATGAACTTCTATCATCATTGAGTCTGCACCAGCAGCGATCGCTGCCATAGTCATCGGTTGCACAAACTCAGATTTCCCTGTAGCATGGCTGGGATCGATCATAATTGGCAAATGAGTTAGCGATCGCAATACTGGGATTGCAGATATATCCAGGGTATTCCGTGTATATTGATGGTCAAATGTGCGAATTCCCCGCTCACACAAAATTACATTCGGATTACCTGCTGCCAAAATATATTCCGCTGACATTAACCAATCTTCAATTGTGGCTGCAAGTCCACGCTTTAATAATACTGGCTTACCTGTCGCTCCGACTTTCTTGAGCAGGGAAAAATTCTGCATATTACGAGCGCCGATTTGGATGACATCTGCCACTTGAGCTACCTTGTCTAGGTCATATGTATCCATGACTTCTGTAATAATCCCTAAGCCTGTAGCTTCTCTAGCTCTATTTAATAACTCTAAAGCACTTTCACCATGACCTTGAAAAGCATAGGGAGACGTGCGGGGTTTATATGCTCCTCCTCGTAAAAACTGCGCTCCTGCTGCTTTAACTCGCTGTGCTGTTTCTACAATCATCTCTTCGTTTTCTACAGAACAGGGTCCAGCTACTACCACTAAAGGATGATTTTGACCGAAGATTACAGGTTTATTTGGTGTTAATACAACTACTTCACTAGCTTCACCATAACGAAATTCTAAAGAAGCCCGTTTAAATGGCTTGTTTACCCGAATTACCTGCTCAATAAAAGGACTGAGATTTTGAATTTGTCTTGTGTCTCTTTCTGCCGTTTCTCCTACCAACCCAATTACTACTTTATGCTGACCTTGGCATATTTCTGGCTTAATTCCATAATGATGAATTTCTTCAAGAACACGCTCAATTTCTACTGATGGCGTTCCTACTTGCATAACAATAATCATTGCTTTGAATCCCGTGAAAATGTTGCAATAATTTCTTTAATTAGAGTTCATAAGTTGGAGAATTTTGTTTATCGAACCCTCAAATATTAATCAGGTTAGTTTTTTAGTTTTATGCAAGATACTGCAAACTTTATATTTCCTTCCACTTTCACTAGACCTGTTGCAAAAGTGTTTTTTGCAAGAGGTGGGAAAAGGTTAAAGGGGAAAGGAAAATACCAAACCTTTCCCCCTTTACCCGACTTCTGCAAGAAGTCTAATGTAGACCATTCATAGTCATGCTGATTTGCAATAAAGCTAATTCTGAATGCAGTTTTTTAATCTCTAGCTGAAGTTGCTCATTTATTATCTGTAGGTCTTCTACTTGGGCTTTATAAGTATCACGCTCTGCTACTAATTTTTGTAGTTCATTCTGTTGAGGCGTGGAAGAGGACGATATAGAATTGCTACTTGTTTGTTCGCTCTGACCAACTTCAACCTTGTCTAGGAATAATACTTCTACTTGGTTTGGCTCGCTCTCTTGATTAACTGAAGAGGTTTTTTGTTGCTGGCTTTTTACTGCTTTAGGAGTTTTATATTTTTTGATGAGATTTCTAGCAACATCTGGATCTACTACTTGTCCTGCCTTGACAATATCTATTGCTTCATCTCTAGCTGCTTGGCAAGTACTAGGGGCTGCCAGCTTATAGAGAGCAGTAGGAGTGATATTGTTAATCAAATTTCCGATTATCGGAAATTTGGATTCAAATGCCTTAGCAACATTGATAAACTCATAAGCTGAAGTTTTTCCCATTCCGAACTCCTGCCGTAACCAAGGTAAAAACTCACCATGCTCTGTAATGTTTTGAGCTTCTAGTAAATTCAGACCAATACAATAAATATCCATAGCACTTCGTTTTAGCCTATGCCGTGTGTCTTCTGCTAAATTGGCTAAATATTGTTGTTTCTCCTCTTTAGTCTTAAAGTCTGACTTGCTTTTAGGTACTGAAGGCTGGTCAATAATTTGCTCTGACTGGGTAGATATTACTTTGACTTCTATAGGAAAAGTTGTTGATTCATTCTCATTAATTTTCATACAGTAGATTTCTCCCAGCATTTGTATTTTTCCCAGAGATATTCCAATAGGGTTCGGATAAGCAGGGGAGACTGACAGATGTAGTTCAAATACATGAAAAAGGCTGTAAATAATGGTTTAAGTCTGTTCTTTCATGCTTAAAGGGTAAAGAGAACCTAGTAAACTATTCAGTATCAAGCTGATAGCTTTACGCCAATTCCTATAAAATCTTTACAAAATTATACAATAGTGCAGTAATTGTTCTGGTGATTGAACTCATACCCAGTTTGTCAAAGTAACGATTACTGTTGACTAGTGCCTTCGTTAACTCTGCGGTTTGAGATACCATAACTAAGCTACTAAGTAGCTAGGCAAAATTAAATATAAAACCTTCTAGGACATATCCATCTTTTATATTTCGGATATTTCGGGTTCCATTGAAAATTTTTCATTTTGGGCAAAGGGCGCGGCTGAACAAAAGTTAGTTTCTTGCATCAATTAATTCAAAAAATTGCGAAATCTGTTTAGTTGAGCGAATGTGATAAACACTTTTGATGCTTTGAACCTGCCCGATATACTCACGATATTTTGGGGTTAAATATTTGTGACACAACCAAAGCACACGATAGCTAGTAAGGGAACTCTTCAATATTGGACTGTTTTTGGGCCAGCCTTCTGGTGGTTGAAAGTAACCTGTGATAAATCGTTTAGTTACCCACCAAAAATGCACATACAGCGGTAGATCGACAAAAATCAAAGTATCCGCCTCATCAAGGCGTTGCCAGAGAGTTTCCATGCAACCAAACCCGTCAATAATCCATTGATCAGTAACTAAAATTTCCTTGTGGGCGCGTTTATAATCTTCATGCGGAACCTCAGTACCTCCTGATTGATATTGAATCTTATCCAAAACGTGAAGTGGCAAACCAGTGATTTGGGATAATCTCTTGCTGAGAGTTGATTTACCGCCTCCAGCATTGCCAAACACTGCTACTTTTTTCATCGTCACTTTCCTTTGAGTTTAATCAAGTCAAATTTGGCACAAGTTTGTCAGGAAATAATAAAATTTCGATTTATACTACTTTTGTACTACAAAGTATGCTGCTAGAAAATTTGTATCACTATATTTTGTTCCGCTGTCACCTACCATAAGTAGAGAATTGTTTATTTTGCAACCTCTGGCGGTTTTGGTATAGAAACTGCTGACCTTTGTAACAGAGCGTCTTTGATTCAATCCCACGTTTTTAAACGTAGATTCCCTTGGAGCCTTCTAGCTTGAAAATACTACTTCGACTAATATCGATGTAGATACCTCAATACTCTAATTCCCCCTGCTCCCTGCCCATTTTCATGCTTGGTTGTGAAACTTGTTTCATCGGGACTGCCTTGTGCCTGGTAAATTCTGCTGTCAGCACAGGGCAGATAATTTCACTAGCGGGCACAGTTGAATCGGTTCCCCGTCAATATAAAACTGCCCTGGACGAAAGCCAGAGCAGTCTTTGATAGGAGTAAATTATATGGGAGACTTATATTTCTGTCTCCGGTTTATGCATAGTAAATACTGTTATAGAATAAGATTCACCTCAAGTTCTGTACTTTACGCAAAAAACAAATAATTTTCAAATTGGCATTACAAAGCTTAAAAGAGTTAGTGATGGGGTGGCTTTTTGAATGTTTAGCTCAAGTATGGGGGAATGGGATTTGCTGCGGTAGATGTTGGATAAAGCTCAAAAGACCTTGTAGTAGTATTGTTAATTTTCATGTGTTGCTTGATTTTTCTTCCTTTTCCCCTTTCCTAATATGAGTTAGTGATGCTAAATTCTATCTATTTGAATGCTTTGAGGTCATTTATGAACAAAGGTGAATTAGTAGATACTGTGGCAGCCAAGGTCAATATTACAAAAAAGCAAGCTGATGAAGTGATCTCAGCTTTTTTAGAAGTCGTTACCGAAGCTGTAGCGAATGGTGAGAAGGTAACGCTGGTAGGGTTTGGCTCATTCGAGCGACGGGAACGCTCCGAGCGTGAAGGGCGTAATCCCAAAACGAAGGAGACAATCACGATTCCAGCTACTAGAGTGCCTGCTTTTTCTGCTGGTAAACAGTTTCGAGAAAAAGTAGCGCCTTAAGCACTGAAAATACATTGACTTTACTAGCGTTAATTTAATTGCTGTTTGCTTTGCACGGTTCGCCCTTGGCGTTGGTGCAGCCATCGCTGTTATTAAGCCAGCATAAGGCAACGGATAGGTTAAGTGCGAGTATTGTAATCGAAGATGTTACAAAAGGCGATCGCTGGCATTTCTACGCAGTGCCAGTGTCTTGCTCGAATATATTTTGATGCCCTGGAAGAGACAGTTAAAAATCTGTTGCAGTCATTGGGAAAGCTGAACGATCTTTATCTGACTATTGTAGAAGAGAAATTGTTGAGTTTATCCGAGCATAATTTACGGATTTATCCCCTTGATGCAACAGCAAAACAGCAGGTGCGGATATATGGTAGTGCGCCACATTACGAGTTGGGCAATTATTGAATTTTGTCAATATTGGAAAGGAGCAACCAAGAGCTATCTAGAGTCTGAAATTGCTTTTATGCGTACCTTTTAAGAAAGGTAAGGATCGGAAAACAAGTTATGAAAATGACACAGCAAGGATGAAGAATTATGCTGGAGTCAGTTTTTATCTGTCTAAGGAAAGCAAGGTTTATTAGCTTGACTTCTTACAGTTTCAACAAGAGCGCCATGAAATTACCCATCCTATTTAAAACCTTATCATTACTTAGTTTTTTCCTAGTTCCACCATTTAGTATGATGGCTAGCATTCCGGTTATAGCAAATACACTTAATACTCTTGCAAATACCGAACAACCAAAGCGGTTGAAATTAACTTTGTCAGGGCATACTGAACCTGTCCGTGCATTAAATCTTTCCCCCAGTGGTCAAGTTCTTGCTAGTGGTAGCGATGATAAAACAATCAAACTTTGGAATCCTACTACAGGTGCATTGCTTCGCACTTTAACTGGACACCGCGAGCGCATTAAATCAATAGTGATAACTCCAGACGATCAAACTCTAATTAGTACCAGTTTCGATAACACTATCAAATTTTGGAATACACAAACAGGAAAGGAAATTCGCACAATTGCCGAAAAAACAGGGGTGAGAGCAATGTTATTGACCCCAGATGGGCAAACTTTAATCAGTGGTAGCGGCGATCAAACTATTAAATTTCGGAATCTCAAAACTCGAAAAATTCACCGGATACTGAAAGTAGAAGCAACAGCACTTGCAATTAGTCGTGATGGTAAAACCCTTTTCAGCGGAGGTGAAAATGGGGGAAAAATTCGGGTTTGGAGTCTAGTAACAGGTAAACAACTACGCAGTTTTACCCCACCACTACCCAAAAAGGAAGACCTCATCAACGGTTCAGAGCGAGCATCAGCCCCAATTACCCTTGCTGTTAGTAATGATGGGAAAATGCTTCTGTGTGGTGGATACGACGATAGCTTTCAATCTGGTGGACTCAGAAGCACAGACGGGAAAAGTTTCAAAGCTTGGGACTTAAAAACTGCAAAGCTAGTTCATAATTTTTCGTTGGGTACGAGTATTGATGCGTTAATTATAAGTCCGGATAGCAAGACATTTATTACTGGTGGTTTAGGTAGAGAAATCATATTACGCGACATCAAAACAGGGAAACCAGTCATGGAACTTACTGGACATGCAGGTGGAATTTATGGACTTGCATTAAGTAGTGATGGGAAAACTTTATATAGTGGTAGTGGTGATAAATCTGTTAAAGTTTGGCAGTTAGAATCTTAGTTTATCAGGTTCTATTGCAACTCCTATGCTGGACATTGTTTCAAAAACTGGCGCAGTGCGATCGCGCTAGATGGATTCAACGTAGGGGACAAGCTGCTTGTTACCTAGTTAGTTGGTCTTGCCGATGGATAACCGCTATTTCCCGCACTTCTGGATGCTGGCTCAACAAAGTTTCAATTTCTCCTAGTTCGATGCGGAAACCGCGAATCTTTACCTGATTAAGTAGTCGTGCAAAATAAATTATCTAGTTCACAAAAGTAACTTTTAACTCTTAACAGCGAACAGTTAAAGAATACACCGATTTTAGTCGTGTTGAAAAAGCATAAATATTTTTGTGTAACTATAGCAGAAGGCAGGAGGCAGGAGGCAGGAGGCAGAAGGCAGAAGGTAAAACTATTGCTATTCATAGCATTTACGCTTGTCATTATGTCCTAACCTATGTGACTACGGCTATACTTATTTGGGTGATTTAGCATTGAAAAATTAAATGCGTTCCCACGCCAGCTCAAAAGCCGTTTCAACACCATCATTTAAGACTGGCGGTGTCAAGAGCGTCACTCGGTTCTCACTGAGAGTAAAAGTGCGAACTAACGTTGTACCAACCCGATTAGGTATCGATGCAATTTCGATCTGGTGAGTTACTGTGTTGCCGCTCAATGTATATGTTCCAGCGTAACCATTGAATGTTGTGAACGCTTGAGCGAGTTCTTTTACGGGTAAAGATTGCATCTGGTGAGTCAGCGGCGATTGGATCTCTTGACTCAGCGGTGAGCGATCGCTCCTAGAAAACATCACCATCATGTGACCATCCTCTGTGTAAGTGATGTAGCCAACAGGATGAGTTCCATACACGTCTTGAGTCACCGTTCCATCAGCGTGAATAGCTGTTGCAGAAATTAACTTCCAAATGCCAATTAGCGGATTATTCTGAATCGATGGTGTTGACATAATGTTGAGCCGTTGCTTTGATAGTTAGTGTTCTGCTAAGGTAACGGATCTCAAAACAAAATCAAATTCCGTATCATGCAAATTGTAAATTTCATACAGTCGCGGGTGAGATTTGCCGCGATCGATAACAGCTTGAGTAATGATGTCAAGGGTAATATTCTACATAGTTAGGCTGGATTTCTCACTTGTGAGAAATCCAGGGGTGTGGGAGGTGTGGGAGGATGGGGAAGAAATCTCTCCCCACACCCCCCACACTCCCCACACCCCCCACACTCCCCACACCTTCCACCTCTTGTGAGAAATTCGGGTTAGAAGCAATCTCCAATGTTCACCTCGTCTTCTCTAAGCCTGGTGATTGTGAAATTTTCACCAAAGACGGCTAGCGGCAGATCTGTGTTAGGCAATTCACCCCGCCAGTAATCGTAATGCTCGAATGGATAGACGTAGACTGCTTTGTCTGCTCCGCAACGGTTAGATCTGCTTGTCCATCACCGTCTAGGTTGAGCGATCGCACCTAGTATTTCAAATAACTGTTTTCCTCTTTTTCTTTAAATAACTGATACTTATTTTTCATCTCAATGCCTATTGCCATTCCCTATCTTCAAGTTCCTTCTGAGGCAACAATAAAGTTGCTTCAATTTCCTGCCTAATCGCAGCTGTCACTTCACAATTGCTATTCAAGCAATCGAGAAGTAGCTGATTGGCATCATAGTAGCGTTGTAGCACTTGGTGTTGCTGTTGACTAAACTGCCAATGGTGATTAATGTTCCGATAATTATTGACCGTCATTTTTAATTGTTCAATCCAAGCTGAAGAGTGTGCGTGCCACCATACCTGAAATTTTTCTTGGTTTTGATTAGGATTTGGCAATTGATCCCTGAGTTGTTGCAGGGATTTATGGAGTCCAGCATCCAAAACAATACTCAGAATGTTCGAGAGAGCATCTCCACAGGCATGAGCATAGGCAAAATCTTGGCTGTGGTCGATGGCACATTCCAGCAGCAAGTTATCTAACACGGCATCCAGAAGCATTCCCTGGTCGAGGGTGCAGGCTAAGGTAAAGTGAGAAGCTACGTGAGGATTCCGGGCAAGGGCAAGATAAAATGCACGGGTACTCGCCACTTTTGGTGGCAACGGGGTAGTAAGAGATTTTTGGCTTGCCCATGTCAAAAATTCTTGGAGGTAAGGGTCTTGGGCAACTAGCGCATCAATGTGTTGCTTCATCAACTGCACCAGCCCGTCTGCACTCCGAAGCATGGCGGCTGTCAACAAGAAGATTTCGCGCCAGTGAGGGTCAGTGATGTGACTGACTAATCCTGCCAGAGCTTGCTCTAATGCCTGTAGGTTATGGCTGGCAACGATTTTTCTTGCCGTGAAGTATTCTTGAAACGCCAGATAAGAGAAGGAGAAAATTCCCCGCGCTCGTTCTGTCAGTAGCCCATGTTGGGCTTCTATGGCCTTTAGTACCGCTTCACTTTCTAATTGCAGTTCCTCTGGCTCCATTGAAACCTCAGGGAGATTCCGAATATAGTCACTGATGTATTGCTCAATAACGCGTTGCTCAAAGAAGTACTTACCCCCTTCAAACGTTGCGGCTGCTATCTGACTTAACAACTTGAGCTTTTGTGGTAATAAAAACCCTCGGTAAACCTCATCCCGTTCAACGCCTCTAGCTTCATCCCATTTGCCCAAGAGAAGATCTAGCCCTTGCTTATAAAAATCAGTGCGCTTAGTGGGAAATTTTTCCTGACCGTGGAACACCCAGCAGGCAAGATGCAGAAATAGGGGTGTGATGACAAGTTGGCGAAATTGCCAGTTTTCGGGTAAGTCCAGCTTATGAATAAACTGAACGGACTGTGCCTGCCCATGTTGAGTATTTGTCTTAGTGAATGCCACAAACCATTTTCGAGCGAAGGCGCGGATTTGTTCTTGGGTAAACGGGGCTATTTCAACATCGGTAAAGCCCCGGAGTGTGAGCTTTTTAGCCGCCGTTCGACAGGTCGCTATAAACCGATTTTTGTGATATTTGTCAGAAAATCTACGAATTTCTCTTAAAACAGCATTACTTTCTTGGTTAAGAACTTCATCCATCCCATCGAACAATAGCAATACTCTGCCTTTCTCAAGCAAGGTTTCAATCACTGATTCTTCTGAAATTCCAGACGTAACAAATTCCTGGCGGATGTAGTGTAAGAGGTTGAATTCGCCACTCACCCTAGATTCTTCCGCAAAATTCCTCAGTACGATGAAAACAGGAACTTGGTTTGCTGCAAATGCGCCTTGGTTGCACTGAATAGCAAGGTGTTGTAAAAAAGTGGTTTTACCTACCCCTGGTTTACCCAGCACCCTGAGTTTAGAGTAAGTTTCGACTGCTTGCATACCTGGTATTTGTTTCTGTTCAACCTCACCTAAGCCAAAACGGTCAAATTCAGTTGGTTTAAGGTTTTGCAGGTTAGAGATATCTAACCACTGTTGGCTGGGGATGTCTTCTAGAATATTGACATCAATATATATATCATCGATCGCAACGGGATAACCCATATCTAATAACTGCAATATCCCGCATTGGTCTTGAATTTTTTCCTGGCGTTGCGATCGTACTTGTTGTACCAAGACATCAATATTTAAGACAGCAGCCTGGGTAATTTCTGTGGGATCGGAGAATTCGTCTGGAGGATCGGCAGCGATCTCCCGCCAATTCAATTCCAATATGGAACAAATTTCCAAAAATATATGACGATCGACCGGACGTCCAGAGAAAAACCGCCAAACAGGTTGTCGAGTCTTTAAGCCGACTTCTAATGCAAAATTTTCCTGAGTCCAACCCTTGCGGGCAAACGCTCTTCTAGCCTGTTGAATTCCAATATGTGATGCTTGGAGCGATCGCCTGACCATAAAACAAAAAACTCATATTAAAATTCAAAACTTAAATTTTTATGAATACTAAGGACTTTATACTTTTTCTTATGGTACATATCTTTTGCTCTAGTTAAATCATACATAAGTCAGAAAATGAGTGTAATTTTAGCCAATGTTTAAAGTTTTGTAACAAAATCAAACGATATTCACTCATCTTATACATCTCTAACCTTTGCCATAACGTTATCTCAAACAGCGATTTGTCATGTTGGAAAAGTAAAGACGTAGTGCTTCTCTATAAACACTAGTTAGCTCTTTAGAGCAACGACAGTAGATAAAAAGCCGATTACTATAACCAGAAGTTGCAATATTACAGATATTTCAAACGAAGTTTTTTAATAGTAATCATTAGTATTTGTGAACCCGATCAAAAGCTTGCAATTTATGTTATCAAGACAAGAATATAAGATAGATATTTTAGGTAATATTCCTTTTATATCGATCCATATCAGTAGCCTATTAATTTTTTGGGTGGGTTTTAGTTGGCCTGCTCTCATTACCTGCTTCATCCTTTGGTTCATAAGGATGTTTGGAATCACAGCAGGATATCATCGTTATTTTTCACATCGCACTTATAAAACAACGCGTTGGTTTCAATTTATTCTTGCTGTTTTAGGCAATTCCTCAGCTCAGTTAGGCCCACTATGGTGGGCAGCGCGTCATCGTCATCACCACCGCTATGCAGATACAGAACAAGATATTCATTCTCCGGTTGTTCGTGGTTTTTGGTGGTCGCATGTTGGCTGGGTGATGTGTCCCAAATATTCCAAAACAGACGAAAAGGAAGTCCGAGATTTTGCAAAATATCCAGAATTGCGGTGGTTAAACCGTTTTCATATGATTGTTCCTATTGCGCTAGCAATCACTGTAACTGCCATTGGTATAGCGCTTCAATTGTGTATTCCTCAGCTAAAAACGACTGCGTTACAAATGCTTGTGTGGGGATTTTGTTTAAGTACTTTGCTACTTTATCACACGACTTTTACAATTAATTCGCTTGCCCATATATTTGGCGATCGCCGTTTTAACACAACAGATAGTAGTTGCAATAATTGGTTTTTAGCTCTTATAACTCTCGGCGAAGGTTGGCATAATAATCATCATTATTATCCTGCTTCAGAACGGCAAGGTTTTTACTGGTGGGAAATAGATGTTACCCATTACATTCTGAAGCTACTTTCATGGTTGGGAATAGTTTGGGATTTAAGAAATCCTCCGCAAAAAATCTATGAACATTTGTCTTTAATTCTCACACCTCAAACTTCTAAAATCATAAGAGTTCGTGATATTAATACTGATTAAAAAATATCTTCACGTTACTTTTAGTTTTGGGCGAATATAATTCGCTACTACAGAGGCAAAGTCCGCCTGCGCGGACTAACTAAAAATTAAGGGTTTCAAACCCACCTCTGTGGGTTTTGTCTGTATAGCCGAGCCAGTGCGTTGGGCGGGCAATGCCCGACTTGTACTCCTTCGGAGAACCCGCAGGGTAGCAACTGGCGTGCGATTTCTAATCACCAAAGAAGATTGAGGAGATACATAGTGCGATAAAAATTGCCGACTCCATACCTTGAAACCCCTGTTTTGAAATTGCTGGTTCCTTTCCCCTTTCCCCTTTCCCTCTCTTTTTCATTTATTAATTTAGACTTTTCAAACACCCTCCAAGTAAAAGTTTGAATAGCGTAAAAAATGTGTATTGTGTACTACAAAATTAACTTTTTCACAATAGCGTACAAGCAAATTAAATAAAAAAATCTTTTAGTACTACAATATAGCTAGGGTTAAAAATATTTATTTTAAAAAATAGATTCAATAACTTGAAATTAACTAAATCAAATATCTATCTTTAGAAGTATATCTTGTGAATTTTTTGTTAAAAAACAAAGTGAGCGAAGGTATATTCCGAGAAATAGGATGAATTATATTCTTTTTGGAAATAATCTTGTCTAAGATTGACAGCAAGTTTAGCTATAAAAACAACAATAAATAAAAGAAATAAAAGGAAAAAATGGCAAGACTCGTAGGACATCGCTCTCATACTGGAGCAAACATCACCATTCTCATTATCATTATCGCCATCTTCGGAGTACTCTACGAATACTTTGGTGTGATGAATATTGTTCCTGGTTTTGGACGAGAGGGACGATTTTTTCAGCTAAAAAGTCAGCCAACGAACGAACAAGTCACTGGACAACACAATCAATAAAAACTGCAAGGAAGAAATGCGTAAAGGTAGTGATATTATCGATAAAGTGGTCGTTACATACGACGCGGGTAAAAAAATTGAGCGAATTAAAGATTTAATTTTCGATCAGAAACGCAATCAACTTTTGGGCTTCCTGGTAAAAGAGAAGGGACTGTTTCGGGATGCAAAAGTGATTCCTTTACAAGAGGTGCAAGCTATCGGGTTAGATGCGATCGTTGTTAACTCGAAAGAATCTGTTGTTGAGGCACATCGTGTTCCAGCAATTAAAGAGATCTTGCGTCAGAATATCGTCCTGAGAGGCACGAGAATTCTTACCACAGAGGGACTCGATCTTGGCGGACTGGTTGATTTGTTCTTTGATGAGCATAGTGGACTGGTGGAAGGATACGAAGTTTCCGGTGGTGTGTTTGCCGATGCTTACTCTGGGCGATCGTTTGTTCCTGCTCCCGAAACGTTGAAAATTGGTGTCGATGTTGCTTTTGTGCCTCCAGAAACTGCTCAAATGATGGCAGAACAGGTCGGTGGTATCCGAGGAGCCGTTAACGCAACTGACGATAAATTCCAAAACTCCGCGGAGACTGCTAACCGCAGATTGCAAACAGCAGTTCAAACGGTGAATGAGCGAGTGCAAAGCTCGGTAGAGAACGTGAACCGTAGTCTACAGGAAGCAAGCCAGAATGCAGGTGAGCAATTGCAAGCCGCAACTGATGTTACTAACAGCAAACTGCAAGACCTGAATCGAGATGCGACTGCTTCGCTGACAAATAATCTGGTTGACCCTACGGAGCAAAAGGTATATGTGATTGGTAAGCACGTTGAGCAGGATGTACTGGCTCCAGATGGGAATGTATTGCTACTACAAGGGCAAGAAGTTACCCTAGTCGATGCAGAAGCCGCCGATCGCATGGGTATCCTCGATCAACTCTATCGAGCCACAGGTGGCAGTCTAACTGCAAATATCAGCCGCAACCTGCAAGCAGCAGCAGAATCTACTAGCAATCGAATTGAGAGCGCAACTCACAGTACCGTCGCTAATTTACGTCATTCAGTTGATGGGGCGGCTGCACACGTAGCGGCAAAAGGGCGCAGAGTCTTGCAAACAGTACGGGCTAACGATGGCTTAATTATTGCGGCATCTGGGCAAATTGTGACCGAATCCGTTATTAATCGTGCCCAGACTTACGGTAAAGAAGCAGAATTACTAAATGCTACTGGTTTAGATTTGGCAACCGCAGCCCGTTCTAGCGCCAGTGACACTTGGTTAGAAACCAAAGTTCAACTGCGCGACGGAGCAAGCATCGCCCAAAAGAACCTCAACAGTTTCTGGCACACCTTGAAAAAGCAGTCTCAAAAGCTACAAGGACGCAGCACACGGGCAATGAAGAAGCAACGGATTGACCAAGCATTGGGTCGTCCAGTTACTCGTGTCATTCTTGACCCAGAAGACAACGTAATTCTCAATGTGGGCGAACTGATTACCCACCGCGCCGTTAGTCAAGCTGAAGAAAGTGGAGTTTTAAATATCTTGTTGAGTTCAGTTTATACCAAGGAGCCAGAAATCTCTGATAAAGAGTTACGTGCTTCAGAACACGGAATGGCAGCCTTAGCCCATGATGGTAATGGGCGATCGCAACTTGAATCCAAATCAATATTGGTAAATTAATGCTCGACTTTAACAACTTAATTGAATTCTCAAGTACTTACTGCATTGGAATTTGTGCCTTTTTAATTCCAGCGAATCTACTTGCGACCTCATCAACAATAATTTTTACACTTTTGGGTCGTCCGACTATTGAGATCTGGCAAACTGCTTTCATTGCTAGTTTCTTTGCTCTATTGATGATACTGCACGTATTTGCTTGGTTCACCATCGGAGTAGTCATGGCTCCCACATACATTTTATTGGGGCTAGGAAGTATCTGTTTGCTGGCCAATTTGATAGCGATTCTCTCACACAGACGCTTTGCTTTCCGCTATATAACTAAAGTACCTTAGTGCTTATCAGCTAAAGCCATAAGGAGTCGAGGCAACAATGGACAAACCAATTCTAGAAAAAGATGGGACTAAATCTGAGTTGGGAATTACTATACAGTGGTATGTGGCAGTACATCCCCACCCTTTAGATCAAAAGAAGTATTCTTACGCGATCGCTATCGATAACGTATTACAGTGCAACCCATCCCCTATTGCAGACTTTGACTCATGCTTGTTTGGTTGTTATGAAACAGCCGATCAAGCACTTAGTGGCGCAGTTGAAGAAGCAAATAAGATCGTTGTGTCGCCAAAAATATTACAGAACAGATGATTGACTTAAATGGAACTCTAAAAATTTGACCCGATGGTGTACCTGTTTTTGCAACATAACCTAACAAGATGCGATCGCAAAGAGTAAACTGGATGATGTCACAATGACACATTGTGAGTTATAATATAAACATAAACAGCGACAACGCTACACGTTGCGAGGCAACCAATATGGATGCCAATGAAGTTTTAAGACGATATGCGGCCGGAGAAAGAAATTTTAGACAGGCAGACTGGAGAGGAATAAATTTAGCTAAAGCAAATTTGAGTGGGGTAGATTTGACTGGGGCCTATTTGAATAACGCAGACTTGAGCTGTTCAGATTTAAGCAGTGCTAATCTCAACTGGGCTGGACTAAAAGGAGCCAATTTCAGCGGCGCTAATCTCAGGGGGGCAAAAATGCCTGATGGAAGAACGCACAACGATCTCTTAGAGTCTGCCAATTATTTCTTTAGCTAAGACCGGATCATAAATTTGCTATTGGTGGGCAGTGCCTTTAGATCGACGGCACTGCTCATCGCTAGATATTAAAGATTATTTTTCATGTCGTAGTTAATCAAATCAACCTAGAAATGAAACAGCGCCTTGTCATGCTGTAGGCGAAGGGATGCTGTTCATTACAGCAGTCCTGATATGCGATCGCGTAACGCATTTTAGACATAATTTAAATCTTTCAGGAGTTCGTGAATGAGTATTATTACCAAAATAATTCTAAATGCAGATGCAGAGGTTCGCTATCTGACTCCAGGAGAACTAGAGCAGATCGATATCTTTGTTAAGACCAGTCAGCGCCGTCTACAACTTGTGCAAGCTTTAACTCAAAGCCGCGATCGTATTATTAAGCAAGCTGGAAAGCAACTGTTTCAGAGGTTTCCATACCTTGTTACTCCAGGTGGCAATGCCTACGGCGAAAATATGACTGCCACTTGCCTGCGGGATATGGATTACTACCTACGGTTGATTACTTACAGCGTAGCAGCTGGAGATATTACACCAATTCAAGAGATCGGGATTGTTGGTGTTCGCCAAATGTACAAATCTCTCGGCACCCCAATTGATGCCGTTGCTGAAAGTGTCCGTGCTATGAAGAACATCACTACCTCCATGTTATCTGGAGAAGATGCAAGCGTTGTTAGCACTTACTTCGACTACCTAATTACTAATCTCCAATAACCAGACAATAACAATCACCTGGAGAGTCGAAAAAATACCATGTCTGCAATGACGAGTTCGACTCTCCAATAGGCAGACAATAACAATCACCCAAATAGCAATGTCTAGCGACAAGCCGTTCAATGTCTATGCGCGTCACAACCCAGATGACCGATAGTCTTGCCTAAATTTTGGAGATGGGGTTTGAGGATTGTTTACTCAAACCACTCAATCTTAGTTTACTGAGACTGATTGAAAATTTGGCATTGCTGAATCTAGGGATGATTTTTACCTCACGCAAAGGCGCAAAGGCGCAAAGAATCTACCTTTAGCCTTCGTCAAAAATCTTAATTCATCCCGCATTTATGCAACGCCGAAAATTTAATTATGGCAATTCACTCCAGCAAAGCTGCCTTCTCCTTCGGAGACGCTACGCGAACGTCCCCTGCCTCCTTAATTGAAAAAGCAAGTGGACAAACAACTAATCACAAATAACAAAAAATTTTCATTTATCCTAGTGTACATCATTCATGATTGCTAATTACTGGCTAGTGCAGTATTCCTAGCAATCTATAATATTGCTTTGTCTTAATTCAACATCTTGCTCAAAAACTAAGAGCAAATCATCGACGGTTTTTTTGTACTGAAAACCATAATCTAACAAAGCTTCCTTTAAATTTTTCAACTGAGATTCGTCAATTTTATTTTTGAGGACTATCTCAATAGCTTCCTTGTTTACTGTAAAACTAAAATAGTCTTTGAACTGATTATAATCCCAGTTTAATTTTCGGGCTGCATTTAACTCGATGGCAGCTAATGTATCATCAAAATTTTTACTTCCAACCATAACTTTGTCTTAATTGCATAAGCTTAACTACATTTTAACAATTACAAGAGAGAAAAAACTAAATCTTAATATTAATGAGGAGTTAAGAAGAACGGCAAGACATTTATATTTAAAAAATCAACCTTTGGATAAATGTATAGAAGCTAATTATAAAGTAGTAATTTATAGTTAATTTTTCTAAATGCTCACAAGCTATAAAACTGGATGGAAAATTCGAGGAATTACAAGGACACACTATCTCCATAGCAATACATTTTCAGGTATTGATTGAAAAATTGGGATGCTCACGATTTAACTTGAAGTTGCGAGCGATAATTACCCTAGAATATCAGGGGTGATATTCCTTTTGCGGGTTAATTAATTTTGCATTTACGAAAACTCTATTTTGTTAAAACCCACACTCCGCACTTCAAATTGAAGTACAAAGAGATTACAGCCAAGATAAAAGCAAAAAATCAGGCTAATTAAGACTCATAGTACTGAACAGAATCTGCGGTATGAAGATAAATAGCTTTTTACCCACTTTATACTTCACACTATAAATTTCTTCTTCATTCCCATTTACCTAACTTTTCATGTCGTAATTAACCAAATAAACCACGAAATGAAACAGCACATTGTCATGCTGTAGGGGAAAGGATGCTACATTCTTGCCCTCTACCAGTTCACTCTTTGAGGGAATTACTGAGGGGTTTTTAGCACTTGTTGCACATGAAATCTCAATTGAAGTAGCTATGTATCCAAGTAATAGATTTCTTAATAATCTTGCAGCCCTCCAAAGGCTGCAAGTACTCATCGTAGACGATAATGTCGATTTCTGCGATTTGATGATGCTCCTGCTGCAACTCTATGCCCGGATTTCTCACAAGTGAAAAAAAAGTATTCACATAACCTCAATGACTAACAATTTTTTAATACATGAGTAATTTAGATTCAAAGGTAAAAGTCAAGTAAGCATA
>NZ_JACJTU010000075.1 GCF_014698835.1 Nostoc paludosum FACHB-159 | reverse complement strand
TTACCATTAGCTTCCAAAGTACAGGCGCAGCAGGTACGAACAATTTCTAAGCAAAGGATTGTGTCAGAGGTGGTAAATAGTTTAAATGAAGAGTTGATGCAATTAGTAGATGCTGCTCTCAAACTCCATTTAGGGCTGGAGTGAGTGCCAAAGCTTCCCGTCTCGACAATAATTTTCTTGGCGGGAAGCTAGCTTTATGGTGTGCGGTGAGTGGTCAAAAGTAGCTTTCTGGGGTGCGGTGCATTATGGAGAAAAACTATACATTCAAATTCAATTCTTCTACTGCCTTAGAAGCTCTCAAAGCAGGTAGATATGACCCTATTAACTTCTACGAAGCGCGTTTAGACCTGTTTAGCCTCTCGGTAATGGCAGACTACGATCAGCTAATTTGCCTGCCCACGCTAACCGCTATTGACAAATACTGGTATCAGATTGAAACAGCCCGAAAGGTACTTAGACAACTGGGTGGACGTGCATTACTAGCGGATGAAGTAGGATTAGGCAAAACCATTGAGGCGGGACTAATCATAGCCGAATACTTAGCTAGGGGTATGGTACAGTCCATGCTGGTGCTAACTCCCGCATCCCTAGTTTCTCAATGGCAATCAGAGTTAAGCGATAAATTTAATATTTCTACTATCACCACAGATAACCGTGACCCCCAACAACCTATAGACTCTTTCTGGACAGATAATAAGCGAATTATCGCTTCATTAAACACAGCTAAGTCTGCTAAACATTATCCTCATGTCACCAGTCGCACTTGGGACTTGGTTGTTGTTGATGAAGCCCACCACCTGAAAAATCGCACAACCCTAAACTGGAAGCTGGTCAATGCCCTCAATAAGCGGTTTATCCTTATGCTCACCGCTACACCAGTGCAGAACTCCCTTGTGGAACTGTTTAATCTGCTCACCCTCCTCAAACCAGGACTGCTACAAACAGAAGCCGCCTTTAAAAAAGAATATGTCGATTCTAGGAATGGAAGAGTCCCGAAAAATCCCGAAAAGTTACGCTCTCTGATGCGGGAAGTGATGGTACGAAATACCCGCGCCCTAGTAGATGTCAAATTGCCCAAACGCTTCGCCACCACAATTACCGTTACCCCGGCTGACGGCGAGGAGAAACTTTATCATGACTTGAGTGAGTATCTGCGGAGAGAAGAATATTCGCTAGATAGACTCTCCCGTACCAATTTGCTGATGCGTGCTGGTTCATCCCCTGGTGCTTTGGCTGATTCCCTCAAGCAATTGACTCTTCGCTTGCCTGATGATGAACAACTCAAGTCTTTGGCAAGACGGGCTACCCAAGTCAAGCAGGTCGAGAAAGCAAAAGCTTTGGTAGAAATGCTTTTAAAATCTCGCCAGAAAACTTTGGTCTTTACAACCCATAAAGCAACTAGCACTTATTTAGCCCAAACTCTACAAGCTGCAAATATCCCCTTTGCGGAATTTCAGGGTGGAATGTCCCTTAAGCAGAAAGATGAGGCTATAGCCGCATTTCGGGATCAGGTTTCTGTATTGCTGGCATCCGAAACAGGCGGGGAAGGTCGTAACATTCAGTTTGCCAATGCCATCGTTAATTATGACCTCCCCTGGAACCCAATGAAAATAGAACAGCGCATTGGTCGTATCCACCGCATCGGACAAACCCAGGATGTTTTTATTTTTAACTTTTGTCTCAAGGGCAGTATCGAAGAATATATTCTGCGGATATTGCACGACAAAATTAATATGTTTGAACTTGTCGTTGGAGAAATTGAAACAATTTTAGGTAACGTGGATGATGAATTTGACTTTAGTGAAATTGTTATGGATATCTGGCTCAAGCATCAGGTCAAACCCGAATTAGATACAGCCTTCGAGCAATTAGCAGATAATTTGTTGAAAGCCAAAAACCAGTATCAGCAAATTCAAGAACTCGATGAGCAGATTTTTGGCGAAGATTTTGAAGCTTGAGAAATTGATTTAATTAGATATGATTTCCGACCCAATTATTGCTACCTTAGAAAAAATTGTTTCTCTGCATGACGGAATAGCAGAACCCGCTAGTGAACACATTTTAAATGCGTTATTAACTGAAAATATAGCATCATTACTTTCTCTACCCGAAGAAGTTACATTTACTACTAAAGCTGATGTACCTCAAAGTGTTTTTGTAACTTATCATTCAGAAGTATTAAATAAGTTATCTGACCTATTAGCTACTAAAGGACTTATTACCGCCTTGGGCGTTAAATTTGATGGCTATTTAAAAACTACAGGTTTTGAAAAGACTGTAACAGATAAATTTGTAGTCCAAAATGGTTTAATTCGTTTTTTAGATGCTAAACCATCAACCACTCGTTACATCTTGTGTAATGTGGCTTATACAGCGAATGCGGATGAAAAAAGGATTGGTTTAGTTTCATTCATTATCAATGAACTAACAGGAGTGACACCAGTAGAAATTGGTGATGCTTTGTTTTGGGAGTCAGACAGAATCTCTGTCGATGATCAAGAAACCCCATTATCTATACCTATTGATGAGTTGTTGAAGTTAATTGAACATCAAAGTGCAATATTGGTTGGAACATCTCTAGAGAATTGGCAGGCTAAATTAGCAAGAGCAAAAGCCAGAGATGAAGAAAGGCTCAAGGCTTATTACAACACCATTAGCTCAGAAATTCGCCACAAAATTGAGTCAAAACATTTAGAGGGTGATGATAAAGATAAGGAAATAGCACGAATTGAAGCCACTAATAGAGAGTTAGAAAGAAAATTGTTAGATATCCAAGAGCGTTATGCAATGAGTGTAGAAGCTTGGTTACACAGTGCAATGATTATTCATCTACCTACCGTACATATTCAGTGTGAATTGCAAAGAAAGAAAGCAAAACGAACTGTAACAGCAGTTTGGAATCCGTTCACTAAAATTATTGAGCCACTTCGCTGTGAATTATCAGGAGAACCTGTTTACGATTTCTATTTAGATGATCAATCAGCTAAAATTATCTCACCGACAGTTTGGAGAAAGTAATTAGCTAAGAATTACGGTACAGCCTTTTTATGATTGTCCTTTGTTAACGGCAGATGTGAAAATTCTTAACTAGACTGATGGGCAAACACTGAAGTAGTATTGAATATTTATGAATGAACTAACACAATATACCATCTAAAAATCGAAGTACGGTTGACATTGCAATCTCACTCTTAAGAAGTATGCGTTTGACTGGAATCTCTTTCATCAGAGAGGTGGATTTAGTTAGAGGATTTTTTTCAATGAATACAAATTCCTCTAATCAATGGATGTCAATTACTTTTTCCTTATATAATCCTCAGATTGGAAACAAAGATTTTTTTGCTGCTCTGGGTGTTGGCGTTCACTCTGCGGAAGATTACCTCAATAATGGAGGTGATCAACGTTTAAACGATTTAGTAGCAGTAATCAAGCCAAACGCAAATAGATTAGCCATGACTCCAACTTTAGTTAAAAATTAATAAATTCAATTTAATAATGAAGGCTATGGGGTCGATGTTTAAAGGAAATTGGTCATTTGCAGATCAAACCATCATGAAAAAACTTTTAAATCAAAGAGAGAATTATGAACTCGATCGCTTCTATCATCAGACCTTGTTGCTTTGGGAATTTGCAAGGGCTGGCTGCTTATAAAGAGGATCAGTTTCTGATTCTGGATGGCGATAAAGGATATATTGCTACTGTTGACAGCAGCAATAACACGACCATCATTAATTCCGGACAAACAGACTATTTTCGGTATGCGTCAGGATTAGATTACTATCATCATCAAATTTGGTACACCAAAAACAAACGAGTGTTGAGAATTCAAGATGATTTCTCATCTGAACCAGAGGTGTTTGCGGTTCTCAACCCCAGAGTTTCAGGTGTGGTTGTCACAAAAACAGAAGTCTATGTGGTTACCACCACCAATAGAATCTATGTATTTGAAAATACCCAATCGGCAGGAACACCTCAACCCATTCGAGAATATGATTCACCAGGGGCTGACGTTGATGACATTACCTTTCATGACGGTCATTTGTGGGTTTGTGATAGTGCTGAGCAAACAATTTACTGTCTAGACCCCAATACAGGCAAAGTCAAATACAACTTTCTGGTTCCGTTTGAATCCCCAAAAGGGATTGCGTTCTCGAAAGATCAGTTATATGTCGGCTACTCAAATGAGGAAGCTGTCATCAAAGATGATGGGGCAGGTGAAACCCTCGATTTAGTGATGAAGAAAAAATCGAGAAACTTCATTCATCGGTTGCTATTCCAGCACAATGAAAACAAACACTACACAATGTCAAGAGGTTACTTAATTGAAGCCTCCTATATGGAAGAAATCGACCCGATTAGGGATGCACAAGATATTGATGAACCTTTTGAGTGGTGGATGAGCTTACCTAACGCGACTGAACGTCAGGAGGTGGTCGAGATTCATTCGATTGGGAAAGACTTCACAATTCAGCAAGAGGACGATCAAAAGTATGCTGTGTTCAAATTCAAGCGGTTAAATCTCAGAGACCGGCATGTATTTGGCTGGAAGGCACTCCTTAAGGTTCATGCCATTAAATATAATCTGACTCCAGCAGATGTGGATGAGCATTTAGAGTTGCCCGATGACATGAAAGACAGATATCTCAAGGACGACGATAATCTTGCTATGCATACGCCTATCGTCAAAAAGGCAGCACGGGAGGCAACCAAAGGAGCGACCAATATCCTCGATCGAGTATTGAAGATTAGGAATTACGTCTATGAACAATTGACATACCGTATGGAGGGAGGGACTGACTCTCCTGATGTGGTGTTAAAGAGAGGAAACGGTTCTTGCGGTGAATATTTGGGCGTTCTGATGGCCTTAATGCGTTTGAATGGGATTGCCTGCCGGAAAGCCGGGCGTTATAAAGTCCCTTACTACAAGGTAAATCCTGAAAGTAGAAACGTTCCTATTGAGCCTGATTTTAACCATGTGTGGGTAGAGTTTTATGTTCCTGGCTGGGGATGGATTCCGATGGAGTCGAGTGCAGACGATAATGAGACCGGAAAGTGGACTATGCGGTATTTTATGGGTCTTCAGTGGTATCACATTCAGATGCAGCAAGGCTCACCCTTTGAATACGTAACAGGAACCGATAACTCAGTTGGTGTTTTAGGTATCAATTACATCAGGTTTAGAATTTTAGAGGAACTGAATTAGGCATTGAGCCGAGATCCTGATACCATTGACGAAATATTACTTAACATTAAAACGGCTCAGACCATCGCTTAACTAAAACCTCCCCAGAACTCCTATCAGGGCTTACGTGCAGATATTTACTCGTAGTATCCAAACTTGTATGCCCTAAAGTAGCCTGAACCAAATGCACTGGAACACCTTCATCTAATGCGTGGGTAGCATGACTATGCCTAAACCAATGCGCTGAAACATTCATGGCATTTTCTAATTCTGCTGCTGCCGCCGCCCGCTTCACCACCCGGTCAATATGAGAAGGGGCCAAGGGTCTACCCGTCGCACTGGCAAACACAGGCGCATCCTTCAACGCCTCACCGCGCAGTGACATTAACTCCAGCCATAGCTCCTGGGGAACGTGAACTCTACGAGTACGCCCACCCTTGCCGTAAACATTAATCTGCCCACCACCACCGCGAGAAGCAATCGCATCTTTCCAACGCAACCCACACAACTCAGAAACCCGAATCCCAGTTAAATAAAGAGTCTTTAAAATTAACCGATTGCGCTTGTCGGTCGTCGCCGCAATCATCGCATCCACATCTTCTGGCGCAAGGATGCGCTCAACCAAAGTATCCTTCGGCTTGGGCAGCTTGAACTGTTTGGGAATCGGACTGCGAGTCAGGGGCGGTTTCTCCATACTGGTCACATAGGAAAAAAACGCCTTGAGAATATTAAGATGCTTGACCTTAGTTGTCGGAGCCTCTTGCAGAGAATCTAACCAATCCCGAACGTGACGGATCTGAATATCAGCGATCGCGTCCACCGAAGTAAAACTTAGAAACTTGTGAATGGTATTTTGATAAGATGCCCTAGTTTTACCGTGATGCACGTCCAACCATTCTTCCACCAACTCTGTCAGCGTTCTCATTTCCCGGCTCAGGTGTATGATGAGTAGAAACCTACTATTACATCCCATTATCCCAGAAAAGCTTATTCTTTCGTCAACGACTTCACACACTTAACCCAGGCTTATCAATCGCACCGCCCACAACCCTCATTCTCTCGTTGATTGATAAGTTTTACTTAATTGGGTTCACTCAGTGGAGGAATGCACTATGAAAGCCGGATGTCACACCAGATTTAAAAGAAATTGATATCAATGACCCTAGCGTGATATCAACGCTGCCTAGCAGCCCAAATCCAAGATTTTCACCCCAGGTCAACCATTAACGGCAGTCTGCACCAACGTCTACACGGCAGTCTACCCCAAATTACGAAAATGTTAGTTGCGAAAACCTTCAACATCGTGAGAGGTTAAGTAAATGATTGCTTGAGAAGCATCATTAAAACCAATTTCACGGCAATCAATAGCTTTCCTAACAGTCCATTCAAAACTAGGTTCATTGGCAGCATTTTGACCAATAATTGCAGCACGGATGTATTTTTTAAATTCTTCATTCCACAACCCATCTAATCTTCCCTGTCGTATGAGTTCTTGAGGAATACTTAGTTCTTCCCCTACGACTAAAAATCTAGAGTTAGCTTCAGAACTAACTAAGTATTATTATTTAAAAATTCCTATACCTTAAGATAGAGCTTAGGACTAATAAGTAATTTATAAAACTATGAGTTTTTATTGAATTAAATTAGAATAAATAGCCATTAATAGCTAAAAAAAATGTTATATGAAGCTTTCATCACTTATCCTCAACATTTAGGTAAATCTCGCTCAAAACAGTTATATAAAGTAAAGTTTTACAGGGGCGAATGTATAAAACAGCTATATACTGGCTTTAGTAATAAATACTCCTATTGAGAGAGTAGGTAATAATTATTTAAGCGTATAACTGAGTAATGATTTATAGCAATGCTGCTAATAAATGGTAGGGAGTTTCTTTGATATTGCACGAAATTGTAGTAGTGTAAGCTGTTGGTTCTATATTTTTCTTTAAGACAGCATCAATGTAAGCAAATTAGCCCGTAATCCGGCAATTTGCAGGAGTGATAAATTCCAGAGTTGTCTTTTTTTGAGTTAATCAGTATTGTTATGTAATTCCTAGTTTTAATAGTCAGGAATTTATTCCAATAGATTAACTCTAATCCAATAATTGATAAGAATTGAACAGCAGCGATGCCTTCTAGGTCGAGAATTTACAAAAATCTCTATATTCAGTCGATAGTTCCGCCTATTGAGCCTGCATCTGGGCAAATTTTTGAAATCCTTGAGACTGTGGTACTTGACTTTAGCTTTTTGCTCTTTAGTCAAAAATGAAGTGCCAGATATTATCACAGATTTTCGATAACATTTCTGAATTTTCAACTGTTTTAGCTTTTCACTCTTTTTGAAAAAAATGGCAGGTTTCGATTTATGTTTTCAAAAGATAACTGTTACTTAGTTGCCGCTTCACCAGAACTCCGAGCCAGATTTCTCCGCACTAAAGAATTATTGCAAGCTGGAGACGGATTGCCTGAAGCAGCAACAATTGATGTTCTTGATTTACGAACTTTCAGCTTAATTAGCAGTAGACGCAAACGCATCCATACGACAACTGGACAACTGGCTCCAGTTGTTGGTACAAGAAGAGCTTTAGTGCTTTTGGTAGACTTCTCAGACAATAAGGCTACTCAAAACCAAAAACACTATGCAGATATGCTGTTTTCTAGCAGCAACGACGGCACGGTGAGCTTGAAAGATTTTTACTGGGAAGCTTCTTATCACAAACTGACGGTAACTGGTGAAGTAAGCGGTCAGGGAGGAGCTACAAATGGTTGGTATCGCGCTCCAAGACCATACTCCTATTACACCAACAATGATTTTGGCACGGGTTTTTATCCACAAAATTCTCAAAAGCTAGTGGAAGATTTAGTGGATTTAGCAGACCCATTTGTAAATTTCGCCAACTACGACAATGATGGCGATGGAATTGTAGATGCTCTATTCATTGTTCATGCGGGTTCTGGCGCAGAAGTTACTGGTGACAAAAATAACATCTGGTCGCACAAGTGGGAAATTTCACCAAAAACTGTAGATGGCGTAAAGGTTCAAAGCTACAGCATTGAACCTGAAGACGGAAAAATTGGTGTATTTTGTCATGAATTAGGACACGTATTTGGATTACCAGATTTGTATGACACTGACTACAGTTCATCTGGTACTGGTGATTGGGATTTGATGGCTGCTGGAAGTTGGAATAATGGTGGACAAACACCAGCCCACCCAACTGCTTATTGTAAAGTTAAACTCGGATGGGTAAAACCCGTAACAATCTTCAATAGCCAACAAAATGTCACTATTAAACCCTATGCTACTAATGATGGACAAATCTACAAACTGCCAATCAAAGAGATTAACAGTAAGGAATATTTCCTACTTTCAAATCGTCAGAAAAAAGGGTTTGATGGCTACTTGCTAGGTGAAGGTCTAATCATTGAGCATATAGATGAAAACAAAACTGGTAATACCAACGATACTCACTACCTAGTTGATATTGAACAGTGTGATGGCAAGCTAGACCTGAATAAAGGTGCGAACCGTGGAGATGCTAACGATCCATTCCCTTGTGGTATGAACAGTTCTTTTACAGACAGCACTACACCTAGCAGTAAAGCATACGATGGTTCTGATTCAGAGATTGCGCTCACTGAGATCCAACGCAAAGGAGATAACATTACTGTAGATATCAAGTCTGGGGTACTACACGCTCCTAAGATACCTGTAACTCGTTAATCCCTTTTGTCTTGTAATCGTCCCTTGCATCAGCATTCGTAATTAGTTTGGAAGTTGCTGCTACCGTAATCAATGACTTGAAAACCACTGTCAGTAATGCCTTCGTCATGCTTCAGCAAGCAAGGTAGTAAAAAGGATATAAATTCAATATCCTGAACTGAAAACATTACACCCATGAGGTTGCTGAATTAATAATGTTTTTATTCAGCAACCTTAGATAAATTAGAGTGGTAAGTAATATGAGTAAAATCCTACAGTGGTTATTATTTACTGTTGCTTTTGCTATTGGATTATCAGGATTTGCTATAAATGCCACTTCGCTTAACTCTGGCAGACATGATATTACGGTGGAAATTTTAGGGGGAAAACATTTTATGACATCGAAGTTACAAGGGATAATGGCAGCACCTAACCAAAGTGAAATAAAAGCAAAGGTTTTGCATATCGAACAATCTAAAGAATTTCAGGATAAATGGTATTTAGAGTTAGAAATTTTAGAAAGTAAAAATATAACAGGTGGAAATTTTGCTCAGACAGGAGATAAAGTCAAAGCATTTACTATTCAATCTAGCCCGAATTTTTCAACTAATAATATAATTACTGCTCAAGCCGAGTTTTTAGGTGATGCACACGGTGGCTTCTTTAGGCTGAACAATATTCAGGTAGTCAAAGAATAAATTTGAGTATCAGGCTCAGTGGAACATTGTTATTATTACACATAGTTATTTATTAGCTTATCACCGATTAAACTTCAAGAGCGATTGCAGTTCTTGTGGAACTTCTATTTTGTAAGATATCCTCTATACTCCTGGTTGATAAATCGTTTCTATCAAGCTCGTGATATCGACTGTAGGCTACAGATAATGAAAGCCAAGAAATGCCCGTGAGTTAAATATAGGCATCATAATTATGAACTTGGGAAGAAAAATACAAAAAGAATTACAGACTAAAAAAAGGAGGATATATGAGCAAAGAAAAAGAAGAGGCTAATATAAACTTTTTTGAAGAACTGTTTAGTAATTTCATTAATAACCGTTGCGAAGTCTTAGGAGGTTTGCTCGGAACTTTTATTGGTTTGGGTCTTTCTTGGATATCTCAACAATATGTATACAGTCGTTTAAGAGACCTAAAAGAATGTGCTGAAACATATAGATTTTGTGCCGATGACTGGCTTCCTTTTTGGGTGCAAGTTCACGAAATTATTAGTGATTCTAGAGTCGCCACCATAATGAATACAATTGGTCTTGTTGTAGGAGGTACTGTTGGTATTTTTATATTTAAATATTTAAAAAAAAGTATTCACTCAATAAATCGGCGTGAGAAGAGAAAATAATTACATCCAATGAGGTCGCGGTTTCAGTAATTGGGACAGAACTAGCGAAGCTGCTACAAGCCGCCATGCACAAACTGAAAATATTGCTAAGAAAGGGTTGCAAAAATAAAATTGCTTTTTGAGGCGAAATTCTCAACAAGTAAGATCCTCAGCAAGCGTATTAATTAACTATCAAAAGAAATCGGCTTACCGTTGAAATGATTGTAAATATCCTCTGGGTTAAACCAGTTTGGCAGTGTGCGCTCTGCCTCTTTTAACTCCTCGCCATTATCATCAAGCAAGCCGCGAATAATCTTGACCCTGGTCAGTGGTGTTTTACCATTAGCTGAGAATTTTTGAATGAGGATTGTACCGGCCTCCCTCATTGCTTGTGTGCCTTCTGGATAGCTGGAATTCGTGTCATTGTGGGTAATACCAGTCACATAAGCTTTTGCTTTCCTAGTGTCTGTCCGATTAGTTTGTAAAACTTCTGTGCGGGTGAACCTGTCTAGTTTCTGTCTAGATGTCTGTCGCGTCTGTCCCTTGTTATATAAGGATTCTGTCTACTTCTGTCTGTCCTCTAGGTCTGTCTGATTTTGGGCAATTTCGATAGTATTAGCATCCAGCCAGACGGCCAGACTGTTTTCAACTAACTCATTAAACAGTCGCTTCAATTCCTCCGAACTGAACCGTTGACCCTTTACCTTAAAGTTGGGCTGTATCTCCTGTATGACTGCCGATGTTCTTCCGGTGCGCTGGAGGTATTGCAGCAATGATTGGGCTAGTGGTGTTAGGGATGGGGTAGGGCTAGATTCTGCCTTGCTACCGATATTGATTTCTAGTTCATAAATGCGCTCTAAAGTGGCTTTATCTATGGGTGGAATTGGGTGAGATTTTGTTGGCCTAGTATCGTTAAAATCAGATATTTTAGCTGTCATAGTCGGCAGATGAACATCAAGCCATTCGTTAGAACTATCGAGTTTTACCTTGGCTTTACCCGTTGATTTGGGCTGTAGTGTAATTGGGTCAACAAGAGCCAAACATTCAACTTGAAGCATTTTAGAAACGAGATTATGCAAACTCTTAATGCCGAACAAACACGCCTGAGTATTGTTGTGAGCAACCACCGTCAGGGGCATCTCTTGTTTGCGGCTTTTAGTGAGTGCTAACTTGCCGAATTTTGACAATAATTCCTCATCTTTAATAAAATCTCCATAGGTGGTTGCCTCCTCACAAATTAGAGATAAAGCTTTCCCCTCAGACCACAGTTTTTGTCGCCATTGGTCTTCACTTAAAGATGAATTGTTGAAGGTTTTTAGCCGTTCTTCTAGTTCCTTAACGTAATCGCGGATCTGCTGCTCAATATCCGACCAGGAGTGGTAACTCTCAACTCCTTTCCATTCTGCGCGGTTGCTATCAGGGTCAAGTACAACAACACGGTAGCCAGCTTCTTTTTTCTTCTTTGCAACATAACGAGCCAGCCAAGATTTACCACCCCCTTGGTTGCCCCATATAAGAGCAGTTTGTTTGATTAAATTCTGTACCCATGCCGTTTTATTCTCCTGTGAAGCGATGCCTTCGGCAACCTGACGGAACGCCGGCTGTTCTCCCCCAGTCACTTTATCGTTGGGGTCAATCGTCCCCTGTAGAGTCTGACTCCCTTGTAGATAGGGCGTTTTCGTGTCGCGTAGATGCTTAATGTACTCTGCCTTTTGTTCTTCACTCATCCCCGCCGTTTGCGCCTCAAAAATAGCGTCAGATGCCTCCATTTGGGTAACTTCAATTTCCGTGTGGGCGTAAATCTCTGCTTTTTGGATATCAACAGTGCGATCGCCGGCGATTAAATCCAAATCGGCTTGTAACTCTACTTCTTTAATAGCAACGTCTTTGTAACTGTCCAGTAGCTCTGAACGTGCTGCCATTTCTGCTTTTGCAGCATCCCGTTTTTGGGCAATGTCTTCAAATACGGCTCTCTGCTTCTCCTCATACTGGCAGTGCCTCAGCATCCACCCAGCTAGCGCAAATCCCAGGAATCCCCCAAACGCCCAAGACGCCTTGTATGGGTTGGTCGCTTTCACCAGCCCGTTTACTCCCATCGCTGGGTCACGTACTACTTGGGGGGGCATTCCATCATTCTTCCACTGCTCCCAATAAAAGGGAGTCATGCGGAAAGGTCGGTTATTCTTGTCCTGACATACCAATGTTTTCAAAGGGGTTTTGATGCAGAAGTAAATTCTGTCGCTGCTCGTTCCCTGCCACGCCATCGCCGCAGAGCTAATTCCCACAGTCAAACTAAGCCCAATGGCAACAGCTTTCTTGTCCATTGGCAACTGACCAAACCACTTCATGAAACCCGATTGTTGCGACTCGGATAAAGTTTTATGTTTCTCACTTAAATAATTCATTTATTCTTACCACCACCAAATAGAAAAAACATTAATATCACTAGAAATATGGTCACTCCTGCACCATCCATCCAACTTGAATCATCAGCAGTTTTTGGCTTATATACCGACTCAATAGAAGTCTTAACTGTACTAGTAGAAATTCTCGATTCATTCCACTCACGAATAGGTTCATTGAGCGCACACAAGAGAGCTAGTGATGCACTGCAACCAGTCATTAAATTAGTGACGAAATTGTTAAAACCTTCACCCGTTGCAGTGGCAGTAAAATACAGGTGTGCAGTACCCACTGCTAGGAACATTCCAACTGGGTGAACCTGCAACAAATGAAAGGTGAAAATTACTGCACTGTTTAAGCAACTGCCAGCGACAATTTCACAAGCATTACCAGCACGTCTAAATGTTCTAATTCGATTGTTTTCTGGTAATGCTTGTGGTTGTTCTGGTTGCTTAGATTGTTGTGGTGTTTGTGCCAGCCCTTCATATAGAAAAGGGCTGACGTTAGTTGATGAATCACTTTTTCTAACTAACATCAGCCAAGTCCTTATTAATCAATTACTTATCTGTCGCCCAATTTGTTCCACAAGTTACCCAACATCGCACCCCAACCTCTTACTGTTCCTGTTGCAGAAACACTCGATGATGGTGCATAACTAGTGTGTTGAATTGGTATTACCTCCTGGGGTGTTTGGTTCGGTTCTAATGCTCTGGAACCAAATCTTGCACGGGCTAAAAGTTGTTGGCGTTTCTCTCTCAATCCCGTAGTAATTGCTTGACGTTCAGCCTGCACAGTTTGTCTATTTTCTATGCCGCTAATCTTGTTTTCATGTCTCCACAATTCCGCCTGTAAATCTTGGTGTAATTGTGCAGCAACTTCAGCTAAAGCGTGTTTACGCTTTTGGTCAATTCGCAATAGGTCTGCTCTATCTTGGGCATCGATTTTACTCATCTCAGAATCAAATTCTGAATTGAGTTTGCGAATTTTGGCGATGGCAGTTGCAACATGAGAACCGTATTGCTTTCTTAATTCTGTCCAAGTTACCTGTCCCTTGGTCAGCTTCTCCATCGCCTCAAAGACGACCTTGGCATTGTCCAAAAATGGCTCTAATCTGTCCGATAATTCTTGGGCATTATTGGCATAGTCCGCAAACTGTTCGAGCTTGTTGATGTCTGAAAGATAGCCCAGAATATCAGCTTCAAATCCTCCCCAAGTTTGCGCTTTCTCATCGATATGGGAACTATGACCAACTACCGGATTACGTATTGCAAAATCCATTGCTGACACTCCTAATAAGGTATGTTGTCGTAGTTGATATCGCTGTTATCTTGGGGTACTTCATCCCAGTAACCCATGTCCTCAAATCGGCTATAAATTCTCGTTGCTAATTGCCTTATGGGGTCGTCAAAATCTTCAGAGATTAAATCAAATCTGTTGCAGCCAAATGCCAATATATTTGCAATGTCAGCATCAATACCGTTGCCTAAGAATTGACCAAATGCAGCTGCATAAGGATGGTCATCGATGGTTGAATGAGTTGCTAGAAATTCCGTCCCGGTGAAAGGTGGGTAATCTTCAATCTCTTCTAATGGTGTGTCAAGTGCCTCGATATCCGCCTCTATCATTGCCGCCCACTGTTCAGGATTTTCTACTTTGAACTGCTGTAGTCTAAGGGCGGAATCGGTCAGGGGTGAACGCCCCCAATGGTTGGGATTTTTGTAGTCAAGTGTCATGCTGGTAAAATCCTAATTGTGTGATGTACTTGATGCATCAGATGGGCGATCGCCTGCCTTCCATCTCAAGCGATCGCTCTCCCATTACTGAAAAAAGCCTTCTCTTGAAACGTCCACAGTTGAAGCTGTGGCTGACCATTGCAGAGTATTGAAAAACTGGCTAACATCCCCAAGAGTTACGTCACAGTCAAAATGTAAGACTTGATATTGTGGATGCTGCCTAATTTGGGTTAGCAATTGTTGGGCTTGTGCAATCAATTCTGGCAGTGGTTGATTATTCATAATTCACCTCAAAAAATTGATAATTGCAGTGATTCAGAGCTAATAACTGAAGCATTAGTAGACATCCCTGACACCTCATAACAGCGAGTAGTTAATGCCTTGTGATTGAGCAGTAAATCAGCCTTCTTTCGTTGTCCAGATAGAGGGCGAAAGTGATACTTTGGATGCTGGATTGTGCCTGTTCTAAAGAGGTACTGGTACAGCGTTCTATCAATTTGGTAAACCTTGGAATTGGTTAGTAGGGTTGAGTCATAGACTCTATTTAGCATAAGTTTCTCCCTCAACTTGGGAATAAAACTCGATATCTAAAATTGCTTCGTGAATCTCTAAGAGTGCTTGAATGGCATCACCCAAACGCAAATCATTCGATGTGCTGAACCTTGAGGAGCCTTCAATTTGTTTGTAATTTGGTGATGCTTGGACAAACCTTAGAGTCTGTTCGCAACCCAAAAGAATGGTCATTATTTCGGTTGTTGTTAATGATGGTTGTGTCTGCATGGTTTCTTGGTTGCTCATACCTTCTTAGACCTCTTTTTTGTTTTGGATAATTCTGGCTCCAGTTGTGTCGAGGCTGGCTGCTCTTTTGGCTTTTGAAGTACATAGCTGATAGCCCCTGCACCACCCACAGTTGCGGCGATAATGAACATATTGTTTTTACCCATGTACTGCACTCCGAAGTAGCCCAATGCAATAGCAAAGGCTGTTGCACCAATGCCAAAAAGCGTGTTCCTTAATGTGGATTTGGTCATGCTGCTCCTTTGAAATTAGTGACCATTGCGCTAAGTGCAGATTTATTTGGCTGTGTAGATTGCGCTGTTTCGGGTTTTGGTGATGTTTGCACATTACCGTGTTGAAAAATCAGTTTCTCTACACCTGCCGAAAGTGCTTGTGTCGGTGCATCTTGGGGTAAATCAAAAATCTTGCACAATTCAATTACTGCTAAGTAGGAGATAGTTATACGCCGAGATTCGTAATTCATTAATTAGGCTCCTAGAGATATTTGACTTAATAGTTTCAAGCCCAATGCATTGATAAATTGGGGATTTTTCAAGACCAGAAAACCTAAAGAGGCAAGATTTTGATCCACCACTGGCAAGGAAACACCCCCACCCCAGGCGACAAGGTATTTAGCGCGGTCTAGATAATTACCAGCAGTCACGAAATTGGCGAATTTCTCAATTCTGGTACTCCACCAAGAGTCAAGACATTGGCTATACTCGGTTTCAAACTTCTTGCCAGTAAGGTGGTTGCCGCCGTATGTGAAAGTGCCCTCTAGAATCCCTTGGTTAACGAGACTAGGCGAGTGCTTGACATCCTTGGACAGCAGACTTACTCGGTCGTTTCGCTTGTCGAGGGCTTCTGCAATCATCGAGTGCAACTCACCGGCTCCGCCCTCAATTAGATGGCGGTCTATGACTGCACCGCTGCCGTTGAACACGGTTACAAGCCAAGTTGATGAACCGATATCGAGAGCGATCGCCAATTCCGAGGGGTCAAGAATTAGGGACGCTTCACCGAATAAACAATGAGCAATGCTTCCAAAGCCTTCGGGGTATATGCCAGTAACGTTGATTTCAACTGTCTTGCTGACAATGGAACGAGTAAGTGGGTGCAGATGTTCAAAGGTGTGAGTCCCCGATACTCTGCGTTTAATCTCAGTTGCCCAGCGTTCTGGGTTGTGGTTGCTCAAACTAATTGAAAGCTTGACACCATTGGGAATATTGAGAACTGCCAAATCTGCAAGGATGCTTTCTAGTGCCAGTTCTGCTTTTTTGGACTTATCTTCGTGTAGCAGGGTGTGATCAGCCTGTGCTAGAGCTGCACTGCCCCAGAAGAATTGAACGTCTTTTAAGTCAAGCCGCGTTCCTTCGACATACCGCACCCATGCCCCATCTTTTGAGATGGTTTCGTGGTGCATGAGGTTGCGGTTGCGAACAAGTGAGTATGCGGCTGGCATCATGATGGAAAAATCACCGATGATTGCCTTGCCATATCCTGCTCCTGCGTCCTTACCTCCTGTAAGGTCAGTTAGCCCGGAATTGGCAAGCAACTCTGCTTGAACGAGCCAGTTTTTGGCATTGGTGTATGTGGTTGTCATGGTTCTGATGGTTGGTAAAAGTCTTATTTATCCTGGCTTTGGAGAATTTATCGGCTGAAGTGCCAATAATCCACACATCCAGTTCAAGGCTTGCCTAAACATCACTTTCTGGCTTCTATTGCCTTTGTTGGGTGACTGCTTTTGGCTGACAAAGTTATTATAGCATCTAAATAGATGCACTCTGCTGGTATTTAGATGTAGAGTCAGTTTAAAATAGATGTAGTTAACAGCAATACCGCAGCAGTTTAAACTTAAATAGGAATCACAACGTATGATTTAGGAGGCACTTTGAAGCAAAAATGATGCATGACCAAGCGTTTTAGTGTAACGCTACCTGATACCGTATTTGACCAGCTTGAAGCACTAGCTGAGAATCAAGGGCGAACTACTGCTAATCTAGCGGCATACCTAATAGAAGTAGGAGTCCGCAATATGAAGGTAGAACCATTGCCAACTGAAAGAGAGAAGAAAAAATGACCGACCCAGCACAACTAAGGATAGTGCAGCGCAGAGCCTCAATTTCTTGAATAATCATCAACTCTTGTTGGATAATTTCAAGTAAAAAGCTACAGTCTTGTTACATATAAGACAGCCAGAAGTTCTGTAAAATCAGGAAGCAGTGAAATGAAGCGTAAAACGGAGGTGAATATACAAAAGATACAAAAATTAAAAGGACAAAGCGCAACTAAGTTATGAACGCTTTGCCCAATGTAGAAAATTAAATATTTCAAGTATTGAGAAGCGGGGTTTATCTCTAAAGAACCAAAAAAGTGGACTAAGGTCGGAAGCTGAAGACCACATGATTGGCAACAGAGATTGTTCCGCGCTGCTTACTCATATTATATGGGTTGCTGTGGAAATTTCTATATTTTCACTGCCAAATTTTGCTCGAAATTTATCAAATTTTTTGATAAGTAAAAATTTTCAAGAAGCAAAACAGCAAATCTTGTAGATATAAGATGTAGCAGCGCGATAAACCCCTCAAACTACTGAAAACCACCGTATTTGAGGGAAAAAGCTGTGAAAAATAATAACTGTGTACTTCAACAGATTGAAGTCACACAGAGGTACGAGATTATATCCCGTCCCTCTGACATAGAAGCGCACCACTGGAATGAATGGTTAGCCAGTGCTGTTGACCCTGGAATTATTGCATTAAACGTCATTTCCGTATCAGGTACAGCTTCCTACGATTACCTGTTCTACGGTCAAAACGTCCCCCGGCGTAACGACGGACGACTCAGAGACGGGATACTGAAGAAGTATCGCCACATAGAAGGACTCAATTGGTGGTGCAATGGCGTTGACCCACTCAACGATTACAAAGAGATGCAGTGGGGCGGGATGAAACCGGATCGCCCCAGGCGCGACGCGAACAAAGTTCATAAATTTATCAAGTACGAACACCCGCTACGAGTGCCTACACGGGCATTCTTCCTGGCAGTACCGGATTACACCTGGGAGAGTGTGGCCGCACGATATGAAAAACCGATCGGCGATGAAGATCGCGCATTAGGCTTCTGGCATTGGGTATGGAAGTACAACATCCCTGTTGTGATTTGTGAAGGGGCCAAAAAAGCAGGGGCATTGCTGACAAATGGCTATGCGGCGATCGCTCTGCCTGGGGTAAACAGTGGCTACCGCAATCCCAAAGATGAATTTGGACAGCCCACAGGAGAAAAACACCTAATTCCGGAGCTGCAACACTTCGCCACCCTTGGGCGACCCTTCATCATCTGCTTTGACCACGACACCAAGCCCGAAACAATCCAACGGGTGAATGTTGCCATTGTCCAGACCGCCAAGCTGTTAACGGCTTGCGGCTGTCAAGTCCTAGTTACACAGTGGAGTTACCCCGAAAAAGGCATTGATGATTTAATCGCTGCTAGGGGCAAGGCTATTGCTGATGAAATCATAAAACTAGCACTGAGTTTAGAAAAATGGCAGGTCAAAGAGTATAACCGACTATCCTATCAACCTGCACTCGTCCTTAATCAGCGTTACCTGGGAGAATTGTTAATCCCAGAATCCGCTAAACTGATTTTGCTCAAATCTTTTAAAGGTTCAGGTAAAACCGAATCCTTTGCCCCGATAGTAGCTGAGGCAATCGCCAACGGTCAGCCCGTTATTCTTTTATCGCACAGAGTACAGTTAGCCCAGGCGATCGCTGACAGGGTAGGCATCCCCTACATCACCGAAGTCAGAAACAGCGAAACTGGCATATTACTGGGTTTTGCGCTGTGTGTGGACAGTTTACACCCAAATGGACAAGCCAGATTTAACGCTGTCCACTGGAAGGAACCCCTAGTAATTATTGACGAGTCCGAACAGGTGATTTGGCATTTGCTCTCAGCCAACACTGAAGTTAAGAAGCACCGAGTGGAAGTCCTCAACCAACTTTCACAGTTGTTCAAAAATGCCTTCGCCCCAGGACGGGGTAGAGTCATCCTGGCTGATGCTGACTTGTCTGATTTATCGCCAGAAATGGTTATGGGTCTAGCAGAAACCAAAGTTACCCCTTGGGTGGTGGTCAACACCTGGAAGGGTCAGCCTTTGAACATTTACCACTACAGACAAACTACACCTATCAGCTGGTTAGCTGCCTTAGAAGCTCATATTAAAGCGGGGGGTAAGCCGTTTATTGCCGTTGACGCTCAAAAAGCCAAATCTAAATGGGGAACCAAAGTTTTAGAGGCTAAGTTAAAGAAAAAATTCCCCTCACGCAAAATACTCCGCATTGACTCCGAAACCATTGCCGACCCAGAACACGAAGCTTATGGCTGCATTCAGCGACTCAACGAAATATTAATGGAGTATGACATTGTGCTGGCTTCCCCATCCATTGGTACGGGGGTGAGCATCGACATTAAGGGGCATTTTACCAGCGTTTGGGGATGCTTCCAGGGGGTAGCTCCAGAAAATGCCACCCGCCAAGCTTTAGCCCGTGTACGTGAGGAAGTAGAGCGCCATCTGTGGGTTGCCCGTCACGGAGTCGGAAAGGTGGGCAACGGAGCTATGAACCTCAAATCACTCCTAGCCAGCGAACACAAACGCTTTCAAGCTAATTTGAGGCTGCTACAAGATGCTTCACTGACAATAGACGGGGATGAAATCAACATCAACCGCACTGCTTTAACCATTTTTGGTAAAATGTCCTGTCGGATTAACGCTGGTATGATTCATTACCGGGAGTCGGTGCTTGAAGCATTAACCGACGAAGGTCACAACATTATTGATGTTGATGACAACAAAACCAGAATCATATTAGAAAAACAGATTACCAAGCAGAGAAACGAACTCTACAATGCTGAGTGTGAGAATGTCTCTGCTGCTGATACCAGCCATTTGACCCCGGCTAAATATGAGGCATTACAACAACAACGCTCTAAAACCACTGCTGAACGCAACATTGAGCGTAAATACAAGCTTGAACAGCGTTACGGTGTGTCAGTTACCCCGGAACTGGTGAAAAAAGACGATGCTGGCTATTACCCACAGCTAAGGCTATGTTATTACCTGACTGTGGGTAGAGCCTATGTTGAGTCGCGCGATCGCAAACTGGGGGAAAAGATGCTTGCCTGCAAGAGCGCATGGCTACCGGATTTTAACGGCGGTCAGCTAGGTTTGGTGATTCATGCCTTAGAAATGTTTAATATCCCCAATTTCATCAAGAGCGATCGCTCACTCAGGGGGAGTGATGAAGACTTGGTACAGATGGCTAACAATGCCCTATCTGTTAAATGGCAGGTGAAAACCGTTCTGGATATTACCCTAAGTGATAATGACAGCCCCATCGTCATCTTGCGCCGCTTTCTGAAGAAGATAGGGCTGAAACTTAAATATAAGGGTCGAGATGGAACTGGCGATCGCCAACGAATTTATCATGTGGTTGGTGCTGACGATGGACGCTATGAAATCTTCCAGCACTGGCTGACTAAAGAGAAAGAGAAAGCAGCAGCTTAACCACAATTCCCAATTCTCCACCCAACTAAATAGCTGTGCGCCGTTGTAGCCTCTTGACTACAGCTAATCTCGTCATGGGTTGGTTACATCGAATCCGCGTTTTTAGAGGGCTAGTGAGCTATTGGTGCAATGGTTGACGAAGATATAGCCTCTTTCATGTCAGTTAAGAGTCACGTCCACTAACGGTAATTAAATAGATAAACAAGTTTACTGGACAAGTAATACAATCCCATCCTCATCAACCCCTCAAACCCCCAAAATTTCTATACAGTGTTGGGGCGGCTGGCGCTTAATGCCTCCCCAAGCATGGGTAATGTGCTTTTACCGTAAAAAGCATTGTTAGCACATTAATAATGCTGCTAGGAGGAGTTCAAATAATGTGCCACTAAGGTATTCCACATAAAGCGTGCATAATAATTGGGGAAGAGCTGGCGAAGCTGTCACCAAGTGCAAACTAAACAGTTTAGTTTAAAAACCAAGCGGAACCATAGAAGTTTCTCTTTCTTCAAGGCGATTTGTTGGGATATGATCAACGCAAGCTTTGGGGCGATCGCCAAAACAGTGTTTGATGCACTCGCCTGACTAAAAAGGTAAAAGCGAAACAAGAGTTATATGGTTGGACAAAAGTGGTTACGCAACAGTCTCAATGGGCAAACGTTCATTCATATCCAAGTTGAAAGTACCGTAAGGATTGATATGCAGCCAAATCAAAGGTGAAAGCGCCCGCAAGTCTTGTTTTTTCATGAGCTTCATCCATTGAGGTTGTGACAACACCTGCTGAATCATCAATGTATTAATATACACCAAGGAAATTTGGAGCAGATGCAAGGATAAAATAGCCAACTCCTGATCTTCTAAACGATTAGTAGCAACTTCTCCACCCTTACCATAAAAAATAAAACTGTTAGCACTATTCCAATTTTCAACGACATTCAACCCATCATTAATTTCTCGACGCAGTTCTAATGAATGCAAATATTGACTCAAAAAAATCGTCTTGACAGCTTTGCCTAACTCAGATAGAGCTTGATAAGTAGGGTGTAATAAATTTCCCCTAGTGAACCGTTTTAAAATCGCATCTGTTTCAGCCATTCCTAACCTGAGTGCAGTGGCGTACTTAATCATTTGGTCATACTGCTGACGAATTAAATCCCAGTTAATTGACCGCGTGAGAACAGGTTGTAAATTAGGATAATCACTAGCACTTCCATTAATTGGTAAATATAATTTTTGCACATTAATGCGTTTGAGACGTGGCATTAACTGAAAACCTAGCAGATGACAAAAAGCAAAAGCCACCTCACTTTGTCCATGACTATCCACAAAATTCTTCTCGACCTTCATCTCGGTACAATGGCGGAGTAAACCTTCAATCATAGCTGCCACTTCACTACTTGAACAGGTTTTTAGCTGTGAGTAGATACAGACAGAATTTTTTTCAACATGCCAATAAATCATCACACCACGCCCACCATAGCGAATGTGCCACTCCGTCATTAAATTCTGATCCCAAGCACCAAACTTTTTAGAATCAGAAGCACAAGCTGCCGTACCTTCTCCCCAAATATGCTTTAATCTGGTTCCAAAAATAGCATTGGCAATGTTGGTAATAGCATTGCGTAATTGTTGTTTGTGAATATAAGCACGTTTAACGTGTAACAACTCCTGATAACTACTGCCTCCTATTTCATCACTTAAACGCTTCAGTCCAGTATTTGTCCCCAAACCATACAAACACAGTAACAATCTCTTTTGTAATAGGTTAGAATCTAATACTTCCCTAGTTAAGACTGATTGAAAATGTTCAGTAAAATTCACACGTAAATCTGTTTCTTTGAGGACATCCAAAAGACTAGTCTTCGGCCAACGGCGATTGATTTCAGTCTTTAAGCGGTATAAATTTATTGGTTCACTTTGAGGTTTGAGGGGTGAAACGCAAATTTTCGATTTTCCTTTGTTTTTAATTTTGACGTACTTGTTTTTTGGTAATCCTGATTCTAATTGACTCAGGGCTGATTGCATTTTCTGCTGTAAATCAGTAATAAACTCTTCAACATCGTCCGGGAGTTTTAGCGCCTGAAAATATTCAGTCCGTTGGGACTCAAAATCCGTTGGTAAATCCTCTTCAGGGTTACGATAACGATAGGCTCCAACTACCCAAATTTCTTTACATCTTAATTTCTCTCTTAATGCTTGCAGTACACTTAATTCATAATTAATTCGATTTACTTTGATATCCCCATCACTATTCTTTTCCAAAATTAACTCTTGCCAACCACTACGCAGTACACCTTCAATAGGAATATCTTCTGTTGAGTCATAGTATCGTTGGTTGCTGTGAGCATATTTTTTGAGTAATTCTAGTGCTTGAATTACTGGACGATGAACCTCATTATTGGAGCGAAATTCCAGTTGCTGTAAAATTAATGGTAAAATTCTGCGGTAATGTCTGCCATAAGAAGAACGCATAACAGTATAAACTCGTTCGCGGTAAGCATTACCTGTTGATTTGTATTCTTTAACTAAATTTTTAAGCGTTGTTTCACTCACAACTGGAAAAATAACATCTTTGACAACTCCATCTGGTTGTTGTAAAGAAGCTTCTGCCATTTGAAATAGTAAATTAGTCTTGCCATTGACTTTTTTAAAGTCTTTCAGCAATTCTTGGTCTATACGTTTTTCAGCTTTTGTTCCTATACGATGTACGATTTGAATAATCAACTCTACTAAATTATCTACGATTTCTTGACTTCTTAAAAGGGCGAAAATAGCAACTAAGGTGTAACGAATAGGTTCAGGATGACGGCGTAAGTCTTTGGGATATTCAACAACTACACGCTGTTTATATTGTTGTAAAATTTTCGCAGATATGTTAGTGAATAAATCTGGAGGTAAATCTAGCTGACGCAAAATCGATAATTTTTCTATTTCTTTTTGAAAACTTCCGACACCAATCCGGCCTGGGTCTAATTTCAATTCATTCCAGACCGATAACGCCTCCTCATCGATATCTAACTGAGATACTACTGACAATGATTGCTCTTCAATCTTCTGAGGTTTGAATAAACTATCTATTTGCTCTTTAGTCTTGTTAGACAACTGAGCAACAGTTCTTTGAAAAAAATTTGACTCAAAACTAGAGAGAGCAGAGCGAGTGATACGTTCTAGACGACTTTGAGTAGGTGGTTCAATTTTTAATTCTCTTAAACGAGATATAGCTGCACTTTTAAGTTGCTCATATTTTAATTCGTAAATCAATGCTTGTTCTGTTAGCCAGTCTGTTAGTTGAAGAGCGTCTTTTTTACTTGCTTCTCGAAATCCAAAAAATTCTCTAATTTTCTTGCGGTAGTAAATTATCGACCGTCCTTGCCAATTACATTCATGGTAAATACTGGGAGAAATCTTGAGTTGTTGTGTGACATAGTTAACAACAACAGCAGGAATTTCATGCTCTGATTCAGGAAATCTCGCTTCTAATTCAAAAAATTTGAGTAATAAAGCAAAAATTAAGCGATTTTGAGGCTTTTTATGCACTAATAGCTCTATTTCGTTTGGTAAAAGCGTCCAACACTCTACCAGTTCTTCTGGTTGCCAGTTTCGTTTCATCATCCCTCACTCACTTAACCCAAAGTATTGTATCTTCTTTGGGCTACACAGCTATTTACAAATGCTTTCTTCTGTTTTTAGTGCTGATAATATTGCTGTACTGCCAAGTAAAAAGGCTGGTTAATTAAGAGTAGAATTATTGGAATTGAGCAGCACATCAAACGCCATCCTTGCAGAGTATTCGGCTTTTTGTGATGTGACTTTGGAATAACGTAAAGTTGTTTGAATGCTTTCATGTCCCATCAGCGCACGCAGTTGTTCAATGCTGATGATGCCTACACGCTCGGTAGCAAATGTATGACGTAAATCGTGGATGCGTACCCCGTTAAGTTCCTGATATTGGTTGGTAATTTCTTGCCAATAGTCATGCAAGGTGTAATAGCTGAGGCGACTGACCTTTAAAGTAACTGGATGCTGTGCTGTAAATAAAGCCTCTGATTGTTTATGCCGAGAGTGATTGAGGTAATTTTCAACTGCTCTTGCGGCATCTTCACTATAAAAGCACCAACGCTGTTTATTTCCTTTTCCTAATACTTGGAATTTCCAAGTTTTCAAGTCTATGTCTGATAAAGAGAGTGCTAAAAGCTCTCCAATTCTACATCCTGTGCGGTGCAATATATGTACTATGGCATTGAGTCGCAAGTCAGATTTTACAGCTTTATATAGTATTTCTAGCTGTGATGGTGTTAGATATCTAATTGTATCGTCACTTTTATGCTCACCTTTTTCTCGGTCACAAGAACGCTGTTTTAATCCCCTAATGGGGTTAAATTTTATATAACCTTGTTCTACCGCAAAATTTAGTAGACTTTGTAGTATTGCTTGATGCTTGTGATGAGTTGTGTATTTTAAATGACTCAGACTATTTAAATACTCAACTATTGTTTGCTTACTAATGATTTCTATTGCCCAACTTCCGTATTCACAAAGCAAAGGTGAGAGCGTTACAGAGTATGTCTCCCTGGTGGTTGGTGCTAGTCCAGGTCGGTCTAAAAATTCCGTCGCTACTGTGGCTAATGTAACAGCTTTTTTCACCTTAAATTGTGTGATTACAACCAGGATTTTTGTTCTCAAATTATATATCTTTTGAAGTAAATTTTGACAGTTTTTTATGGATACTTCTCAAACCCCGCAACCTGGAGAATCCCTTGCTGACTATTTGGTGAGAATCAGGAAATTTAAGCAGATGACTCAGTTTGAGTTGGCTATTGCGGCGGGAATTCATTCTCGCTCAGTTGGCAAGATTGAACGTGGGCTGACCACCAAACTCAACCAAAAAACTCTACGCGGGTTGGTGGCATCGGTGATAGGTTAAGATAAAGCGCATTTTGTCAATCAGTTAAAATACTCAAAATAAATTAGATGGTAATGATAATCGTGCGGGTGGGAGGGGAAGGAGGCGAGC
>NZ_JACJTU010000074.1 GCF_014698835.1 Nostoc paludosum FACHB-159 | reverse complement strand
GAATGATTTTTACTTGGGGTCATGCTTTAAGCTGCTGGAATTCTTTTGCAACATACATTTTGGCAGTTTTTGACCCCTCTTCTTTCAATCTTGGTGAGAAATCCGGGTTGAGTGAGCCAAGGATCAAGTTGTGAAGGCTGCTGTTGGCGCACAATGCAGGTAAAGCCTTGCGATAACTCAATAGCTTCAGCTAAATCTGGATGTTGTGCTGTTAGTAGCGCAAGCAATTCCTCGTCTTCTGGCTGTTGCGACTCTGGTTTCCGCAGCACTAGCCATACTGCACGACGAGGTGTAAGACAAAGTTTCTTGGGTTGAACGACTTTTGGTAAAGACTTAACCGAATACCGTTTTCTTGGCTTGATTTTTTGGACAGTACGGATACGTCGTATGTATCGAGCTACAGTATCATAACTACCCTTGTAACCTAGTTTTTGAATTTCCTTAAACAAAATTAAGCCTTCGTGACAACCTTCATTCCAGCGTTTAAGGATATATTCATGGTACGGAACTAAGATACTTCGACCTCGGCTTCTTCGTCTAGTTGGTTCTGGCAAAGTGGAAGTACGTAAATAACGAAATACACTTGTTACACCAATCCCAACTTGACGAGCTATAGCTTTTCCACTCCAACCTTGGTGATGTAAATCCCAAACTTGCTGATGTATAGCAAGTCGTCTGGCACGGCTTTGTTCTGCTAATTGTAGTCCCTGTTGTTCACGGGTTGGTCGTGGTACTCGCACAACTACAGTACCGTCTGTTTGGGTTACTGATGAAAGACTGTATGCTTCATCGACGGTTTTGAGAGCTTGATGATGTGTAGCGAAAACTTCGTTAAGTGTTTGGGCTAAGTTCTGTAATAAGTGAAAACGGTCTGCAACCTGAATGGCTTCTGGCGCTCCTTGGCGAATACCACTTTCATAAGTTTTTGACCGATCTCGTGAGACGATTTTGATACCAGGGTGAGCTTTTAACCATTCTGCTAAGGTTTCAGCTTTTGCGTCTTTGAGTAGAGCGATTGGTCGGCTACGTTCCAGGTCAATCAATGCTGTGCCGTAAGTTTTGCATTTGCGAAAACATTCATTCATCTACCCCAAGAATCTGTGGCGTTACGATTGGCGGAAGTGGGATTGAGCGTACTAATTTTAATAGCGTGTTACGAGAAGCTGTTACCCCCAATTGTTCTGAGAGTCTTACCCCTGCTGCACCGCCCAGAGATAAACCAATTGCACTCAGTCGTTGCGCTAAACGCAGAGTCCTTCGCGCCCAAGGTGCGGTTACACTTGTCAGCCTTTCGGTAAAAATGCGCCGTTTACATAAAGTGTTAATGCAAAAAAACTTTCGCACCCGTAACTGTAGGGTAATACTGTAATCAGCCCAGGGCAGGTCTGTTAACTTACGTTCGTAGTGGCTATGAATTCGGTGAGTTGGGTGGTTACAAACTGGGCAATTAATGACAGTTTGCACCGCAGAGACAATCAACGTAATCGTCCCTTGTACTTTGTCAAATTGCCATCTCTTCAGTTGAAGGTTTGTTGTGTCAGGTAACAGGTGGTATAGCAATTCCATACCAAAAGTTTGATGGAGTGAAGTTTGAAGTTAGTAATTCAATTGTATCCCTTCCTCCTTCTTTTTTTCCCTCCTTCTGCCTTCTGCCCTCTGCCTTCTGCCTTAAAGCGCGTAACCTTTCATCATCACCAAAAGTTGCCAAGAACCTTAATGTGGTTTCAAAATCGCCTTGTTTGCAGTTTGAAGCGTTTATGTTTGCAGTTCGCTAGTGTGATTCGTTCTGTCGAAACGAATAGAAATATTCGGGGATGACAGGCAAGGGAAATATTCGGGAGAAATTCCGACAGAACCTTGACAACTCAATTTTTCGTGATGGTGTAATTCCATCCCTCCAAGTGCAGGAGTGAAAGCAAGTCCCCCATTTTAGCAAAGTGGTTCTTTGTAAGGATGAAGCGGGGAATCATGGCGGTAACTACAAGCCTAATGTGGAATCCCGCCTAGCATAGCTGGTCATGGATAGTCAAACGAATCTCTTGATTGAATCATCGTTATGCAAAACAAGCCAAAAGGCTGACAGGCTTGTCCCAAAAGGGAAAAGATTAGTGGTTGGCTGATTAGCGACAGACCAATAAGCACTCACAATAAACTCGGTGAAGAGAGAGAGTCCTAAAACCAACGTAAAACGAAAAATTGGGAACGAAGTAACCCCCTAATGTACTCTCCAAAACTGGTCGAAGTTTGGAGTAGGTAGCCAACCGGAAGTCATTAGGGGGAGGGATTGTCTCAGAAGCCAATGCCTTCTTGTAACGAGAAGGATATGCAGACGGAGACACGGTGACTTGGATTGTAGAGGTACAAGTAGCAATGTACACATCTAAAACGAGTTTCAAGACTACGGTGGAATGGAATGCTATCCCCTGGCGAAAGCTAGAAAGGAAAGTATTTAAGTTGCAAAAGCGTATCTACAAAGCCTCTCAGCGTGGTGATGTCAAAGCAGTTCGTCAACTCCAAAAAACGTTGTTGCACTCCTGGTCAGCAAAGTGTTTGGCGGTTCGTAGGGTAACTCAAGACAACCGAGGTAAGAAGACGGCAGGAGTGGATGGGTTGAAAAACTTGTCCCCAAAAGCACGCCTTATCTTAGTATATTCCCTGAAGCTAGGTCAAAAAGCCGCTCCCACTCGAAGGGTGTGGATACCAAAACCCGGCTCAAAGGGAGAAAAAAGACCAGGTGTCGTCAGCAAACGCATATTTAACCAGGCTGATACAACTTTATTCAGCCAGCTAAAAGCATGGGCAGAACATCGTCACCCTAATAAATCTTCCAGATGGAGTTGCCAAAAGTATTGGCAAACTGTAGGGTCTGATAATTGGGTATTTAAACCCCATAACCAGAAAATTCGCTTACTCAAGCACCGTGAAACCCGCATTGTGAGACACATACAGGTGCAAGGAAGCCGTAGCCCGTTTGATGGGGACTGGGTGTACTGGAGTTCCAGAATGGGTAAACATCCTGAAGCGCCAACAAGAGTGGCAACACTTTTGAAGATGCAAAAAGGAAAGTGTACTCACTGTGGACTGTTTTTTCACCATGAAGACTTGATGGAAATTGACCATAAAATCCCCCGTTCAAAAGGCGGTAAGGATAGATACGACAACCTTCAGTTACTTCATGGACACTGCCACGATGCTAAAACGGCAGCAGATAAATTTGCTGTTGCAATTCCAGAAATAGATGAGGATTATCTCAACTTTCATCCCTTTTAATTCTGAATTTATAGGTGTGTTTGACAAACACCAAATCACCGAGGAGCCGTGTGAAATTAACGTTTCATGCACGGTTTTGTAGCCGAGTCAGGGGGGTGACTTCCTGGCTTAGGCATCCAGCTATAAGGTGGATTCATAAACACTCGCCCAGACCACTCATGAGACAATCCATCATCGGCAACAGTGAAGTGTTGACAAGCTTCAATGTGCTTCCCATTATCAGCACAAGGATCTAAAGTTATACCATTTAAACAACTTTGAATTAAGGCAATTATTTCAGGTGGTGTATACCAGCAATCAGAAGATTTAGACTTCATCTTTTTTACCTACTAAATAATCGTCTCGCATTGCCTTCCACTGATCAGGTGTGATGGCCTCTACTTCGGCTTTACGCTGCTTCACTTCGCGGTTATCGTTATCAGTGCGATCGCTACTAGATAAACTGTGAGATTTAGAAATTTGATTAATTCGTTGTTTAACTATTTCAAATTGCTTTTGTGTAACCTGTTTCCAATCTTCACGAGCAATTCGATCTAGTTTTTTGCATAGAAATAAATCAAAGCGAGTATCGAGTACGCCGTAATCCATCAAATTGTGTCTGTCAAATTTATTACATCCTTGACAAACAGGAATGCGATCGCGGTTGGGGTCATAGTCTGAAATGATTAACCTGACTAAATGTGCCTGGATTTGGCCTGTGTCCTGGCAACAGAAACAGTTCCAATTTGGTTGCCAAATTTCCTTATCCTCTTCTTCTTTTTTTGGATTAATTGGCAGACGCTCAAATTGGGGGAGATTTTCAGTCATGATTCGCCCTCTCTGAGCCAGCTAAATTGTTTAGTTTCGTTGCACCACCTAATAAAATCTTGTTTTTCTTTATCAGTGGCAAATTCGAGGGGGTTAGCCGTCTCCTCGATGATGGCTAACCAGTTCGGGGTGCGCGGGTCAGTTTCCCATCTCGCCGAATACGCCGGGGGATTTTGGCCTTTGGATTTGTACCAATGGTCTGATAGATCCTCCCAGTTGGCAGCAATCCACTTTTTGAGAAGGCGTGGCGGTTTGGGTAGCTGTTTAGCTATTTGTTCTCCAAATTTTAAAAAGTCCTCTCTCTCCCCTTCTGAGAGAGAATCTGTAAAAGTCTTATAAGTCTTATTAATCTTATTAATCTTAGAGCTTTGGGACTCTTTTCCTACTAGGGTTTCAGCCTCTGGTTGTCGCCCTGCGTTTACAACTGTCGCCGTAGGTTTACAACTGTCGCCGTCAGTTGACAACTGTCGCCGTAGGTTTACAACTGTCGCCGTCAGTTGACAGTTGTGGACGGTTTTCTAAACTGTCACATAGGCAGCCACGCGATCGCAGCTTTAAACTGTATTCAACGTCTTCTTTCTCGATGTATGCTTTTTCTGAGAGTGCATCAATAGCTTTGTAAACTGCTTGCCTTGATATCTGTAGCTCATCGGCTATTGTTGAGGCTCTAATCCTCATTCCATTACTGTAAGGATCGGCACTCCTCAAGTAATAAAGAACGCTTAATTGAGTATGGGTTAGCTCCTTGCAAGCCTTTACCCACTCAGTATTTTGTAGGGGATAAAATTTCCCGGTTACTTTTGTGTTGGAATCTTTTTCGGGTTTCTGTATCATACAAGTAGGTAAATAAGCAAGCTAATGAGTCCCCAATCACGGCAAATGATTGGGGAACTTGACTCTTGGTATTAAGGCAGCAGAAAACTGAGGGTAACTACCCTTGTGGACAGAAAATTAATTTGCTATATTACAAATATAAAGCAGGGTTTGTATATTTGCAACAACAATGATAAATCACCAGCAAGTGCTAATAGATGCCGTAAATAAGGCTATTGAAGAGGGCATGACTGCCAGACAGATTGCCTCTGCTGCTGGCATTGATAACAGTGTACTTAGCCGCTTTATGAACGGGAAACAAGATATTAAAGCAGGTGACTACTTCTCAATTCTTAACGTTCTGCCAGAGGATTGTAGAGTTTCCGCGCTCGGAAGGCTGGGGATTTTTGAAATGAGCCTAGCACAATTAATTCAGACTGCATCCCCAAAAGAGAAAGCAGAGATGCTGCACGCCATCGCCGCTTGGGTATTACAACCGGGGGCTATACCTGGGAAAAATACGGATACTAAAGACCTGCAAATAGCTGTATAATATCCTATTAAATTTTTATGTATACACATCATTGCTCCTGAATTTCTGTAGTCAGCTCAATAGTCTTAAGCGGCGGTGGAGGGGGCAAATTACCTGTAGGCAATGACTGCAAAGCTGATAAAGCGGGAGCCACTTTTTGCTCTGGAGTCCGGCGGTCATAAATTTGGTGTTGCATCTTTTGACTGTGAGCCATCAGTTCTGCCAAGGCTGCCAGCACCCGATCGGAAGTCCCAGACAATTTAAGATACGTAACAATAGAATCGCGCACCATATGGGGCGTAAACGCCTGTCCCGTTAGACGATATATCCGTTTACGGAAATACTGATATAGAGAGCCGTCTGTTAATGGTTTGCCGTTCAATTGGGTAAACACATAGGGATGATTAGGATTGAAAACCGACCGCCACTTTGAAAGCCATTCCTCCAGAAGAAGATATAGAGACTCTGGAAGTTCTACAACTCGTTTTTGGCCATTTTTACAAAAAGAATTTCCCGTTTTAAAATCCTCCGCCGTATGCTCAACAAACCATTTCCCATCACGATTAACTAAAGTTCTACCCACTTCTAGCTCTCGGATAGTTCTAGACCTGTCTGGAAAAGCACTCAAAAGCATACAAATTAAAGCAATTTGATGACTTTGGGCAAGAGTACGGATACTGCGTTTTTTGCCCTTTTTATCTCGCGGAGCGCATTCAGAAATCAAACGCTCAATACAGGCTTTAAATGTGGGCCAGTCAACCCATTTTTTGGACTCATCAGAGCGGGGTGGTGCAGTATTGACTCGTGCCATAATTTCACACTCAAGTCGTCGTAATTCCTCAATGATGGGAATATCTCGGTATCCCACACGTTTGCTAGCCACTTGCTCGCGAGATTGGTATTTGGATTCTTTGTGATACAAAAATTTGGCTACAGCAACCAATGATTCGACACATTTTAATTCCGTATTAGGTGAAGCTTCTCGAACGTCTCTGAGCCACTGTAAATGTTCATCAATCAAATCAATAACTTCATCAATTGCATCTTCATCTCGGTGTCCATCTCTAGTTAAACCACTAGCACTCACAAGTAGTTTTAAGCTCAATTCCTCAAGAGGAACTCTCTTATATAGATGAACCCATCCTAAGAAGCGTTTACTATTATTAACATGAGCCATCGCACTGCGAGTCCGTAAAGGAGCATCTTGGCGTTTGCGACTACCAACAAGTGTTGTTTGAAAATTCAAAAAATTGTTGAGTTCTTGTTGTAAGTCAGCCGAAATTTCGTGAGATTTCAACCCATAAATAAAATTGTTACATCTAGGTGTCATATTTTTATTAGTGACGCGAACTTTATCACTAACCCTACCTCTTTGGAGGCGGATGGGAGGGCAATATTTATCTGCATCTGTCTTGGCAGCATTTTTCCACCAAGATTGGGTATGACACCAAACAAGCATCTTGTTTAGATGAAAACGATAATTTCGGGAACTAGCAACATTACCAAGAGAATCAAAAACTTCTTGTTGATAAGAGAGGGCGTTTTTTAATTCAGATATAGGCACTCTCTTCATGAATTCTAATCCCGCTTTTATCTCCTCAGATGTTAGCTTCTTCCTTCTGGGTAAAGGAAAGCCCCATTTGGCTAGAGTATAGCGAATTAATGCTGTGCGAATAGCTGCCGTCACATCATATTGACTGCCATTATATTTTATTTTGAGGAATTTACAATAAATTTGATAAACATCAAAAAGTGTTTTAGGATTCAAGAAACTGTTGGACATTAGCCTACCTCAATTTTAAATTCATTTGGAATTTAGAACAATTGGTTGCAAATAAAAGTGGCATGAATTTCAGACTAAACATCGCTAAATAATTAGGTATACAGCAATTATTAACCTGAAATGAGCGACCTGTTGTTCATTAAAATTTACGCTCACACCCCCTTATTTATGACATTTTACAATAAATTTCATGGCATAGAATTTACCCGGTTGAATCGGCTTTTGTGAAGGATTAAAAACTAAAAAATCCAGGGTGAGACTGCCAATGAACCATGTAAAAAGGCTTGGAGCGTCATAAATATTTGTCACAAGTATTTATGACGCTAAAATCCTCAATCAATTTGACATGAATTCGGATAAAGGTTGACTGACAAAAAAAGCCGGTTATGAACCCCGGCTTAGGTTGATATTTACTTTTTTGGCTTTTTTAGTTTGAATTTCTTATCTCATTATATCTCTAGAAGAAATTGAAATGTCAAGGCTGATTTCAAAAAAAATATCAGGTATTTGCTAACAAAAAAGATACCAGTAGTTACGAATTTGCCGCCCAAAAATGAGTCACGGACTCGCTTAGCATCCTCGCTCTCATAAATTGAACAAACCTTCGATACCCCACGATTTATAGAACCCATTTGAGATCTCAAGAAGTGGCTGCAAGCCGCTTAAGCATTAGCCTAACAAAGCAGAGGTGAATCTTAGTTGTGGCATGAGATAGAGTTCGCTCAAAGTTCTTGACTAAACTTTTGCAACGCTCCATCCAAGCATTAGAGCGTTCTATTACCCATCGAGCCACCACGGGCACAAATCCAGATTTTCCTTGCGCTGCCTTCTCTTGTTTCGAGGGCTTTGTCGAAAACTCAAACCTGATTTTTGTCATGATCTGAGGATAAACCTTTTCCAATGCTTCAATCAAATAGTCAATGTGATAACCGTGGTCTAGGAGGATGGTAATCTTGGGAATAGTAACGGGTTTTGATTTGAAATAATCGATGTTGAGCGTCAACATCTCAATCAATCCCCCATCATCTGAAATATTAGCTTTTGTGCAGTGAGTGAAGAAGGGAAACCCAAGGGTATCAACGGCTAGATGCCTTTTAATCCCATTTGTTGCTTTGTAGAAACTTTCATCCCTTCGACTCCACACTTGCATTGCAGGTATTTTTCACACCTTGGGAGTCAATGATGATTAACGTCGTCCACTTGGGCTTTTTTTTACCTGCTCACGTACTTGTTCATGTAAAGTTTTCATGAGTTGCTCAATAACGCCTGCACTTCGCCACTGTTTGTAGTGCCAATAGACGGTTGAGTAGGGAGGTAAGTCTTTGGGCAAGTCTTCCCAATTGCAACCATTTTTGAGTTGATAGAGGATGCCATCAAGGATCTCTCGCTTTGTCCAATTACTTGGTCGTGTCCGCTTCTTGGTCGGTAATATCTGAGCCAACAGTGGTTCAAGGATTTGCCATTCTGTATCACTGAGGCTGCTGGAATACGTCATGGTGGATGGATTAAAGGGTTGTGTGTACCTTACCGTAAAGATGTCAAATGGTTTCTATACGAGTTGTCGAACGATACGATTCTCAAAAGTGCCGAGCTGAACCTTTGAAAATCGTTAAACAATTTTTACAATTATTGCGTTTCTGACTTTTAATTTTCTCTCCAATGAGGTAGGAGAGATGTACAGAGTACAGCGCTCTTGGAGGAATTTTAGGCGGGTGGGCGATCGCTCTGCTTCCTCATTGACTTGCTCGATATGACTGTGGGTTGTATGCATCGCTCTTTTTGGGATGTAAGCTAAAAGCACAAAAGATATGAGTTAACATCCTATGCAGCAGTCCACAAGAGGCAATTACCGGGATCTTTGGCGGCAGCTTGTTACATTGGCTGCAATCTTTGGTGCTTTCGTTGTCAACGTAGTATCAAACGTTTTTCCGCTCAATGGACTCAGCATAGGGGAAATTTCCAATACTTTGTTTAAAAATGTCCTGATTATCCCTGCTAATTATGCCTTTGCTATCTGGGGGCTGATTTACCTTGGGTTATTTGCTTTTGGGGTATATCAAGCTCTACCTAGCCAACGACATGACCCTGATTTACGTAAGACAGGTTATCTGTTGGCGATTGCCTGTATTGCTCAAAGTATCTGGGTTTATCTGTTTTTGTCTAGGCTTTTTGCTCTTTCTGTAATTGCAATGTTCTTGATTTTGTTGCCTCTGATTGCTGTCTATGTGCAGTTAGAAATTGGCAAATCGCGTGTACCTCGGCTCAAAAAATGGTGTATTCACTTTCCTATTAGCATTTATCTTGGCTGGATTAGTGTGGCGACCATTGTCAACGTAGCGTGTGCCTTGGATTTTTACGGGTGGAACGGTTGGGGAATTTCTGCTGTAATATGGACTCTCATCATGTTATTGATAGCAACAGCAGTTGCAGCAGTTATAGTCATCCAGCGTCGAGACATCGCTTATACAGGAGTAACACTCTGGGCATTGGTAGCAATCGCACTCAAACACTTTGATAATTCAATGCTCAGAAATGCCGCGTTGGTTTTGGCAATTGTCCTAGTTTTGACTGCTACGATTAACAGCTTACGCCCTCAACAAGAACATATTTAAGTGCGTTCGTCGCAGACGTTGGCGCAGCCATCGCCCCATCTAAATGGGTTTCGTCTGCTCCCAAGTACTATTAAGGTTGCTCTATGAAATTGATTTCTGTTTGCGTTGGACTGCCGCGTGAAGTGAGATGGAAGGAAAAACCTGTGACAACTGGCATTTTTAAGCAGCCCGTGAATGGACGAGTGATGCTACGAACGCTCAATCTAGACGGAGATGGACAGGCAGATTTGACCGTTCACGGAGGTGTCGAGAAAGCGGTTTACGCTTATCCAATGGAGCATTACGCTTACTGGCGGCAGGAGTTACCGGATGAGGACTTGTCTTGGGGTGCGTTTGGCGAAAACCTAACGATTGAGGGCTTGTCAGAAAGGGAAGTCAATATCGGCGATCGCTTTCGTATTGGCTCGGCTGTTGTGATGGTGACGCAGCCCCGGTTTCCTTGCTTCAAGCTCAATCTCAAGTTTGGACGAGATGATATGGTCAAACGGTTTCTCAACAGCCGATTGAGTGGCATTTACTTTTCAGTAGTCCAAGAAGGTGAAATTGGTGTAGGGGATGAAATCGAACTGGTGAGTCGGGATGAAAACAATGTCACAGTTGCCGATATTGTGCAAATCTACGTGCGTGAAGCCGATGAGAATTTAGTGCGTCGCGCTGTTCGGGTTCCCGCTTTGGCAGAAGGTTTGCGAACTTATTTTCAACAGCAAATCAAACCAGAGCATTAACCTATTGAGTTGTCATCTTGCATTAGTGCATTTAACTGAGCCAACAACTTCTCTACCTTCGCTTTTTTCTTGGGGTCATCCCAGACTTGAGATTTCTTTAAGCGGCGAAATGTTTCATCAGCCAGGTCTTTTATTGATGGTGGTTCTGATTCAGTCTGCTGTTCAATTTCTTGAATCTTGCGTTTGATTTCGCTCAGTGAGAGATTTAGGACTTTCGCATCTTCTAGGAGTTGTTTTCGTGTCTCGTCATCTTGAACTCGTGCGATCGCCCGTGCTTTGGTATATTCAATCTGCCCTGAGCGCAGCACTTCCAACACATCAATAGGGAGATTAAGTAAAGGAATGCGGCTGACACGAAAACTTTCAGCGCTAAATTTACCGATGCTTAAGAGGACAGATTCAATAGTTTCAAGCTGACGGAAAACGTTTTCCGTCAAATCCAAGTTTCGCTTTTTGGCATTGGCAGCAGAGTTGAGGACAGAGATAACTTCGTTTCTGGTAACACCCAGTTCAATGCTCAAAAGTTCAAGTATTCCCTCGGTTTCTTCTACAGGATTTAGGTCTTCGCGCTGGAGATTTTCAACAAGCTGCACCTTAGAAGTGGTGATATCATCCATTTCGCGGATAACCACAGGGACTTCGTTTATGAGAGCAAGTTGAGCAGCCCTTAAACGGCGTTCTCCTGCCACAAGTTCATACCCTTCACCCGGTAGGGGTCGCACTAACAAGGGTTCGAGAATACCTAGTTCTTTTATCGAGCGTGATAGTTCTTCCAGCTTTTGAGGGTCGAAGTAACGTCGGGGCTGTGAGGCAGGCAGCTTGATTAAGTTGATGGCAACCGTATTTGGTGAATTAGCCGTACTTTCAGTTTGGTTAAAACTTTCACCGAGCAGGGCGGCTACACCTTTTAAGTGACTGCTATAGGGTTGGTCTTTTTTGCTCACTGTAGTTTTTCTAAACTAAGGGTAATTTTTTTTAGTACAGCGACAGCAGGATGTTTGGGATTATATAGTGCTAAAGGTAAGCGTGCCTCACTTGCATCAGCAAAGGCAATAGATTTAGGAATAGGTTCAAAGACTGTCGCTAGGGGTGAAAGTTGTTCTGTGATAGCTTTCATGGTTCTGCTTTCTTGGGCAGTACGCGCATCATACATTGTGGGAATAAAGCCAGCAATCGTAAGTGTTTTATTAGCACCTTTACGGAGTGTGGCTACAGTTCTTAATAGTAAGTCAGTTCCTTGAAAAGATTTAAACTGGCACTGAATGGGCACTAAGACATGGGTTGCTGCTACTAAGCTAATAACGCTGAGAATGCCTAAAGATGGCGGACAATCTATCAAAATAAAATCATACTTGTCCAAGATAGGGGCAAGTGCATTTTTTAGGCGCATTTCCCGCATCAGAGCGGCGACTAATTCCAGTTCAGCAGCACTTAAATTAATGTTCGCTGACACCAAACTCATATTGTGAATCAGTTCAGAGTGAATTGGTAACGGTTCTTCACCCACTACTGCTTCGTAGACAGTTTTGGCTGTAATGTCTGGTTCTAGCCCCATAAATGTCGTCAGTGACGCTTGCGGGTCAAGGTCTATCAAAAGAACACGATTTTTCTTTTTTTGAGCGAGGTGGTAGCCCAAGTTCATTGTTAAACTTGTCTTTCCTACTCCTCCTGATTGATTAAATAGCGCAATAATACGGGTTTTGCTCACGAGTGATAAATTACAGTTGTAATTAAAAATGCTTCTAATACAGGCAGATTGTAGCTTTGGAGTAAAGGTAATACAACTGCGAACAGTACATTTGTCACAAATTAAGGTTGTAAGGGCTGTAAGGTAGCTGTCAAGCTTCTTGGTCAGAAGACGCGACAAAAGGCGATCGCACTTCTTTTGTTTTGTGCGATCGCTTGACTCAAACAAAAAGGCGATGCCTACGGCGGTCACTGAGCCTGTCGAAGTGCGGTAAACTACGCAGTGCAATACTGGATCGCCTTTATCCTCTAAGAAAATTATTAGTTGAGAGCAGCGATCGCATCCGGCGGGCGGTTACGCCATCGCTATTGAGATAGTATTTACTCAAAAAGACTCAGTTTAGTTGGTGGGGTCGGGATGCAAGTTTCATAGTTTGGATTCTCAGGGTAGAAATTGTAACAGTGTCCCACTTCATCAAGGATAACCATTGTATAGCAGTTGCCATTAGCTTCGTAGCCAATTCTGTACTCAATATCTCCTACAATCATCCCTGCCCATTTATCACTCACACCAGCGCGAATATTAGTTAAAAGCTTTTCCACAAGTGGCTGGTAAATTTTTTTAGGCATACCCATTAGGCTTTTGTTGATATGTTCTGAGAACTCGTTGCTAGTTAAGGTTTGGATTATTAGCCTAGCTTTCTGTTTACGTTGACTTGCTTTACCCATCAAATTTTCCTCAGTTCCGATTGCTGCTCTTGGGAGCAAACTAGCTCTCGTCTCCTGGTTTATACTCTAGTCCTTCACCCTCACCAGGAGTCATTTTTTGAGCAGTCCCATTAAGAATTTGCTCCCACATTTCATCAAAGGTAATACCCCGCTTTTTGGCTAGGTACTCAACCCGCTCTTTGATTAACTTGTCCCGCTCCTGAAGTTTGGCACATAAAAGAGACTGTGCCTGGACAACCTTAGTACGACCATTTACCCATGCATCCACATGGAGTAAATCATTGTAATACTCACCAAGGGCCGGAATCGCTAACCTTTCATCCTTTTTGGGCATTTCATCCTTTCTGGGGTTTAAACCTACTGCATCCATATTGCTACCTAAGTGCTTCTATTTTTCCAAATCTGCCCCAGAATTGGCACAAAAAAGGAGTACTTCAATACTTTATCCCAATATTGACCCAATTATGGTACATATACGCCCATTATTGGTAGGATGCAGAAGTACACAAAAAACTGCTTCAGTTGGCGAACCAAAGCCATTAGAATATGCTTAAATTCAAGTCAAAAATGAATTTTCGTCAAGTTATTGCCATAACAACAAGCCTTGTTCTATCAGGGACTGCTTTATATACGCGCCCAGTTAATGCGAATCCTGCGGTACTTGCACCCGCCGCTTTTTGTGCAGGCACGGCTGGGGTAGGATGTGTGCTTGTTGGAGTTGCTATTATAGGTGGCACTGTTTACTATATCTGGCAATCCACAGACGGGAAGCATTATGCAGCAGACGCAAATGGACAGATTAACAATTCTGAGAAATTGGTTGGTACACAAAAGCCTTTGCAGAGTAGAGCTATTTCTGGGATAGAGGCAGCAAAACTAGGAGATGCTCACTGGGCTAATAGTGTTGCTGATTGTTACAAGATTGCTAAAAGGATAGGTAAAACACTTAAGAGACATCACATTGCCGTTGGTGGTGGATACTGGTGTATTTTTCCTGGAGAACAAACAAGTTTTGGAGATAACAGATGAACTTGCAAGAATTAGAACAGTTCAATGAGTTAAGAGGCGACACGCTTTTGACATCCATCCTGACTTTTCCTAGCTTCAATGCACCAGGATATGAACTTACGGGTGGAATGGAGGTTTGTTGTGGAGTCAATGATGCAATTGCTGAGATTGAGCCTATAGTGTGGACTGCTGGTTACAAAAACAGTCCTGAACATGAATGGAAGCTAGTTAGCTACGAGGTGTTTGTACCTCAAAAGATGGTTTTAGTAGCTCCAGACAATATGCATTCGTGCGAAACTGCAACAATACATAATGCTGTCATATTTTGCTATTACAGTCCGATAAAACCAGAAGTAATTAACCAGTTGATTCAACAAAATCAACCTTGGGTTTTAGACAAGAGTAATAGTTAAAATTAAGATTCTCTTGCTGCGCCCAATAGATACAATTGGCAATTCCTCACTTATCCCTCCAGTGATGTCAGTCTTAGGCTGACAGGCTGGGGGGTATGTTTGTCACTGCGCCGCATTCATCGTTCACTACTATAAGCATTGGATTCAGAAAGGAGGAATTGAAAATCATTAAGCTACTAGAAAGGCTTGGGAATTAAAGCTTAAGTTTTGGCTGCTAGTAATTATCCGCTATTAGACTGCTGTTGATTTTGGGAATAATTATTTTAGCTGTCTGCTTTATTTCTGATTTACTCTAACAAAGCCAATTATGGATACACCAACAGATTTTATATTTTTAGAAGAAAGTATTGCTAAAAAGTGCAATCCTAAATTCGGTGATAGAGAGTACTTGGTAATACAAACTTACCCACTTGGTAAAACAATTAGGGTGGTTTACCGCAGCTACGATTATTGTGATGCAGACCAAAAATGTCAGTTAGAAAGCCTATCACATGATTACTCATGCTTCGCTACAAGGATTTACCATGATGGTAAGCTTTGGATTCCAGGTAATATGTCTGGAATTCCATATAAGATTTCTGAGGAGCAATTCTGGGAGATTCACCCAGACTATAAATCAAGTGATGCAGACGGTGAAATAGAAATTTGTGATTGCAGCTACCTGTACTTTGTAGGAAGGACAAGCATCCTAACTTGTCTAAAAAACGACAATGGCAGGAGTATAAATATATGCCCAAACTGTGCAGCGACTTTGCAAGAAGAAGAGGAAGATGATGATGATTTTGTTCCTTCAGCTTGTAGAGGATGCACTAATTATCATGGTGATTTTTATGGGGATATTCAGCTAATTTGTGCGATTCATCCTTCTGGTTGGAGTGATGATAATTGTCCAGATTTTTCAGTTGATATTGATTAGCGATCGCTCTACTAACTCCCATCCTCTAAGAAAAAATGTATCTACTCAAAATTTGGAATAACTCAAATCAAAAAATACATTGGTATCTTTGCATAACTCACACCGAAGCAATGATTAGAACTCGGCAGATAAAATCCTGTTGGCTAACTCATAGCCTGATAGAAGCTTTTAGAATAATTGAGTAGCGATGACTACGGTGGTCACTGAGCCTGTCGAAGTGCGACAAGCTACGCACTCTATATCTAAGAACATGAAAAAACTACTTAAAATTTTGCTGAAACTCCTACCAGATGATACCCTCTGTTTATTAGAAGAGGAGTGTTTTCAAGAAATGGAAAAAAGAAAATTCATCATCTGGGAAGAAGATATTAATAATATTGAGCAGAATTAAATTAATGGCGTTGCTTGCCGCCGTAGGCATCGCTATTCCTTACCTTTCCTCTAAGAAAATCAGAGACGCGTAGTTTACCGCACTTCGACAGGCTCAGTGACCACCGCAGGCATCGCCCCTCATCCTCTAAGAATCTTAGTATGAAAAAGCTCTCAGGGCATTGGTTATGCTCTAGTGTCGGGCGATCGCCTGTTGACAAGAATCAGAGAATCCACCGCGTTTGAGTGCAAACGACATTCTTATTTGAGTTGGCAGCTTGCGGTAAGTTCTACATTGAAGAAAGTTCCTGGCTGGGGTTTAATTGAACCCAACTGCTGGATAAAAGCATTAAATCTGGTATTAGTTATGCCAAAGCCAGCTTCAGCACAAGCAGACAAACCTCCTTCGATGGGAATAGGAGAACCATTCCTGGGACTATATACAATGAATTTATCGACAGTGCCACTAGCAACCGCAAACCCTATCACTTGGCGAATTGTTCGCAAAGCGGCATTATCTAGGGAACCACCAATACTGCCAATACTGATATTAACGGCACGACTTTCAGCATAAGCCGGCGCACTAATCGACAATACTGCCCCGACCATAATCGCACAAGTGAACTTATTCATTTTCTTTCCCTCCAAAAAATCGAAAAACTAATAATTAGGTTCCGTGTGGATGAGGTACATCTGAAAGTTTGCTATGGAAAAATTTCAGACATTGTATTGTACCTCACTCGACTCAAACGTATGTATTTACAAAAACATAAACTCACTAATTAATATATAGGCATTATCTGAAGTTAATCATTTATTAAAGCAGGGTTTAAGAAATAACTTTTTAAGGTGCATTTTGATAAGCAATGCTTCAAACTGCTGTTTCATCATTGGTTCTTACGGTTTTGCCACCTCTGACGGAACACCCAGCCTCGGCTTACCTTTCCACGCTCTCGCCGGGGTCGGAACCGACGATGAAGCGATGCCTCCGGCGGGCTGCGCCTACGCACCTCATCCCGCTTGAAAAAGTTCTAATTTTCTGGAATTTTCAATCTAAGCGGTGTAGTCCTAATTAGAAAAGCGACTTATAAATAACTTCTATAAATACCCTTGGGGAATATAACCCCATCAAAAGCCCAGTCATTCCGTCTGGGTTTTTTGATAATAGAGCGATCGCCTTTTATTTCCTCTAAGAATATTGCTAGAAAAACCAGATATCACTATGCTCTACACAGGCAAGCAATACCAACTTTTCACCCAAGCATTCGCATTTTAATCAATAGCCTGCCTTCTGATGGATTTAATCTGTCCTCGCTTAGTTTTACTGTCAAGACGTTTTTTTTGAGAGCTGCGAGTTGGTTTAGTGGGTTTACGTTTTCTCTTCAGCACGACTGCGCTTTTAATAAGTTCTTTGAGTCGTTCTAAAGCCTCCTCTCGGTTTTGCTCCTGGCTGCGGTGTTCTTGGGCTTTGATGACAATGACTCCCTCTTGGTTAATGCGTCGGTCGTTGAGCTTCAAAAGCTGTTCTTTATAAAAAGCAGGTAATGATGAAGCCTCAATGTTAAAGCGTAAGTGGATGGCTGTAGCAACTTTGTTGACGTTTTGACCCCCTGCGCCTTGAGAACGAATCGCGCTAATTTCGAGTTCGCTATCGGGGATGATGATAATATTTGAAATTTGCAGCATAACTTATATATAGCGTTATTAGTGCAATCGCGTAGCACCAACAGATTGTTAGTCCCTTGTGTGTTGAGTAATGACAAGATTATCCAAATTGGCTAACACAAATTCCAAATCGTTGTTTGTTTCTTGCAACAATTCGGTAAGTGGTTTTTCACCAACTTTTATGTCTTCTAATTGACACATTTGTTGGTTGAGTACATAAAACACAATCTTGACCATTGAGGGTTTGCGGGAATTCTGATGACAAGCTGAGATATTCGGGCATTTATAGTCAACACCTGCCATCCCACGACAATCTAAACCCATTGGACAGTACATAAAATGGAACGCTTTGTTTTTATAACGTAGATTGTCAAAAGAAATATCAACCAATCAAAACCTCGGTAGCACTGTACCCGTGCCCGCGTCTTTCTTCGTGCGGATATAAGCCTTTGTTGTATCGGTTTTACTGTGTCCAAGTTGATTTTGCACCTCAAAAACATTTTTATGCTCGACTGCTCTTGTTGCGTGAGAATGCCTTAGCCAATGGCAAGAGAATTTTAACTTTGCCACCTCGGAAATATCTTGAATCAACCTTTTAATAGCTCTGTCGCTCAAGGGCAACCCTCGCTTTTTCGGGTCAGGCGACATATTTGCAAACACTGGCATCTTGTCACTAGCCATGCCCCGGTACTTTTTGAAAACGAGCGAAGTCTGATGGTCTAACCCAATCTCGCGGTACTTGCCACCTTTGCCTCGGAACTTAATTGTATAGTATCCCCGGTTTCTATCCTCTGGTGTCGGATCGGGATACCACTGGAAATTGTGCCAATATAACCCAGGATAATCTTCCTTGGGTTTGCCTGGTTCATTACCCGGAACTGTTACTCTACCCAGTTCACCAACTCGCATACCGCTATAAAAAAGCAGACAAAAAACCAGCCAGTGCTTACCCCCCAACTGCTTGGCTGCATCAGCTAGCTTCTTCATCTCGAAATCTTCTAAATACCGCTCTGCCTTGGGCAAATTGCTGAAATTATCGTAATTTATACTACTTGCAATATTCCGCAATAAATAGCCAACATTTTCTCCACTCCCATAACTCCAGAGCGACCGGAGCATCAAAATCTGGTTCGTTTTTGTATAAGGGGAAACCTCACCCCAAGAAGCTATAAATTCGAGTAACTTTGGCTGCTGAATTAATCTTAAATCGGGTATACCTTCATTGCGTACCCATAAGAGCAATTTTTGACCAAATCGGTAGTATTTTCGCTTGGTTTGTTCGCGGTTTTGACTTCCAGCCCAAGCCAAAATTAATTCCTCATCATTACCCACCGCAGGCGTGCGGTAATAATATTGCCGAATTACCTCCTCTACTAACTCCGGCGTTACTTGAGCATTAGTGTTTTTAATTACACTTGTTTGGGGAGTAGTAGGCAGAATTTCTACCAATTCGGCCTCAATATTAGTAACATCCATCTAGTCTTTAGGGTTACGTGACGATAAACATCTAACTTCCTGGAAGTGCCCTTTCAGGAAGCTTTTATATTCTACAATGCAAGCGTGGATATGCCGGCATTGTCGGCTATTGTATTTGTCGCCAAGCAACGAAGAAGGCTGTTGGTTTTTTTGTCATAAATCTGTAGCATTTGGACGGCGAACGCCTACAGCGAAACCTAGCTAATCGCGCTAGTCCGCGCATCATGATAGTGTCAAGGTAGTTATCAAGATAAAGACGCGCTCACCTTTGTCGCGGACAGTTTGGTTTTACCTAGACATTACCTAGATATGAGCAATACAGGGAGAACAAAGAAGCTAGCATCTTTCAACTGCGACCAAAAGATGTGGGAGCAGTTTATCGCTCGTTGCCAGTCCAAAGGCACGACGGCAACAGCTACGCTCACCCAATTTATCGAACTCTACCTAGACGATCTAGATAACCTTGATTCAATTGCTGGTAATGAAAATAAACGCCTGGACTCTTTAGAACAAAAAGTTGAAGAGATAACAGCCCAAATGGCACGGTTAACTGAGGCGATTATTAAAATTCAAGACTATCTCAACAAGCAACCGAGGCGACAGAATAAATCGTACAACAACAATTCCTACTTAAACAGGCAAACTCCCCGTATTCAACCGATAACGGAAGAAAATTTAGCTGCAAGACTTAATGTAAGTGTAGAAACTATACGCGAGCAGCGAGTTAATCTGCCACCACCACTTTTTGTGGCATGGTGCAAGGGCAAGGATAAATCGGGTATTGGCTGGGAATTTAACGAAAATACTCTTTTATATCATCCGGTAAGCTAGTATTTTTATTAATTTCAAGAATTTCTGAATTTACACTGATTCGCGCTCTTAATGCGATGTCTGCGACGGGCTGCGCCTACGCCCTCTTCATTTTCTTAGAGGAAACTTGAGCAATAGGGGGAGCGATCGCTTTCAATCATTACTAAAATCGGTGTAATAAGAAGCAACACAAATTAAGAGCAAAAACTATTAACCAATCTTATTCTGAATCTGCAATTAAATTCTGAAGGTAGTCACGCGCTTGAGACAATGTTAAATATAAAAAATTACCGTCTTTATCAAGTATGTAGTATTCATTGATAACGACATGATTGGCATCTTCCCCCCATCCTAGACCAGAAATTAGCCCATTAGCACGAGCTTTACTTCCCAACTCATCGATTTTTAAAAGTATATCTTTATATTCGGCTTTTAGCTTCCCTATCCTAATCATTTCATCAAGTCTGGCTTGATATTCAGCATTAGTTTCACTCATAAAATCAACTTAGGAAAGAAAAAGCCTTTATGCGCGAGTTGGTTACCTCGATGGCACATCATGATTGCGATCGCACTATTTTATAGCCAGCGATCGCAGTCGGGGATTTTCGTAGTACCAGTGTACTGCGCCCCAAAGAGCGATGCCTACGGCGGGCTACGCCTACGCTTTAGGGGTGTAACTTTTCCTCTAAGAATATTCTGGGGGCGATCGCCCAAGAGGTGTTTATCCTCGCTTGATTTTCAGGAAACAGGCGATCGCTCCGACCACGGTGATACCGGATATGATTGCTGTGTTGAAAACCAGGGATTGATGTCGTATTCAGTTCAAGACTTATCATTAAGGGTACAGGGGGGATGAGGGGGGACGACTGACTTTCAGGAGGTCTTTATGTGCAAGAATTAAATTCCTATTATAAAAATGAAGGTGACACATACTTAATTGAAATTCGCCTCAGTAATGTGAGTCAAATATTTAACTCATTTGACCCATCGCCATTTTTAGAAAAAGACCTTGATGAAGATGCCGAATCTTATATTGTTCAGTCTGTAAGCGAATTTCCACTCAAAACTCCTCTGAAGTTGGTTTTCTATCTACCCAAACAGGGTCACGATGAAGAAATACCAATTCTACATGAAGCTATCCATAACTATTTTGATTACAGAAAGCATAACGCGGCTAGAGAACTGCGTCAGACTCTCCGCCAAGGTCAAACTTCATTGATGATTGGTCTGCTGTTTTTAAGCTTATGTATTAGTCTTAGCAAACTAATTACTTTGTTCAGCGATGGTACGTTTGCGAAAATCCTCATAGAAGGGCTGTTGATTGTTGGTTGGGTAGCAATGTGGCGACCGTTGGAAATTTTTCTTTACGATTGGTGGCCGATCCATCGAACTCAACAGGTTTTTGACAAACTTAGCTCCATAGAAATTGAGATTCGCACTTCTCATGAGAGCGATCGCCCAATCGTCTAGACCGTTGAGAATTAATATTAATTTTCACTCTTCAAAATGTTTAAGGCTATTTAACTGGGAAAAAATTAGGTCTGATGCTACAGCTTTAACCCAGGTTCAAAATGAAGTGAGCTTGTGGTCACAGCGTGTTTTAGATATGTCGGGATTGTTATCAGAATCAACTGCCATCGCACAGGGATTGTAGTAGAGTGGTGGCGCAATCACTATTGTGTAGAACATCTAAATGTTTGTCCTCAACGCTCATGATTACCACTTTGTCCGCATTTTTAACTATTCAGGCAGTTTTATTTTAGAAAAGAGTGATATTTTTTTAAAGCATCTTTAGAAAAATTAGGATTAAACCACACTAGCGTCTCTTCAGCTTCAAAAGTTCCCTTGGGATGTCTAATTTTTTTCTGGGCTAAACTCTCTTGTACAAACCCATGTCTTTCATAAAATTCTATCGCCTTTTGGTTGCTCTGATGGGGGAAAAGTTCAAATCTGAGAATATGAGGCATATTAGATTTGATTTGTTCTAGATAAGTATCTAAGAGTTGACCGCCATATCCTGCACTTTGATATTCTGGATGTACGATCATAGTTGCATTAGTCAAGACATGGGCAAGACTCCTAAATTCTGAGGTGAAAGCTTTCAAGTAACCAACAATTTTGTTGTCTTTTTCAATGACTAAAATTAGTCCTCGCTCCAGTCCTTTATGCAAAACATCACTGATATATTCGAGGGTGATTTCGTCTTCTTCTTGTGTTAAATTACCTACATTAACTCTAGCTACAATTTTGTATAAATCGTATATCTGCCAGATATCATCTAGAGTGGCTTTTCGGATAATTGCAACGCAACTTGGCTGGGGCTGACTAGGGCTACCCTCTTGTTGCCAATGGAGTTGATTTATCTGTGGAGGCGATTGTAAACTTTTCATCTTTGCCACCTCTTCTATACACTCTTCCCATCTCTATTATCTCTTTATATAAGCCAAGCCTTCTCTAAAGCGGTAAATAATTCTTTCATGGCTTTCACACTAACTTTTCCTCTAAGAATTTTAGGAGGGCGATCGCTCTTGTAGGAGAATTATTAAATGCTGTTGGCGTAGTCGTATTTGCCTCCACGTTCAAGGGCGCGTTTGTAAGCAGGCCGCGCATGGATACGTTCGATAAATTCCTTAATATGAGGTCGGTTTGAGATAAGTTCGGCTTGCATAGCAACCAATTCCAGAGGAAAGCTCATTTGGATATCGGCGGCGGTGAATTCTGAACCTGCAAACCACGTACTCTTACCAAGTTCACCTTCTATGTAGTCAAAGTGAAGCTTGATTTGGGGCGCGATAAATGCATCATTGGCGCTGCTGTCTCCTGCCCCAAAACGACTGAAGATAAGGTTCATTACCAGAGGTGGCATTGCCGAACCTTCGGCGTAATGCAGCCAATAGGTGTAGCGCAACCGTTCCGGCGTATTGGATTCTGGGATTAGCCGACCATTGCCGTAGCGACCCACTATGTATTCGATGATAGCGCCCGACTCAGCAACAGTCTCTTGTGCATCTGTAATCACTGGTGACTTGCCGAGCGGATGGATTTGGCGCAGCGATGCTGGTGCTAGCATCGTCTTTGGGTCGCGTTCGTAAAACTTGATTTCGTATTCGATACCTAATTCTTCAAGTAGCCATAGTACGCGCTGCGATCGCGAGTTGTTGAGATGATGGACAATAATCGTCATAACTACTTTCTACCTCGAATAACGCATTTCTTGTTGGCGCATGGGCATAGCGTCAATTTGCTCAAAAATTGCTGTGGCTGGGACTGGTGTAGCATCTTGGCGCTTAACACCACCATCTTTACCTACCAAAATCACCCGAAAATTTTCTTTATCAACTCCAAAGCTATTTCGCAAATTGGCCACAGAAGATTCATCTATTAATTGTTTATTGGCATAGCTTTTATCTGTTGCCAAAACCTGAACCAGAACTAAATCCCGGTCTGTAAAACCGTTTTGATGCTGGTCAAATAACTGCATCTGTTGTTGGTAATCACGGTTATCAACAGACGGTGCAAAGATTAGTAATACACGGTTTTGCCATTTTTGGGAACTAAGGTTAAATGAAGACATTTTGATGGCTTGGGTTGAACCTTGGACAGTACCAGCAATGCTGACTGGCAATAAGGTAGACGCTAATAGACTAAGGGCAATTAATACTGACTTATTCACTTCGGAGGTTGATATGAGTGTTCCATCATCTCAAGCTATCATCAGTTTCCCCACTCTTTATCTATCTGGTGGTTTGTCTTGGGTATTAAGTAGAGGTTCTTAAGGTGCAACTTTGACTCTAAGAATTTGGACTATGAGCGTGTAGGTAATCGCACCTCCCCTACTTCTCCCCTATCTTTGAGTAAATCTGTAGTTGGGCTTGTAGATAAAAGTATTAATCTTGGAAATCTCTAGTTAAAATCCTACATTTTAAGTAATATGATATACAAAAATTTCTTGTGGATATTACCAATTGCTTCTACATTCAACTTTTTAGTTGCCACACCAAAAGCTCAAGCCAACTGTCCTGCATCTGTTCAGCCGCTTGAGGAAGTGCAACCGCAAGTGCAGAAACGTTGGGATGAATTACAGCGCCAAGAAACTTACCCTTGGGGCACAACAAAAGTGTATGAAAGCTTAAAAGGCGCTCGCATCACCCTAGCTAAGAGTTTCGATCAGCTGCGTGGCTCAAACAAACAAGAAGCCCTCAACTTACTAAGGCTTGGCAATTACTTACATAGCGTTTATGCCAGTGATGGCCGCTTGCTTTCGGCAGTGTATGACGCTTGTACGCGGTTTGATATGTTAACAGAGAAGGCACGTTATAGCTGGTATTACAATAGTATTGGGCGATCGCTACCCTCCAATTTGCCTCGTGAAGCTCTGCGGAATGCTGGCCGTCCATCTTGGCGACAGGTGCGTGTACCCATTAGCGAGGCGCAAGAGCAAAAAATCCGCAATTTGTTCTGGAATAGAATGGGCTACACTCAAGCGAACAATGGTATGTGGATTGGCTGGGTTCCAGAACACGGTTATTTTGAAATTAATGTACCCAATGGCTACAACATCAAGCAATTGGGGCAATTTTGGCGTTCGGCTCCACGTAACTATCGCTATATCGTACTATCAACTGACGGTTCATTAGTATTTGATGCTAACTTTGATTGACTATCATCAGATGGCGTACCCGCCCACCGAAAGCGATCGCTCCTCTACCTCGTTTAATTTTTCCTCTCTACGAGACGCTACTCGCGAACGCTTGTCTTTTCTAGGAGCGATCGCGCAGCGTTTCCAAGAGTTGCCCGTCGCAGACATCGGACTCTAACAAAAGAATAGCGCCTACCTAAATACAGGCAGGTGCTATTCAAATAATTTAAGTTCAGGAAGAAAATATAGTGAAATGAGTTCCCTGATTTTTACTATTAATTAGTAAGGATTCAGGTAACAGAGTATTGACAAAGGGGACAGTTGAGGTGGAGTATCACAAATATGAACCAAAACCTGCCTCAAGAACTAGACAGAGAAAGTTTGGGCCAGTTATCCAAAGAAGAACTGGTAAACATGATCATTGAGCAGAGCAAGGTGATACGTGAATTACAGCAAGAAATAGAGCGTTTAAAAGTCAGTAGAGAAATAGAGCAGTTCTAATTCGTCGAAACCGCCATCACAAGACATCCACAAAAAGAGCGAAAACAAAAAAGCACCACTTCAAGACCAATCAAATCAGCCAAAGAAGAAACCAGGTGGGCAGCCAGGACATTCTTTACGGGATAAAGCCAATCAATGGTGGTACTTTTTGGATAATCCGGAAGTTCCTCCTGATAACAATCAGGCTGAACGCTCGCTGCGTTTAGCTGTCACTAAACGTAAAGTTAGTGGTGGTTCTCGTTCGATGGAGCGGTTTCAACATACTGCTAATTTACTGACGGTGGTGCAGACGTGCCGTCGTCAAGGTCGGTCTGTGATTGATTTTTTTGCACAAGCTATAATTGCTGACTCCAATAATTATCAGTCTCGCCCTTCTTTACTTCCGCAATATTAGACCTGAATCCTTACGTAATCGAATTAAATGTTCAATGAATATTCGATTAGTAGATAAAGCTTTGTTTTCATCTTTTTGCTGTTGAGTTAATTCTCGTTTCGGTTTCTTCTTATGAGGAGTTGTAATATTTTCACCTCCTTGAAAGCCCTTATCACCCGCAAAAGGTTGTGACTTATCAAATTTTTCTTGAGACTTACGGAACAAGTTTATATCTGCTGTTGGCCCAGGAACGCCTATTTCTACTTCCACAATATCCTTACCTTCTGGTATCCCAATCATTAAACTTTTTAATGTATGTTGCCTCTTTTTCCCAGAAAAATATTTTTGTTGTTCTTTTTGGTTGGAATGCCTGTATATTGGCTGTTCTAAGCTATCGACTAATAGCCTAAAGTTGGTTAAGACTTCCTGAACAAAAAGTAATTCACTTTCATTGTTTGAGACTTGCTCTAATAAACTTGAGGGTAAAATATCTCGCAGAATTGGTATCCAATAATGAAAAGTATCGTTGGCTTCTGTCTTCGATCTTGCGGGGCTACAAAAAGGGCTAGGATGCAGATATAATAAGCCTCATAGCCCTCTCTCCTTGCTGGTAGTACTTACGCTTATTAGGACTTAATCTCAATAATTCAGTGACTAACTCATAAGAATTTTCCATGAAATTGACCC
>NZ_JACJTU010000073.1 GCF_014698835.1 Nostoc paludosum FACHB-159 | reverse complement strand
ATCAAAATATAAGCACCAAGTAAGGACAAAACTGTTAGTCCATTGGGGGTGAAAAGAGAGTGAGTGTACTTGCCAATTGCGTCTGAAGGATTTTGTAATTGCTCAAATCGAAATCCTTGAGGATTAGCGCTATTTATTTTGAAAGATTTGCTCATTTTAAGGCAGAGAATTAGGTTGACCAAGAACGATAGGGTCTTTCTCTTGGTAGACAATAAAAGGTACAGGCCCAATGAAGTAGGGACTACAAGTGCGACCAATCAAGGGAATGGTTTTACAAATACGGAAGAACATAGTAGTCTCCACCTCTCCACTGCCTTCATAAATATTCCAGACAACTTGTTTAAAACTGGAGCCAAAAGGGTTTCGACCAGTAGGCTCTTTACCACCATTGAGAGCTTTCAGGATGCCAAACCCACCATTAACCTTTTGAAATTTACCGGACATCCATTGTGTACCAGTAGTTTTGCCAATGCCTGACATCTCAGCATGAGCGCAATTATTTTGCAGACAAGGTACATTAAATCCGTCTTGATAACTCCCAGAGATAGAGCGAATGCGGTTAGCTTCAATATCTCGTAGTGGCAAATCCAATGAAGCCACAAATGATAAATCAAGTGTTCTTAGTCCCGGTAAATTATCCCAAGTCAAAGTGGACAATCCGGGAACTCCAATAATGAGGGAGTCCTGCCAATTGTTAAATTGGTTGATTGATGCGTTTTGAAGATTAGGAATTGATGTCAGAGCGTAATTATTTAAGTTAATACCTTGAGAGAGTGGAATATTACTCAAACTAGAATCACGACTGATATCAGCGATTGTGCCAGAGCTAATTCCAAATTGCTCGGCAAAATCACGGATGGGTCTAACGCTCGTAACGCTTCTATTCCCTAAGTCGGGAACGGCTTTGACTAAATCAGATAATGTCTGCCATTGAGTTAATTGAAAATCATCTAATGTTAACCCACTTAAATTGATTCCTTGTACTGAAGCTATGGTTGAGAGATTTAAATTTTCTATTGCTAATTGAGGTGTTTCAAAATCCCCTAGTTCCATAAACTCGCTAATGCTTTGTCCTGCCGTCCAAGTTCTAGTTTCTCTACCTCTTGTGCCTGGGTAGGTAACACTGCCACTAATAGAAATAATCATGTCGCTGAATTTGAAACGCGACCAATCAGGAGTAAACCCATTGGGTGAATTTACAATAGGTATTTGTGCAATACGGTTCGGATAAGCATTATGAACTTTCCTTGTGGTCTGGGAAAAGGTTGAAGGGTAATGGGTAAAGGATGTATTTAAAACCTTTCCCCTTTCCCCTTTCCCCTTTAACCGAACCGTATTGGGTACTTGTGCAGAAGCCTTGGGCAGCAAAAAGCCTACAAAAGAGTTCAATAGCCCATATTTTATGAAACTATGGATGAATAAACTACCTATTAAGCTAAAAAAGATTAAGTAACGTAATGCATTATCGTTGAGGCGAAAAGATGATTTCATAAACTATTAACTTGTGTTGAATTATCAGAACTATTACTCAAAGTAATTAATTTATTAACTAAGTCTTGAGAGACAGAAGCCGCCTTTGTAGCAGTAGGAATATCATCACCTTTTTGTAAATAACCAATTAACTTTTGCAGCCGTTGATGCAGCTCGTCTTGCTGATTCATCCATCCACTTTTTATCGCGACAGCAATCCCACTTCTGATTTTGTTAATTGTTTGTTGTGTTTTAACTAATGATTGCAATTGAGGTTTCAGGGTTGTTTGTTCTCGTGCCACATCATTGTTGATCACTACCTGGCTATATTTAGGAGTGCCATTACTTGTTGCTAGTCGAAAACTGTAAGCCTTGCGTTCACCAGTTGATGATTGTGTAATGACTGTGAGCAATGTGGTGGATGTTTGCGGTAGCCCTGGAATATTGACTCTGTTGATCCGTCGCAGATGAATCAGCCCAGCGCCAGGATTGGGACAATTCTGGTCAAGCCCTTCTAAGCAACCATCTGTGTCAAGTAAAATTTGCGATGGGTCATCAAGCCATACCTTCTTGATTATTTCGCCAATTTCATAGAAAGAAATCGCTACCCCGTGACCATTCCAGACGTTAATAGTTTGTAAAGTTGCACCTTGACCACTAGCTTGAGTTTGTTTGATGGTGCGAACGACTGGGGCGGCAATTGTTGTTATTGGCGCACAAGCAACAGCTAGAGCCAACGGTATACCAATCAACAATTTTTTCATGGTAACTCCAGAGTGCGATTGACTGTAATGGTGACTTTAGTACCCGCCCCGATGTACCAAGCATTGGGGCGAGAGAAAATTTCTTGCGTAGTTCGTTGATTACGTTGGCTGATGTTTTCGCTAACTTGACCGAAAAACCCTTCGAGTAACGCACCAGTAACATTTCGACGATTGCCACTACTACGCCTACGAATACTACCTGTAAATTCATCCTCAACTTCTTCTTCACTATCCGGTTGGTTCATAATCTCCCCAACCTTTCCTAATGCAGACACAGCACCGCCGAACAAGTCACTACGTGCAATCTCGCCACCCCTGTCTTGAAATCTCCGAGCTATTAGGGGTCTACCACCTTCCCCAGTCACGGAAATCGCACCCGCTCCTATAGGATATTCTGTATTATCTTTGATGATGCCCCGAACAAAAGCGATCGCTATACTCCCGCCATCAACTGAAGCTAACTCGACTGCCAATAAAGTACCCGAAGGGATTGCCACTTGACCATAGTTATCGCGTAAATCCTCTTGCAGGAGAGCAATAGACTTAGTGTTATTAGAGGTTGGTGTTTGTGTCTGTCCTGAATTATTAACTGTGGTTTGAACTAATGGGGTAACAATCACACCAGTAGCAAATGAGCCAACTGTCAAATAACGAGTTTGTTTACCTTGGAGGATTTGGCTTTCTTGAGGTAAATAATTGTTAGCTAAAGTAATCTTGTTAACTTTAGAAGTCGCTTGCCACCTGGAGCGGATCTTTTCAATCGAGTTGCTTGAGTTTTGCGGCGTGGTTTGGTCAAGATTATTTGTATGTGTTTGTTCATTCGGTTGATTTTGAACTGCTTGAGCAAGATCCGGATCTAATGAAGATTGGTCGTTGATGTTAGTTTCGGCATAAGCGATTTTGCCATAAGAACCAATACTACGGAGTTTATTCAATTGCTCAAGGGGATCTAAGGGAGTAACTGTTCGGGTAGTAACTCTAGGTCTGGGGGAGAAATTACGTGATGGAGGGATATAGGTTTTAATTGGTTGTGGTGCAGTCCGAGGTACAGTCCGAGGTAGAGAACGTAGTTGTTGTTGAACAGGGCGTGGGGATGTAGATGGCACGACAGGATGAGTTTGAGAGACTTTTACTTGTGCTGGTTGTTCTTTTTTGTCAATATTTATTTTATTCAGTTCCGAAGCTTGGTCAGACAGAGCCAGTTTTGCACGGGCATCGCCATCGCCATCATTAGTTTGTTGGGTTTGTTCAGTAGTGGGTATTTGCGTTTTCAGAGCAATCTTTGGCGCTGGTGCGGGATTGAAAACACCATTGAGCATCAAGAATATAGCTAAAAATCCAACTCCAAAAGGGACAGTAATTATTGCCAGTCTTGACCAAGGAGAAGTAACTAATGTGTGTTTAGTCGGTACTAATAAACTTTCTGGTTCTGCTGCTTTATTACCATTAGTTTTACTACTAGCATCATCGATATGAAGCAAATCCTCTAAAGTCGATACAGACCCCTTTTTATTATTCTCTTCACTCATTTTCTTTTGCCCAAATCTAAATCAACAATTTCGGTAATTTCTAATCCGGCTCTCCGGGTGGCATAGATTTTCTTAGCTAATTCGCTAGTATTAGCTGGGATATACTCTGGATTAGAAATTGATGAAAGTGTAATGGTTTTATTAAAAGTAATCCCTTTGCCCGAATTATCGCTACGTTCAAAAGTTACAAGCGTACCAATAAAATCTATTTCCCATTTCCCATCTCTGAGTTGCCGTGGCTGTGAAATAAATCTAGGGATTAAAGATACTTGCGTATCACCATTGAACATGCTCGTGGGAGTAATTGAGGCTAATTTTTTCAGAAATGCGGCTCTAAATCCTCCATTTTCACTCAAAGCAAAGGCAGCATCATAAGCTTTAGCAGTAACTCGGCTATTCGATTTATTATCAAGTCTGCCTACTTCTACCCCAGTATCTTGTTTAGTAATAGGTTCGCCTTTTTCATCAAAAGTTCTGACTAAACCATCCCAGTTAAACATTTTAATAAAAGTATCGGAAACAAACTTTTTGATGACTTCATCAGACCGTTGGCGGGGGTCTACTACTCTGGCTGTAATGGTATCTCCTGATGATAATTGTACCAGCGCTAATTGCTTTTGATTTAGTATGCTAATGGCACCATAATTGAGGAATTGTAATAAAAGGGAAAATACCGCCATTGAAAACCCAACTAAAGAGATTATTCCTACTCTAGTTGTCACATATTTATTGGATCTAAGTAATTGTAATGGCTCTTTTTTGTGGGAAGATTTTTGGTGATTCAGCATGAACTTAACTAAAAGTGTAAGGATATATGGGCAACATCACTTTGCCATTTTTCCAACTAAACTACCGCCTTTAGTTACCAAACCCTTAGTGACTTCAATGGCGATTGAACTATAAGTTTCAGCAGCTTTATTAATTTGAATAAGAACAGCGATTCCGCCACCAGCCGCTAAACCTGCACTCAAAAACGGGGCAATTAAACCAATAGTAAACAGGAAGAACATCGGTTGATAAGTTTTAGAATCAGCGACTAATTGTCCAGCAAATCCGACAATGATATTGAAGCAGAGTTTTCCAAAACCTACACTGAAATATCCCACTAACCAAGTGTAAATAGACTTAGCTCCGTAGGGCAATAAAGAACCACCAACCGCCACTGGCCCAAGGAGTGCTGTCACTAGCATGGTTAATTCAATTCCCCACTGGTAAGCTCCGTTCATCCCAACTAAAATTATAGTAATAATGTCTGTTATGGCAGACCCTACAAAAGCATTAATCGGAGAGAATATTAAGTCCAGTCCATTTGCTTTCCCGTCTTTGACATCATTGAAAGCATCAACAGCACCATCAATCGCATCGGTGAACCAAGAAAACAATCCGTTTTGACCAAATTTCTCTGGATACTTCTGTTGGAAATCTTCTTTTGCTTTGTTGAGACATTCTATCTGTTCTTGCTGACTCAATGACGAATTTTGACACCTGTTAATAGTCATACCAACAGCCGAGCGTGCAGCTTCCGTCCCTAATGCTTGTTCGTATGCCTCTCTAAGGTTTAGACCAGCAGCAGTAGTCCCAAGAAGTAATGTATTTACATTGTTAATATAGTTCCTAATACCTAAAGTTGATTGTCCCAAAAGATTCCCGTTATTACTTAGTAGAAGGACAACTATTAAAGGCCAAATAAAATCGGTATAAGCCCGTTGCTCCTCAAGAGCCATCATCTTTTTTGTCCATTCTATTATGAAAAAAGTTAACGTAGCCACAGCGAATAAAGCGCCAACAGTACACATTCTTGTATAAACTTCACCGCTTATGGTTCGTTCCCACAATTGGTTAAACCCTTCGGCAACAGCGATGGCACTATTGTTTGCTTCTTGAGCCAATTGACCGCCAGTTGTTTGTCCTAATAAATAGTACAGATGGGACATGTGCAAAATTCTCCTGAATGCTAGGGCGTTGAAAATACAAAATTCCAATAAGTATGGTGCGTGGATGACCAAAAACAAGTCGCAAGTCGCAAGTCGCAAGTTGCAAGTGTTAAGAAAAATCGGTCTATTGCCCCTAACTTTAGTTAGGGAAAAATAGAAACAATTATGTGGAGACACGCGGTACAATACACAAAGCACAAAGCTGAGGCCACTCCACCTCCGGTCTTGATCTCAAGCGCCCACTTTCGGTATGGAGTATTACTTGCGTTAGCGCAGCGGGGCGTAGCCCATTGCGACTTGTCACTTGCGACTTGGTTTGACTTTTTATATCCACGCACTAATAACTCTATTCCTTAAAAGTAGGATCTAGTCGTGCATTAAGTACAACTTCATGTAGTAGAGATAATCTGCCATCTTCTTCTCCCTTCTCCTTATTCCGTTGTGAGTCAAGACGATCTGCCACTTGTGTCAGCATCAGATTGGAGTATGAAGTATCAAGTCTAGCCATCAAAGAATCTGTGCGTTCCTGTGCCAGCATGGAGACAATTAAGCCATTCTGAGCAGCGATCGCTTTGAGAACATTTTGAGAGGCATCCATATTTTGAGCCTCATCAGAAATATCTTTTGCAAGTTTAGCAATCTGTGCAGTAGTGTCAATCTTGGCTTGAGTTTGTTGTTGTCCGTCTTTGCTAACAACACTAGCAACAGAAGCAAGGGTTAGTTGACGCTCTAGTTCTTGTGCGTTCTGTTGAGCAACAGCATAAGAATAATCGTCCTTGAGCGAATCAAATAATTGTTCGCTTGATGCAATTGGGTCGGGCGCTCCCAATTGTCCGATAGAATTGTCAATTGCAGCAGTAGCATTTTCTTTAGTGCCAGCCCAACCGTTGTTAATTTCTTCCTTAACCCATGCTTCAATTTCTGAAATTTCAGTTTGAAGATCCAAGACGGTGGAACTAAAAAAATCGTTAATATTGATGCCATAACTAGGTGCAGCACTAAAGAAACTGCCGAACAGGGCAAAAGTTATTGCACCAATTGTCAATTTTTTCATCATTGGTTTCATTTAAGCAACCTGCTTAATTTTTGAGTGGGAAATCAAATGTTTAGCCAAGTCTGACAATTCTTCTTGCCGAATCATCCTGATGTAATCCTCGGAAAACTTAACTAAACCAAGTAGAGGATTATTGTGATATTCTTTGAGAAATAAACTACGTAATTCCTGCTCGTCGGGATTATTAGCAACAGATGCTAATAAACAGTAAGCAGGATAGTATCTACAGAATGTGAGTTTGCCATTATCATCTAATAGCCAATTAGAATAAATCCCCGACTTTTTTGGATAAAAAGCTTCGGTACTGTTGACAGAGATGATTTCAGTAGGATATTTAAAGCGAACAATAAACGGGTCAACGGCTGATGATTGAATCCTGCCTACTAAACGTGTGGTGATATTGGCAAATATCTTCTGTGCAGCTTTGCTCTGATATATAGTCTCTGGTTCTTGGGCAGAGATGATGACGCGGATACCAGACTTAGCACCATTGGCACACAATCGCCCTATCAATTGAGCGATTGCATCAAATTGGAATAAAATTGGTGCTTCATCCAGGAAGAAAATTGAAGCTTTGGATGAGAGTGCGCGACGTAAAGCCGCCGCATAAGCACTAAGGGCGAGTATGGCTGCATCAGCTTCACTTGATAAATTACGTAAAGCGAATACTAACAATTTGGCATTAGTTCTAAAGCTGGATGGACGTGAGATTGATTGTCCTACCCTAGTACTCAACCAATAATTTATTCTCAGTCTTATTTGCTGTAAGGCTTCGGAAATTTCTTGACTATTACTAGCTATAGAATCTAATTGTATGAAAGCTGGAGAACAAAAATTATAAAAGTCTTTGAGTGTCGGAGTTTCCTCCCATTCTTTAGTTCCAAACCCCTGAAGTATTGCTAACTTGTACCGCAATTTAATTTCGTCATCATTAAAAAAAGTTTTTAATGTTAACGCAATAATTGACTCAATGTTTGTAACCATTGAAGGGCTAACGCCAATAATGCTAGTTCCAATCACCATTGTCATCAGCACAGAGGAGAGAAATTCCTTGAAGTCGTTCAATCGCTCATTTCTCAGTTGTGCATCTAGAGAACGTAAATCAGGCAGTTCAAACAGATTGTTCGATTCAGAGGAAATATCGAAGTATGCCCCATCAAGACCCAGCAGATTTGTGTAGTCGGTAAATGTAGAAGTACCATCGGGTTTGGGATAGTCTAGTGCCACTACCGGAATCTCTTGTGCCAGGGCTGGGGTAAGAATACCTGCCACCAGTACAGATTTACCTGAACGAGTTGCGCCGAAGACTGCCAAATTCTTGTGGTTTTGGTACAAGTCTAAATGTACTGGTGTGCCGCCTTCTTCTGCAACTAACTCAAAGCCAGTGCAATCGCCTGTGGCAGTCCTAATCAATGGCATCAACCCTGGTGCTTCCGAACTAAAATATGGCAGTCGGCGATTGAATGGTTTAGTAAGTAATGGTTCCCACACCATAGGACAGCACTGCAACCATATCTTCCAGGCATATTCTGTTTCACGGTCAACAACGGCTGGACGCAAGAAATAACTAGCCAAGTAACGGCAAGCTTCATCTAATTCCCTTGTGGATTTACGATGTACGAGAAAAACAACACCAGTATGAACAACAACATTACCTTTATATATCGTCTTCTGCGCCTCTACCGCTTCTTCAATATTCATCCCCGACTTGACATCAATATTTCCTTTATCTGTAGATAAAGAAGTGTTAGTAACTGATTGTTTGGTAATGCGTTGAAGATTTGTTTTAGAGATAGTTTGATTTGCCTTTGTTAGCTGACAAATAATTTCTGTATCAAAAATACTGTCTCTAGAAATTAATGACCATAGATATCTTAACTGTGCTTGTTCGTCATACCAGCCCCCTGGTTTTTGGCTGAAGTTGAGCGCCCCAATATATTTATCTTGGATTTTTACCCATTTCCTATCAAAAAATGGCACAGATAACTCATTTTCTAACATCTGGTGGCGGATATGAAAATCACTAGTTTGAGTTTCTACTAGTCCATTGGCGGAATCTATCTTTAGAGGATTAGGAATTGCTGGTGGTGATGACAGATTGAATTGCTGCCAAATTATTTCCCATATTTCTTGGGCGCTCAGCACCCTAATCCCAAGTTTCATTTTATTACTTAGTATGGCTGACCATTGCAAAAAACCATTGCTAAAAGAATTTTGGAGAATATTTTCAATTCTGGTATTGTTATGGACATGAATTTCTCCAGTAAAAGAGAACCAACCTTTTTCTAATTTTCTGATAATCGATTCGATAAAATCATGAGAACGTTCATCGTCAGAAATAACAGTGTACGTACACCAGAGCCTGAGAAACTTATTTTTCCTTGTGCCACTTTGCGTTAATTCTTTAACTCGCAATCTTTCACTGCGAATCAATAGCTTTAACTGCTCAATAGAGCAAGTTGACTCTAAAGAAGATAGTTCCTTTTGCCTATAATAATCCGAGGTAAAAGACCCTAAGTGTATTGTGAGGCTTTCGCCTTCGGGAATTTCTTTTAGTCCGGCTTCTATGCCCTCAAAAATAGACAGCATCTGCTCTGATGGCAAGTTGGGATGAATCCCTAAACAATCAAAGCAGAATTTGATTTGAATATTTTCACCTTTTTTGAGAATTAATGCGCCTACACCCTGCCTACTTCCTAATTTGAGGTCACAAATGCCCGCTAAATGGATAATATCTTCAAAGGGAGTGAGCATTTTGACAACACTAATCTGCTCGTTTTCTAATGCGACTTTACCTAATTTATCTTTAGCCTGATTAGAATAATTTGGCATAATATCAATAACTGAATTTTAATGAGAACTCAAAACTTAGAACTTATTTTTCTTCTGACTTCCGACCTCCGACTTCCGACCTCCGACTTACGACTTTCGACTTCTGTTGTATTGATTGAAATTTCATATATCCCCTACTAATCCGAGGGACGCTAACGAACTTACCGAAAAAGTCTTTATTTGTAGAAATTGTCCACCAGGAACCCCACCCCCAAGCAATACTTAATCCTGTACCCAACCAACTTGTTTTCAGTAGATAATTAAAGATAAATACATTGACTACTGCTATTAATGTCCAGGGAAATATTTGGTCGGCAGGGAATGGCCCTAGTCTTGGTCTTTCTCCTAAAATCCGATTTACTGTCCGAAAAGTATGTTTCTCTGGCATATTTATTGATTTAACAAATTCGGTGGGTTTAAGTCCCCCGGTTCTATAAACGGTCAGTTTTGTGGTCGGTGTAGCACCCATTACAAAACTGTACTTCAGACGAACGACCTCCGAACTCCGACTTCCGACTTCTTTAATAAAGAGTTATCAGCTATTAGTTCAAATGCGTATTTCTCAACAACTGATAACCCAAAAAGCTTTTTTACTGAACAATCAAACCAGTAATTAAATCTCCAACAAAAACCGCCATAACTATGATTAATGGAGTTCTTGCTAGTGTCTGCCAGTCTTCATCATTGCGGGCAGATTGAATAATCCGAACTAGACTGATACCAACATATAATAGGAATAAACCTCTCAATACATTAAAGAAAAGTTCGATAACTGCTGATGTTTCTCCATTGTTGGCATTACCAAAAGCACCAGTCATCCAAGTTTGAGCATTATTGAAAAACTGAGCATTAGCTGGAGCCGCCACAAAATCAATTAGACAAATTACTGCTAACAGCGCAAACAACACTGCATAGAGATTAACTCCATATTTTCGTTGCAGTTTATCGAAGTTAGTAAATAATGCTTGTGACTGTTTCGGCAAGGCTATGACGATGGCGGACGCAATCATAAATCCACCCATCAATATATTGTGGACGGACATCTCTGCTATCATTAACACACCAGTCACACCCATGAGTGTAAGTGTGCCTTTTTTCGCCCTGTCATTCTTAGAGCCAGGTAAAAGTGTTGCTGCAACAGCAAAATCTGGGTATCCGTAGTCAGTACGCATCTGCTTTCGTTCTCCTGATCACCGATTTGAGGGATACGCACATTCTTGAATAAGTCAACCCCAAAATCGACGTACTCTGGTACTGAAAAAAACAGAACTCTAGTACTACTACATTATTAATAACATTAATAATCTATGTAAGCGGAAATTTTTTGTTGTATTATCGCTCTTTGTGCTTGATATACTCATATCCTTAATCCTCTATTAGTATAAATATTTGTGCAAATTATTCAGTAAGTCTCAAATAGAGGGGATTGACTATTGGCTAGTTTTATGAACGGAAATATCGAAATTAGTTTTAACAGAGATCGTAACTAAAAACTGTTAAAACTTGATTGCATATATATAACAAATATGTATAATACTTGCAGCTCGCTCGTAGTTAAGCATTTGTTAGAAGTAGATATTCGGCCAAGCAAGGAAATTGGGAATTAATTTTCACGCATCATTTGTTGGAGTTTTATGAGTAAAAGAAAAATATTTAGAGCACTTGTTTCAATAGGTGTAGGACTATGCTTAGGAGCTTGTCAGTCTGATGACGACAAGGTAAGCCAAGCGCAGAAAGATTCGCCGTATGTTTATGTGGCGACAAGTGATGAGCAAAGCCCAAAAGATAAGCAGTTGCAGGAATATGTAGAAAGCACACCCGACCTACACAGGGTAAGTTGGAAAGTCTGTGGCGACGGAAAACTTAGCGTGACGATGAATGAACAGATCAATAAAGGCTGCAACGAAACCAGAAACCAACCAGCTAAGGGTTTTTTTCAACCTGCTTATGTCTGGGGGCCGGTTAAAGAGGTGAAATTTGTGAGTAAGCCCGATTTTTCACCAAGCCTTAAGATCGTAGGATTGTTTGTCAAATCAAGGGGTTGTGTCACTTTAGGTCAGCCTGGAGAGGAAAATTTCTATCGGGTCGCTGAATTTACGCTTTCTAAAAATGCAAATTTACCAAAAGATGCTAAAAACGAGTTAATTACAAAACAAGAGAAAAAAGAGATATTAAACGCAGTAACAAAAGATGCTGATTTAGAGTTGACATCACTCAAAACTTTTGGCGTGTCATCTAACGGACTAATACCCACAGGGCCAACTTGTCCAACTATTGAGCAATGGCAGAAAAGTTTTTAATTGATTTGTGTGCGTTTTTCACGCCGACCTACTTAATTTGTGGGTCAGGTTTTACACAGAAATAGTAAAAGCCCGCCTCTAGCGCGAGACAGAGCAGGCATATATATCAATACGATGCTGTCATTATATAGCAAATAGCATTTGAAAAAATTCTCTGCAATAACAGCGTAATCATATTCTGGTGCAAAATTTGCTCTTATACTAGTTAATTTATTAGTTTTGCTTATGATATAAAGTCAACTAAGCCATTCAATAGTAGTATTCAAAACTACTAATTTTAAACAAAATTGACTCAGGTAAATATTCACAAAAGTGCGCTCGCTTTGTTAGCAAAGCGAGCGCTTCTCTGCCGACAGTGCAGGCAGAGGCGAAGTTGATTAGTCTATGGTTAGATGGAAAACCTCATTCATCTGTTCAATCATATCGGCACCACATCAGGCGGTTCTTGGATTTCTTGGACAAACCCCTCAACAAAGTCAATATGCAATACGCTTCGGATAAGCAGTATGAACTTCCCTTGTGGTGTGGGTTCATATTAAGGGGTAAGGGGTAAAGGGTAAAGGATGTATTTGAAACCTTTCCCCTTTAACCGAACCGTATTGGGGCTATATGCATTTTAATTTGTAACCGCGAAGCTATTGTTTTCTGACAAGCGTTAAAGCTTCCTCGTTTCCATGTTTGATGACTAACTTATTACCATTTTCTATAGTCTCAGCTTCCCATTCTTTTCCAGGTAAAAGTGGACGTATGGGAACAGATGTAATCTCCCATTCAATTTTTTCTAATTGAGAATTTGCTGAGCTTAATAGCGTTAAAGCTTCTTCGCCACCATGTTTAATTAATAACTGATTACCATTTTCTATAGTCTCAGCTTCCCATTCTTTTCCAGGTAAAAGTGGACGTATGGGAACAGATGTGATTTGCCATTCAATTTTCTCTAATTGAGGGGTTGTTGAGCTTGATGGAGGAGCTAATGTACTAGTTGCACTTAATAGATAAACAGAATCTTGTGTTTGCAAAGAATATGCCTGTGCAAAGCTATAATTCTGAAACATCAAACTCAAGCTAAACACTATAAAAACGAAAGCAACTACTTTTTTAATGAGATGCAAACTCTTCATGGTAAAACTCCTGCTGAATAACTTTACTTGTCCAAATCCATTTAACAAAGGTTGATGATTTTCCTCTGCTGAAAGTAATAATCTTAGCGATCGCACTTTTGAAACTTACTAGTGAGAAATCTGCGATCGACTTTTTACTTTGCCACTTTGTATCAAATATGTATTTTAAATTACACAGACTTACAGAAAGTTTTTTACATCAATCAAGTAAGCTTGGTAATTACTAAAATATATTCTCAGCATTATTAGAAAAATACAAGGACAGATAAGACAGTTAAGCAATTAATAAACCACGAACGCACCAATTCCCTCCCCATCATCCACCCTGACACAACTTCAACAGCATCAGCCACCAGGGATTTCTGTTGATAATTGTCAGTTTGGTGGTTTGCCACTGACTCAACTGGAGTCTCTATGACAACAGACGTTACCCCAATACGGTTCGGATAAGCAGTATGAACTTCCCTTGTGGTCTGGGTTCATGTTAAGGGGTAAGGGGTGAATGGCACGCTTGAAAAGGGAAAATCTTTGAGGCAGCTCTTGTGCTCCAGGAGCAGGGGAGAAACAAGAAGTTTAAAGTATACGAACTGATATTTAGAAATTCCCCTGGAGCATCCTTACCCTGCCTACTTTCCAACTTAACGAGCGTGCTATTCGGGTAAGGGGTAAAGGATGTATTTGAAACCTTTCCCCTTTCCTCTTTAACCGAACCGTATTGATTCAACATCCAGGAGAACTTTCTATTACCCAAATATTTTGGCTATTGTAAAAATCCCCACGTTGTTCTAATTTAAAGCCACCAAGCAATAATCCCAGCCACACCTCCACCATCGGCATTTTCAACTTCTGTTGCAGTTTAGTTAGGGCAATTTCATCTTTTACTTGTGCAAGATACTGTGCGATCGCAGCAGTCCATTTTTGCACATCTTCATCGCTTGCTAAGTTGCGAACATCTTCTAAAGTCGTCACTTCTTCTAGCATTGCTAGAACGTTCGCCTTGTCAACAGGCGCTGCCACTGAATCATTATTTTGGGCAGTATTGGAAAACTGATGCGGCCCATGCGGTCTAAAGCTCTGCGCTGGCGGTTCTTCGATTAGGTCATCCAATTCTAGGTGCATGGTTGTCCGCACCAAACCGGCAAAGATGTCGGTGCTGATTACTGGCCCGTCTGTATCGCTGTCGGCGCGTATATCCTCCAACAATAACTGGGCGCGGGTTTTGAGAATATCTGCGATTTGGTAGAAAGCTGTGGCGGCTGTTGTTAACTGTGCTTCTACAGGTAAATTTGTTAGCTCAGTATCTAAGCATTCCCACACTGCATCAAGTGTTGATGTCGTTGGCGCTTCTGATATCTCATCCAAAATATCCCAGATTTTCATTTCAAATTCAAAATTCAAAATTCAAAATTCAAAACAATTAGTAATTTTGTATTATAAAGGTAAAATAATTCAGTACATATATAATTATTATAATAATGAATCAGCATCAACATATTACAGATAGAACATTTAATTTTGCAGTCAGAATTGTTAATTTATGCAAGACTCTAGATGAAAAACCTGGAGTAGGGAAAGTTCTATACAAACAGTTAATTAGGTCTGGAACGTCTATCGGCGCTAATGTTGAAGAATCGCAATCAGCACAAAGTAAAGCTGACTTTTTAAGTAAATTGCAAATTGCTTTGAAAGAAGCTAGCATAAACAAAATATTGGTTGAAAATCCTAGTTGCTACTAATATTGTTGAAGAAAATAAATTATTATCTCTTATTAAAGGAAATGAAGAAATTATCAAAGTTATTGCAGCTATAGTGGTAAAAACCAAACAAAATCAATCCAAATAATTTTGAATTTTGAATTTTGAATTTTGAATTGTTATTCAGGCTGCTTTGGGCAAGGTCGCACTGGGCAATGCGTTGGACTAACCTCAAACATATCTTTATACTGATACAGCGAAACATTATATTCTTTGGCAAACGCCTGTAACACCTTATCTGTGTAGGTACGTATCTTCCCTGCCGTTAGCCCAAAGCAGTGAATTGGCTCTAAACGACAAATCGGCTTTTGCCCCAGCCATAATTCTGCACCTAAAGCGTGCAATGGTTTATCCCCCGGTTCTTTATATAAGTACAATACAGCAAAATAGTTGGCTGGTGGCTCAACAGCGATCGCTTCAATCTGCCCAGAATTATCTAATGTTCGGTTGCGGTAGAACGATCGGCGATTGTGACAAACCTTCGGATTCCAACAACCATCACCTTCTGTCCCATGCAGTACCTTAGCCTTAGATGTTGGCAACTTAGCACACAGTTGGCACTTCGGATCGAGTGGCTTGGGCATGGGTTACTCCGACTCTTCCTCGCCAATCGCACGGTAGTAAGCAGCGATCGCCGCTTCTTGTTCGCTGCGGAGTGTATACCGCCGAAACGCTTTATCACTTTGATGTCCAGTTAACTTCCGTGCATGGCTGGGGTCAATGCCCAACAGCAATAAGTCTGTGGCGTAGGTGTGCCGAAAGGAGTGGGGATGTAAGTCTTCAATACCTGCAAGCTCACCTATCTTCTCCACAGCAAAGTAAATGCCGTGGTAACTCAAGCGTTCGCCCTTATATGAAGCATGATGTGAAATCATTAACGGCGTGAGGCTATTCAATTCTTCCCCTGATTCAATACGCGATCGCAAATATTCTTGCAACACTTCACGACTTTCTTTCTTTAGTGGCACTAAGCGCGGTTCATTCGTTTTGGTATCTGGCAAAAATAGTAGCTTGCCATCAAATGACCCGACATTTAACTCGACAATTTCCCCTGCCCTCAACCCGTGGCTGAGAATGTGTACCAGTGCGGTATCCCGTTGCTTTGTTTCTCCCAGTTGCTCTAAAGCTGCCCACACCCTTTCCATCTGTTCTGGTGTTAGGCTTTGGGCTGGTGGCAATGGTACTTTTTCTAGTTTTATCCCCAGCGTTGGATTGGTAGTAATTATATCTGGATACGTGTAGCACATCCATTTGAAAAAGCTTTTTAGTGCAGCAACTCCGGCATTGATGCTACTTTTTGAAAGCGGTTTTTCTGCATCAGTTTTTACTTCATCCCTGAGATATTCTTTGTACAATCCTAAGTGACGCGGGCGTAGCTCGTGATAGTGCAGTTGCGTCCATCCTAAGAACCGCTTTAGTTCTCGTTCATAGAGCTTACGACTATTAGGCGCTAGGTTATTGCTGCGTAAAAACTCCAGCACCTTTATAAGGCGAATATCAGTAGGCGCAGCTATTTTTGCTGCTCTATCCCTCCCTGTTCGCTGCACCATAGATACAGCTTCATCATTTAAGGGAATAAGTTTGATCTGTGGTAGGTTGTCAAACTGGGAGTTATTTACCATATCGCGGCGTTCGCCTGGAAGCACAGTGGAAGTAACACCCCAAATTGTATGTGACTTCAGGTAGAATTTGCCCAAACCAGAAGTTAAAAGTTGTCTGCCTCGTCACTAGTAGTTCACCAACCCATAATTGCTATGTGGAGGTGGGCACTTGTGCAAGGGAGCAAAGGAGAAACTTGCAGTAAGTCTTTCCCCTCTGCTCCTCCGCTCCTCTGCTGACCTACCACTGATGTTTTAATAGTGTGGCTTTTTGAGCAACCCCTATTTCACTGTGGTCAAAAAAGTCTGACTAACTGCTTCCAAATACTAGGGGAAGTCAACTGCTGTTGCAGGTTTGCTAAATTTTCTCGAACTGTTACTGTATTGGGATGATTAACCCCTAAAATCCGTTCGTACATCTCTAAGGCTTCCTTGTGGAGAGGTTCGGCTTCACTATAATGCCCTTGGTGAAAGTGGAGTAGTGCTAAATTATTCAAGCTATCTGCCACAGCAGGATGATCGCCAGGAAACAGGCGCTTTCTCATCGCTAAGGCTTCCTTGTGGAGAGGTTCGGCTTCACTATAATGCCCTTGGTGAAAGTAGAGTAGCGCTAAATTGTTCAAGCTAGTTGCCACATGAGGATGATCGCCGACAAACAAGCGCTTTCTCATTGCCAAGGCTTCCTTGTGGAGAGGTTCAGCTTCACTGTACCGCCCAAGGCTATCGTAGAGTCGAGCTAAATTGTTCAAGCTAGTTGCCACATTAAGACAGTCGGTAGCAAACAAGCGCTTTCTCATCGCCAAGGCTTCCTTATAGAGAGATTCAGCTTCACTGTACCGCCCAAGGCTATCGTAGAGTAGCGCTAAATTATTCAAGCTAATAGCCACATGAGGATGATCGGTGGCATACAGGCGTTTTCTCATCGCCAAGGCTTTCTTGTGCAGGGGTTCGGCTTCACTATAATGCCCAACGCTATCATAGAGTCGAGCTAAATTGTTCAAGCTAGTTGCCACATCAGAATGATCGCCAGGAAACAAGCGCTTGTACATTGCTAAGGCTTCCCTGTAAAGGGGTTCGGCTTCACTATAATGCCCTTGGTGAAAGTAGAGTAGCGCTAAATTGTTCAAGCTAATAGCCACATCAGGATGTCCGTCGGCATACAAGCGTTTTCTCATTGCCAAGGCTTCTTTGCAGAGGGGTTCGGCTTCACTATAATGCCCAAGGCTATCATAAAGTAAAGCTAAATTGTTCAAGCTTTGTGCTACATCAGGATGGTCGGTGGCATACAGGCTCTTTCTCATCGCCAAGGCTTCCTTGTAGAGGGGTTCGGCTTCACTGTACCGCTCTTGGTTCTCGTAGAGTCGAGCTAAATAATTCAAGCTTTGTGCTACATCAGGATGAACGGTGGCATACAGGCGCTTTCTGATCGCTAAAGCTTCCTTGTGCAGGGGTTCGGCTTCACTGTACCGCCCTTGTGTATCATAAAGTCGAGCTAAATTGTTCAAACTAGTTGCTACATCAGGATGGTCATCGGCAAATAAAGCTTGGCAAACATTAACGCATTTCTCATACCAAGGTTCGGCTATTTTGTATAATCCTTGTCCCTCATAAAATCTTGCCACTCCCACAAATATCGAAATTACTCGATCATTAGGAACTGATGCTGGGGAAATTATCTGTTCTTCTTTTGCTGCCTTTATCTCTGCAATTAAACGTTTTCCCAGTTCTTCGAGATGGGGAATAACAGCCTTGAATAATTCGATATCCTCACAAGTAGCTGGATCAGGAATTTTTCGGGCACGGGCTATCATGGCAGTGGCGAAGGTTGTTTCTAAAACTGCTTTGATCTCGCCAGACTCTGCTAACTGTTCTTGTAAAAACCAACTCACTAAGGCATGAATTTTATAAAATCCTTCGCTGTCTTCTACTTGTTGCAGCAAATTGCGCTCATAAAGTTGCTGTTTAGCTTCGTTTAATTCATTTTCTGACCACCTTAGCTGTCTTGCTTTTTCCTGATTGTCTAATTTTCCTGCACCTATCGCCACCCAAATCACCAAATTCCACAGAATCTGCTGGGGAGAAAATAAACTCAAAAATTTTCCTAGTTGTTGTGTTACTGAGTCGAGTTCTTCCCAAGTTAAAGCAAAGGCGGCTTTGACTCCCAGTTGAGTTGAGTTGAGGGTTTCTCGCGTTTGTAGGGCTTTCTCTGCTAATTTTTGCTCTTGCAGCTGCCCGAACATCTTATTTAAACTTAGTTCCGGATCTCTGACTAAATAACCTCCGACTAACTCTATTCCCAAGGGCAAATATTCCAGACATTCACAGATTGCGGTTGCGGCTTCTAGTTGGTTTTCAACTCGCTTATCTTGCTTACCCAACAGTCTTTTTAATAATTCCAATGCTTGTCCTGGTTCTTTTTCTACTGAGAGAACATCTAAAGGAATCTCTTGAATCAAATTACGATCTAAATGCCGTAGTCGAGTAGTCACGAGAACTTCAAAGCGATGATATTTTGGAACAACTTCGCTCAGGTTGGTTAGGTCAGTTACGTCGTCAAAGACAATTAAGATGGGTAAGGAAGATTCAGGATATTTAGACCAACACCAAGCAACTTGTTCTTTAAGGTTTAACAGTCTTTCTCCTTGTTTTTGGGGAATCTCAAAACCAAACTCTGAACTGAAAAATGCCAATATTTCTCCACTGAGATTTGCCCTAGAGTTAAACCATGTTATTCCCCCATACTCATTTTCATATCGTCTTGCGTATTGGGTTGCTAATTCAGTTTTGCCCACACCTCCCATTCCTACTATGGCGACACGATCTTTTTGCTGCAACTCTTGATGCACTAGTGTCAGTTCTGCTTCTCGCCCGACGAAATGAATAGAACCGCGATAGGGTATATATTTTGTGGGATTTAACTTTGCCCGTTCCCGTTCAGGCGGCTGTAGTCAGTTAAACGTGACAGGAGCCTTAAATGTGCTGCCCTGAATGACAGTCTTGATTTCATCTGCTAACTTCTGATAATTAGTAGTGCTTGCCTGTTGCGGCTGCGATTTTAGGATGTCGGCTAGCTGCTGTATATATTGAATAAAATGGGGATTTGATTCTGCTTTTGCTGCTGTTACCAATTCTTGTTCAGCTTGAGCCACTTCAGCATTAGCTTTAGCCGCAAATTCTATCTCTAGTACAGCTGTGCCATAATCAAGTGGTTGTTCTGGAGCTTTGTCAATAGCAGTTACAGTATGGGGAGATTGTTTTTCCAGCGTGGCAACGAACTGATTAATCTTGTACCATACAGTTTCGCCTATCTTTTCACCCGTTTTTTCTAAAGCTTTGCTGGCAATTATAGAGCCAGCAGCGATCGCCGCAGTTGTTAAGGGTTCCATATACTGCTGGGTTGATGTGTACCTGATTTCCTTATTAACACAAGACTTTTGTGCCAATATCCACCTATGGACATAGTGGTGCGACTATCCGGTAATATATTGCGATCGCACAAGTGAACACATTCAGAGAAACCCTTTAACTTTCAAGAAACACATTGCCTTGAGTCAGAAATAGGGATGAGTTCTAAGCCAAAAGCTTGAGCCTTTTTCTTGAGGTGAGCGTGCGTTCTCGGTACTGTTGCTCATAGGCATCAAGACCAGGGTCAGTATAGACATTACCTGTTGTCCAAAGACGATAGAAAATACGGGCTAATTTATGAGCGGTTGCAGTAATGGCTTTAGGTACGCCTAAGCGAGCAGCTAGACGGCGATAAAAGCCACCCAAAGCAGACCCAGAACGACAAAGTGATTGTGCGGCAGTACGTAAAGCTGTGGCAACGCGGTCGCTCAGATCAAGCAACAGACGTTCGCTCACTCTTTGGGGTCACTGGCGATCGCTTTAGGGCGCATAATTCGAGCAACCCAGTTTGAAAGCATAAAGCGAGCAAATTGCTCACATTATGGTATCAAATACAACGTAATACAAGACTACAACACAAAATAAGATACCCTTATCTTTTATCCGATATAAACTACGATAATTATGTACTGAAAATAACTCTCAGATATTTTGGTATATATTTATACTTTAGTATCAGTAATCAAGGGCAGCGATCGCACTTCTTAAGTACGTTTTCAAAAGCATTCGGGCTTTGTTAAATCAAAGCAGAAAATTTCATATAGCCTGCGAATTGACTATTTGGCTTAAATCCTTGCCTCACAATCGATTTGACTTTATGCGCGAATCTTGATGCCTCAAAGACCCTGACAACTTTTGGGTCTGGTTACACCTATGCTAAAATTGCCATTCCAGAGGGAGGCAAATCAAGCCGGACACTTGCGCGACCATCTTGATGATGTTGTACAGTGACAGTTTGGTCACGTGGTGGTGTACGTAAATCTGTATCTTTCCAATTGCTTTTGTATAGAAAAGTCATGGTTGAGTTAGTGGGATGCAAATGTGCATCAACTGTTACCTCTGCACCTCGTTCTTCTAAGGCGTGGGTGTTCAGTGCCATCAGAACTTCTGTATTAAATAAAACTTGCGACCAAGCAACCAACTCACCTTGGGGAGGAATTGAGAAGGGGTAGTTGCAAAAAGATGTTTTGCGTAGGTAGTGATGTCCTCGACGCAATGCTTTACCAATTTTATCTCGACCATTGCGTATACGAGCGATCGCAGCAATCCGCAGATAGGTAGGATGGTCAATATCAAAAAAATGACAGCCTGCTGTTTGAAATGCACCAAAATCACTGCCAAACATGGCTTCTTTGATGTATCTATCTTCAGCAACTCGTCCATTTTCTATACTGTAGTCATGCTCACCTTCATTGCCATCAAAAGCCTGTTCCGTTCCATAATATATGGAAGGAATTCCCGGTGTAGTTAATTGCACGCCGACAACGTGGGCTACTTGTTCGTACAGATGAGGTACATTACTGTAGGCAGCAAAACGCTGCTTCCAGTTATGAGATGATATATCGTAGTTATCTAAAACAGAGACATGATATTGCCCAAGTTGGCGGTATTGTCCAGCAAAATGATTTTCGTCATACTCACCAAAAAATTCGTTTGGGTTTACTAACCCTTTGACTACTGCGGTTAACTGCTTAGGTATATTTGCGTTATCGACTACGGCGTTGAGGTTACGACCAAAAAAGTCAACGTAGGCATCTGCTATGCCGCCACAAGTTATGTCTCCAATGATGAGAAAATTATCTTTGCCTATAGATTGGGCGTATTCATGAATTGCGGTCGAAAATATATGCGAATCTTGTGGAGAAATGTGTTTATCTACATCAACGCGAAACCCATCGCAATCAGAAATAGCTATCCAATATTCATATACTTTTATGAGATCTGCGATCGCGTGAATATGGTGATTGTAAATTACGTCTAGGATGACATAGATATTGCGATCGTGAGCCGCATCAATTAAATCTCTTAAATCCCGACGATTACCAAAGCGGGGGTCAATATCTAAAAGATTTTGACTACTGTAATCATAAACTGGCCCAATCCACAGTGCTGTTACTCCCAATCGCTGCAAATAGTCTAACTTACTCCTAATACCCCTAAGAGTACCACCCGCAGACTTCCTGCCTGCTGCCATCCAGGTAGCTTTATCCTTAACTTTATACCTTAAGGGATTAGTACGGTCAAAAAGTTCCCTTTCATTTTCATGAGCATCACTAAATCTATCAGGTAATAGATAATACAAAAACTGGTCTCGCCAACTTACAGGACTTAGCTGCACCCTTCCTCTTGGTTTCAAGTCTATTTGGGAGACTTGTTGAGGTATCAATTCTTCAACTTTAGCCATGAGGACTTACGCGTTGAGATAAAGATTAGAAAATGCCCTTTTAATGATCGGCAAACTATTTCCAGTTTTCATTAACCCGTAGAGGGATTTAAACTGAAATCTTTACTAAATAAACTATTGAAACAGACGCGAGTTAATGAGTCAGCTAAAAAACAAATTCAATAGTGACTACTAATTATTTTTGACCAAACCCAGCATCAACCATTTAACAGCTATGCACAATCCTCTAATTCTGATGCTTGTTACAGTCACTATTTTTTTTCTGATGTTAGCACTAGGGAGCAAACTCTCTGTTGAGAATATCCTCTCCTTCTGGCGAAAACCTGCCTTAGTATTGCGTGCGCTTCTAGCCGTGTCGCTGCTTGTTCCTCTAGAGGTGATTGTGCTGATGAAATTTTTTCACTTACCGCCGGAAGTGACGATAGGATTAGCTTTATTGGCAGCTGCTCCAGGTGCGCCTCTAAGCACAAAGCGAGCGCAAATTGCTGGAGGCAGCTTAGTTTATGCAGCAAGTCTTCAGCTTACCCTAGCAATACTTGCGGTTTTTGTGACTCCCTCTACCTTGGCGATTTTTGGCATCTTATTTGCGGATATTTCGCAAAAAGTGGCAATTTTAGATGTTGCCCGACAAGTGATGATGGTGCAAATATTGCCTGTGAGTCTCGGTCTTTTCATCAACAAGTTCGCTCCTACATTTGCTCAAAGAATAGCCCAACCCTTAACTTTGATAGCTGATAGTCTCTTTTTCGGGCTGGTTATTTTGGCGTGTATCTTCGGACTACCATTGTTGTACAAGCTTTGGGTATTACCACTCGAAGCGATCGCAATTATGGTAATTGCCTCTTTAGGAATTGGACACGCTTTAGGCAGACTCGATCATGATACCCGCTCTACCTTGGCGATTTTCTGTGTTGCTCGCAATTTTGGTTTAGCTTTGTTTATTGCTATTTTGAATCATGTAGAGCAGCAGGTGATACCAACGCTAGTGGCTTACTTAATTTTGGGAACCTGTATCGGTGTTCCTTACTCCATCTGGAATCAGCGCAGATTAGCTGAAAACCCATCATGAATCAACAATAGGCTCTTGCGGTGGGGTGTAGTGTTGGCGTAGCCTCTGTCTACGACACGCTTCGCGAACGTAGAGAAGACTACATATTTCAGGAGTTTAATATCTCAGGAGTTTAATTCTATGTCTCTGCGTGAATATAAACCCGGAAACACTTTCCCTGGTGTGATAGGACGGACAGTTGATGACTCCAGTCCGGCTTGGCCAGAACCTTTGCGAGCCAAAGAAGGCTTACCAAACGTACTATTTATCGTCTTTGATGATACAGGCTTTGGGCAATTTGGATGCTACGGCAGTCCCATCAACACACCCAATCTAGACGTACTAGCTGCCAATGGCTTGCGCTATAACAATTTACACACGACGGCGTTGTGTTCACCCACCCGCTCTTGTCTTCTCACTGGGCGCAATCACCATTCCAACGCTATGGCCTGTATTACAGAAGGGTCTACTGGTTATCCAGGTAGCAATGGGAATATTCCCTTTGAGAATGGATTCCTCTCAGAGATATTACTACACAAAGGCTATAACACTTATGCAATCGGCAAATGGCATTTAACCCCCGCAGACCAAATATCTGCGGCTGGCCCCTATGACCGTTGGCCTCTCGGTCGTGGTTTTGAACGTTTTTATGGTTTTCTCGGCGGAGAAACTCACCAGTATTATCCAGATTTGGTTTATGATAACCACACCGTTCAACCAGAAAAGACCCCCGCACAAGGCTATCATTTGACCGCAGACTTAGTAGACAAGGCAATTAGCTTTATTGCTGATGCCAAGCAGGTTGCCCCCAACAAACCCTTTTTCATGTATTTCTGTCCTGGGGCGATGCACGCCCCTCATCATGTGCCGAAAGAATGGGCTGATGCCTACGCTGGACAATTTGATGATGGTTGGGAAGCTTACAGGGAAAAGGTTTTTGCTCGTCAGCAGCAAATGGGCATTGTCCCCGCTAACACAGAACTATCGCGCCATGACCCCGATGTTCCATACTGGGATTCTCTCTCAACAGCAGAAAAACGGCTTTATGCCCGCATGATGGAAGTCTTTGCTGGATTTCTCACCCATACTGACTATCACATCGGTCGCTTACTCGATTTCCTCAAAACTATTGGCGAGTTCGATAATACTCTAATTATGGTCATCTCAGACAATGGGGCAAGTTCTGAAGGTGGGCCGACTGGTTCAGTTAATGAAAATCTATTTTTTAACAATGTGCCAGAGTCTTTAGAAGAAAACCTCAAAGCATTGGATAAACTGGGTAGTCCAGAAACTTTCAACCATTATGCTTGGGGCTGGACTTGGGCAGGTAATACGCCTTTTCGTCGCTGGAAACGGGAAACTTATCGGGGTGGAATTAGCGACCCCTTGATAGTCCATTGGACTCAAGGTATCAAGGCAAAAGGTGAAATCCGTACTCAGTATGCCCACGCCATTGACCTAGTACCAACGGTACTTGACCTACTAGAAATCGAACCACCAACAACCATTAGGGGTGTCACTCAATCCCCTATTGAAGGTGTCAGCTTTGCCCATACTTTTAATGATACTGATGCACCCACTAAACACCTGACGCAATATTTTGAGATGATGGGACATCGTTCGCTTTACCATGATGGTTGGCGGGCGGTTTGTCCTTGGCCTGGACCTTCATTTACAGAAGCAGATCAGTTTTTTGGTGCGCCTATCTCGGCTGAAACTTTGACACAGTTAGATACTCATCATTGGGAACTGTATCACGTTGCTCAGGATTTTGCCGAAAATCACAACATTGCTACAGACAACCGCCCCAAGTTGATTGAGATGATTGCCACTTGGTATGTAGAGGCGGGTAAATATAATGTGTTACCTGTGGATGGAAGGGGTGTACAACGATTTGCACAAGAACGTCCTCAGATTGCTATCAATCGTAGCCACTATACTTACTATCCTGATACTCAGGCAATACCAGCCAATTGTGCTGTCAAGTTGCTCAATCGTTCCCACAGTATTACAGCAGATGTAGAAATCCCCAGAGGTGGCGCACAAGGAGTATTACTTGCTCACGGCGGTAATGATAGTGGCTACTCCTTTTATGTCAAAGATGCTAAACTGCACTGGGTTCATAATTATGTAGGGCGATCGCTCTACCATATCGAGTCTTTTTCATTAATCTCCCAGGGTCGGCATCAGTTACGTTTTGAGTTTGAAGTGACGGGTCAGCCAGATTTAGCCAAGGGGAAAGGATCTCCTGGTCACGCCCTACTTTATATCGATGGGAAATTAGTTGGGCAAGCGAATGTCCCTGTAACTACTCCCTTAGCACTAGGTCTGGCCAGTGGTGTTACCTGTGGGATAGCCCCTGGTGCGCCTGTAACACCCGATTATGAACCACCCTTCAAGTTTACGGGCAAGATTCATAGCGTGATAGTGGATGTTAGTGGAGATTTGATTCAAGACCGTGAAGCCGAAATGCGTCTCATAATGGCACGACAGTAGCAACAAGATGAAACATTCTTTTACAGCCAATACTGTGCAATAGAGATACGCCGCATTGGCTCTCAAAACCTTGGATATGACTTGCTTGTGGTGACTAAAGTAAGAAACGAAGTGCAGAATTTTCTTACCAACTTTAGCAATTCGACTTTGGATAAAAAAAAGTAATTGGGGTTTTTTGCTTGAAACAAAATGCCGACCATTGGTCGGCAAAAGACGATCGCTTATGCTGGGCGCTCTGTGCCAAAATATCGAGTGGCATATCAGCAAGCAAGTAATCACATTGGTATTCAAGAGCTTTATCTCGCGAAGCTTTAAAGGCTCCAGGGCAGAAGGCAGCGCGAGCTGAAGGTTGATTTAATGGAACACTCGCCCTGTTGGCTATTAACAACATTCCGTGGGTTTAAGTCCCCCGGTTCAATAAATAAGTCAGTTTTGTGGTCGGTGTAGCACCCATTACAAAACTGTACTTCAGACGAACGACTTCCGACTTGCGACCTGCGACTTGCGACCTGCGACTTGTTTTGCGACTTCTTTAATAAACTGGATGATAAAGCCCATCGTTCTCGTTAAACCGCCACGAACGATTACCCAAATCGCGGTCTTGTGTCCAGCGTTCAAAGTCCTTTTGGCTCAAAGTTGCACGTTTTTGTTCGACAGTCGATGCAGTAGTGCCAAAACGCGAGGCTAATTGTTCTGCATTACGGGGTTCAAGCTTGACTGGTGCACTCGTTTGGTAGGGGTAGCTGCTTGATTTGCTGCGTGACCTTGATGCGTTGATACTATTTTGCATTTGTA
>NZ_JACJTU010000072.1 GCF_014698835.1 Nostoc paludosum FACHB-159 | reverse complement strand
AGTTTTCCATTCAAGCTATCTGGCAGGGCAATATCTTCTCCTTGTTCCCGTAGTAAAAAAGGCAGTATGCTTTCTAGCCACTCTTCTAAGGGCAGTGCATTTTGCAGCGATCGCCACACCACCACTTCAAACTCAGGTTGAATCTGCTGCACGAATTTAGCAGCCAGAGTGCTTTTGCCAATGCCACCAATTCCTAACAGCAAAACCAATCGACATTGTTCCGCCAATACCCACTGTCTGAGTTTTCCCAGTTCTTCTGTGCGTCCACAAAACAGAGCGGTATCGATCGCACCGCCCCAATCAAGTTGGGATTGTTTCGGGACAACCTGGGATGGATGCGCTGCACTGCGATCCCCTGATTCGTCAGGGGCACTTTTGGGTCGGGCATAATCTTTTTTGCTTAACTCTAAGTTAAAGGCTCGGAATGCCCACTGCAACGACTGCTTATCAACGGGTTCTGTACATCCCAACACTTTAACGATCGTGCTCAGAGATAAGTTCATGCGCTCACTCAGTTCTTCCAGAGTGAAGCGATCTCCGGCATTCTCGCTGAACTCTGCCTGAACTTTTGCCGTTTGGAACCGATCCCACCCCTGTGCCGTCAGGACAACTCCTCGATGGCGTCTATTTTTTTGCATTGGCATTAAAATTACTCGGAGCGAGTGTGTACCGATCTGCTTAGATTTTGAGGAATTGATTTGAATTGAGCTGCTTAAGTCGAACTTAAGTTAAGGGTTATCTTACCAAACTTATCTGGGCTAATCTAGCCGATCGCCCAAGAATAGGAACAGCTTAGTCAGAACCCTGCAAAACCTATTTGCATCAATTTCTACAAGCACTGCAAAACCAACAATACGGGAAAAGAGTATTAACAAAGCAAATTAGAAGATTGTTTAGCTGTAATCTGGCACACCTCTAGACAGCCAACAGAGGAGGAATTGTGCGATTAGAGGTGTGTATCGATACGAATGTCAAAGGCTTCACTGGTTTAAGCCAAAGCGTTCTTTAGGAGATTTATTGATGAAGATTTTTGTTGCAGGCGCAACCGGAGCGATCGGTCGTCCGTTGATCGCACAATTACTTGCCAACGGTCACAATGTTGTTGCATTAACCCGTTCTTCAGAAAAAGCAGAAACGCTAGCCCAACAGGGCATAGAATCCGCGAGTCCTTCGGAGTTGCGTTTCGCAATCGCCGATGTCTTCGACCCAGATTCCATTAAAGCCGCAATTCTCCAGGCTCACCCCGAAGTCGTGATTGAGCAGCTTACTGCCTATCCCAAAACCTACACCCGCGAGTCGATGAGTGCTGCCACCAAGTTCAACACACGCATCCGGTTAGAAGGGGGTACAAATGTGCTAGCTGCCGCCCAAGCAGCCGGAGTACGGCGTTATCTAAGGCAGTCGATCGCATTTTGGGCAGTTCCCGGTTCTGGATTGGCAGACGAGGAAACGCCCCTCGCGTTTGATGGTTCGCCTGCGGTTGCTGCCGATGCTCGCGTGGTTACAGAGCTTGAACGCCGTTTGTTGGAAGCACCCGATCTGGAAGGAATTATTCTGCGCTACGGCTTCTTCTACGGGTCTGGCACCTGGTTTGCCCCTGATGGTGATGTTGCCAATCAGGTACGACAGCAGCAATTCCCGATCGTGGGCAATGGCGAGGGGGTTTGGTCGTGGTTGCACATTGAGGATGCGGCGATCGCCACCGTATCAGCGGCAGAGCGAGGCAATCCTGGCATTTATCTAATCGCGGATAATCAGCCCTTGAAGGTACGCGAGTGGCTACCTGTTTATGCTCGATGGCTGAATGCGGCACCACCACCTCAGGTATCTGTTGAGGATGCGATACAAATCGGGGGAGCGGATGCGATTTATTACGGCACTCAAATGCGTGGTGTGTTGAATGCTAAAGCAAGACGGGAATTAAATTTTCAACCACGATCGCTGGAATGGCTTGTTAAATCTGCTGCTCATGCCAATGAATCGTGTAAGGAGGATAAAAGATGAAAGTTGCTCGATGACGTATAACCCCCAATTACCCATTGGCTAAGGATTTGCTGGACGTAATGGTAGAGCGCTGGCAGATGATACACTCGACTTGATATTAAGCCTACTTGCCAATGCTCCTTTCTCCGATCGCGTTAGCAAGCCAGATGGTTTACGCACTCACTTTCCCTACTGGGTGGAAGCAAACACAAAATAAGTGGCAGAACCACACTTGAAATTGGTAGCAGCACGAATCAACTACCAAGCCATAAAACTCTGATAGGTGTCTGATTTTGGAGAAATACATCATGAAAGTTTTGATTCGATTGATCGTCAGTTTTTTCGTCTTTATCGTCGATGTTGTTTATGGCAACCGTTCCTATGCCCGGTTTTATGTGTTGGAGACAATTGCCCGTGTGCCTTACTTCTCCTACCTCTCGGTGCTGCATCTCTATGAAACTCTGGGTTTCTGGCGTAGAGCAGATTTGTTGAAAGTCCACTTTGCCGAAACCTGGAATGAATTACATCATCTACTGATTATGGAATCACTGGGAGGCAATCGCTATTGGGGCGATCGCTTCCTCGCACAGCATGTTGCAGTGGCTTACTACTGGGTCGTTGTACTGCTTTATGTGCTGTCTCCCATGTACGCTTATTACTTGATGGAGTTGATTGAAAATCACGCTTATCACACGTATGACGACTACTTAAACGCACATGCAGCGGCACTGAAAACACAACCAGCTCCACAGGTGGCGATCGAGTACTACCGTGATGGCGATCTCTACATGTTTGAAGAAGTGCAAACAACAACCGGGGGAACGTTTCGTCATCCTCAGGTGGACAATCTCTACGACGTGTTTCTCAACATTCGTGAAGATGAATGCGCCCATGTAAAAACGATGGAAGTACTCCAGGAACCGGATGCACGGCAAAGCTTCTATAGTCCTCATACCGTTTTTACGGCAGCAAAAGCATTACCGATCGACGCAGAGCTTTGATCAGAACCGCCCTTTATGGATGGAAGCCTAACCCTTTATTCAACTCTCTAACACCTTTAAAGCGATGAATACCGATATCTGGAGGAAGCTATGGGCTTTTCTCAATCAACCTTTATTCGATCAAAGTTCAGCAAACCTTCAACGGCTAGAACGCTGCTGGGATATGCCCTACAACCAGGATATTCAATTTGATTTGCAGCTGCTAGAACGCTGTTGGAACAAGTCGTGTATTAAGCCGGAGTGCGATCGCTAACTCACAAGATCGGACTGATTTTACCCTATCCTTTACCCGGTAACTTGCAATGAGAATTCCATCTATCCATCTCCCGCTTCCCTCTCCACATGGGAAACCCTTAAAACCAAAGTTGATTACGACGGGCATCATCCTCAGCGTGAGTTGCTTGGGTGTAGGTTTGTGGTATTGGCAGCATATCACTAAAGCCGAAACTCACTCTGCTGACGCTGCTGAAACGCATCCGTTGACGGTGCAGACGGTGGTTATCCACCAGCAATCCGTCCCAGAAGATCGGGCGTTGACTGGAACCGTGGAAGCGATCAATTCTACAAAGTTGACCTCTCGCGTAACTGGACGGGTTGAACAACTGTTGGTGCAGGAAGGAACACCCGTTGAAAAAGGACAGATCATCGCGATTATTGATGTCTCTGACATTCGGGCAAAACAACAGCAAGCAGATGCCCAAATTATCGAAGCACAGGCAGCCGTTGTCACCGCCCAAGCCAACCGTCGCAGTGCGCTAACCCAGGTGGATGCAGCACGGGAAAAACGCAGCGAAGCACAGGCATCACTGCTGGAAGCACAGGCAGAGCTGGCAGATGCTCAACTGAACCAAAGCCGGATGGCTCGGCTTTTTCCAGAAGGAGCCATTCCACGAGTAAACCTGGATTCAGCCAATACGCGAGTTGAGATCGCGCAGGCAAGGATTCGCCAGATTGAGGCAACGATCGCGCAGGCAGCATCAACGATCAGAACTGCGGAAGCTGGCGTTGGAGAAGCAACCGCTGGTGTAGACCAGGCACAGGCGCGAGTGACCCAGGCAAAAGCCACGGCGCGGGAGATTACCGCCAATTTAGACTACGGAGTGGTGCGCGCCCCGTTTGCGGGTGTGATTACAAGAAAACAGGTGGAAATTGGCGCGATCGCCGGGCTGAGCCAACCGTTGGTGAACCTGGAAAATGGGGAGCGTTTACGGTTGAGTGTGGCAGTTCCAGAAACACTGATTGACAACGTGCAGTTAGGGCAATCGGTGACGGTACACATCGATGCGTTGAACCGCGAAATGTCTGGAAAAGTCAGCCAGATTATTCCATCTGCTGATCCGCAAGCACGCAATTTTATAGTCAAAGTTGCACTGCCTTCTACAATTAATTTGATCTCTGGGATGTTTGGTCGGTTGCAGTTGGAGAGCAGCGATCGCACTGCTTTGATCATTCCCAAAAATACGCTGGTTGAGCGGTTGGGAGTTTCTGGTGTGTTTAAGGTGATCGATGGCAAAGCCCAGTTTCAAACCGTCACGGTGCATCCTATCAATGGCGATGTCGTCGAGGTGTTTGCTGGAGTAAATGAGGGCGATCGCTTGATTCTCAATCCAGACTCAGGCTTGCACGAAAACACTCAAGTTACTGAGTCAGAAGTGAGTGAGTCCAATTATCAGCAACCTAGCTAAGGAGCGTCTCATGTCGAATAACTCTGGTGCTAAATCTCATGGGCTGGTGGGTCGAATCACTGCCTACTTCATCAACTCGCAACTAACCGTTTTACTGGTTATTGCCCTGACCCTGTTCAGCATTGGCACCGTAACGTTGGTGTCTAAGGAGGAAAATCCTCAGATTAATGTGCCGGGTGCAACAGTGACGTTTACCTATCCGGGTGCCCCTGCCAAGGTGGTGGAAAAGAGCGTCACAGCCATCATGGAATCGCGCATTCGGGAATTGGAAGGAATTGACCACATCTATTCCACTTCGGTTAATTCAGGCAGCGAAATTGGTGTGCAATTCGTTGTTGGCACCGATTGGGAAAGATCAATTTTTAATTTGCAGAATCAATTATTTGCCAGTCAAGACCTGTTGCCATCTGGTGTTACCTATGAAGTGCAGTCTAAACGCACGGATGATGTACCGATCGTCACCCTGACCTTAACAGGAAAAGACTACAGCGACAATCAACTGCATCGCGTCGGCGAACGCATCCTGGAGGAATTACGCAAGATTCCAGATACAGGAGTCCTGTCTATCAACGGGGGGCAGCCCCGCATGATTGCGGTAGACCTGAACCCGGATAAGCTGGCAAGTTATCAGCTATCTCCTGGAATGATTGCTCAATCGCTTCAGGCTGCCAATAGCAAACTGCCTGCGGGAGATGTGTCGGATGGTCAAACTCGCTTATTCATTGAAGGTGGCTCGCTCTTTGAGTCTGCTGACGATGTTGCTCAAATTATTGTTGGGTTTAGCAGCGATCGCTCTCCCATTTATCTACGCGATGTTGCTACGGTTCGAGATGACTTTCGCGATCGCACCTCCTACTCCCGGATGCACTTCCGTCCCGACTACGAGTTGAGTTCACCCCAGCCGCACCTTAAGGACCGACCCAGCGATGCTTTCGTCAGCCAATCCGCAATTACCATCGGCATCGCCAAGAAGAAAGGGACGAATGCCGTTAGCGTTTCAGAGCAAATCTTTCATAAGCTAGAAGAACTCAAACCTGAGTTGCCTGCTGGCGTGGAAATTGCCGTCACCCGCAATGACGGTTACACGGCTGAAGCTACTGTAGAAAACCTGTTTCACGAATTGACGGTGGCGACGGTGGTGGTCGTGGTGATGATGATGTTGTTTTTGGGGTGGCGCGATGCTCTAATTGTTGGGGTTGTAATTCCGCTCACCTTGGGCACCACAATTGGCATTGGCTATCTTACGGGGCATACCATTAACAAAGTCGCGTTGTTTGCGCTGATTATCTCGATTGGGATTCTGGTGGATGATGGGGTGGTAGTGGTTGAGAATATCCATCGTCGGTTTGAACTGAAACCCCACTTAACCTTTCAAGAAAAACTGGAAGAGGCGATCGCGGCAGTCAGTGAAATTGGGGCACCAACGGTTCTAGCCACATTTACAGTGGTGTTGGCATTTTATCCATTGCGCTACATCACGGGATTAGTAGGTCCTTATATGGCTCCGCTGTCCTTTAACGTGCCTATTGCCATGATTTTGAGTTTAATTCTGGCAATCACGGTCACGCCTTACATGGCTGTGCGCATGATCAAACTGTCTCATTCCCATGAGTCACAGGATTTACACTCCACACGCATTTACCGCTGGTATTCCGCGATCATGCAGCCGTTAATGGACTCTCACAAACGCCGTCGGTTTGTCATCCTGACTGTTACGGGGTTGCTGGTGTTTACACTCACCTTTCCATTGACCCAGTCGGTGAAAGTGCGCGTGCTGCCAAAGGGTAATGATTCTGATTTTCTCGTGCAAGTTGATGCACCTTCGGGAACTGGGTTGGAGCAGACAAACCAGATTGTGCAGGAGGTCGAAGCTGTTTTGCAACAACAGCCTGAAATCATTAATTTTGAAACATATATCGGAACCTTTGCTCCGGTGGATTTTGCTGCCTCGTTTAGAGGCACGTCCAACCGAAGGGAAAAGCATAATGCTGAGATCCGAGTTCATGTTACCGATAAGGTGGCGCGATCCATCACGACCGAAAATCTGGTGATTCAGTTGCGTCCCCTGCTGACAGACGTTGCCTCCCGGCACCAAGCAGTGGTCAAGATCCTGGAAAAGCCAGCGGGTCCTCCGCAGCGAGCGACAGTACTGGCAGAAATTTATGGTCCTGATGTTGTGCAACTCCGGGAACTGTCAAAACAGGTGCGACAGGTTTTTATCGGTACAAAGGAAGTCGTGGATATTGACGACTCGACCCGCAACCAAATCCCACAAATGCAGTTAACCGTGGATCAAGACAAGGCAATGCGAGCAGGCATCACTCGCACAGACGTTGCCCAAACCTTGAATATGCTGTTGAAAGGATCAGATGTTTCGACTCTGAAAATTCCGGGTGAAATTCTCCCCATTGGAATTCAACTGCGCTTTGCGGCAGAATTTCGCCGCAGTTTGGATAACCTGGCTCGAATTCAACTGCCAACGTCTACAAGGGCGCTGGTGCCACTGAGCGAGTTAGTCAACCAACAGCCCGCGATCGTAGACCAGCCCATCTTTCATAAAGACCAGCAATCCGTGGTCTATGTCACTGGAGAAATGGCAAACCGTTCCTCCATTTACGCAATCTTCGATCAACTGTTTTACTTTATGCGCCATCCCCTGCCTGCTGGCTATTGGATTCAGTGGGACGGAGAGTGGAAATTGACCACAGACCTATTCCGCGATATCGGTTTGGCTTTGACCGCTGCCACAGCCATGATTTACATGCTGCTGGTTGGACAATTCCATAGCTTCAAAATTCCCCTGATCATCCTGGGCAGTATACCGCTGTCGCTGATTGGCATCCTAATTGCCTTTGCGCTCAATGGTGCTTACTTCAGTGCCTTATCTTTGATTGGCGTTATTGCTTTAGCGGGAATGGTAATCCGAAATTCGATCGTCCTGTTGGAATTTATCCAAGAACGATTGCGGGAAGGAGCCGATTTACAACACGCCATTTTGGAAGCAGGAGCCGTCCGATTTCGTCCGATTTTGCTCACCAGTTTGGCGGCAATTTTGGGCAATGCCCCGATTCTACTCGACCCTGTTTGGGCGGGTTTGGGATGGACCATTATCACGGGGATGATAGCCTCTTCAGCCCTGACGATGGTGGTGATTCCGCTAATTTACTATGTCGATCGCATGAAGCGATCGCAACCCTCAGACGAATCACAGGACAGCGATCGTGCTCAAGACAACACGGGAGGTGAAAGCTATGCATCGTAATGTGTTTAAGCAGATTCACCAATGGATTGTGAAAACACCCCTGCGATCGCTCTCGGAAGCCTACAATGCAGCTTTGGCAATTCAAGCAATTGAAGAGAAACATTTCGCAGGTCAGGCAATTGCCAAAGATTCAAACTACACCGATGCAGCATTCAGCTACTTTCGGAACGAACGAGAGTCCTATCTGCAAATCATCCGCTTGCGACTGGCTGAATTTAGAACCAGTAACCTCATTTCAAACCTGCTTCATACTTCGCCAGAACAACGCTTGTCTGGAATGAGCCAGGACAGCGACGAGGGCGTGATTCTGGAAAAATTGAACCTGATTGAATCTGTTTTGGCAAGATACGACACTCAACGGCAATTAGAAGCAACCATTTTTTCTCAAACGCAAGACCAAGAAGCCCCGTCCGAGTTTGGTGAAACAGGTTCGCTTCAAAGAATCCGATCGGGTTCCGTGTTCGATACGGCAAGCCAAATTAAGAAAGAACTGACTCCTGAATACGAACGAGAAGTGCTGTACGAACTGCGTACTGCTCGTAAGCGAACCATAAGAGCCATTCGGTTTTTGATCTTGCTCATCGTCATTCCATTGATGGTTCAGTTTGCAGGTAAATCGCTCTTGATTGAGCCACTCATTCATCACTTCAACCATTCTCCTCAAATTGTGTTGATGGGTGAAGCAAAAGAACGAGCATTGCACGATCTCGCTCAGTTTAGAGAGAGCCTGGAATTTGACACATTAGTGAATGACAGTCATCAAAGCCCGAATTTAGAGCAAGAACTCAAAACCGAAGCCAATCGATTACTGGAGCGTTACAGCGAGGAAAGCACGGAGGGCATCAAAAATCTGTTTGCAGATGGGTTAGCATTCGTGATCTTCATCGCACTAATCTACTTCGGTCGCCAGCCAATGATCACCCTCAAATCTCTAATTGACCGGGTTTTTGTGGGATTAAACGATGCAACCAAAGTGTTTCTGATCATTCTCTTTACCGATATGTTTGTAGGTTATCACTCGTCTCACGGTTGGGAAGTTTTACTGGAAGGCATTGCAGAACATTTTGGGTTACCCAGCGATCGCAACACCATCTTCCTGTTTATCGCAACCGTTCCTGTCATGTTGGATGCAACATTGAAATACTGGATCTTCAACCATCTCACTCGCAAGTCACCTTCAGCCGTTGCTGTTTACAAAACAATGAACGAGTAATCAGAGTAATCTCTTCATGGTGAAAGCTGCTCGTCATGGTACAAACGCTCCTTGTTTGCTTCCCGAAGTTGTTTCTGATGATGATTGTGACTTGTTGAAGCCTGCCTAATTTTATTGCTTGATTTTCGGGGTTGTTTTTCGTCTTTTTTATACCCCCTGAACGCTTACCTGTATTCTGAATCTGATTGAAGGTGAATATGAAATTACTGACCCAAGCTAAATGTATTCATAAGCAGCAAAAAATCATAGCCAATCCTGATAGAAAGCTACTAGCAAAGTTTGGATTGGTTCTGGGGGGAATGGTTTCTGCGATCGCATCTGCGATTCCTGCTTGCGGAGCCGAACGAATTTCGTTTTACTATGCACCGTTTGGGCAGTTTGATCTGCCTGTTAATTCATTAGAAACCTTTGCTAAGAAGGGAAAAATCGACAGTGATTTTGCCTATTATGCCAAATTTGCAAATTCAGAGGAATTAGCAAGTTTGCGAGATTTATTGCAACGACGTTTTGATGTCACCCCAACTTTAGTCTCCCAGTTTACCTACTCTCCGGTAGGAGAAACGGTAATGAAGCGGTTGGGAAATGATTTTCAAACAGGTTCTCAACAAAATGGGTTTTATGCACTGCGATCGGCATTCATCTTGGCAGCAGCAGACCCCGATGGCTTAACGCTGGTGAATGTGTTACGGAAATATCCCAGCCATACGATTTGGTTTAACTTGCCCCGTGTCCGTGGAATCGTTAGCAGTCTGTCAGGAATTTTGAAACAGCGAGATTCCCTAATTGCCGCGATTCAGCAAGATGCGATCGCTCAGGCATCTCAGACACCCATTGATTTTTCCCAACGCTCTGATTTGCGAAAAGGTGGATCTTTTACCTGGCAAAAAGAAACGCTGAACCTGAACGATCAATCCCGGAATCGTCAACTGCTAGTGGATTTTTACCTACCTCAACCAAAAAACGGGGATGTTAATCCAACCCCGATTCCAGTCATTGTGATTTCCCACGGGATAGCATCCGATCGTCAGAGCTTTGCCTATCTGGCAGAGCATCTTGCATCCTATGGATTTGCGGTTGCTGCCATCGAACACCCCGACACCAATGCGAAAAAGTATCAGGATTACTTTTCGGGATTAGCAAGTCCGCCTAGCGCAATGGCAGCAATCGATCGCCCGTTGGATGTGAAATTTTTATTGGATGAATTACAACGGCTTTCCCAATCTGATTCCAGGTTTCGAGGACGGTTGAATCTCGATCGAGTGGGCGCAATCGGTCAATCTCTTGGCGGATATACGGTACTGGCATTGGCGGGCGCTGCCATTAATTTTCAGCAAGTACACAAGGATTGTAATCCAAATAACTCCCTGAACTTATCGCTGTTGATTCAGTGCAGAGTTGACGAGTTAGCCCCCAAAGACTATTTGCTCAAAGACGATCGCATCAAAGCAGTGATTGCCATGAATCCCCTCGATAGTACCGTATTTGGGCAGTCGGGATTAGAGCAAATTAAAATCCCGGTGATGTTGGTTTCAGGAAGTGATGATATCTTTGCTCCGGCAGTCCCCGAACAAATTCGCCCCTTTAGCTGGCTAACAGCATCCGATAAATATTTGGTATTAATGGACAAAGCAACTCACTTTTCGCTGCTTAAAACGGATTCAGGACGCGGAGTGCTGCCCGTTCCACCAGAGTTTATTGGCCCCAATCCGGCGATCGCTCAGTCTTATGCAAAAGCTCTGAGTGTTGCGTTCTTTAAAACCCACATTGCCAATCAACCAGATTACCGTTTTTACCTGAGTGCTTCTTACGCCAAGTCTGTAAGTCAGTCCCCGATAAACCTTGAACTGGTGCGATCGTTTGCATCTACCAATGCCCTGTTAAACAAGAAATAGTGAACAAGGCAAAAGTAAAAAGTTAAAAGGTAAAAATGGTTGATTTAACCCCGAACCGGGAGTGAGATGGAAAACTCAGAGCCTTGTCCCAATTGGGACTGAACTTCCAGCCGACCATCATGTTTCTCGACGATAATCTGACGGGCAATCGCCAAGCCTAACCCTGTTCCTTTGCCAACCTCTTTAGTGGTAAACAAACGCTCAAAAATCTTAGATTTAACTGATTCATTCATGCCTTTACCGTTGTCAGAAATACGAATTTCAATCACATTTTGTTCGGATAATAATGCAGTGTGAATCGCGATCTGTTGGGGATGATTTTCTAACTCTTCAAAGCTTGTTTGCTGTGCTATTTCATCGAACATATCAATCGCATTAGCCAGAATGTTCATAAACACCTGGTTAAGCTGACCGGGGAAGCAATCAATTTCAGGGACATTACCGTAGTTGCGGATAACTGCAATGGCAGGCCGATTTTCATTTCCTTTGAGCCGATACTTGAGAATTAACAGCGTACTATCTAACCCTTCGTGCAAGTTGGCTTTAACTTTGTGTTCCGTATCGGCACGAGAGAAGGTACGCAGGCTAGTACTGATGCCTTTGATGCGATCGGTTGCACCTTTCATCGAGCCAATTAACTTAGGTAAATCCTGCAACATAAACTCCAGGTCAAGTTCTTGGGCTAATTCGGCCACCGCACCCATAGGTGGCTGGTGCTGCTGATAAGTATCTAAATACTTACACAGGTCTAGTACATAATCTTTGGCATTGTTAATACTGCCGTTGAGGAAGCCGACTGGGTTATTAATTTCGTGAGCCACCCCTGCCACCAAGTTACCCAAAGCCGCCATTTTTTCGCTTTGCACAATCTGAAGCTGAGATTCTTGGAGCTGTTGAGTATATGCTTGGGCTTGCTGATAGAGACGAGCATTCTCCAATGAAATTGCAGCTTGGGCGCACAGCAGATTCAGCACCTCAACGCGATCGCGGGTAAAGGCTCCCGTTGCCAGGTTATTTTCCAGATAGACTATGCCCAGCAGCTTGCCCTGTTGCAGAATTGGGCTGCACAGCAGACTCTTGGGCTGTTGGTTTTGGATATACGCATCGCCGATCGATAGCGAATCTTGCACAGCATTGCTAATCACAGCAGGCTGCAAACTGCGTTTGACTTTTGTTACCAGACTGATTGGCACTATACCATTATCAACAAGCGACTGGGTTGGATGCAGAATCTGCGTTTCGATTTTGCCCGACTCCGTTAGTTCTGCCCTAGCTTGAACTGTGAGATTTTGCCCCTCACTCAACATCAAAGCACACTGCGTCGCCCCAGAGGTTTGCATTACCGTCAGCAAGAGAGTAGCAATTAATCGATCTAGCTCAATTTCACCCGAAAGAGTTTGGGACGCTTTGAGGATGGCAACCAAATCCAGGGAATCAGAAAGACTAGTGGAAGAAGTACTAGTGGAGGTGACAGTTGCAGTGGAAAATAAGGTTTCGTCAATAGAAAGTGGTGTCTGCGGGCCTTGGAGGATGGGAGCTAGCAGTTGGGGATAGCGAGTTTCCAAGTCAGCGAGTTTGGCTTTCGCCCCCCAGCGAGCATAGCCATAGTAGGACTCAATCATGTAAGCTTGGGCGATTCGCTCTTTCTTCCAATCCAGATAGAATTTTGCCGCCAGTTCATTGCCAAGAGCTGCTTCCTGAGAATAGCCATTGGCTTTGGCACCGGCGATCGCCAGATCGTAAAATTCTATAGCTTCGGTTTTGCGATCGAGAAGGCGATATTTTTCAGCTTCAACTAAATGATATTTGTGCAAGTAATTCATGGGGCCATAATCTGCCCAATCTTTTAGCTTGGCTTGATTTTCTTCCATTTGCTGCCATCGCAGTTCTGATGGGGAAATCGATTCACCAGGATGAGCCAGTACGGTCAGAGAATCATAGAAATAGAAGATTGGTTCAACGATACTTCCCATCCCTCCAGCTAAATACTGTCGCGTTTGAGCGGCATCGTATTGGGCTTTGCCAAAGTCTTGCAGCCAGTAATTTAAGGTGAAGCGATAAAGGTAAAAGAAGGATAGTCGGTAAAAATCGACTTTTGCCTCATCCAGAACTTTCTGTTCGTAGGCATCCTGGCGTAAGGGAATTTCTTGTTCTGACTTACCTAAGAGAATTTGCGCCGCCTGCCAGTAAGCCAAAACACAGTTTGCTGCCGTAACTTGGTGGAGGTCGGACAACTGCTGGTAATAGGCACGAATTTGGGGTTCGAGTTCAGCGAGCGGTTGACCGTACCAATACGCATTGAAGCAGTATAACTGGGCATCGTAGCCCATAAATTCTAGATTGCCAGTTTCTAACCCGGCTTGATATCCGTCCAGCAGAATAGGCAGCGTGTCTTGCAGATGGATCGTCCAAGAACCCACATAAGCCCCCATTAACATGGCAGTTGCGGCTCGAATGTTTTTGGCATCGGGTTCTAAGGCGAGTTTGTATCCTAATTGCCCGAACTGAGGCACTTTTGACATGTCGCCCCACAACATCCTCAGTTGGAAGGCGTAACCCACGTAGCAAAACGCCGAAACCGGACTGTTGCCAAATTGAATCGATAATTTGACCTGGAGTGCCACGACCAGGAAATAAAGCTTTGTGCCGGACATGTAACAAACTGGTGTCAGCCGCGCCGCATTTTGCATAATTGCTAATTGCTGCGGATCGGTCATTTTCGGCAGATGAATCAATGACTCAATGGAGCGACCCTCAATTAAAGCATCAATTTCTTGCTTCAGGAGGCGAATATCATCTAGGGTTGGTTCGTCTGGCAAGTTTACGCCCAACATCCGGAAGACTGATTGACCAATCGCGATCGCATCTAAAAATTGATTGCGGGCGACCAATGCCTGAATTCTGACTTGATAGACTGGCACTTGTTCTAGAGGCGTTTTCGCGTGATGGATCGCTGCTTCAATCCACTCCTCCATCTGTTCAAAAGCACCAGCCAAAAAAGCGACCTCGGCAGCTAAGTCATGCAGGGATAGAGTTATTTCGTACTGTCGTTGCCAAGCGTCCTCTCCCAGCAGTTGCAGCCCTACTGTGGCATATTCACGGGCGGCTTGATAGGCGGTTGAGGCTCTGGCTTTGCGGCAAGCCATGAGGTTGAGTTGAGCGAGTTCGTCTCGTTGGTATTGTTTTCCAATCAGCGTGGTTCCGTAGTTCAACTGATTGACGATTTCAAAAATGCGCTCTTCTCTAGCGGCTGGAGAAGCTTGTTGTAGCAGAAGTTGTCCGATTTGGTAATGAGTCGTCTGTTTCTGCTCGTCAGGGATGAGGGAATAGGCAGCTTGCTGGACGCGATCGTGGAGAAAGCGATAAGAACAGTTAAACGATAATGGCTGCTGGACTTTTCCTACGTGAATTTCTGAGAGCTGGTAGAACTTATAGACATCGCTGATGGGTAAAATCACGCCTTCTTGTAAGGCTTTCCAGAGGTCGATCGCGGTATCTTCGGGCGATCGCTGATTGACTATCGCGAGGGTAGACAAATCAAACTGAGCGCCAATGCAAGCCGCCAGTTTTAAAGCAGTCTGGGTGGCACTCGGCAATTTCTGCAATTGAAGTGCCATGAACTCGACGACATCATCCGTCAGCGCGAGTAACTTTACCGTTGCCAAGTCACATTGCCAATGTCCTGTCTGGAAGTCAAAGACAATATAGCCATCCTCATGCAGTGCTTTGAGAAATTGGGTGAGGAAGAAGGGATTCCCTTTGGTTTTTTGATAGACCAACTCCGAAAGCGGTTGAGCCAGTTGAGTTGAGCAACTGAGCGTATCTGCTGTTAACTGATTCACATGGGCTTGGCTCAGGGGTTCTAGGGTGAGGGCGTGGATCGGGGTTTGGGCTTTTTTGACCTCATCCAGCATCAGCATCAAGGGATGAGTCGGGAACACTTCGTTATCCCGATAAGCTCCGATGACGAATAGATAACCGCGTTCGCGTTCTGTCAGCAGTAGCTTCAGCAAGTTCAGCGAAGCCGAATCAGCCCATTGCAAGTCATCTAAGAAAATGACCAGTGGATGCTCCCTTGTGGTGAACACCGTGATGAACTTCTGAAACAACAGATTGAAACGATTCTGAGCAGCACTACCGGAGAGTTCTGGTACTGGGGGTTGTTGGCCGATGACCTGTTCGAGTTCAGGAATCACCTCAATGAGTACGTGGCCATTGTCACCCACTGCCGCCAGGATCTTTGCTTTCCACTCAACTAACTGCGCGTCATCACTGCTCAGAAGTTGACCCATCAGGTCGCGGAAGGCTTGGACAAAGGCACTAAACGGCAGATTGCGGTTGAACTGGTCGTATTTACCTTTAATGAAATAGCCATGCCAACGCACAATCGGCTTATGCACTTCATTGACGACGGCGGTTTTACCAATACCAGAAAAACCTGCCACCAGCATCAGTTCGGAGGCTCCGTTTGCAACTCGACCAAAAGCATCGAGCAAGGTTTGAACTTCTTGTTCCCGTCCGTAGAGTTTTTCGGGAATCAAAAAGCGATCGCTAATATCCCATTGGCCTAAATCAAACCAGGCGAGTTTGCCCGCAACATGATATTCCTCCTGGCATCGCAGCAAATCGTGCTTGAGACCGAGAGCACTTTGATAGCGGTCTTCCGCATTCTTGGCCATCAGTTTGCGAATGATTTCACCGAGCATGATGGGCACAGCGGGGTTAAGATCGCAGATAGAGGTTGGTTGTTTCGCTATATGGGCATGAACCATTTCCATTGGCTCGTCTACTGGAAATGGTAACTGTTTCGTGAGCAGTTCAAAAAAGGTAACTCCCAAGGAATAGAAATCGCTGCGATAGTCAATTCCCCGGTTCATCCGCCCGGTTTGTTCCGGTGAGATATAGGCAAGTGTGCCTTCTAGAACATTGGGATTTTGAATCTCTTGGGTTTCGCGGGGTAACAGGGAGGCAATGCTAAAGTCTATCAGCTTAATCTCCCCCGTTTCTGGTTGAATCAGAATGTTGGCTGGTTTAATGTCTTTGTGAATAATCCGTTGCTGATATAGCTGGTGGAGGATATCTACAATTTGCAGGGCAATTGGCCAAAATTGTTCGACACTTAAAGGGGCAGCCTGGATGTAATCACGTAGAGAGATGCCACCGATGTCTCTCATTACCAAAGCATAGCCATTTTGGTATGGTTCTAGACTCAGCGGTTGGACAATGCCTGGGATGTCGAGATTTTTCGCGATCGCATACTGATTGCGAAACTGCACCAATTCGCTGAAGCTGGGATAGTCGTGCCGCAGTAGTTTAATAATGACTGGTTTTTGATCTAATTCCCTGAGACCACGATGTACTAAGGTATTGGAACTCGAATAAATTAGCTCGTTTATGCGATAACCAGTGATTGTCAACATGAATTTGATTTTTATTTACAAATCTTTTTTTATGTATATAGATGATTCCCGCTTTGAGATTATCTTTAACTTTTAGAGACAAAAATTCATAATTATAGTCAAATTTGCAATTGTTTGCTCTAAAATTACTGGCTCAAAATGTCATTAATTAACTATAAAAAACTAAAATAAATTATACCTATTCTCTAAAATCGGGCAACAAATATTCGCCCTGGAACCTAATCCATATATCAATACAGTTCAGTTAAGGTTTATGGCAAAAAAACTGGTCTTTTAGACGCGATCAATCGCGTCTCTATAGGAATGGTTTTCGGCTTAACTGAACCGTATTGATCCATCTATGACGCATTTTATTCAAACAATTAAACATAAAATGCTTGGAAAATAAGTTCTCATCTAAATTAACTGCGATAACATCTGTTCCAAAATATCTTGGAGTAATTCGTCCTCAGAGGAATATAGAGAAACTGGGCCAGCAAGAAATTCTTGAATAGTCAGTTTCTGCTGTTGAAAATCTTTAACAAAATCCCGAATTTGAGAAATAGCTTGAATTTGAGATTCGATTGCTTCGATCATCCCAGCTACAGCATCAATACCTTGTTTGGCTGCTTTGCGAGAGCTAGAAACCATTGCTTAAGGGTTCTAGACATTTCAAATGGGTGGTTTATTTCCACCAACCTGTGCCAGACTATACTTCACCATCAACTAACTGAGAGACTAAAATTTTACGTGGCTGTAAAACACTCGTTTGACATTCTCAGCCGCAGTCACGTAGAACAACACGATCGCTCCCAGAACCAGCACAAAACTCAATGGCAACGGTTGAAATCCGAGTAAAGTTGCCAACGGTGTCCAGGGAATTATTATTGTCACTCCGATAGTCGCCAGCGTTGTCATCAACAAGTATTTTCCTGGCTTAGTCTTAAAAATGGATTGGCGGGTACGAACGACCAGCACAACCAGCGATGCAGAGATTACAGACTCCAGAAACCAGCCTGTTCTAAACTGTTGTGGTTGAGCGTGCAGCAGCAATAGCAGTGCCCCAAAGGTGAGATAATCAAATAATGAACTCAACAAACCAAACACAATCATGAAGTTGCGGATAAACTTGATATCCATCCGGCGAGGTTTGTTGACTAACTCCTTGTCTACCCGGTCTGTTGCGATCGTCAATTCCGGGAAATCGGTAAGTAGGTTCGTCAGCAAAATTTGACTAGGTAGAAGCGGCAAAAAGGGCAGAAACAGAGAAATTCCCGCCATGCTAAACATATTGCCAAAATTGGCGCTAGTTGCCATAAATACATATTTTAAAGTGTTGGCAAATGTCACTCGTCCTTCCTTTACGCCTTCAATGAGGACATTTAAATCCTTTGCCATCAACACAATATCAGCAGCTTCCTTAGCGACATCAACTGCGCTCTCGACTGAAATGCCGACATCAGCAGCATGAAGCGCAGAGGCATCGTTAATGCCGTCTCCCAGATATCCAACTACATTCCCCGCTTTTTTGAGGGCGATAATAATCCGCTCTTTTTGGTTTGGCTCTACCTCAGCAAAGACATTTGTATCTTGTACTCGATGCATCAAGGCTTCATCACTGAGCTTTTCTAGTTCGGAGCCTGTCAACGCCTTTGGTTCAGGCAGTCCTACCTGCTGAATGATACTCATCGCCACCGCCTTGCTGTCCCCAGTAATCATCTTCGGGGTGATTCCTAGCAGTTCCAACTCTTTGAGGGTGTCAGCAATGCCAGCTTTAGGCGGATCGAAGAGAGCAAGGTAGCCGAGAAATGTCATGTTCGTTTCATCATCTTTGCTGAAAGAATCTTGATTAAAATCACGATAAGCCACACCCAAGGCTCTAAATCCCTTCCTGCCCAAGTCTTGGGCCTGTTGGTGGAGTTTTTGTTGCTGGTTTACAATGTCGATTGTTTTCCCCTCAACAGTCTCAACATTTGAGCAAACATCCAAAATATTTTTCAGTGCGCCTTTCGTGATAATTAAATGCGTATTTTCTGTCTTGGAAAATTGCTCTACTTGGGGAGACCCCAGACGCTCCTCCGTCGCTAACGCTGGCGCTATCGCTTTTAGCGTCTCCCCTTGGGAGAAGACCGCATTTTCCGCTTTTTTGAATAGAATACTTAGACGTTTGCGGTTAAAGTCATAGGGCACTTCATCTAGCTTTTGATAGTCAGAAATATCGAAGGTTTTGTGTTCGCGAATCGCTGCATCGATGGGATTAACATAACCTGACTCAGATGCGGCATTCAAATAAGCGTAAAGTAGAACGCGATCGCTTTCTTTCCCTTCTACATCAACCGCAGCGTGAATTTTCACCTCTCCTTCCGTCAGCGTTCCCGTCTTATCTGTGCAAAACACATTCATACTGCCAAAGTTTTCAATAGCAGGTAAGCGCTTCACGATCACCTGCTTTTTCGCCATTTTCTTAGCACCACGAGCCAGGTTAACGCTAACGATCGCAGGTAGTAATTGAGGAGTCAAACCCACCGCCAGCGCCAGAGAAAATAGAAAGGATTCCAGTACTGGGCGATGGAGGTAGACGTTAGCGACAAAAATTAGCACTACCAAAATTAGCGTTACTTCCATCAGAAAGTAGCCAAACTTGCTCAATCCCCTTTCAAATTCCGTTTCGCTCGGTCTGAGTTTCAGGCGTTCCGATACTTTGCCGAATTCAGTTTCCTTTCCGGTATGAACAACTACTGCTTTCGCCGTTCCACTTATAACATTAGTTCCCATATAGAGGGAATTGGTGCGTTGGGCCAGTCCAGTTTCCGCAGGTAATACGCCACTTAGCTTGTCAACCGGATAGGTTTCTCCTGTCAGTGCTGCTTCATTCACCGATAGGTCTTTTGACTCTAAAACTAGACAATCGCCCGGAATATTTTTACCTGCACTCAGCAATACAATGTCACCCCTGACCACTTCCTCATTAGGGATTTCTTGAGATTGGCCATCCCTTAAAACAGTTGCTTTAACTTGCACTAATGCCAATAATTTTTCGACGGCGTTTGAGGCTCCTTGCTCTTGCCAAAATCCTAATAGCCCACTGATAAAGACAATCGTCAAAATGATTATGGCATCTGCCGCATCTTTCAGAAAAATCGATAACACCGCCGCAAAAATCAGAATCAAGATAATCGGACTCTTGAACTGATTGAGCAACAGCATCCATGCGCTCGATTTGTGTTTTTGTTTGAGGCTGTTTGCGCCGAACTCGCTTAGGCGTTGTTTGGCATCTTGACGGCTTAACCCTGCGGTTGTAGAGTGCATCTGCTGAAGCACCCGATCGCTGGATAAGCTCCAAAACGTGGAGAGTTGGGGATTCATTGGTTTGATTTGCGGTAAATCTTTTGGCTACCTAACGTGACTCGGCAAATTGCTGTCGAATATTGAATTTTAGAATTGCTTACCAGAGTCAAATTAACAACTTTGGCTTATGATATTACTGTGATAGACGGTTGTTTTATTTCCTGAATGAATTGATTGAAATCGTTTCTTTGAACTTTGTTTCTGCATCTTTGTCTCCAGGATTGAGGTCAGGATGATATTTGCGGGGAAGCTTGCGGTAAGTCCGTTTGATTTCTTCGGGGGTTGCAGTTTTGCTTACTCCCAAAATGGCATAGTAGTCTTTAAAATCTGTTGTAGTTGGCATCAGTTACCTCTTGTTCACGTAGCGGCAATTTAGGAGAATTGCAGGTTTTTTGCGGTGGGTGTATTTTCAGTTAGAAATAAGTTGCAATTCAATCATGCTAACAATAGCTCTCACAAAGTCTAGCGAAGCTTCACACTTTTTCTTTCAAGGCGATGACTGTGTTTCCAATAAGCAAAGCCAGTAGCAATAATCATCACAAAGGCAGGAGCCGCAAGCCATAACCAGAAACTAGGAAGTAACTTGATTAATAGAAGCTGACTATCAGGACTACTACCATTAGGTAACGCAAACCAATATGTTGAGATTGTGCCTGTAAAACCTACAATAATTGAACTAAAAGCAGAAGCTATTGAGAACTTGTATTTTTTCTGTGCCACGCAGTCTATTTTTGCTTAAATTAAGAAGCTGATTAATCCAGACAAAAAAAGCTCCACCCAAAAACAATGCTAGAATAGCTGCCCAAACAGGTTTAGCGTAGGCGTAGCCCGTCGCAGACATCGCAATTCTCGGTATCAGTTCGGTAGATGCGATCGCGCAGCGTCTCCGCAGGAGAATCGCTAGCAGTACGCCGAATTGCAATCGAAGAAAGCGCTGGGCCAACAAACAACAGTATCAAAATCAAAGAATAGTAAATCATTTATAGATTTCCTTTGATAGGTTTTCTTGATTTAGATTGAATAACTCGTTGGGGTCGATTGAGAAACTTTAACTGTTCAAACCAAAGCAGAGCGATCGCACCACCCCCCAAACAAATTGCCAAGTCGATTGGGTGTAAGAAGGAGAAACTAAACAATTGACGCAAGAAGGGAACATACAAGACGATCGCTAGAAAAGCCAGTCCCCCACCAATCACCCACCAAAGCGCAGCATTAGGAGATTTCAGGATTTTTAAGCTGAGGCGAGATGAAGAACTTTCACTCAAAATTAGTCCTAAATTTGCCAAAATCAACGTCGTAAACGTTAAGGCACGGGCATCAAGTTCGCCTTGTCTGCGATATAGTGCAACCACAAAAACGACGAGAGCGATCGCTAAAATCCCCACCCCTTGCAGCACTGCCAAACCCAAAGTTTTCCTACCAAATAAGGGTTCTTTGGGGTGGCGGGGAGGACGCTGCATTACTGTTGCTTCTGCGGGTTCGGCTTCTAAAACGATGGAGCAAGCTGGATCAATAATTAAATGTAGAAATGCAACGTGAACGGGAAGTAATACTAACGGCAGCTTAAACAAAACTGGAATCAAAGACATTCCCGCGATCGGGATGTGAATCGCTAGCAGATATGCCATTGCTTTACGGAGATTATCAAAAATTCGTCGTCCTAGTTTCACCGCTTGCACAATGGACGAAAAATCATCATCTAATAACACTAACGCCGCCGACTCACGGGCAACATCTGTGCCTCGCTGTCCCATCGCAATCCCGATTTGGGCAGATTTGAGAGCCGGGGCATCATTCACACCATCCCCAGTCATGGCAACGACTTCACCCTTGGCTTTCAAAGCATTAACCAAGCGCAATTTTTGTTCGGGAACGGCTCGTGCAAAGATATTTGTACTTTGAATACGTTGTTCGAGTTCAGCGTCACTCATGAGATCCAATTCCGATCCCGTCAGAATGGCTCCCATTTGCATCAATCCAATCTGACGGGCAATAGTTTGAGCCGTTCCGGGATAATCACCCGTAATCATAACTACTCGAATACCTGCGGTATAACATTCTTGAACTGCCGCCGCAACGTTTGGACGCACTGGATCGGACAGTCCAACTAATCCGATAAATTGAAAAGGAAAGTCATGTTGCTCATCGGGTAAATGATTTGGATTAAGGGACGGATGAGGCGGTAAAAATGGCGGTGGCGCATCAACAAGAGAGGCTTTGGCAACGCCTAATACACGCAATCCTTGATTTGCCATTTCACTGATTTGGGTTGCCATAATTGTCTGCTGTTCGGGTGTGAAATGACAGAGATCCGCGATCGCTTCCGGCGCTCCTTTCGCTGCAATTTCATACTCCTTGCCATCGGCTGACTGCCAAACGTGAGACATTGCTAGTAAATGCGGTGAGAGCGGATATTCTCGTAACAGTATCCAATCGTCATGCAGATGTTCCGTATGTGCGAGATAGCGATCGCCCAATTCCTTAAATGCTTTCTCCATTGGATCAAAAGGATCTCTCTGACTCGCCAGAATGGAAAACTCGACTAATTCATGAACCGTTTCAGGGAGAGACTCTCGTAAATGCAATTCTAAATTATATGGGTGAGGGTTTTCTGTATGGTTGTATGCAAATAGCTGTTGTACTGCCATCTGATTCAGCGTCAGCGTCCCAGTTTTATCCACACACAGAACCGTTGCAGAACCCAAGGTTTCCACGGCGGAAGCGCGACGAGCTAAGACGTGTTTCTGAGAAATGCGCCATGCTCCCAAGGCTAAGAAAATCGTCACAACAACCGGAAATTCATTCGGCAAAATTGCCATCGCTAGGGTAATACCTGCGAGAAATCCTTTGAGCCAATCTCCTCGCGTCATTCCATAAATAACCACGATCGCCACACACAACAATAAAGCGATGCCAAACAGACGGCTCACCAAGCGAGTCATTTCTTGTTGTAGGGGAGTCGGTTCCGGCTTGACTTTTTGCAAAGCGTTGCCAATTTTGCCCATCTCTGTTTGAGCGCCCACCGCTTGGACTTGAGCAATTCCCTGTCCTTGAACTACCAAGGTTCCAGAATATACAAAGGGCAACTCATCTCCCCCTGGACGCGCCATTTCCACGATACCGGCGGCAGCAACTTTGCGAACAGGTAGGGATTCCCCGGTTAATAATGACTCATCGGTTGAAAAATTTGAGCAAGATAGTACCATTGCATCGGCAGGAACGCGATCGCCTTCTGCCAACACCAAGACATCTCCCCGAACGACTTCTCGCCCCGCAATTCGTTTTCGCTCTCCATCCCGAATCACCAAGGCGCGAGGACTGGAAAGATCGCGCAAGGCTTCTAGGGCGTGTTCAGTCTTACCTTCCTGGTAAAGGCTAATCCCGGTGATGAAGAAGACGAAACCCAGTAAAATTAGGGCTTCTTGTAGGTCGCCTAAAACCCAATAAATGATACCACCACCGACTAGCAAGAGGAAGATCGGATCTTGAACGGTTTCCCAAGCGAACGATAAAATACTGCGAGAGCGAGCTGAGGGGAGTTCATTGTAGCCATCCTGTTTGAGCCGAGCGATCGCCTCTTGCTCAGATAAGCCATCCACGGTATTGAGATCGACGGTGGAAACCATAATCCCGCTTTTTCCTATGAAACATAAAAACAGAGCAATTCAACTTGATATTAAATACCAAACTTGAAGAACTCGTGAGGTACTATAAACGTTTATTCTGATTCACTTCCAAACTGGCTTCTTCACCGAGACAGTTCTGAGTGCTGTTAGCGGTAGCAAGGCGTTTAGCCCGTAACGAGTGCTGAGTAAAAAATTTTCACTGACTGCTAACTCCATCAGTGGTTCGTCCACTTATCTCACTTTCGTGGATGCGGTAGATTGCGATCGCTTCTGAACGTCCCTCAGCATCAATCCAAGTTCGATTGATCGCAGGTGAGAGCGTTGTATTGCGCTCTTTGATCAAGTTCATTGCGCGATCGATGTCTGAATGCTCCGTGAGGCGTGAGGCTCGACCATTCACAATCACGCTGCGCCAATGCAGAGGCCCGTTAATTTCTTCAACCTGTAGGCAGATTTCTGGATTCGCGTCTATGTCATGAGTCTTCATCCCGACCGTTGTAAACAGATAGATATCCGAATTTTCGAGATAATAATACATTGGCATCACGTAGGGTTTGCCTTCATGTATGCAGCCAAGATGACCGTATCCAACTTGGTGTAGTAGTTCGTGTATTTCTTTTGAACTCATTTCATCAATATCTAACATTAATATTCTCCTAAAGATTCAGTTGATTGGTAGTGTATTAAAGAGAAATATTCCCCGCTTTATATCTGTTATTAGATTCTGAATTCTGTTAGCGATAGCGGGGCGTTTAGCCCATCCTGACTCCTGAATTCTATTCGATAATTATTTGGACATTAAACCAGATGCTGCAAGCGACTCAGACGCTTTGAGTAACTTTTCATCACCTCTACGGCAAACATGGGTGTTTCCTGAACAGCAAAGAGAAACTCTTCCTCATTAAGGAAAACCAATTTGGTATCTACCTTGGCGATCGCTGTATAAGTCCTATTTTTAACTCCTACAAGTACCCCGACATCGAAAACTTCCCCCCTATCAATGGTTTCTACAATCTTGCCATTGACTAATATAACGTCAGTTCGGGTTAAGAACTCAAATTTGATTACTTGGACGAAAGAATAAGGCTTTCATCCTGTCCAAACTAACGACATAATCAAGGTTTCAGCTTATCCCGAACTCAGGTTTATATAGCTTTAGGCGAACCCAGAAAAGTACCTACTTTTTGTCGATTAACTCTCGAACTTCGCAAATTTTCTAATTAGCTGCCTGACATATCATTAAATCAGAAAGCATCAAATCCTTCTTGTATCTTGCTAGGTAAATAAGTTCAGTTTTCTCTACCACTTTTGAATGTTTTATGAGGATTTGTATAAGTTATACATCAACTAAAACATTTACTCAAACATAATATTTGACGGCAAAACATTATACTTAGTTCGGGGACTCTACAAACACTATGGTAAAACGATTGCAATTCGCGGCTCAAGATAACTTTTTGAGCCTTTGTATCTCAGCTTCAGCCCGACGACACGCTGTTCTAAAAAAATTGAGTGGCACTCTCGCACGGTCGGGCTTTCATGGTCTGCACTCCATCAGATTCATTACTTACTACTGATGTGACCGGGGTCTGTGACCCTTTTATGTGGGGACTGAGGGGAAGGAACCTCAGGATGAGACGGCTCCTCAGTAAAATAGGCTACTGCCTCTACGCATAACTTTCACGTCGGGCATCTCGGCTCAATACCAAAATCACAAGGGGTCGCTTCCAATTAAGATTCGATCGCTCCTAATGCCCTGAGTGAGGTTTGCTGGGCGATAGTTAATCCTTGAACGCCCTGAATGTTCATCCCTTCGTACAGGCGATCGGCTCTAAAGGTTTTCAGGCACTCACCTGTTCTGACATCCCACAGCTTAATGGTCTCATCATGACTGCCACTGGCGAGCATCAAACCGTCTGGGCTGAAGCTAATGGAATAGACTGCCCCTGTATGACCCTGTAAGACCTTGAGGCATTCCCCGCTTTGCAGATGCCATACGCGAATGGAAGCATCCCAACTACTGCTTGCCAGCATTTGACCCTTGGGGCTGAAGCTAGTGGAGCAGACCCAGCCCGTGTGTCCTTGCAACTCCTTGAGACACTGACCGCTGCGACTATCCCAGAGCCGAACAACCGCATCAAAATGTCCAGTGACAAAGGTTTGATCGTTCGCGCTGAAGCAAGCAGACCAGATACCACTGGGCGTGTTTATCACCTTGAGGCACTCACCGTCTTGCACCTGCCACAGTCGCACCGTGCGATCGCTGCCGCCACTGAGCAAAGACTGACCATCGGAACTGAAGCTAACTGACCAAACCCAGGCTGAATGTCCCTGTAACACCCGGCGGCACTGACCTGTTTGCACATCCCATAACCGCACGGTCGTATCCTGACTGCTGCTGGCGATCGTCTGACTATCGGGGCTGAAGTTGACGCAGAGAACCCAGGATGTATGACCCTGTAATACTCTGAGGCATTTACCCTCTGGAAAATTCCATAGTCGCACCGTCTGGTCTGTGCTGCCGCTTGCTAAAAACTGACCATTGCCACTCAAACTAACCGCATGAATCCAACCGGAATGACCCTGTAATACACCCCGGCACTGTCCGTCTTGGACATTCCACAGACGAATGGACTGATCCGTGCTGCCACTGACTAAAGACTGACCATCCGAGCTGAAACGCAAGGAGCGGACTCCAGACGAATTTCCTCGAAGAACTTTGAGGCACTGCCCCCGTTGCACATTCCACAGGCGAATCGAGAAATCATAGCTACCGCTAGCAAGGGTCTGACCATCCGGACTGAAGTTGACTGAGCGAATTGCCTGCGTATGACCTTGCAGCACCTTAAGACATTGCCCCGTTTGCATATGCCAAAGACGAATCGTGCCATCGAAGCTGCCGCTGGCGAGAATTTGACCATCTGGGCTGTAGCTGACCGCCTGAATGACGCTCGTATGACCGTGCAAGACGCTCAGACACTGACCGTCCTGCACATTCCACAGGCGAATCGCTGCGTCATCACCACCACAGGCAATCGTTTGACCCTCCGGGCTATTGGCGAAGCCTGCGCTTGGTGCATAACTAACTGCACGAATGCCACCCACATGACCCTGCAAGGTTTTGATACACTGACCGTTTTGCACATTCCACAGGCGAATGGTGGTATCATTACTGCCGCTGGCTAAAGTCTGACCATCCGGACTAAAGCTGATTGCCCAAACTCGCCCACTGTGTCCCTCTAATGTTCTCAGGCATTGCCCCGATGCCACATCCCACAAGCGAATGGTGGAGTCCTCGTCGCCGCTGGCTAAAGTCTGACCATCCAGACTAAAGCAGACAGAGAAAATGGAATTCCTGTGCCCCTCTAATGTTCTCAGGCATTGCCCCGATGCCACATCCCATAAGCAAATGGTGAAGTCTTCACCACCACTGGCAAGAATCAAACCATCTGGGCTGAAACTGACCGATAAGATCCAACTCTGATGCCCTTGAATCGTCAACAACTGTTTGCCATCTGCCACTTGCCAAAGACGGATTTTGCCATCTACACCGCCTGTTGCCAATCGTTCACCGTCTGGGGTAAAGGCGACTGAATCAATGCCGCTTAATCGTTCAGTGAACACAGAGGTTGTCAGGTCAGCGTTGCGAAAATTGACTCCTGCCAGGTTGACCTGCCGTAAGTCAACTTGCCACACGGCTAGATCCGAAAAATCATAGCCGCGTAGATCGATTTCCAAATGCACCAGCAGGTTGAGGAGATTCCCTGCCAGATAATTCGGCTGAAGTGTTTGCTGCTGACGCTTCAGCATCGCTTTCAACTGCTGCTCGATTGCTTGAGAATTGCCAAACTGGATTCGCAACTGTTCAGCGATCGGTTCTACAATCAATCGCTTTTGCATCTCTCGAATGTAATCTTTCGCCTGTGCTTTGATCAGGGCTTGGCTTCTAAGCCATTTTGGCGATTGGCTAGCAATCTCTCTAACGGCACACTCTACGAGTTGATGAGTGGCATACTCCAGCACGACGGGCTGGAGAAAAAACCGCTCACCCTCCCTTTCAATGAGCGATCGCCGCAACAATGACTGAATTGCATCCGGTAATCTGCGCTTAGAAGCGGTCGCGATCGCATCTTCACCCAACTCCGACAATGAGAGCGGTTCCCGGTTAATGGC
>NZ_JACJTU010000071.1 GCF_014698835.1 Nostoc paludosum FACHB-159 | reverse complement strand
GGGAGGTGTGGGAGGTGTGGGAGGTGTGGGAGGTGTGGGAGGTGTGGGAGGTGTGGGAGGATGGGGAAGCATTAATTCTCTTTCCCCCCACACTCCCCTCTCTCCCCTCTCTCCCCACACTCCCCACACTCCCCACACTCCCCTCTCTCCCCACACTCCCCACACTCCCCACACTCCCCACACTCCCCTCTCTCCCCTCTCTCCCCACACTCCCCACACTCCCCTCTCTCCCCACACTCCCCACACCTCCCACACCTCCCACACCCTGCCCTGACGAGGTTTCAGCTTTACAAGCGTGCCATTCACCCCTACACCCTCATACTCCTCAACCCAAAATCAATGAGTAATTTTGTAATTGAATGTCATAACTTAGAAAAAGCTTATACTGCTTCTTTAAATCGTCTTATATTGAATGACGTTAGTTGTCAGATCGGACAGGGTGAGTTTGTTGTTCTACTAGGACTTAATGGTGCTGGGAAATCGACACTATTGCGATCGCTTGTGGGATTAGTTCCTCTAACCAAGGGAGAAATTAAAATCAAGGGTGTGACCATGACTCCTCGCACACTGCCACAAATTCGCCGCGATGTTGGGATGTTATTTCAGGGAGGCGGATTAATTCGGCAGTTATCAGCAATTGATAATGTATTGTGTGGCAGACTTGGCGTCAGAACATCTTGGCAGACATTATTTGGATTTCCAGAGCGCGATCGCTTGTTGGCAATGGATTTGCTGGCACAGTTGGGTTTAAAACAACAGGCTTATCAAAAAACTAGTCAACTCAGCGGTGGACAGCAACAAAGAGTTGCAATCGCGCGTGCATTAATTCGATCCCCGCAGATTCTTCTAGCCGATGAACCGATTACAGGCTTGGATGTTGTCGCCTGTCAACAGGTAATGGAAACTTTATCCCAATTACATACCCAGCAAGGCATAACGATTGTGACAGTTCTACACGATTTAGCCATAGCTGCAAAATATGGCCAACGTGCGATCGTCTTAGAGGCTGGACGTATTGTTTACGACGGACGTTGTGAAAACTTGCAAGCTAAATTTGCCAAATGTTAAATTCAAAAATTCTTCGCCGTTACCCTTGGATGAGTCCTCTACTCATCGTTTTAATTGTTGTAGTAGTTTATGCTTGGGCTTTACGAGGTATCAAAGTCGATTTTGAATTATTAACATCTAGCTGGCCTTACATCACAGATTTTATCTCTCGCTTATTTCCCCCGGATCTGACAGTTGTAGATATAGCAATTAAGGCATTAATTGAAACAATCCAAATGTCTTTATGGGGAACCACCATTGGCGCAATTATATCTTTACCTATCGCTGTAGCTAGTGCCAGTAATGTTGCGCCTCCTTGGTTGCAATTGTTAGCTAACTTTCTGCAAAACGCTGTGCGTTCCGTCCCTTCTATTATTCTGGGGTTAATTTTTGTCGCCGCTACTGGCTTAGGCGCACCCGCAGGAACTTTAGCCTTGGGAATCTATACTATTGGTTATTTAGCTAAATTTTATCAACAAGCAATTGAAGCGGTAGATGCCCGTTCTTTAGAATCTTTAAAAGTCATGAATGCATCTAAGTTTCAAACTGTTCAGTACGGCATTTTACCCCAAGTCTTACCTTTGGGATTGGGCTACACCTTATGGATGTTTGAGTATAATATCCGCGCCGCTTCAGTATTGGGTGTAGTGGGTGCAGGTGGAATTGGCTTTCAATTGAAGAGTTACATCGATGGTTTCGAGTACAACAAAGCTACAACTATGATGCTACTGTTGCTAGTAGTTGTGACTGTAATTGATGTTTTCAGTAGTAAACTACGCCAGCAGCTAGATTCGATGTAAGGCACAAACCTGAAATAAATCCGTGAGCCTTATTAAAACGAATAACCGACTCAAGCTTCTAAATAATTAATTGGTGCTTCTTTGCGATATTGGAACAACCCCAGACTTTAGTCTGTGCGCTCATGTTTAGTTTTCACTATTTTTATAATTCTTCAGTAATCTTGACATTGTAACTCGTGGATATACTTAGTTACTTTGAAGACAGAATTTTAGACAGCAAGATTACTGTGTTTAATAAAGAAAATTTTTTTAACCTTTCAACTGATCTATTCTGTATCATCGCAAAAGATGGTTGTTATCACCAAGTAAATCCAGCATGGGAAAAAGTATTAGGATGGAAACCAGAAAATTTAATCGGGCATCCTTGGTTAGAATTCGTGCATCCAGAGGATATTGTAATCAATCAGCTACCAAGCGAACCAGAGCTTTCTTGGCGCTGGGATAATCGTTATCTTCACAAAGATGGTAGTTATCGGTGGTTGTCTTGGAGCCTGTCAACCGATCGACAGGGAGTCATCTATGCAATAGCCAAAGACATCAACCAGCAGGTGCAGCAAATAGAAGCACTTGAAACTGAACGCCAAAGCCTTTATAACCTACTGAATCAGCTACCTGCTTTTCTTTATCTGCAACCCAATAATTATGGCATAGGGTTTTATAACCAACGCTTCCAAGAGGTATTTGGAGATCCTACAGGAAAACTTTGTTATGAGGCGATCGCTGGATTAAAACAGCCTTGTCCAGTTTGCCCTACATTTCGTGTCTTTGACACTAATGCTCCGCAACTTTGGGAATGGGTTGATAGTAAAACAGGTAATGTGTATCAGATTTATGATTATCCGTTCAAGAATATGAAAGGTGAGCCAATGGTTGTGGAAATGGGTTTAGATATTACTGCTGTCAAAAAAGCAGAGGTAGCTTTGCGACAGCGTGAGAAGGAATTAACCGAAAAAAACCAACAGCTTGCTGAAGCACTAAGACAATTAAAAAAGGCGCAATCGCAACTAATTCAGACTGAGAAAATGTCTTCTTTAGGTCAACTAGTGGCTGGAGTGGCTCATGAAATTAACAACCCTGTTAGCTTTATCAATGGTAATATTATTCACGCTAAAGAATATATTCAACAATTGCTAGAACTGCTGCAACTTTACCAAAAAGAATATCCTGACCCTGCACCAGTGATTCAGTCAGCCATAGGAGCAAACGAGTTAGAGTTTATTACTGAAGACCTCAAAAAATTGCTTGATTCGATGAAGATGGGAAGCGAACGCATTCGTGATATTGTAATATCGTTGCGGAACTTCTCTCGGCTAGATGAAGCAGAAATCAAAACCGTGGATATCCACAGTGGTATTGAAAGTACGCTATTAATTTTGCAAAACCGCCTCAAAGCTAAATCCAACCATCCAGCAATTGAAATTATTAAAGACTACGGTCAACTGCCTTTAGTAGAATGTTATGCAGGTCAACTTAACCAAGTATTGATGAATATTTTGACTAATGCGATCGATGCTTTAGAAAATTGGTCTGTGATTAATGAGTCCAAGAAACCACAAATCTCAATCCGTACTCTTGTACTCAACTGTGATTCGATTGCGATCGAGATTGCTGACAATGGCATAGGAATGTCGCCAGAAGTTCAACAGCGTCTATTCGATCCTTTTTTTACGACCAAACCAGTAGGTAAAGGAACTGGTTTAGGAATGTCAATTAGTTATCAAATTATCACAGAAAAACATCAAGGACGCTTAAGCTGTATTTCATCTCCAGGAACGGGAGCTAAATTCATAATTGAGATTCCCATCCAACAAATAAATTAGCAACTAAAGTTGATTAAATCAAGCGCCGCAGAGGAATCATCGGTGATTTAGCAAACCCATGCAATTCATAGAAATTAATTGCCGAATAATTATCAGCGTCTGTCAAAAGAGTAATACGAGATATACCTTTAGCGCGACAAAATGCGATCGCTCTAGTAATGAGTTCTGAACCAATGCCCCTACCTCGATAATTAATATCTACTACCATGTCTTCTAAGATGGCAACTAATCCTCCTTCGGCTGTGCTAATTGTAAATAGAATGTTCACCATACCTATGAGTTTTTCTTGTTCCCGTGCAACTAAAATAGCTCCAACATGAGGCTGCGTAATAATTGCTTGCAAACCCGCAGTTTGTTTATTTACATCTGGTTGGAACTCTGCTTCTTGGGAGAACAATGAACTCAGAAGTGGAATCAGCGCTGGTATATCCGTAACTGTTGCAATTGAGACTGTAACCATAACGAAGAGTTGTTGCAAATGTGTTAACTCTCATGAGCATAAAGCTTTCAAATCCTTAAAGCCAACAGCAATTTGTGGGAATTAATAGAGGTTTTTACTTTTCTCTGATACCGTCGTTAAAAACAGACTCGAAAAGCTAATTTCATGTATGGCTTGCTTTCGGACTGGCAAATTAGTGTTCAGGAGTCAACGAGAAAGCAACTGTACAATTTAGACAAGCTTGAGCTTCGTAAAGTTAATTTTTTCCTTAAGCTTGCCAAGAGTTTATTCACATGATAATGTCAAAGTATGCATCTACCTTAAGGATAGTTTTAGATCTAAGAAATTCTCTGCATTAGCCTGCTTCATACCGTTTCAGATATATTCTTGTGTTTGAATAGGCATTAATTTTATCAAGTTGCTTAGTGCTTTCTTGATACTACTTGAATCGCGTTCTACCCTTGTCATAAGCTATTTGGCTTTTAAGTTGCACAGTCGCTCATGAAATTTGTTGACTGTTGACAGTTAACAGTCAACACGAAAAAATGTGCAATTTAAATGTGTGACAGCTTAACTGATTTGGCTTAATTTTATCTGATTGAGCCTGAGTTCAAGAAATAGAGAGTTTATCTATTACTTAGAACAATAAAGTGCTGCTTGCAAGCACTAGATAATTTGTAAATCTGTTAGTCATATCGTCTCCGGTAAAAGACTTATCATTAAGACCGCAGGGGAGAGGGTTTTGTATTTTCTGCACAGATGTATCGAATCACAAGTAATTAGCCGGACATGATATCAAAAGACCTCTTGCAAAAGTGTTTTTTGCAAGAGGTGGGAAAAGGTAAAAGGTTAAAGGGGAAAGGAAAATACCAAACCTTTCCCCCTTTCCCTTTCCCCTTTTCCCTACTTCTGCAAGAAGTCTAAAGTTAAATTAGCCTTCTTATTTGTTTATTACGTCTTCGCCTTGTTCTTTTTGGATAGGTCAGGAATAAACAAACACACACAATAATAGGAGCTAAGGGAGAAAATAAAGAGCTATTTTACTCCCGAACTTCTTGCTGACAATTCTTTTCTGATGCAGAGCCTTAATTTATCTGCGAGGCATCATTTTTCTTGGCCTGCTATATCAATTACCAATCAAGATACGTTGGAGATAGAGAAATGTCTAAACATATCAATGAACAACAAACTGACATTGTAGAGCAAAGAAAACAAGTAATTGAGGAAGTTCTGAAAGCTTATCCTGATAAATCTCGTCTCAAGCGAGATCGGCAACTTAATGTTTATAAACAGGGTAAGTCAGACTGTGGCGTTCAGTCAAATGTGAAATCAGTTCCGGGTACTATGACTGCTCGTGGTTGTTCTTACGCTGGTGCTAAGGGTGTAGTTTGGGGTCCGATCAAAGACATGATTCACATTAGTCATGGGCCTGTAGGTTGTGGTTACTGGTCTTGGTCTGGTCGTCGTAACTACTATATTGGTACTACCGGCATCGATTCTTTTGGTACTATGGATTTCACCTCTGATTTTCAAGAACGAGATATTGTATTCGGAGGTGATAAAAAGCTTACGAAAATTATCAAAGAAATTGAAGAACTTTTTCCACTTAACCGAGGTATTACCGTTCAATCTGAATGTCCTATTGGTCTGATTGGAGATGACATTGAAGCCGTAGCCAAAAAGTCTAGTAAAGAGATTAGCAAGCCGATCGTTCCTGTACGTTGTGAAGGCTTTCGTGGTGTTTCTCAGTCTCTAGGTCATCACATTGCTAATGACACCGTTCGTGACTGGTTATTTCCTTATACTGAGCGCGTCAAAAAACAAGGAAAATTTATCAACTATCAACCCGGCCCTTATGATGTTGCAATCATTGGTGACTATAACATTGGTGGTGATACTTGGTCTAGCCGCATCCTTTTGGAAGAGATTGGCTTGCGTGTAATTGCTCAATGGTCAGGTGATGGCACTCTTAATGAGATGATGCTCACACCTCAAGCGAAGCTAAATTTAATTCATTGTTACCGCTCAATGAATTACATTACTCGTCACATGGAAGAAGCTTATGGCGTTCCTTGGTTGGAATTCAATTTTTTTGGCCCCACCGAGATTGCTAATTCCTTACACAAGATTGCCGCTAGATTTGACTCTAAGATTCAAGAAAATGCTCAAAAGGTAATTGCTAAGTATCAACCAACAATAGATGGAGTTATTGCTAAGTATCGATCGCGTTTAGAAAACAAAACTGTGGCGCTGATGGTCGGCGGACTACGCCCTCGCCATGTGATTCCTGCATTCAACGATTTGGGTATGAAGGTTGTGGCTACGGGTTATGAGTTCGCTCATCATGACGACTACAAACGTACTATTGAATATATTGAAAACGGTACTATCATTTATGATGATGTAACTTCTTACGAGTTCGAGAAATTAATTAAAGCACTCAAGCCCGACTTAGTAGCTTCTGGGGTTAAAGAGAAATACGTTTTCCAAAAAATGGGTTTACCTTTTCGTCAGATGCATTCTTGGGATTACTCCGGGCCGTACCATAGCTATGACGGTTTTGCAATTTTCGCTCGTGATATGGATATGGCTTTAAATAACCCTTCTTGGCAATTGATCCGTACTCCTTGGAAAAGAGCTAGTTAGGAAATAACAACAAGCATAGGACGACACACAATAAGGTTCGGTTAAAGGGAAAAGTGTAATTTCAAGCCTTTTCCCTTTTCCCCTTACCCCTACAAGCCCAGCTTCTACGACCCATCGGCAACAGACTGAAGTTACTCTAACGTGAGTTCGACGGATAGGAAGGAGCAAAAAGCTTGCTGTGTAAGAATTTTCTCAAGTGGCATTCACAGCAGCGAGACCTGCGGCACGCCTGAAAGCGATCGCGCGCAGTGGCGGAGACATCACTACGATTAATTGAGAAGAGATAAAAAAGTGACAAAAAAATGCCGAAACTAAAAATATCAAAGAAAAATCAAGGTTTCGGCTATGTCTACGATTGTATCTCACCTCGACATTACACAAATTTTCTGCGACGTAGATGATTTTTGTCACCAATGGGAAAACCTCTGGCGGCAGGTACCACAACTGCCATCAACAATGGGAGAACGGCGTAGTCAATCCAGAATGCACTTATCAGAAGTAATGACCATAGTTATCGCATTTCATGGTAGTGGATATAAGACCTTCAAGGAATTCTATACGCTGCAAGTCTTGCCAGGTTGGCGTCAAGCATTTCCCAATTTAGTCAGCTACACAAGGTTTGTGGAATTGATGCCCTGGTGTTTAATGCTGCTATGTTGCTTTTTACATACACGTACAGGAGAAATTACTGGAATTAGCTTTATCGATTCTACTCCCATCAATGTTTGTCACAATGCCAGAGCGCATTCTCACAAGGTATTTAAAGGTTTAGTGAAATGGGGAAAAAATTCTGTGGGCTGGCATTTTGGATTTAAACTACATTTGATTATTAATGATTGTGGAGAATTACTCGCATTTTCCCTAACTCCCGCCAATATAGATGACCGAAAACCAGTCCCAGATATGACTAAAGACCTCATTGGTAAATTATTTGGTGATAGAGGATATATCTCTCAAAAACTATTTGAGGAGTTATATCAACGAGGGTTGCACTTAATCACTAAATCTAAGAAGAAAATGAAAAATCGTTTGGTCAAAATGATTGATAAAATTCTTTTACGCAAACGAGCAGTAATTGAATCGGTCAATGATCATCTCAAAAATATCTGTCAAATTGAACACTCTCGTCATCGTAGTCCATTTAACTTTTTGGTTAATTTGATGGCTGGTTTAGCTGCTTATACCTATTTGCCTAAAAAACCTTCCATTGATATTTACCCAAAAGACTTACCTGCACTACCTCCTGTCATTTTTTAGTTCCATCGAACTCACGTTACTCTAATTCCGGGGTAATCACTTCAAATCAATGCCCACGGATGGAATGTACCGTACTATTGCAGAGTATTTAGGTTGGGCACAACAAACGGTCAGGCAGACAATAAAACGGTATAAAAGTCCATTTTTGTTACCTGTTGATGTTACATAATTAGGTGAGGATTGCCCGCTCTACTATAATCACCTATTTTATAGACTGAGAAAAAAGAGGCGATCGCTTCATTAAGTTGATTGTTAATTCTTGAGTTATCCCTTGTCGTATTTTGTACTATTTTGTACAAGTCTTTTTTGATGACACGCTCTAGCGAAGACTCGGTAAAATTTCAATCTGAAGACGAAATTGAAAAAAATTGTTCCTGAATAACTCCCCAGTTTCACTACAAAGGGAAATAATGAGAGGATACGTCCTTCTTATGGCAGTCAGCTACTGTCATTCTTAATTCACTTGTATAAAAGCTAATGAAAGCTTACATGAAACGGAGATAAAACAGTGCAAATCACTAAACGGAATGTCGAGTTAAGAGTCGATGACAGTTTGATGCGTGTCTATGTAGCATCTCCTAAAACACCAGGACTTTACCCAGGTATTGTATTTTATAGTGATATTTATCAGTTAGGCGAGCCGATAATTCGTTTAGCTAACTACTTGGCAGGATATGGCTATGTAGTGGCGGCACCTGAAATTTTTCATCGCCTTGAGCCAATTGGGCAAGTTATTGAACCAAACGATCTCGGTCGGATGCGTGGTAATGATGACGCTCGTCGAACAGCGATCGCACATTATGATAATGATTGCCGTGCTGTAATTGAATTTCTCAAGACAGAAAGCGCAGTTTCTCCAGGCAAGATAGGCACTCTGGGCTTTTGTATTGGAGGACACTTAGCTTTTCGTGCAGCATTTAACAGCGAAATTAAGGCTTGTGTGTGTTGCTATCCTACTGGCATTCCTAGTGGCAAACTGGGGCAAGGTGTAGCCGATACAATCCATCGAGTTAATGAAATCAAAGCCCAGATGCTAATGGTGTTCGGTACACTCGACCCTCATATTCCAGACTCTGACCGACAAACCATAATTAAAGCTCTAGAGAATGCTAATGTACCCCATAAAGTTCTCTTGTATGAAGCAGAACATACCTTCATGCGGGACGACGGTTATCGCTACGATTCTGCTGCCACCACCTCTGCTTGGGCTGAAATAATACCTTTCTTAGAAGGTGTATTTGCAAACTGAAGAAATTTTTGTTAACGAGTTCTGCTAAATCCCAGCACACCCAATAAGCCATAACTCAATCCCCGTTTTGTAGGGACTTCATGGGGTTCGGCTTACATATTTGATAAATAATCTCGCGCGATCGCACTTTGACTTATACTCTATTGAACCATTTAATTAATGCTTTGCCATTCACCAACTTCTTATATCAAGTTCGGATAATTACTTATTTTTAAAATCTCTCCGCGTCAGAGCGTCCCCTTCAGCGTCAGTCTTAATGATAAGTCTTCTACCGAACATGATATTAGGCATAAACCTTCCTTAATTCATATATTTCTGAATCTTGTTCTTTTTCTTCAAAATATAAAAATTCATGTAATCGATCTATTGAAATAGGAGATTTATAAATATTACTTTCAGACTCATAAACAATTTCAAAGGATTCAATTGCTTCTTTGAGTTTAGTAGCATCTTCTTGAGTATTTCCCTGCCCAACAATACCGTTTTCTAAACATAAAGCAACCCAATAGCTATAACTTTGTCTGAGTACAACTGTATAAAAGTCTATTTTTTTATCTGTTGATGTCGCGTAATTAGGTGAGCATTGTCCAATCTACTATAATCATCTATTTTATAGACTGAGACAAAAGAGGCGATCGCTTCTGCCCATACTGATTTTTACCTAAATATTACAACTTCTTCTAAAAATCTTGAAGAAATTTCCGAAAATTTACATAGGGGATATGATTTTATATAGATAAATCACTACAATATAGTTGACACTCAAATGAGTTCTGAACCTAACGTCAAGCTAACGATCGCTTTTACTAATCCAGATTTAGATGCAGAGGAGAAAGACAAGGAAGCGCGAAATCTGCTGCGAGAAATCAAAGATTTAGATGTCGAAAGTGCAGAACTCGTGGAAGTCACAGAAATACCTGAAAGAGGTAAATCTGTTGCAGGCTTTTTGTGGGGTGTATTGCAAGCTGAGGTAAGCCTAGCTAATTTTAAGAAATTGTTGGGATTTTTGGGCGATCGCCTTGGTAACAAAACCATTGAATTGGAAGTCGAAGCCAACGGCAAAAAACTCAAGGTGAAAGCTAGCAGTCGGGAAGAGCTAAGCGCCGCCATTGAACAAGCGCAAAAGTTCATCGCAGGTAACTAAGAAATCCCAGCAGTAAGGAAGAATAGCGACATGGCGAAAGTAGCACTGCTAATAGGAGTCAGTGAGTATGAGCCTGGTCTTAAACCATTGCCAGCAGCAGCAAAAGATGTCGAGGCGATGCAGCGAGTTTTGCTACATCAAGATATTGGCGGTTTTGACAATGTAACACTGCTGATAAATCCTCAACAATATGAGATGGGGGAAGCGATCGAAAGGTTGTTTGATGGTCGTCAAAGAGATGACCTCGTGCTGTTATTTTTCTCTATTTCTTGCACAGTTCCAATTTATCAATTAATAGTGCAACGGGAAAGATTCAGTTTTCTGAATTAGATGTTCGCTTAAACAAAATAAATTTGTGCTAATTCAACGTTAAATTTGCAGCTTTACTTAATAGCGATCGCACTTTTTTTTTGTGATGTTTGAAAATAGCGATCGCCCGAAGCTTGTTGCAATGATCGAATCAGGACATTCATAGCAATACGATGTCGATTTAATTCCAAGAGTTCACCATCATCAAAAATTAAATCTGTGGGTGGTGTGGGGTGTTGCCAGTCTACAACGGTTGCTGGATTGTTTTCGGTAGTCATGGGCGATCGCCTTTTTCAAAAAGTGTTGAATAATAGACTTCTTGCAGAAGTAGGGAAAAGGGGAAAGGGGGAAAGGTTTGGTATTTTCCTTTCCCCTTTAACCTTTTACCTTTTCCCACCTCTTGCAAAAAACACTTTTGCAAGAGGTCTAATAATTCAGAATGCCTATAAATTATCTTTAACCCAATTTCTAAAATTACGCATAGCTTGACTTCTGCCAATTGTTAAACACTGCTGCACATATTCATTGACTAATTCAATAATTGGGATATCAGGAAAATTAGGACTAGATTCAGATTGGATATATTTTCCTTCTTTGAGCAAGGAAATTTCTAAACCTTTTCGTGTATATCGCCACAGTTCAGGAACTCCCAAAACTGCATAATTATCAAATCGAGTGCGAGAAGTAATATCAATTTCAATTGCTAAATCTGGGGGCGGATCTATATTTAAATCTATGCGGTTTTTGCCAATTACAGCAGCTTGATTTTGAATATAAAAACTAGTATCTGGTTCTACTGCTTGGCGCATTCGCTCATTTTTAAGAGTTGTAGAACCAAAAGGTTCAAAATCAATTTCGAGTTTGTCTAATAAAATTTTGACTAAATCACCAATATATTCTTTATCTTTTTCATGTTCTGGTAGAGGAACCATAATTTCTAACCAACCATCACTATAAGAAATGCGTGCCGCACGCCTTTCTCCCATTTCTTCTAAAATATTTTCTAACTGCTGCCAACTTATGTCTTGCAGTAACATTTGTTGACCGGGTTTAACAACAATTTGTTGCAGTTTTAAAAGCATATCACCTCAGAAAGTTGATGTCTTAAGCTGTTGTGTAGAGCAGATTTAAATTATAAATCAACTTTCTTCAAGTATATAATGATTGCCAATTACATGAGGTACAGAAAATTATAGAAACGCTAAGCTTGGCGTCCTTACCTTGTAGTTAACAGTTTCAAGTGCGTTAGCCTACGGCGTAACACACCCGACATCAAATTTATATTTGTTCATATATATTAAATTTTTCTCGCCGACTTACTTATCGTCTTTGACGCTGTATATATTTATGTCTATCTACTTAATTTTAGATTAAAAATTACTTTTTACTTGTTACAGGAATACGAATAGTAAACTCTGTCTCACGTCCGGGAGTTGAATCAATTTTAATACTTCCTGCGTGTTTTTCTACGACAATTTGATAGGCGATCGCCATTCCTAATCCAATTCCTTTACCTACAGGTTTAGTAGTAAACATATGGTCAAATACCCGTTGCTTGACCTCCTCGCACATCCCAATACCATTATCATAAATCTGAACGATGGCGTTGTGAGTTAACTTGTCAAGTTGGGTTTGAATTCTAATATGATTGGGGTTGGTTTTAAGAACCTCAACATTGCGTTCTTCGCTGGCTGCTTCTAGCGCGTCGATGGCATTCACCAAAACATTCATAAATACCTGATTCAGTTGCCCTGCATAACATTCTACTTGGGGTAAATCGCCGTATTTCTTAATAATTTGAATTTCTGGGCGTTCGGGTGTAGCTGTCAGGCGATGGTTGAGAATCATCAGCGTGTTGTCTAATCCTTCGTGAATATCTACCATTTTCATGTCTGCTTCATCGAGGCGGGAGAAGTTACGCAGAGACAGGACAATTTGACGAATGCGTTTGGTTCCCACTTGCATTGAAGTCATTAGCTTGGGTAAATCATCTGCCAGAAACTCAATATCAAGGTCTTGTGCGAGTTCGCGAATTTCTGGTGTCGGATTTGGATAGGTTTGTTCGTAAAGCTTTAGCAAATCGAGGATACTTTCAGTGTATTCACTGGCGTGGTTGAGGTTAGCATGAATAAAATTGGCAGGATTATTGATTTCGTGTGCCACCCCAGCAACCAGTTGTCCCAAGCTAGACATTTTTTCCGTGTGGATGAGTTGAGCTTGGGTATTTTGCAATTCTCTGAGGGTTTTGCCCAGTTGCTGCGCCTGCTGGCTGGAAATCAAGGCACGTTCCCGAATCTCTTCATATAGTTGCACCTGTCGCCAGCCACCAATCAATCCAACCACCAGCAATCCTGCCAAAACCGTAGCCAAGATATTCAACGCTTGCAATGGCGATTCAATATTTTCTTGTGGCACAATCAAAGCGATCGACCAATTTGCCTCTCTCAGCGGCGTGTAAGCAACATAGTTCCATTTACCATCTACTTGAGCTAATTCAATATTTGTACGTTTAGCTACCATTTTTTTGGCAATTGCAACTAGCCGGGGATTGGGAGAGTTGAGGAAACTCTGGGCGGCTCTTTCCGGTGTGCCAATTAGTCGTGTGTCTGGATGAACAATGGGAACTCCTTGAGAATTGAGCGCAAAGGCATAGCTACCCTTGCCTTGATGCAAATTATTGACTACCTCAATTACTCGGTTAATCGGAATTCCTCCCATTAAGACACCTGCTGGTTTTGTGCCTGTTTTGTCAAGAATCGGGGAACTAACTTGAATTTGTAATTGATTGGTTGTGCGTCCAATAATTGGATCGGCTGCTACCGTTTCACCCGCCATACTCCGCTGAAAAAATTCTCGGTCTTTAACATTGGGACTACCCCCTTGAGTATTAATTAATGAACCATCTGGTTTAACAAGGGCTATGAGCAAAAATGTTTGCAGCCGCTTCAACTCCGATTGCAAGTAAGGCTCCATCAATGACCAATCAAGCGATCGCACCACAACGGAATTTGCCACAGTCTTAATTTCTGTCTTACGAATCGCTAACCAGTTATCAATATCATCCTCACCTTGTTGTGTTTTTAACAGTGCTTGCTGCTTGAGACTGTCGAGCAATAATCCTTTAACAAAGTTGTAACTAGTAATGGCGGTGGCGCTAATACTAATAGACAGCATTACCACAAGTGATAATAATAGCAGGTTACGCGATCGCCATTTCAATGAAAAATAGCTTTTCTCATTTTTACCAAACTTTTGCTGATTGATTTTCAACCAGGCTTTGAATAATTTAATTATCATCATTGCTTGTCTCCAAGTTTAAAATAAAATGCCAAATTAACAATTAACAAGTCAAAATTAAAGCCAGTTCCAGATAGGAATTTAAACTCCATCTGAAACTAATACTACGTATATCCGTAGGGCTTTTGAACCCTTTATTTTACGTAAAAATGTAAAACAAAGATGATTTTTGACTTTTTAACTTTGTTGACTAGAAATTTTAATAACAAACTCTGTTCCTCGTCCAAGTTCAGAAGTGCAGGAGAGGGAACCACCATGTGCTTCTACTATAATTTGACGAGCGATCGCTAATCCCAAGCCTGTACCTTTACCTACAGGTTTAGTAGTAAAAAGATGGTCAAATACTTTTTGTTTAACTTCTGGTGACATCCCCACACCATTGTCAGCAATCTTAATCACAACCTGATTACTTGAATCTCCTACACGTGTTTGAATAGTAATGCGATTGGGATTAGCTAGAATTTCTTCTAAACTGCGCCCTGTATTATATTCTTCAAGTGCATCAATGGCATTTGCTAACAAATTCATAAACACTTGATTGAGTTGCCCAGCAAAACACTCTACTAAAGGTAATTGACCATAATCTTTGACTATTTCAATTCCCGGATGATTTTCGTTAGCTTTTAACCGATGTCTGAGAATCAAAATAGTGCTATCAATGCCTTCGTGAACATCAAAGGGAACTTTATAATCGCGATCGGCTCTCGAAAAGGTTCGCAGACTATTACTGATACTGCGGATACGGCTAACACCTAATTTCATCGAGTCTAGTAATTTCGGTAAATCTTCCCGTAAATAATTTAAATCCATCGCATCAATTTCGTCTTCAATTTCTGAACCAGGGCGGGGAAATTTTTCTTGGTAAAGCTTAATTAGCCCAAACAAATCTTTAACATAATCTTTAGCTGGTTCAATGTTACCGGCAATAAAGCCAATAGGATTGTTGATTTCATGAGCAACACCCGCTACCAAATTTCCCAGAGCAGACATTTTTTCACTTTGAACTAATTGCAATTGCATTGTTTGGAGTTCTTGAAATGCTTGTTCTAATTGTTGCTTTTGCTGTTGTAGCAATTGTTCTGCTTCCTGGCGTTCGGTGATATCTTCACATGTGCCAAGGATGCCAAAAACGTTTCCCTCTCGATCTCGTAGCGGAATTTTGTTTGTATTCGACCAGATTTGTTTTCCGTCTGCTTGGAGCAATCCTTCGATAATGTTGAGTTCAGGTTGTCCAGATTCCATGATGCGGCGATCGCATTCTACATACCAGTCTGAGTCTTCATCACGCCAGGGAAGTTCATAGTCGGTTTTCCCAACTATATTTTCTGGTAATTCTAGACCCGTAGTTTCAGCAAATTTGCGGTTACAGCCTAAATAAACGCTATTGCGATCTTTCCAGAAAACAGACTGGGGAATATTGTCAATAATTAACCGCAAAAATTCTTCAGTTCGCCCAAGGTTTTTTAATGTTTCTTGTGCCTGTTGATACAATCGAGCGTTTTCTAGGGAGATTGCAAGTTGAGTACATAATAGATTCAAGATTTCTACGCGATCGGTCGTAAATGCCCCAGTAATCAGATTATTCTCTAAAAACAAAATCCCCAATAGTTTGCCTTGGTGAAGAATCGGTATACACAGCAGGCTTTTGGGCTGCTGACGTATGATATAAGGATCGGCGATTAGCGCCGGATACATTGCTGTATCGATAATGACACTAGGTTGCAGATTCCGTTTAACGGCGTAAATTAGGCTACGGGGAACCTCTGTGCTATCCTCAATCGGGATCGATTGCAGGACGGTTGATTGCTGCCCAACTTCAGCAGTGGCCTCAACGACTAATTTATCTTCTTTGAGCAGTAGCAACACACACTTATCTGCCCCTGCATTTTCAATTACTACTAAAATAAGTTTGCTAAGTAATTTTTCTAGTTCGATTTCACTGGAGAGAGTCTGAGATGCTTTGAGAATTGATGTCATATCTAACATCAATGAGATATTGCTACTAGAAGTTAGTGATTTGCTGAGGCTGGGATGCAAGGTAGCAAAGTTATCATTGTTTGCGATGGTGTCATTGGGTGTTAGTGGTGAACGCGTTTGTTGTAAAATCGGAGCTAGCAATTGCGGATAGCGCTGTTCTAAATCATCAATTTTCGCTTTGGCATCCCAACGAGCGTAGCAATAGTAGGCATTAATCAAATACTCTTGGGCAATGCGTTCTTTGCCCCATTCTAAATAAAACTTGGCTGCGAGTTCATTGGCAAGTGCTTCTTCGTTGAGATATTCATTTTTCTTAGCTTTGGCAATGGCGCGATCGTATAATTCGATGGCGTTCATATACTTGCCAGAAATTCTTGCCATTTCCGCAGATAACAATAGATATCGATGCAGAAAGTTTTTTGGACAATTATTCGCCCAGTTTTTCTGGATTTGTTGATGTTCTTGCATAATTTCCCAATACTGCTTTTTCTCATTTGATGTCGCATTGGGATAAACTGCTGCCAAGGTCAGTGGATAATAGAAATGATATTGAATAATTGGAAAAAAACCAGAGTTAGCAGGCAAGGTTTTCTTAGCTTCTTCTGCCGCTTGAATTGCATCTGCATAGCGACCATAAAGGTAGGATAATTGGATTTTGAGAAAACAGTACCAGTTAATTCCATGCTCAAAGTTTTGCTTTTGTCTCCAAACTTCTATGTAGGGAATATCTTGGCCATTTTGATTATCCAATAAATCAGTATTTTTCGAGATGCCTTGTAAGTTGAGGGTAAACTGCCTTTGTAAAGTAAATGCATACAGCATATTTACATCATTTACTTGTTCTACATAGCCCAGATATTTCTCAGTTTCGGCATAGATATCTGATAGGCGATCGCCTTTAATTAACATTGCCCAAATGTAAAAGGAAACTGCCCAAACACCAAATACTAAATTTCCAGTTTCTTGACAAACTTGAAAAGATTGTTGGGAAAGCGGCAAATTCGTTTTTAAATGTTGATTATACGGGTTAATCGTGTGGGCAAAAATGTTATTTGTTTTAAAAATAAATTGGGTGCCATTGAAGTGGCGATCGAGTCTTAGTGCTAACTTTCCGAATTCATAGGCAGTCTGATAATTTCCTTGGTTGGCGAGACTCATTCCATACAAACAATAAGCAAAACCAGAACTTTCGGCATTGCCATAACTCAAAGATAGATTAATCATTAATAGAGGAATCAAACAACTCAGGTTTTGATCTCCCCCCATATAAGCAGCCGCCCAAAGGTCAGCCAAAAGGCTCATACAAACTTTTTTTACCGGATCTGTCATCTCAGGCAAATCAAACAAATCTGCTGGACGAATTGCTAAGAGTTTTGCTTTTAATTCTTTCACTTCAGCGTCAATAGCAGCTTCCTGTTCTTGTGCAGTCACAGGGAGATTCATCCCCATAATGCTCAACCCTTTGAGTCCACAAGCGAAACCAGCTTCTATATTTTCACCCTGAGTCATTTTCAGGTACATTTGAATGCCATAAATCTCTGCTCGATCGAATTTATCTTGACTGCGATTTAAAGCAATATCAAACAGTTCTTCCGTCTGCTCAAAATTGCCAATTATATATTCACATTCTCCGGATTCTTTATATAATTTAAACGTGAGTTTGTAGTGAGTTTGCCAACTATCTTCTATTAGTAATTCTCTGCCCAACGTGAAATATCTGACAGCGGCTTTATAAGCAGTAGAAGCTTTTGCCTTCTTGCCAGCCATTAAATTGAGTTGAGCCAATTCATATTTTTGGGATTGTTCCTTAATTATGTCAATTCCCTCATTGAACTGATTGACAATATCAAAAATGCTGGCTTCAATTGCTTCAGGCGGAGTACTTTTTAAGATTAATTGCCCAATTTTTAAATGAGTAGCTTGCTTTTGAGATTCAGGAATCAGTGAATAAGCTGCTTGCTGGACGCGATCGTGAAGAAATTTGTAGGAACAATAGTCGATAAAATTGTGGCGTTCAAATTCGGAATTTGCAATTTGTAATTCTGACTCCTCTTGATAAAACTTGTAGACATCATTTATGGGAATAATTAGCCCATCCTGTACGGCTTTCCAAAAGTCTGCTGCTGTTTCTACCTGAGATTTTTCATGGACAATTGCCAATGTTGTCAAATCAAATTGGTTACCTACACAAGCCGCTAATTTCAAAACTTCTTGAGTCTGTGTTGGCAACTTTTGGATTTGAATTGCCATGAATTCTACTACATCATCAGTGAGAGAGAGCGATCGCACCTCGGCGAGATCGCATTCCCAATAGCCACCCTCAAAATTAAATGTAATTAGTCGATCTTGATGTAGTGCTTTGAGAAATTGGGTGCAGAAAAAAGGATTACCTTTGGTTTTGCTTAATACCAAACCTGTTAATGGTGCTGCTAATTCCCAAGAACAACTCAATGTGTCTGCGACCAAATGATTGACAGAAATGTTATCTAGAGGAGCTAAAGTAATTGTATTGACTCTAGCGCCTAACTTCTGAATTTCATCTAAAGTCAGTACCAGTGGATGTACTGGGTTGACTTCGTTATCGCGGTAGGCACCAATTAATAGTAGATAGCCGATATCAGCTTCACTCATTAACAAGTGCATTAACTTTAATGAAGCCGAATCCGCCCACTGCAAATCATCAATGAAGATTACCAAGGGATGTTCTGGTGCAGTGAACACTTGAGTGAACTTCAAGAACAGCAAATTGAAGCGATTTTGTGCTGCACTTGGTGAAAGTTCTGGCGCAGGAGGCTGTTTACCAATGAGACTTTCCAACTCTGGAATCACCTCAATCATCACTTGTCCGTTTTCACCCAAAGCTTTAAGAAGCTTAAACTTCCACTGTTCTAGTTGAGCGTCACTTTCAGTGAGCAGTTGTGTCATCAAATCTCGAAAGGCTTGCACAAACGCAGAGAAAGGAATATTGCGCTGGAATTGGTCAAATTTACCTTTAATAAAATAACCGCGTTGTCGGACAATTGGCTTGTGGACTTCGTTAACCACAGCAGTTTTGCCAATTCCAGACAAGCCTGCTACTAACATAATTTCAGTGCTTCCCCCGCTGACCCTCTCAAATGCATCCAATAAAGTTTCTACTTCAGCTTGGCGACCGTAGAGTTTTTCAGGGATGATAAAGCGATCGCATATGTCCCGCTTACCTAATTCAAATCTCTCAATCTGCCCAGTTTCTTGCAGTTGACGCCGACAAACTTCTAAATCATATTTCAGTCCTAATGCACTCTGATAGCGTTCTTCAGCATTCTTCGCCATCAATTTCATCACAATATTACAAATAACTTGCGGAATCTCTCCCCCCTGCCCCTTGCCGAAACCTGGCGGCTGCTTAGCGATGTGACAGTGAACCAACTCCATCGCATCGTTAGACTCAAAAGGTAACTGTCCAGTCAGTAATTCATAAAATGTAATTCCCAGGGAGTAGTAATCGCTGCGATAGTCAATTGAGCGATTCATCCGTCCAGTTTGTTCGGGGGAAAGGTAGACAAGAGTACCTTCTAAGACATTGGGATTCTGAATTTCCTGGGTTTCTTTGGGCAAAAGCGAGGCAATGCTAAAATCTATTAACTTAACTTGCTTAGTTTGCGGATTAATGAGAATGTTGGCAGGCTTAATGTCTTTGTGGATCACCCGATGCCGATAAAGTCCGTCGAGAATTTCACTCAAAGCGATCGCAATATCTAAAAACTCTTCCAAGTAATTTGGATTACTCTCCATTGCTGTTTTCATCCATTCCCTCAGAGAAATACCGCCGAAATCCTCCATTACCAAAGCATAGCTGTTGCCGTAGGGTTCTAAGCTGTAGGGACGAACAATACTCTGGAGGTCGAGATTTTTGGCAATAGTATACTGATTGCGAAACTGGAGTAATTCGCTGAAGGTAGGATACTCCTGATGAAGCAGTTTAATAATCACCGGAACTCGATCGTCTTCTCGAATTCCACGGTAAACCAACGTTCTAAAGCTCGTATAAAGTTGCTCAGTAATTTGATAGTTTAGAAGCTGAGATATATGTTGAACTGCTGTATTCATACTTGATAGAGTCTCTTGAAATCAGCTATTTATTTCAACTAGTTTGCCCAAATATGAGGTTTAGCTAACTCAGTTTGATTTTGGGTGTAGGCGTAGCCCGTCCTATACATGGCATTAGACCTCTTGCAAAAATCCTTGAATCACCCCTCCCCAACCCTCCCCTTGTGAAGGGGAGGGGGCAAGATTTCAAGTTTCCCCCCTTTATAAGGGGGGATAAAGGGGGGTCTATTCGACTTATGCAAGAGGTCTATTTATCATCTCTGGCATCCATAGCCAAAAGGCTAAACTCCCGTTATTTCCGGTAAAATCAATTTCTGAGGACTGTAATTTGGGAGAATTTTGGGGTGCCCACACTTGGCGTTAACATTGACCACATTGCCACCATCCGGCAAGCACGGCGGACAGTGGAACCAGACCCCGTAGCAGCGGCGGTGCTGGCAGAATTAGGAGGTGCAGATGGAATTACAGTGCATCTGCGGGAAGATAGACGGCATATCCAAGATCGGGATGTGCGAATCTTAAGACAAACAGTGAGAACTCACTTAAATTTAGAGATGGCCGCTACAGATGAAATGTTAGCGATCGCTCTCGACATTAAACCAGATTATGTAACTTTAGTCCCTGAAAAACGCGAAGAAGTCACAACAGAAGGCGGACTAGATATCGTTGGGCAAATTGCTAGAATAGGTGAGATCGTTGATAAATTGCAAGGCGCTGGCATTCCAGTTAGTTTATTTATCGACGCCGAACCAGCACAAATTGAAGCATCTGTCAAGGTACAGGCTAAATTTATTGAATTGCACACCGGACAATACGCTGAGGCTAAGGACGAAACAAATCGCCACCGAGAATTAGCCGTCTTAGCTAAAGGGTGCGAACAAGCAATTCAAGCGGGACTGCGAGTCAATGCTGGACATGGACTCACCTATTGGAACGTCTACCCGGTGGCTGCCCTTAGTGGCATGGAAGAACTGAACATCGGTCATACCATCATCAGTCGGGCAGCCTTAGTAGGTATAGAACGAGCAGTGCGCGAGATGAAAGAAGCGATACGGGGGAATGGGGCATAGGGCATGGGAAGGGGAAAGGGAAAAGGGGAAAGGGGAAAGGCATTGATTTTTAATTATTCTCCTCTGCCCCTCTGCCTCCCCTGCTCCCCTGCTCTCCCCAAGAGGGGTTGTAACTGCGAAATCTAGAAATCAATCTTCAGTAAAAAACTTCTATGAGCGCAACACAGTCTAACAACCTGCCGCTTTGGGTACAGGATCGGGATCGGGTGATAGCAGAAAGTATTGATACTGAGTGGCGCTATCAGACACCACCAGATTATTCTCGCTCCAAAGAAAATCTGGCTCAAGAAAGTACGCGCAATCACTTAGAAGGTACACTAGAAGCGATCGTGCAAAACTTGGTGCGAACCTTCGAGATGGAAGTATCCTTTAAAGCTAACCCGCAACAGTGGTTATCTATTGTCAATGACAAGTTTCGCGTCAGTACTAATGGCGGAGTGGACTATACAGCGGCAGATTTATCAGCCCAAGGTACTTACAATCTATTTATGCCTGATTCAGAACACTACAAAGCTTCAGAAGAAAGCTTTGAATCATCGGCAAAACTCTTCCACACAACATTTCCCAAAGGATTTCCTTGGGAAGTGCTGGAAGTTTTCTCAGGGCCACCGAATGTAACATTCAAATGGCGGCATTGGGGACATTTTAACGGACAATACAAAGACTATGCACCTACTGGAGAGACGGTGGAAATTATCGGCATGAGCATTGCAAAAGTTACCGATGACTTAAAGATTATTTCCTTAGAACACTACTTTGACAATAGTCTGTTCTTGACTAAGCTAACATCTGGTGGCAAGGCAAATGCAGACAGCCAAGGAAGTGCTTGTCCCTTCAGTTCTTGGTTCAAAAAGTTCCAAAAAAGTTAATTTTCAGGGGTACAGTGTGTAGTACTGTGCCCTGAAATTCTTTCCATAACAAGCAAAGGATGAAAATGCAAACATATCATTACGTTTTGGCCAGTCAACGTTTTATCCTCGAAGAAGAACCGATAGAGGAAGTTCTCAAAGAACGTACCCGTCATTACCACGAACAAGAAAAACAAATAGATTTTTGGCTGATTGAGCAACCTGCTTTCTTAGAAGCGCCCCAGTTTGCAGCAGTAAAAGCAAAGTGTCCCCAGCCAGCAGTGGCAATTATTTCCACTAATTCCCAATTTATTACTTGGTTGAAATTGCGTTTAGAATACGTCATTACAGGAGAATTCCAAGCTCCTTGTGAGGCAATACCTGATGCTCTAGCATCTTTGGCTACTGTGTCTTAATAATTGGGCATGGGGTATGGGGAGATGGGGGAGATGGGGAAGTGTGGGGAGTGTGGGGAGTGTGGGGAGAGAGGGGGGAGAGGGGAGATGGGGGAGTGTGGGGAGATGGGGGAGTGTGGGGAGAAAGAGAATTTATGCCCCCGTCTCTTCCCACACCTCCCACACCTCCCACACCTCCCACACCTCCCACACCTCCCACACCTCTCACACCTCCCACACCTCCCACCCCTCCCACACTTCCTGCTTGCCCCATACCCTATGCCCTATGCCCATTTCCCATTTTTCTTTATAAAATCTTTTATGACACCATAATTTACCTATCTAACTTTTGTGCAGAGATTTCAGACTTTACCAAGTGTTTTAGGATTAGCGATGTCTGTCTTGAAAGGTTCAGAACAGCAGAAGACGCCGTTCCGACTTATCGCTACGACGAGCTTCGCTTTCGCTGGGTTGATTAGTGGCATGAGTTCTGTCTTTGCTCAACAAGCCATTCCCAATTGTCAACCACCGAGTGCAGGCGAGTATCTTTTATTAGTAGTCAGCCCGACGGCGGAAAATCAAAAGCAATTGCGTAGTGCCCTACCGCCTGAACTCAAAACTACCACCTGCCAATATCTCAACGAAACTGTAACGCGCATTGGGGGCTTTAATCAAATTGATGATGCCAATCGCTGGGCAAGGTACGTCAGTAATATTGTTGGTTTGTCTGCCATTATTACTACTCGACCAACAGCACCAGATGTTGTACAAGCACAGCCACTTCAGCAGCAGACAGTCGGCTATAATCCTCAAGCCTTAGGAGAGGGTTATGCGGTGTTGGTAGATTATTACAATCGCCCAGAAATAGCAAATAGCGTACAGCAAGCGGTGGGAGGTAACGTCGGTTTTGCTTCTTATGGACAACGCCCATACTTGCTGGCAGTTTATACTACTAACCAAAGTGAAGCATACAACACATTACAAAAGCTAAACGATCGCGGTTTTGTTGCCAGTATCGTAAATAGCCGTAAGGTAATTTTGTTGCGGTCAGCTGTGGGATTTTAAGAATAAAGAATTCAGGAGTCAGAATTCAGAATTCAGTATGAATTCTGTATAAGTGGCGGTGAAGTTAGCGCGTTTAAGTTCCTCACTAAATTTTCTCTACCAGATGCTTTTACTAGCTTGCTTCGCCGTAGGGAGTTCAATTTAATGGTCAATAAGAAAGTAGCGGGTTTAAATCCCCACCATAAGATTGCTGAATTCTGTATTCTGTTAGCGCAGCGGGGCGTAGCCCATTGTGCATTCTTAATAAGCAGCCCTGGCTAACCAATAAACCGTCATACCTAAAGCTGAGCCAGCTATTACCTGAACTGGTGTATGTCCGAGTAATTCCTTAAGACGGTCTTGGCTAAAGTCTGGTTTTTCATGAAATAATTCATCAATCATTTGATTGAGAATCCGAGCTTGCTTGCCAGCCGCTTGGCGAACTCCGGCTGCATCGTACATAACGATGATGGCAAAAACCATGGCCACCGCAAAATCAGGAGACGCCCAACCAAGAGTTTGCCCCACACCAGCAGCTAGAGCCGTAACTAAAGCTGAGTGGGCACTGGGCATACCTCCGGTTGTGACTAAAACGCGCACATTCAGCTTGCGATTTTTGACAATCTCGATTATCAGTTTTAATGCTTGAGCGATAAAACAAGCTACCAGAGCAACCAGCAGCACCCGGTTGTCTAAAATGTTGCCTATATCCTGCATGGTATTGTGATTAGGTTAGTGATAAGAGCAGCAGTTGTTGGTTGAGGAAACATTTAGATTCAACCCAAAATCTCAAATTAACCTTGTACATCATGTGGAAATAACCCGACGGTTAAAAATAGACAAAAAGTTGATGCTTTGAGCATTTATGCCTCTTGCCTCTTGCCTTTTGCCTTTTTCTACTAGTTATTGCGACTGATGATAAAATGAGCGATCGCTTGCAGTGGCTTAGCTCTTTCCCCAAATGCTTCTAATTCCGCGCAAGCTGTTTGGACTAGCTCTTGGGCTTTTGAACGAGATTGCTCAATTCCCCAAAGGCTGGGATAAGTAACTTTCTTAGCTTTTTCGTCTTTGCCAGCTGTTTTGCCTAATTGCTCCTGGGTAGCAGTGATATCCAGAATATCATCTACGATCTGAAATGCTAGCCCAATATTTTGAGCATAACGGCTGAGTCGTTGCACATCTTCAGATGATGCCCCAGCTACAATCCCGCCACAAATTACACAAGCTTCCAAAAGGGCAGCTGTTTTGTGTTCGTGAATGAAATTCAGTGTTTCTAGAGAAATATCGGATTTACCTTCACATTGTAAATCCACAATTTGACCGCCGACTAAACCAGCTGCCCCCAGAGCACGGCCAAGACGAATAACTACTTGCAAAACTCGCTCTCTGGGAACACTTTCAGGGGTATGAAGGGCAACATATTCAAAAGCCAGAGCCAACAAACCATCTCCGGCTAAAATTGCCACATCTTCGCCATAGACCTTATGATTCGTCAGCTTTCCGCGACGATAATCATCATTATCCATTGATGGCAGGTCGTCATGAATCAAAGACATTGTGTGGATCATTTCCACTGCACAAGCTGTTGGCATAGCCATTTCGATGGTGCCACCGATCATTTCACAGGTGGCAAGGCAGAGAATCGGGCGTACACGCTTACCTCCAGCTAATAATGAGTAGCGCATCGACTCATAAATTGTTTCTGGATAAACGATGGGAATAGACCGATCTAAAGCGGTATCACAAAGCTTTTGTCGTTCTTTGAGATAGGCTGCTAGGTTAAAGTTGGCTTCCTCTGGTGGTGTCTTTTGAAAGTTATCAGTTGCTACCATTCTTCAATTCCTGACATTTTGTGATTTTCGTCTTATACGTCACAATTTTAAGGTGCTGTGGGACTCAAAAAATGGGGAGTTAGGAGTTAAGAGTTAAGAGTTAAGAATTAGGAGTTGGGAGTTGGGAATATAACTCATAACTTTTAACTCATCACTCTTAACTCTCACTTTCTTACCGTCCTCGAATAGCTTGTAAATGTATTTTGCAACAATAAGGCGACGGTCATTGGCCCGACACCGCCAGGAACTGGGGTGATAAATCCTGCTACAGCAGCAGTTGATTCCAAATCAACATCGCCGACTAGCCGACTGTTGCCACTGGCATCAGTGACCCGATTCATTCCCACATCTACCACAACAGCGCCCGGTTTTACCATATCAGCAGAGATTAGTCCGGGACGACCTACTGCTGCAATCAGAATATCAGCATTTTGAGCGATCGTTTTGAGATCGTGCGATCGCGAATGAGCAATGGTGACTGTAGCATCAGCTTCTAATAGCATTAACGCCATTGGCTTACCTACTAAAATACTACGTCCCACTACTACTGCCTGCTTTCCCTGCAAAGGAATTTCATATTCTTCTAAAAGCCGCATCACACCAGCAGGGGTACAGCTACGTAAACCGGTTTCTCCCCGTACTAGTCGCCCCAAGTTAACTGGGTGCAGTCCATCAGCATCTTTATCGGGATCGATTTGATGTAACAGGCTAACAGCATCCAAATGGTTAGGTAAAGGTAGCTGTACGAGAATACCATCCACCCGTTCATCGTGATTGAGTGCAGTAATAACCTCTTCTAATTCCCCTTGGGTAGTTTGGGCAGGAAAATGCTTGCCAAAAGAGGCTATACCAACTTTAGCGCAGGCTTTTTCCTTATTGCGTACATAAGCAGCTGAGGCTGGGTTATCGCCAACCATCAGCACTGCTAAGCCAGGCGGCCTTCCAACTTTTGGTTGTAATTCGCTAATGGCAACAGAAAGTTGTTGCTGAATTTTGGCAGCTAAAGCTTTACCATCAAGGATTTTGGCAGTTTGTGTTTTCATGATAATTTCTGGCTATGTTCGTCTTGTGTCGCAAGTTTGATTAAAAAGGGCATAGGGCATAGGGCATGGGGCATCGGGCATGGGGCATTGGGCATTGAGCATGGGGCAGAGGGAATGATTTATAACTATGATTTCCTATAAATCTAAGATTTGTGAACGAGTCTTTGATACTCGTGGGCGAGTCTTTGATACTCGTGGGCGAGTCTTTAATACCCGTGGGCGAGTCTTTAATACTCGTGGGCGAGTCTTTAATACTCGTGGGCGAGTCTTTGATACTCGTGGGCGAGTCTTTAATACTCGTGGGCGAGTCTTTGATACTCGTGGGCGAGTCTTTAATACTCGTGGGCGAGTCTTTAATACTCGTGGGCGAGTCTTTGATACTCGTGGACGAGTTTTTGATACTCGTGGGCGAGTCTTTGATACTGGTTAACCAGTTTTTGAACTCCACTCCTTTGCCCCCATGCCCGATGCCCAATGCCCAATGCCCCATGCCCCATACCCTGTTTGCCCAATTCAGAACAAAGTACCATAGATGGGAACTGACCCCATCGAAGTGGCGACAAAACAAGCAGTGAAGCAAAAATTTGCTCAATTGGTGGCTTTCATGAAAAAAACGAGAAATTTGTCCCTTGGCTTTTTGTATGGGCACAGTATTGTTCTCTACCGTGTAGGGTTAGCTTTTTTCGTGGTAGCAGGACTTTCTAGTTGTGGTAACTTAGCTTCCTCTGGCTTGAGTGGAACTGGCTTAAAATTTGGCGCTAATGTTACCCCAATTCGACAAATTAAAGCAGAACAAAAGAATCAGGCTACAGTTTACATCCAAGGTAAGGTAGAAAAGCAAGCTCCGCTGATGAAGCAGTGGGCTTATCAAATAGATGACACAACCGGCAAAATTTGGGTTGTCACTAACCAAAAAAGTTTGCCAGAGGGATCGGAAGTAGTGTTTAAGGGTAAAGTTCGCTACCGAAGTATTCCTTTAGCTGGGAAAGAACTGGGAGAAATTTATTTAGAAGAAGAATAATTGAGTAATTAAAAATGAACATATGAGCAATCAACTAGTACATGTAGCGATCGCTATTCTCTACCAAAACAACAAATTTCTCATGCAACTAAGGGATAACATCCCCAGTATTCGTTATCCTGGCCACTGGGCACTATTCGGCGGTCATATCGAACCTGGTGAAACACCCGATGTGGCAGTCAAACGAGAAGTTTTAGAAGAAATCGGCTATAATTTGCCGCCTTTTGTTGAATTTGGCTGTTATCCCGATGAAACAGTTATCCGTCATGTTTTCCATGCACCACTCTTAGTGGAAATGAATGAATTGGTTTTGAATGAAGGCTGGGATATGGGATTATTGACTCCAGAAGATATTCGCCAAGGTGAGTGTTATTCAAAAAATGCCAACGAAGTGCGACCATTAGGGGAAATGCATCAGCGAATTATGTTGGATTTTATCGAGAAGAATCGATAAATTGGGGCATAGGGCATTGGGCAAGCAGGAAGTGTGGGAGGTGTGGGAGGTGTGGGAGGTGTGGGAGGTGTGGGAGGTGTGGGAGGTGTGGGAGGTGTGGGAGGTGTGGGAGGTGTGGGAG
>NZ_JACJTU010000070.1 GCF_014698835.1 Nostoc paludosum FACHB-159 | reverse complement strand
TTTGTGCAAACCAGTATTTTATTTGCAAATAAAATCACCTTGTACCTAAATATAATTTTTAGCGATCGCTTGTTTTTGACCAGACCTCACAAAATCGCATTGCTCCCACACCTTGGTAATTGACCATGATGGGATTTATGACCCAAATGATTTTAATGACCGAGTAATACTGGGATTTAAAGGAACTTGGAGCCACACGGAGCTACACGGGATGCGTCTGCGCTTACAAGGAGCGAAACTCAATAAAGCCAAAAAAGGAGAACTACGTTGTGCCCCACCTACTGGTTACGTATATGACCCTGAAGGAAAATTAGTATTAGACCCAGACGAAGGCGTAGTTGCTGCTATACAGTTGGTTTTTCAACAGTTCCGTGTTCTGGGAACAGCGTTTAAGGTAATGCGCTACTTTTGCTCCAACCAAATTCCTTTTCCCAGAAGACGTTGGGGGCCAGGGCACATTGGTACACTTCGTTGGGGGCCAGCCAATCTGAGCCGTATAACAGCTATTCTACGTAATCCCACTTATACAGGAACCTATGTTTATGGTAGAAGACGTAGCCTGAACGTAATTGAGAATGGGCAAGTGACCAAGGTAAAAACTCAACTATTACCCCAACAGGAGTGGAAGGTGATAATTCACAACGCTCACGAGGCTTATATTAGTTGGTCAGAGTATGAATCTAATTGTGAACAACTTAGACGCAATCGGGCAATCTCTTTGTCTGATGAATGTCCAGGCATACCTAGAGAAGGTTTTGCACTTCTTCAAGGACTAGTAATCTGCGGTAAATGCGGACGACGTATGAGTCCTCGCTACTATGGCACTGGTGGTTACAGAGTGGCTTACGAGTGTAACCAAGCTCGCAAACAAGATGGTCGTATGGGTGTTTGTTGGAGCGTTTCGGGAGCAGCAATTGATACAGCAGTTGAAACTCATGTGCTGGAAGTTTTTACGGATGAAGAACTTGATATTTCTCTGGCTGTGCTGTCGGAATTGGAAAATCAAGCACATGAGGCAGATAAAACATGGCAACTGCGACTGGAAAGGGTACGTTACGAAGCAGACAGAGCTTTTCGACAATATGATGCCACCGAGCCGGAGAATCGTTTAGTCGCCCGTACACTGGAAAGGCGCTGGAACGAGAAACTACAACAGTTAGCAGAGTTAGAAGAAGAATACCAGAAAGCCCAACAAGCACAAAGGTTGGAATTAACACAAGTGCAGAGGCAGCAAATTTTACAGCTCGCCAATGATATTCCCACAATTTGGAACGCAAGTAGTACCACCAGCCAAGAGCGTAAAGAGATACTAGGGTTGTTAATCAAACAAGTTGCTATCACGCCAATAGATACTCCAGAACGCTCTACTCGTATCCAAATCCTCTGGCATACTGAAGCTATCAGTGAATTAATAGCGACACGCCCAACGAATGCAGACAAATACCGAACACCCAAAGAAGTTATTCAACTGATTGAACAATTAGTTCCTGGTCGAACTGATACTGAAATTGCTCTTGAACTAAATCGTCGAGGTTTATTGAATACTACTGGGCGACCTTTTACAAAAAAAGGTGTGGCTTGGCTTCGCTGGAAATATGGACTTGGCAAACCTTTAAGTGACCCGGTGATTGCGAAATCAGGAGTCAGCCTTGAAGGTTACTATTCAACTAGTGCCCTGGCTGAAAAATTGGGTGTTGGAATTCATACCATTTACTATTGGCGAGACAAAGGAATTATTCAGGCATTCCAAGAAACAGATAGAAGCCCGTGGTGGTATGTAGTTACACCCGAAGTTTTAGAAACTTTACGTCACAAAATCCGCCGTGTACCAGTGAAATCTGAATAACTTCTACAAGTGTGCAAAATAATTATTCGTCAACTGATTCAACCCTTTGAGTAATTTCTTACCCAAAGGGTTTTACGTATATCTAAATTTGTCTTTGGAATAAATTTTTGACGATCGCTCTTTTATCTTTGAGCGAAAAAATCTCTACTATAGGGAAATACTAGAGCGAAATAAAATATCCCTAAGCTTTCTTGGATCAAGGTGCAATATGGACACACCGTCGGAACTTTGAGAATGCGCTTGCTTCCGTCTTTTTTTGGAATCGGTATTTCTCTAAGTTTGCTATGAGTCCAGGCGTGAGCCTTTTGTTTCAGCAATACTTCAAGTTCAAACCTTTCTTGAAAATTCAGGGAAGCTTTACCATCTACACCTGCTGTTTTCTTACCATTATTTAGCTGGGTTACTTGACGAATAGCTAATAATCTCGCACTTCGGGATTTCAGTATCAGCTTTTGAAGACTGTTGGCTCGTTTCCGGTCGCCTTCTCGAATAGCTTTCCACAATCTGCATTGTAGGCGGAATAAATTTTTCCGTAGTTTCTTCCACGGGATTTTTATCCAGAGTTCACTATCACTATTACTAGTCATGTGCCTAACTATACTCTTCTTTGCAATGAAAGTGTTCTGATTGCCTCGAAGCAATTACGCTTCGTCTTACCCGATGTGAGGGGTTCCGTATCTCGTCTTACCTACTAGGGTTTCGACCAGTCCCCAGACCTCAGCACCGTTTTTACTCGTTCCAAACCTGAGATTTGCGATAACGTAGGACAGACCACTTCGCCTATACTCATCTCAAGGGGTTTGCGGCTAAAACGCATATATTGCCGCGAGATTAGAGTATGAAGTCGGTATAATTTATTCAGATTACCGCTTGGGCATCAGACGCTTTTATAGGTCTTGTTTATCCGTATTATCTCCCCATTAGCGCCAGTGTGCCTGATCTGCTTTGGCTCTGATTGCGCCCTGTTCCCAGCTTCAGTCTCCGAAATTCCGAGTTCGGTCGCTGTGGGCAGGTCGGGAGTCACTACTACCCTTGTAGGAGAGGACTTTCACCTCTATCCCAGGTTTAGTTATGAGGTTTTCAAGGTTCTGTTCCTTGGCGTTCTCACCCTAAGTTATGTATTGGCTTAGGAACGAGTCACACATGCGTTTGCCCTGCTGACAGTAAAAGATGTCAAATGGGTTTTATATCTTGCCTTCTATCTTATGGGTGAATTTATAATCTACTCACAGACTGTTTTGATAATGTGATAAAAGCAAATATGCTGTTCATAACAACAAAGGTAAGTATTTTTTTTTGCTTTGCCATAGTTTAGTTGCAAGTAGTTTTATTCAATAGTTCTTTGACTTACGACTAACGTAAGCATATCTGTGGTTACATAAATTGTCGTCAATTTAAATGACATAAGTGTGAAAAAGTACCTATGAAAAAATAAAGGTTATACAAAATGTTTAGGTCTTAACATAATAGAACAAGTATTGAATAACAATCAACATTAATAGCGTTGCAAAATAAAATATTTTTTCAAAAAGCTTTATATAATTACTGGAGATACCTATTAAAATGGCTACTAATACAAGTTTTCTTATAAATAGCTTTTATCAAATTAATAGTATTACCAATATCATAGATATTTTACATAACAGAGCGCTACACCAACCCGATCAAAAAGGTTTTATTTTTCTGCAAGATGGAGAAAGAGAATCAAACAGTTTGACATATAAACAATTGGAGCAAGAAGCGCGAGCGATTGCCATCCAACTTCAAAGCTTAAACGCGACTAATTCTCGTGCCTTGCTGATCTACCCGCCTGGACTAGAATTCATTACTGCTTTTTTTGGGTGTTTATATGCACAAGTCGTGGCGGTTCCTGTTTATCCGCCTAGACGGAATCAAAAGTTATCTAGGCTACAAACGATCATAGATGATGCTCAAGCAACAGTAATTCTTACAACAAAGGAATTATTAACCAATATAGAAAATGGCTTTGTTGATAATGATCTATTATTAGGGCGTTGTAACTGGATAACAACAGATAACATTGCCAGTAATGAAATTGCGTCCTGGCAGCAACCAGTAATCAGTAATGAAACACTTGCTTTTCTTCAGTACACTTCTGGATCTACAGGGATACCAAAAGGAGTGATGGTAAATCATGGGAATTTAATACACAATTCAGAATATATTAAGCAAGCTTTTGAACTCACACAAGATAGTGTTTCTGTGACGTGGTTACCTAGTTTCCATGATATGGGATTAATAGATGGGATCATTCAACCCTTATATACTGGTTTTTTAGGGGTTTTGATGCCACCTGCATCCTTTATTCAAAAACCATTCCGATGGTTGCAAGCGATTTCACACTATAGAGCAACGCATTGTGGTGGCCCTAATTTTGGATATGAATTGTGTTTAAAAAATATTACTCAAGAACAACGAGATAAGCTTGACTTAAGCTGTTGGCATAGCGCTTATAGTGGTGCAGAGCCAGTTCGCCGAGAAGTTTTAGAGCAATTTACAGATATATTTAAGTCCTGTGGGTTTCGCAGTAACTTCTTCTATCCTTGTTACGGGATGGCTGAATCTACTCTTATGATTTCAGGGGGTAAAGTCAAAGATGAGCCAATTTATTGTACAGTTCATGCTGACGCACTAGAACAAAATAGAGTAATCAAGACCTCTTTTAACAACAAGAATAGTAAATCTATAGTAGGGTGTGGGCGTTCATGGCTTGATACAAAAATAGTAATTGCTGATCCAGAATTACTAACGCAGTGTGCTTCAGACCAAGTTGGGGAAATTTGGGTATCAGGTTCGAGTGTCAGTCAAGGTTATTGGAATCGACCAGAGCAAACACAACAAACCTTTCAAGCTTATTTGGCGGATACTGGTGAAGGGCCTTTTCTGCGTACAGGAGACTTAGGATTCTTGCTGGATGGCGAATTGTTTATTACAGGTCGATTGAAGGATTTAATTATTATTTTGGGACGTAATCATTATCCGCAAGATATTGAGCAAACTGTAGAGCGGTGTCATCCAGCGTTACGACCAAATTGTGGAGTAGCCTTTGCAGTGGATTTCGAGGGACAAGAAAAACTAGTAATTGTCCAAGAAGTAGAACGAACTTACCTTCGGAAACTAAATACTATTGAAGTAATTGGAGCAATTCGTCAAGCATTAGCACAACAGCACGATATAGAAGTTTATGCCATCTTGCTGCTTAAAACTGCAAGTATACCTAAAACTTCTAGTGGTAAACTTCAACGTAGTGCTTGTCGGATTCGCTTTCTATCTGGCAACTTAGATGTAGTTGCAGATTGGTGTGCAAATCCTCAAAATAAAACAAAATTCCGATATTTAGAAACAGAACTCAAATCGCTGTTACAACAAGTGCAAACAGCTACTTTACCAGCGGACTTGTCAGAAAACCAAAATTCTCATGAACCAGTTCCCCTACATAAATCTCGTAGCAAAGAAGAGATTGCAACCTGGTTAATCTCAAAAATATCAGATCAACTACAAGTTGTTCCACACCAAATAGACACCCGACAACCATTCGCTGACTATGGAATGGGTTCCTTAGTAACAGTGAGGCTTTCTGACCAGTTACAGCAATGGCTTGGATGCCAGCTTTCTCCTAGCATATTTTACGATTATTCCTCTATTGAGGCTATATCTGACTATTTAGGAGTAAAACCGATCGCTTCCAAACTAAAAACAGCAGAAGTTGACATTAATAAAATAGAAACACAAACTGAGGCGATCGCAATTATTGGTATTGGTTGCCGTTTTCCAGGAGCTAATGACCCGGAAAGTTTTTGGCAGCTTCTACATGATGGGGTTGATGCTATCCAACAAGTACCTGCGTCACGATGGGACATCAATGCTTTCTATCACCCCACGGCGATACATCCTGGGAAAATGAACACTCGTTGGGGTGGTTTTCTCGAACAAGTAGATCGATTCGAGCCAGAATTTTTCGGAGTTTCTCCACGAGAAGCAGAGACAATGGACCCCCAACAACGACTTTTATTAGAAGTGAGTTGGGAAGCTCTAGAAAACGCTGGACAAATACCAGAGCAATTAGCAGGAAGTAAAACAGGGGTATTTATTGGCATCAGCAACTATGATTACTCGCGGTTGTTGTCTCGTCATGCTGCTAGTACGGATGCCTACTATGGTACTGGCAACGCTTTGAGCATTGCTGCTAATCGCCTATCCTATCTGCTGGATTTGCAAGGCCCTAGCTGGGCAGTAGACACAGCCTGTTCTTCCTCGTTGGTAGCAGTTCATCAAGCTTGCCAAAGTTTACGCCAAGGGGAGTGCCAATTAGCCATAGCAGGGGGTGTAAATTTAATTTTGTCTCCCCAATTGACCATCGCTTTCTCTCAAACACGAATGATGGCAAGTGATGGTCGCTGCAAAACCTTTGATTCGAGTGCTGATGGTTATGTGCGTGGTGAAGGTTGCGGAGTAGTAATTCTCAAGCGCCTTTCTGATGCGATCGCCAATGGAGACAATATCTTAGCATTGATTAAAAGCTCGGCTGTTAACCAAGATGGTCGCAGTAATGGCCTGACAGCTCCCAATGGTCAAGCACAGCAGGCAGTAATTTCCCAAGCTTTAGCAAACGCTAATGTCACACCAGCAGAGATTGATTATGTAGAAGCCCACGGTACCGGTACTTTATTGGGAGACACTATTGAACTCAATTCCCTCAAAACAGTGCTGCTACCAGGGCGATCGCCAGAGCAAAACTGTAGAATTGGCTCTGTTAAAACTAATATTGGCCATTTAGAAGCTGCTGCTGGCATTGCAGGTTTAATTAAAGTCGTGCTGTCGCTACATCATGGGGAAATTCCACCTCATTTGCATTTGCAAAACCTCAATCCCCATATTTCTTTAAAAGATACGCCATTGTCCATCACCACTGAACCTCAGTTGTGGCCTCGTGGTACACAACGACGGCTAGCTGGTGTATCTTCATTCGGTTTCGGCGGTACCAATGCCCATGTAATACTGGAAGACTCACCAGTAGTGCCAGCTGTCAAGTCCGACATTGAGCGTCCAAAGCATTTACTGACTCTCTCGGCGAAAAATCAGCAAGCTTTAAGAGAACTAGCACAAAATTACATAGTTTATCTCAGTAAAAATCCTGATGCATCACTAGCAGATGTTTGTTTTACTGCGAATACTGGGCGATCACATTTTGACTATCGGCTAGCTGCGATCGCTGAAACTAAAGAAGAGTTACATGAAGCATTAAGTACTTTCACTGCCCAAGAGCAAACTGTACATATAAATAGCAATAAACAGCCTAAAATTGCCTTCTTATTTACTGGTCAGGGTTCCCAATATATAGATATGGGAAAGCAACTTTATGAAACCCAGCCTACCTTCCGTGCTTGCCTTGATCGTTGCAACGAGATTTTGCTTCCCTACCTAGAACAGCCTCTACTATCAGTTCTCTATCCTGAAAATGCGATCGCTTCCCCCCTAGATCAAACCGCCTATACCCAACCAGCTTTATTTGCTTTGGAATACGCCTTAGCAAAATTATGGCAGTCCTGGGGTATAGAACCAGCAGCAGTAATGGGTCATAGTATAGGTGAATATGTTGCTGCCTGCGTTGCTGGGGTGTTCAGTCTTGAAGATGGGCTGAAGCTGATTAGCGAACGGGCGTCCCTAATGCAAGCACTGCCGCCTTTAGGCGAGATGGTAGCCGTGTTTGGCAGTGAAGCGGAAGTCACAGCAGCTATTCAATTTTATCCTCATGAAGTATCAATTGCTGCCATCAACGCTCCTGAGAATATCGCTATCTCTGGTATGTATGAGGCAGTTGAAGCAGTCATTTCCACCTTAGAATCACAAGGGATAGAAACCAGGCGATTAAATGTTTCCCACGGCTTTCACTCCTCGTTAATGGAGCCGATGCTGGACGTATTTGAACAACAAGCCAGCCAAATTAAATTTCAGTCACCACGCATACCAATAGTTTCCAATTTAACAGGTAAGTTTTTATTGCCAGAAGATATTCTTGATGCCAGCTATTGGCGACGCCACACTCGCAACCCAGTGAGATTTATGGCAGGGATAAATACCTTATTGGCACAAGACTACGAAATATTTTTAGAAATTGGGCCAAAGCCCATCCTGTCAAGTCTGAGCAAACGTTGTCAGCAGCAAGAAAATGCTGTTTGGCTACCATCCTTAGCTGCGGGAAAAAATGATTGGCAAATATTGCTGGAAAGTTTATCAACCCTATATCTGGAAGGAGTAAACATTAATTGGTCAAGATTCGACCGAGATTACTCACGCAGTCTGGTTTCACTACCTACTTATCCCTTCCAAAGAAAACGTTATTGGTTTGAAGCACAAGACGTAATGAATACACACACAATTACTACTAACGGATTTAAATCTCCAGTTGCCTTACCTGTAAAATCAGAGCAAAGGGAAACAACAATACAAACATTACGCTCGCTTGTAGCAAAATTACTAAAAACAGAGCCATCAAACGTAAATGTTCAAGCTCCTTTCTTAGAAATGGGCGCTGATTCCATTGTTTTAGTTGATGCGGTGCGGAGTATTGAAAATACTTATGGGATTAAGATTTCCATTCGCCAGTTATTTGAAGAATTGACAACGCTTGATGCCCTAGCGAGTTATATAGAAGAGAATACTAAATCCGAATCTGTTGTAGCAGAAGATGTACAGGAAGAATTGCGATCGCCACAGACAAAAACACCACCTCAAACAGCGGTAGAAGCAATTATTCAGCAACAACTTTCTCTGATGTCTGAGCAATTGCAAGTTTTGCAAGGCGGTGGTTTGTCAGCAGCAAATTTTGTTTCCTCTAACAATGGACATTCAAAATCTGCACCCCAAACAACACCCATAGTTACAAAACAGGTGACGAAAACAACACCTGCATCAGCGCCAAGTAAATCATCTTCCGCCCTTCCTCCCTGGCGAGTTGCAGAGATTCGTGGCAGAGGGTTGAATCCCCAACAACAACGTCATTTAGAAGACCTTATTGAGCGTTACACCAAACGCACCCCCACATCCAAGCAACTGGCACAAACCTATCGTCCAGTTTTAGCAGATAACAGAGCTTCAGCTGGTTTTCGGTTCTCCACAAAAGAAATACTCTACCCGATAGTTGGCAATCGCTCTAGTGGTTCTAGAATTTGGGATGTAGACGGCAACGAATACATAGACATCACTATGGGATTCGGCGTAAATCTCTTCGGACACCATCCCGACTTTATCGCCGCAGCATTGGAAGCACAAATCAAACAAGGTATCCAAATTGGCCCTCAAACTCGCCTAGCTGGAGAAGTAGCACAATTAATTTGCGAACTGACAGGATTGGAACGAGTCAATTTCAGTAACTCTGGTACTGAAGCTGTGATGACAGCATTGCGACTCGCACGTACAGCCACCGGACGCAACAAAATTGCAATGTTTGCTGGTTCATATCACGGGCATTTTGATGGTGTTTTGGGCATAGCTCAGGCAGACAACAATCCAAATGCCATACCCATCGCCCCAGGAATCACACCGAAAACGGTAGAAGATATCTTAATCCTAGAGTATGGCAATCCGCAATCCCTAGAAATTATCCAAGCCCATGCACAGGAATTAGCAGCTGTTTTAGTTGAGCCTGTGCAAAGCCGCAGACCAGATTTACAACCTCAAGAGTTTCTTCATGAACTCAGACGATTAACCCGCGAAACTGGAATCGTATTGATATTTGACGAAATGATTACTGGGTTTCGGATTCATCCTGGTGGAGCGCAAGCATGGTTTGGCATTGATGCAGATATCGCTACCTATGGCAAAATCGTCGGTGGCGGAATGCCCATTGGGGTAGTTGCAGGTAAAGCTGTCTACATGGATGGAATTGACGGCGGGATGTGGAACTATGGGGATGCGTCTTATCCACAAGCAGACACAACATTTTTTGCAGGCACATTCTGCAAACATCCTCTGGCGATGGCTACCGCCCGGGCTGTACTTAAACACATCAAGCAATGCGGTGCAGCTGTGCAACAACAGTTGAATCAGCGAACAGATCAGTTAGCTAGGAAATTAAATGCTTACTTTGAAGCTGAAAATTTACCCATTCGCATCATCAACTTTGGCTCGTTGTTCCGCTTTTCCTTCTTAGAAAATGCAGATTTACTGTTTTATCACTTGATGAACAAAGGAATTTATATCTGGGAAGGACGCAACTGTTTTCTGTCTACAGCTCATACAGACGAAGATATTAATTACTTGATTCAGGCGCTCAAGGAAAGTGTAGAGGAATTAAGAAGTGGTGGTTTTTTTCCAGACAAACCTGCAAAATCATCATTCAAGGTTTGCAATGACACTAAAGTTGTTAGCCAGGACGTAAAGATTGTTCCCCTAACCGAAGCACAAAAGCAACTCTGGATTTTGGCACAGATAGGTGAAGATAGCTCACTTGCCTACAATGTCACCCTCAGCGTGCAATTAAAAGGTGTATTGCACCTGGAAGCCATGCGTCAAGCAGTGCAAAAACTAGTTGACCGCCATGAGGCACTGCGTACAACTATTAGCAGTAAGGGTGATTCGCAGCAGATATTGCCATCACTGAAAACAGACGTTTCTTTAATTGACTTCTCTAATTTTGATAACAACGATTTACAAATACCTGAGTGGTTCAAAAATGAAAGTTTCACAGCTTTTGACCTCAGTAACGGCCCTCTGTTCCGCGTTCATATTCTAAAGTTACAAGAGCAACTGCATCTTTTGGTAATGACGGCGCATCACATCATCGTTGATGGTTGGTCAATGGATGTAATTCTGCAAGACTTAGCTACCTTGTATACGACAACTTATCGCGGTGAGGATTGCCAATTACACTCACCTATACAATTCCAAGAATATGTAAAGTGGCAAGAACAGCAAGTTCATAGTCAGGAAATGGCTGTTCATGAATCCTACTGGTTAGAGAAATTTACTAGTTCTATTCCAGTTTTAGACTTACTAACTGACCGTCCTCGTCCTCCAGTTAAAACATACCTTGGTAATAGACAAACAATTCAACTAGATGCCAATCTTTATCGCCAGATAAAGCAGTTCAGCACAAATAAGGGATGTACTCTATTTATGACGCTGTTGGCAGCGTACACAGTTTTACTACATCGGCTGACAGGACATGATGACATTGTAGTTGGTATTCCTGTGGCTGGGCGATCGCTCTCAGGTAGTGAAAGACTAGTCGGCTACTGTACTCACCTCTTGCCCTTAAGAAATGGCATTAATAAAGATGCAACATTTATTGAACATTTAGTTAACTCTAGGAGTGTTTTACTATCTGCTTATGAGCATCAAGATTATCCCTTCGCTTTGTTAATGAACAAACTTAAAAGAGATCGAGATGCTAGTCAATTTTCTATCATCAACACAACATTTAATCTAGACCGTCCCGCAACATTGACAGGTTTATTTGACCTAGAGACTAATTTGTTCGATCACCCAATTGGTTTTACTGGTTCCGATCTGAGCTTTGATGTAATCGAGACTAACAGCAGTTTGGAAGTCAGATGTGATTACAACTTGGATCTATTCAATGCCACTACAATTGAGCGTCTGCTGGCAAATTTTCAAACTCTGTTGACAAGTATTATTGTCAATCCAGAACAGAGGATCTTAGATTTGCCATTGCTGTCATCTCTTGAGCGACACAAACTGCTAGTAGAGTGGAATCAGACCCAAAAGCCCTATAGCCAAGACAAGCTCATCCATCAGTTATTTGAAGCCCAAGTGGAACAAACTCCAGAGGCACTGGCAGTCGTCTTTGAGGAACAGCAACTTACTTATCAAGCTTTGAATGAACAAGCTAACCAAGTTGCTCTGGCTTTAATTAGTAAAGGTATTGGGCTGGGGTCTTACGTGCCAGTTTTGATGGACAGAAGCATTGGACTAGTTGTGGCAATGCTCGCTGTAATGAAAACTGGGGCTGCTTTCTCACCACTGGATATTAATTGGCCCATAGAAAGACTTAAACAAACACTGGAAGATTTGAATTGTCAAGTTGTTTTAGTCAATGAGACGACACCTTACCAAGAAGAAGCATTGGCTTGGCCTTGTCTATTTGTGAATGGACTAGCATCCCATCAATCCACACCCAATCCCAATATTCACATTGACCCTAGTAATCCCATCTATGTCATCTACACATCTGGTTCAACAGGTAAACCAAAAGGTGCTGTTGTCCCTCATCGGGGAATTATTAATCGCTTCTTGTGGATGAATGACTTCTTCGGTTGTAAATCAGCGATCGCAGCTTTGCAAACCACTCATCATACTTACGATAGTGCAGTTTGGCAGTTGTTCTGGCCGTTAATTAACGGTGGGAAAACCGTTCTTCCCTCCCCGAATATGGGAATCACAGCAGATAATTTAACTGCATTAATCGAAAAACATGGAGTCACAATCACAGACTTTGTTCCTTCCGTATTCAACACCTTGGTGCCGCAACTCGTTGCTGGAAATCAAGTGCGAGAAAAATTAAGTTCTTTGCGGACTGTGATTCTTGGTGGCGAAGAAATTACACCAGAAACCACCCACACTTTTAGCCAGCATTTTCCTACAGTACGGGTGGTGAATTTATATGGCCCCACAGAAGCGTCCATTGGCTGCATTTGCTACCAAGTTACAGGTAAAGAAGGTAACAAAATTCCTATTGGGAAAGCGATCGCTAATGTCCATGTTCTCATCCTCGATGCTCAAAGAAATCTCGTACCCATTGGCGTACCAGGTGAAATTTACCTCTCAGGAATTTGTCTAGGGCTAGGATATCTCAACGATGAGTTAAAAACCCAAGCAGTTTTTGTGGACAATCCATTTCCAGAAATTGCCTATGACAAGCTCTATAAAACTGGCGATTTAGCTCGTTACTTACCTGACGGCAACGTTGAGTTTCTGGGACGGATAGATCATCAAATCAAAATTCGTGGGTTCCGCATCGAGCTAGGAGAAATTGAAGTGACGCTCATACAACATCCTGGGGTGCAGGAAACTGTCGTCACCGCTCAAAAAGACCACCTGGGCAACAAACGCCTAGTCGCCTATGTCGTGCCAACTCAGCTAAACCCCTCTAGCAATGAATTACGCGCTTATTTGAAAACCAAACTGCCGGAGTACATGGTGCCGTCTGTCTTTGTGATGCTGGAAGCTATTCCCTTAATGGCTAGTGGTAAGGTAAACCGTCGGGCTTTGCCAATCCCCAATTTTTCCCAAAGAGAACTAGAAACCAGTGTTGTTTTGCCTCGCAATTCCATTGAAAACACATTAGTCAATCTTTGGAAAGAAGTTTTAGAAGTAGAACAAGTCGGCATTCATGATAATTTTTTTGAGTTAGGAGGAGATTCCATTCTCAGCATTCAAATTGTTGCCAGAGCCAATCAACTAGGTTTGCATCTGACTCCCAAACAGGTGTTTCAGCAACAGACCATAGCTGAGTTAGCTACTGTAGTTAGTACAAGTATCGCTATTCAAGCCGAACAAGGTTTAGTTAATGGTTCTGTGCCTCTGACACCGATTCAACACAGATTCTTTGAGCAGAATCTATCCCAAGCACACCACTACAACCAATCGGTTCTCCTTGAGGTACTACCAGACATCCAGATAGATATACTCAAGCAAATTGTCCAGCAATTGCTGATACATCACGATGCCCTACGCTTGCGCTATATGCCTTCCGAGTCTGGCTGGCAGCAAATCAATACTCTCCCTGACCAGACAATACCTTTTACTGTTATAGATTTATCGGCAGTCGCAGCAGAACAACAGTTCTCGGTTCTTGAATCTACTGCAACCGTTCTCCAAGCTAGCTTGAACCTATCAAAAGGCCCGATTATTCAGGTAGCTCTGTTTGATTTTGGCAGTAACAAACCAAGCCGATTGTTAATAGTGATTCATCATCTAGCTGTAGATGGAGTTTCATGGCGGATTTTATTAGAGGATCTTGCTAGAGCTTACAAACAACTCAGTCGAGGAGAAGCAATTCAACTACCACCGAAAACAACAGCCTTCAGAGATTGGGCTAAGCAATTAGTGGAGTATGGGCAATCTGAAGCTTTGGCTGGTGAGTTAGATTACTGGCTGGAAGAATCTCGTTTGAATATTGCACCGTTGTCGGTAGATTATTCATCTGACAAACAATCGAATACAGTTGGTTCAACAGATCAAGTTACAATTGCTTTGAGTGTGGAACAGACGCAAGCTCTATTGCAAGAAGTACCCCAAGCTTACAACACGCAAATTAATGATATACTCCTGACTGCACTGTTGCACAGCTTTAGCCAATGGACTGGTAAACGTTCCTTACTAGTCGATTTAGAAGGTCATGGACGAGAAGAACTGTTTGAGAATGTTGATTTGTCTCGCACAGTCGGGTGGTTTACGACTCTATTTCCTGTCCTCTTAGAACTTGAAACAAGCGACCGCCCTGAGGAAACTTTAAAGTTAGTTAAAGAACAACTACGTCGTTTGCCAAATCGGGGCATCGGCTACGGAATTCTACGATACTTGAGCCAAGATGTAGTTACCCGCTCAAAACTCAAAAATCTTCCCCAAGCAGAAATCAGTTTTAACTACCTTGGACAGTTAGACCGGGGACTGTGGGAATCTCCACTGTTGGGGTTTGCCAAAGAAGCTAATGGAGCAACTAATAGCCCCCTTGCCAAACGCGCTCATCTATTGGAAGTAGACGGCTTCATCACTTCAGATCGGCTGCAAGTGAATTGGACGTATAGCCAAAATATCCATAAACGAGAAACAGTTGAGCGTCTATCACAGGGGTTTCAGACAGCCTTAGTATCTTTGATTACTCATTGCCAGTCTTCACAAACAAAGGGATACACTCCCTCTGATTTTGCCGGAGCCAGACTAGACCAAAAACAGCTTGATGCTTTCCTTGGAAAAATTAAACAAAATGGTACAAGATAATTCTGTGGACGAGATTATAGATATATACGAGTTATCACCCATGCAGCAGGGTATGCTTTTTCACACCCTGTATGCTCCTAACTCAGGTGTTTACTTTGAGCAGCTAATTTGTACTCTTGATGGCGATCTCCAGGTTTTGGCATTCCAACAAGCTTGGGAGCAGGTTGTAACTAGGCATCCGGTTTTCCGGACTTCTTTCCACTGGGATGAGTTGGATAAACCTCTGCAAGTTGTGCATGGCAAGGTGGATGTGCCTTGGGAACAGCAAAATTGGCTGTTTATGACCTCAGATGAGCAACAAAAGCGATTAGAAGCTTTTTTAGAGAGCGATCGCCAACTCGGTTTCGACCTCAAGCAAGCACCGCTGATGCGCTTTACCTTGATTCAAGTGGCAGCAACTACTTGGCAATTTGTCTGGAGTAATCATCACTTACTTCTCGATGGCTGGTGTCTGTCGATCATCTTTAAAGAAGTTTTTGCTTTCTATGAAGCCTTTAGCCAAGGTAAGGATATCTATTTAAATATCACTTCGCGTCCTTATCGGGATTATATTGTTTGGTTACAGCAACAAAATCTTCGTCAAGCTGAGACTTTCTGGCAACAAAGTCTGCGGGGGTTTAGTGTACCTACTGCTTTATTTGGCAGCAAATCCTCTAACGGCATCTCCAGTCAGGAAGAAAAATGCGACCGCCAGCACCTCTGGGTTTCAGAAACTTTATCCAACGCCTTACAGACTTTTACTCGCCAACATCATCTGACCATTGGTACTCTCATTCAGGGAGTTTGGGCGCTGTTATTAAGTTATTACAGTGGTGAATCAAATGTGGTTTTTGGGGTGACGGTTTCCGGTCGTCCAGCAACCTTACCAGGAGTTGAGTCAATGGTCGGGCTATTCATCAATACCCTACCAGCGCGGGTGCAAGTTGCAAATGATATCTCGTTATTATCATGGCTACAGCAATTACAAACTCAACACATAGAACGCGAACAGTACGCTTATACTTCACTCATCGATATCCAAGGATGGAGTGATGTCCCACGAGGCATGACTCTATTTGAGAGTATTGTTGTAGTTGAAAACTATCCACTGAAAGTTGCTTTGCAAGAGGGATTTGGTGGTTTAAGTATTCAAAATGTTCGCGGTGTTGAACGCACAAACTACCCCCTAGCTCTAGAAGCCATACCAGGTCAGAAGTTATTCTTAGGCATTGAGTACGATAGCGATCGCTTTGATGCCGCCACAATTAGCAGGATACTTGGGCATTTCCAAACTTTATTGGAAAATATTGTTAATTATCCACAGCAAAAGATTTCCGAGTTATCTCTGCTGACAACTGCTGAACGGCATCAGTTGTTGGTGGAATGGAATCAAACCGAAGCGAAATATCCTCAGGACAAATGTATTCACGAGTTGTTTGCAGAGCGGGTGAGACAAACCCCGGATGCAGTGGCGGTGGTGTTTCAAGAACAACAACTGACTTATGAAGAATTGAACGCCAGAGCTAATCAGCTAGCACATCACTTGCAAACCCAGGGGGTAGAACCAGAAGTTTTAGTAGGCATTTGTGTAGAGCGATCGCTAGAGATGGTAGTAGGCTTGTTAGCAATTCTCAAAGCTGGCGGGGCTTATGTTCCTCTAGATCCTGCTTATCCCCCGGAGCGATTAGCTTACATACTCAATGATTCTCAGGTTTCAGTGCTAGTGACAACTGAGAACTTACTCGCTAGGTTGCCTAAAATCCAAGGGTCTGTAGTTTGCTTAGACAGAGATAGTAACAGCATCGTTACACAAAGTCAGCAAACTATTATTAGTGGAGTCAATAGTGAAAATTTAGCTTACTTGATTTATACTTCTGGCTCCACCGGCAAACCTAAAGGTGTAGCGATCGCCCATCGTAATCTTGTTAATGCCTATTTTGCTTGGGAAGATGCTTATCAACTGCAAACTTCATGTAACAATCATTTACAAATGGCTAGTTTCTCCTTTGATGTTTTCTCTGGGGATCTAGTTCGTGCCCTTTGTTCTGGTGGAAAGTTAGTTTTGTGTCCGCGAGAGTGGCTTTTAGAGCCTGAAAAGTTATATGAGTTAATGCAAAAAGAGAAAATTGATTGTGCAGAGTTTGTTCCTGCGGTTTTTCGGAATTTAATTGAGTACTTAAAAATAACCGAACAAAAAATTACTTTTCTGCGGTTATTAATTCTGGGCTCAGATACCTGGTATATGGAGGAATATCAGCTATTTAAACAATTTTGTGGTACTGAAATTCGATTAATTAATTCTTATGGAGTCAGCGAAGCAACTATTGACAGTTCATATTTTGAAAGTACTAAAGTTAACTTGTTTGCTACTCGTGCTGTTCCCATCGGGCGTCCTTTTGCTAACACAAAAATCTATATTCTAGACCGTTATTTACAGCCAGTTCCTATTGGTGTTCCAGGGGAACTTTATATCGGCGGTGCTGGACTCTCTAGAGGTTATTTTAATCTTCCGGAGTTAACTGAGCAAAAATTCATTCCTAACCCTTTTAGTAAAGATCCAAAAGCCCGCCTTTATAAAACAGGAGACTTTGCTTGTTACTTACCAGACGGAAATATCGAGTTTCTAGGACGCCTCGATAATCAAGTTAAAATTCGTGGCTTCCGTATCGAACTTGAAGAGATAGAAGCTGTATTGAACCAGCACCCTGAAATTTTTCAGGCTTTGGTTGTAGACCAACCAGAGCAATCAGGAAATAAGCAGCTTGTAGCTTACATTGTTGCTAATCAAGAGCTTGTTCCCAATCCTCGTGAATTGCGATCGTTTCTCAAAGATAAACTGCCCGACCACATGATACCTTCGGTTTTTGTAGCACTGGAAGTTTTACCATTAACACCGAACGGTAAAGTAGATCGTCACGCTTTACCGATGCCAGATATGTCTGTAAGAACCTTAGATATTGAATTTGTACCACCTCGCAATTCTATAGAAGAGAACATGGCTAATCTCTGGAGGAATGTGCTTGGGGTAGAGCAAATCGGCGTTGAAGATAACTTTTTTGAACTGGGAGGACATTCCCTGCTGGCGACACAACTTGTTTCTCGATTTCGGCAAACTTTTTCGGTGGAACTAACTTTGCGCGATCTTTTTGAATACCCAACTATTGCTGAGTTAGCAGAGCTATTGGTTACCAAACAATTAGAACAAGCAGAAATTGACTTGCTAGAGCAGATTTTAAATGAGGTTGATGAGTTATCCGATGTAGAAGTAAACCAGCAATTGTACGCAGAATCTCATTAATTGCTTAGTAATTTATCGATTGAATAAATATCATGAGTAATCAGCTAAAACGTCTGGATCATCTCTCACAAAAAAAACGCGAACTTGTCTTGCAAAAGCTAAACAAGCAAAAGCTCATTTCTCAAACAGATAATCAAAAGATATTACCAATTTCCAGAAATCAAGCAATCCCTCTGTCGTTTGCTCAACAACGACTGTGGTTTCTAGACCAACTAGAACCAGGGAGTGCTAACTACAACATGACAGCTGGTATAGTACTCAGCGGTAAACTTCAAGTAAATGCCTTGGAGCAAGCTTTAGCAAAAATCTTGCAGCGTCATGAAGTCTTGCGGACTACGTTCAAGATGGTGAATGGATCGCCAGTGCAGGTGATTACCGACGCTTTGACTGTGACTTTACCAATTATAGATTTGCAAGCATTACCAACAAGCGAGCAGTCCTCGGCTGTGCAACGTTGGGCTAAAAACGAGACTGAGCAACCGTTCGATTTAGAAAATGGGCTTTTACTGCGAGTTGTTCTCTTGAAATTAGCACAAGAGTCCCATGTGCTGTTATTGACCATACACCACATTGTATTTGATGGCTGGTCAGTGGATATATTTATTCATGAGTTGTCTAGCTTGTATTCAGCCTTTTCTACGGGAGTGCCTTCCTCTTTACCAGAATTACCCATCCAGTATGCCGATTTTGCTCACTGGCAACGGCAATGGTTGAGGGGGGAAGTGTTAGAAACTCAGTTAGCCTACTGGAAACAACAGCTAGCGGGGATTCCTCCCTTATTAGAACTGCCAAGCGATCGCCCGCGTCCACCAGTGCAGACATTCACTGGCCGCACTGAGCGAATTCCCCTAAATGCCGATCTGACTCACAAGCTGAGGCTTTTAAGCCAACAGTCAGGAGCAACCTTGTTTATGGTACTGCTGACGGCTTTCGTGATTTTACTCTCACGCTATAGCTCTCAGGAAGATATTGTCGTTGGCTCTCCCATTGCGAATCGTAACCGCAGTGAAGTTGAGCCATTAATTGGCTTTTTTGTCAATACTCTGGTGCTGCGTACCAAACTCCAGGGAAATCCCAGCTTTTTAGAGTTACTCAGCCAAGTACGGCAAACGGCTTTAGACGCTTATGCTCATCAGGATACACCCTTTGAACAGTTGGTAGAAGAACTCCAACCAGAGCGGAATCTGAGCTATTCTCCTTTGTTCCAGGTGGGGTTTACTCTCCAGAATGCAGCGACACAAACCTTAGAACTGCCAGGTCTCACCTTAACTGCTTTGGAAATTGAAAATACCACAGCCAAGTATGATTTAACCCTGTTCGTAGAAGAAACAGAGAATGGGCTTACAGGGGTATGGGAATACAACAGCAATTTGTTCGATTTGGCAACAATTACCCGGATGGCACAGCATTTCCAGAACTTGCTAGAGGGCATTGTCGCAAATCCCCAGGAAAAAATCGCACAATTACCTCTTTTGAGTGCATCTGAGCAAAATCAGTTATTGGTGGAGTGGAATAACACCCAGGTTGAGTATGACTACGACAAGTGTATTCACCAGTTGTTTGCAGATCAAGTGGAACTCACCCCAGATGCAGTAGCAGTGGTGTTTCAGGAGCAACAACTAACCTATCGGCAACTGAACAGCCGCGCCAATCAGCTGGCACATCATCTACAAACGCGAGGAGTTAAGCCAGGTGTACTGGTGGGTGTTTGTGTGGAACGTTCTCCAGAGATGATCGTTGGAGTTTTGGGTATTCTCAAAGCTGGCGGTGCTTATGTACCCTTAGACTCAGCTTATCCTCAAGAGCGTTTAGCCTATATGTTGTCAGATTCACAGGTGAGGGTGTTGTTAACTACAGAGAAGTTAGCAGCAAAGTTACCTGAGCATCAGGCACATATCGTCTACTTAGATGCAAACTGGAAAATCATTTCTCAAGAAAGTCAGGAAAATCCAGTTAGTGAAGTTAAGCCTGAGAACTTAGCATACGCGATTTACACCTCAGGCTCTACAGGAAAACCCAAAGGAGTCTTAATTGCTCACCAAGGATTGTGTAATTTAGCGCAAGTAAAGATTCGTATCTGGGATGTGCAGTTAAACAGTCGTGTTCTGCAATTTGCTTCTTTTAGCTTTGATGCCTCAGTCTCCGAAATTTTTGTCACCTTGTGTTCTGGAGCCAGCCTTGTTTTAGCAACACCGGAGGAGTTGCTACCAGGGACACCTTTAATTAAACTATTGTATGACCAAGCGATTACTCATGTGACGCTACCTCCGTCAGCATTAGCTGTTCTACCCCCAAGTGAACTACCAGCTTTACAAAATATAATCGTTGCAGGTGAAGCCTGTAGCTTGGATTTAGCAGTGCAATGGTCTAATAACCGCCGTTTCTTTAACGCCTACGGGCCAAGCGAATCAACCGTCTGTGCAACTATAGCTGAATATATTAAAGATAGCAGTCAACTGCCTATTGGTCGCCCCATTGCTAATACTCAAGTTTATATCCTAGACCAGTATCTCCAACCCGTTCCCGTTGGTGTAGCTGGAGAACTGCACATTGGTGGTGTTGGTCTTGCTCTTGGCTACCTAAATGATCCAGAGGCGACCCAAGAGAAATTCATCCCGAATTTGTTTAGCAAGCAACCTGGAAGTCGTCTTTATAAAACAGGCGATCGCGCACGCTATCTTCCAGATGGTAACATTGAATTTCTCGGTCGTAGCGATCGCCAAGTCAAGATTCGCGGCTACCGCATTGAACTCGGAGAAATTGAAACTGCACTCTCCCAACTAAGAGAAGTCCAAGAAGCAGTAGTCATAGCACGAGAAGATCAACCGAACAACAAACGCTTAGTAGCCTACGTTGTACCACAACAGGAAAATATTAACTCATTACACCAGCCAGAAAAATCAGTAAATGGTCAAGTAGAATTATGGCCTTCCGTAGCAGAATTCTATGTCTATGACGAATTACTATATTACGCGATGACCAATGACCATCGACGCAATGATAGTTATAAAGTCGCTATTAATCAATTGGTCAAAGATAAAATAGTTGTAGAAATTGGCACTGGTAAAGATGCAATTTTGTCTAGATTTTGTGCAGAAGCAGGCGCTAAAAAAATCTACGCAATTGAAAGAAATGAAGAAACTTGTCAACAGGCAAGAGCTTGTATCGCCAACTTAGGTTTAACAGACAAAATTACAATTATTCATGGTGATGCCACTTTAGTTAATCTGCCAGAACTTGCTGATGTATGTGTTTCGGAAATTGTGGGAGCAATTGGTGGGTCTGAAGGAGCAGCAGTTATTATCAATAACGCTAGAAGATTCCTCAAGCCAGAAGGTTTGATGATTCCCGAAAGAAGCATTACTAAGATTGCTGCGGTGACTCTTCCCGATGAAATCTTAGAAAATCCTCAATTTACAAAAACTTCGGGACACTACACCCAAAAAATCTTTGAACAAGTTGGATATCAATTTGATTTAAGAGTATGTATTAAAAAATTTCCTCAGACAAATGTTCTGTCCAATGTGGATATTTTTGAAAACTTAAACTTCAATGAATTTGTTCGCACTGAATCTTGCCATGAAGTTAAATTTGACATTCATAAAAATGGGCGATTGGATGGATTTTTAGTTTGGTTAAATTTGCATACTATTGCAGGAGAAGAAATAGATATTCTGCAACACGAGCATTGCTGGCTTCCTGTTTATTTTCCTGTATTTGAGCCAGGAATTGAGGTATCGTCTGGAGATGTCATTGAAGCGGTTTGTTCCAGGAAGCTTTGTGGCAATAATCTCAACCCAGATTATTCAATCAAAGGCCATTTACTCAAAAAAAATGGAGAAATTATTAACTTTGAATATGTCTCTTATCACTATAAAAACAGTTTTCAGCAAACACCTTTTTATCAACGATTATTTGCTAACTTCTCAAGTGGAGAAAACAATCATTCAGATAATTTCGTTCCCTTTTTAAGGGACAATCTCACGAAACTCTTGCCCAAGTATATGATACCTTCCAGCTTCGTTGTGCTAGAAGCTTTACCGCTGACACCAAATGGTAAGATAGACCGCCGCGCTTTACCAGCCCCAGATAACTCTCATGTTGCTAGAAAACATGGACTTGTCCTACCGCGTTATGCTTTAGAAATGCAACTTGCTGCCATCTGGGAACAAGTTTTAGGTATTCATCCTGTGGGAGTCCAGGACAACTTTTTTGAAATTGGTGGTCATTCTCTTTTAGCTGTCCACCTGATGGCTCAGATTCAGGAGCAACTGGGAAAAAATCTCCCCTTAGCTACACTTTTGCACAACCCGACTATTGAACAAATGGCTAGCATTATTAGCCAGAAAGCAGATACCCCACTTTGGTCTCCCTTAGTAGCAATTCAACCGCATGGCTCAAAACGACCGTTTTTCTGTGTACCTGGAAGCGCTACAGATGTGATCGAATTTTACCATCTAGCTCGTTATTTAGATGCCGAACAACCATTCTATGGCTTACAGCCACGAGGTCTTGATGGAGAGTTGGAACCCCACGCCCGAATTGAAGAAATGGCCAGCTGTTACATCGAGGCGATACAGACAGTTCAGCCGCAAGGGCCTTACCTTTTGGGAGGTCATTCCTTTGGAAGTTTCGTAGCCTTTGAGATGGCTCAACAATTACAAAAGCAAGGGCATGAGGTAGGCTTAGTTGCGATTTTAGACACAATGTCTCCAGTTCATAGCTTACAAAAGCCGATAGATGATTGGGATGATACCCAGAATTTGAACCTTTTTGCTCGGTTAATGGAACGCTTTTTCGACAAGAAAGTTGAGTTATCACAAGATATTCTTTCTACTTTAGATCCAGAGGGGCAATTAAATTATTTTGGGGAAAGATTGAAAGCAGCTAATCTTTTACCACCGCAGATCGGCACAAAACAACTGCAAGGTTTTTTGAAAGTAACCAAAGCTGTCAGCCAAGCTTACGATGTTTATCAGCCATACAACGATCGCCAGACTAAAATTACTTTTTTCCGAGCTAGCGAAGAAAATCCTGAAGATTTACGAAGTTTAGCTGAGTTCTCTGAGATTTTAGAAGATCCCGCCTGGGGGTGGAACAAGTTTTCTGCCGAGCCTGTGAAGGTTTATTTTGTTCCAGGTGACCATGTAACAATGATGACCGAACCTCATGTCCAGACTCTCGCCGATCGCTTGCAAGTCTGCATTGATCAGGCACAGGTAAATAGTGGAGTCAAATAAAATGACTCATCACTCTAAGTATGGAATGCAAACTTTTACCTTTATCTGGTCAGGACAAGTAGTTTCGCTCATTGGTTCGGGTCTGACGCACTTTGGTTTAGGAATCTGGGTATATCAGAATACTAAATCTGTGACTCTGTATGCCCTAATTCTTTTGTGTGGAACCTTACCGTCGAGCTTAATTTCTCCTGTAGCCGGCGTTTTTGTAGATCGTTGTTCCCGTCGTTGGGTGATGATTCTCAGCGATTTTGGCGCCGGTCTTAGCACTTTAGCGATCGCCTCATTACTTTTTGTTGATAAGCTTGAAGCTTGGCACATTTGCCTGGCTTCAGCCGCCAGTTCTACTTTCAGTGCTTTCCAAGTGCCAGCTTTCACAGCTGCGACTACCTTATTGGTTCCCAAAAAATACCTTGACCGTGCAAGTGGGATGATTCAGTTGGGTCAAGGAATTTCTCAGCTGATATCGCCAGTGTTGGGGGGTGTATTAATAGGCATTATTCAGTTACAAGGTATTGTAGCGATCGATGTTGTGACATTTTTCTTAGGCACAATACCTTTATTGCTGATCAAATTCCCCGAACCAAAAACTATTAATGCTAGTCATACTGAGGCACTCAAGAAAGATTCATTATTAAAAGAAATAATTTATGGCTGGCAATACATCACAGCTAGACCAGGGCTGTTAGGGCTATTAATTTTGTTTGCCACTAACAATTTCTTAATGGGATCTGTTGGAGTGTTAGTTACTCCATTAGTATTGTCTTTTACATCATCTGCTGTCCTCGGAATGATTGTGTCTGTTAGTGGCATCGGTATGCTTATAGGCAGTTTAATAATCAGCACTCGTGGCGGGCCAAAGCGCCTTATCCATAGCGTTCTCGGTTTTCAAATGCTAGGTGGGTTGAGCATTTTGATTGCTGGATTACGCACTTCGGTTGAGTTGATTACTCTTGCAGCTTTTCTGACCTTCTTAGGTTGGCCAATTATTAATGCTTGCGCTCAAGTCCTCTTTCAAAAAAAAGTTGCACCTGAAATGCAAGGAAGATTTTTTGCAATACGTCAAATGGTCACGGATACATCTTTTCCGTTGTCTTATATTATTGCTGGGCCTTTAGCTGACAATGTGTTTGAACCTTTAATGTCCCCCAACGGTTCGTTAGCTGGAAGTATCGGACAAATTATTGGCGTTGGGCCAGGCCGTGGCATTGGCCTAATGTTTATCACTATAGGAGTCTTAGCTATTGTTTTAAGTATCGCAGCTTATCAGTATCCCCGTTTACGACTGGTAGAGCATGAATTACCAGATACCATCTAACAACTTTACGAGTATGAGAACATGAAACTCAAAGACAAATTAAATAATAATTTAGTCATACCTTTAGTTTTGGCAGGTCTTGGAGTTACTATAGCTTTACCACTTCACTTTTTTCTGAATTACTGGGATGCGAAGGAAAGCCAAAAAGTTATTACAGTTAATCCTACGTCTAAGCCTCATGTTAGTGAGAACGTTATAGCATTAGGACGTATACAACCTAAGAATAAAATTATTAGTCTATCTGGTTCTTCGTCTCTTCAATATGTGCGGGTATCTCAAATATTTGTCAAAGAAGGAGACAAAGTTAAGCGTGGACAGGTAATTGCTATTCTAGACAGTTTGAATAAATTACAAGCAGCACTACAACAAGCCAAGCTAAAAGCCCAAGTTTCTCAAGCAGAACTCAACAAAGTAAAAAGTGGTGATGCCAAAAAAGCAGAAATTACTGCTCAACAAGCACAAATTGCTAATTTAAAAGCTCAGTTTCAGGGGCAAATCGCTACTCAAAAAGCAAAGATTGCTCGTTTAAATGCAGAATTTAAGAATGCTCAAACAGAGTATTTACGCTATAAAAATCTATATGATGCAGGTGCGATCGCGGCTTCAGAAATTGATACTAAACGTTTAAATGTAGCAACTTATCAAGAGCAAATCAATGAAGAAACATCTACTCTCAACCAAATTTTCTCAACATTTCCCAAGCAGATTTTAGAGGGCGAAGCTAACCTAGAAAAGCTCAAAGAAGTTCGCCCCGAAGATGTGCGAGTCGCTCAATTAGAATTCGATCAAGCAAAAGCAGCAGTTTTGGAAGCAGAGGCAGACCTTGAATTAGCTTATGTAAAATCCCCTATTGATGGTACAGTTTTAAAAATTCATACTTATGCTGGAGAAGGTATTAGTAATAATGGCATCGTTGATTTAGCTCAAACTAAAGATATGTATGTTATGGCTGAAGTTTATGAAACTGAAATTAGTAAAATTAAGCTAGGGCAAAAAGCTACTATTTCTAGTAGTTCATTAACTAAAGAATTATCTGGAACAGTTGAACAAATTGGTTTACAAGTTGGACAAAAGCAAATATTTAATGGGGATAAAACTCTAGATGTTGATGCTAGAGTCGTTGAAGTTAAAATTCGTCTCAATACATTAGATAGTGAACAGGTTGCTAAATTGATTAATTTGCAAGTCGAAACAAAAATTAAGATTAATTAAATCAATAGCTTGAGTTTACCTATGATTCCCAAAATTCCTATAGCTTGGTTACAAATAACATATCAAAAATCTCGCTTGTTAGTTACTGTTTTAGGTGTAACATTTGCAGTCTTATTAATGTTTATTCAGCTTGCTTTCCGCGATGGATTATTTGAAAATTCTGTAACCATGCATAAAGCTATTCAGGCAGATTTAGTTTTACTACATGCCGATACTAACTATTTTTTCGGAATTAAAGAATTTCCTCGTAATTATTTATATAGAGTTTTAGAAATTAATGGTGTAGCATCAGCTAGTCCTTTTTATTTTGCGGATGCAAATTTTAAAAATACTGAAAATTTTGTTACAGAAACTATAAGTGTATGTGCATTTAGACCTGATGAACCAGTTTTAAATTTATCAGCAGTGAATCAATCACTAAAGATTTTGCAACAACCAAATGCTGTTTTATTCGATGAATTATCCAGTGGTGAATATGGCTCTGTTGCTTCAGAGGTTAAAAATAAAGGTGTGATTACTACTGAATTATCAAATAAAAAAATAAACATTGTTGGTTTATTTTCACTAGGAGGAGGAGTAATGTCTCAAGATGGGTTAGTAGTTACCAGTGATTTAAACTACTCTACAATACTCAATATGCCTTTAGAAAAAGTTGCTATTGGAGTTATAAGACTTGAGCAAGGTATCAAACCAGAAGAGATAATTAAACAATTTTCTCAAAAGTTTGCTAAAAGTGATAATGCTATTCCCGTGAAATTGATCACTTTAAATAAGTTTATGGAGCTTGAAAAACAACATTGGGCAGAATCAACACCAATTGGATTTATTTTCAATTTAGGTACAGTTATAGGTCTAGTGTTTGGTGGAGTTATTGTCTACCAAATTTTATACTCACAAATTGCTGACAATTTATATATATATGCAACCTTTAAGGCAATTGGATATTCCAAATCATATCTGGTAAGTATTATTATCCAGCAAGCTGTTCTGATGTCTTTGATGGGCTATATCCCTGGATTTGTTTTATGTATGTTTTTATATCAATTTGTGCAAGATGCAACTCGTTTGCCAATGTTTATGACTTTTAGTCGAGCCTTAATAGTCTTGTTACTTACAATTACTATGTGTTCTCTTGCTGGCTTACTCGCTATGAAAAAACTACAGTCTGCTGACCCAGCAGATTTGTTTCGCTAAATAGTTAAGCTGTCCAATATTTAAATTCTTTATATATTAAGAATTTATGTGAAAACAATCTTAGTTAAATAAAATTATGCAACCAGTTATTTCTATTCAGAATCTCAATCACTATTTTGGTAAAGGCTTATTACGCAAGCAAGTTTTATTTAATATTAATTTGACAATTGCGCCAGGGGAAATTGTGATTTTAACTGGGCCTTCTGGTTCAGGTAAAACAACTTTATTAACTTTAATTGCTGGTTTACGATCAATTCAAAATGGAAGTGCTAAGGTTTTAAATTGTGAACTTTACAAAGCAACTGATAGGCAACTTTTGCAATTACGTCGTCAAATTGGCTACATTTTCCAAAAGCATAATTTAGTTCCATTTTTAACTGCTTCACAGAATGTTCAGATGTCTCTTAATTTGTGTTCTAATTTTTCAAAACAGCAACTTTGCCGGAGAGCAGAATCAATATTAGAGCTAGTTCACTTAAAGCATCGTGTAAATTACTATCCTGAACATCTTTCTGAAGGACAAAAACAAAGGGTGGCAATTGCTCGTGCTTTAGTGATTCAACCAAAGATTGTTCTTGCTGATGAACCTACGGCATCTCTAGATAAAAATAGTGGTCGCGATGTTGTTAAACTCATGCAAGAACTTGCAAAAAAACAAGATTGTTCAATTTTGTTAGTTACACATGATGACCGTATCCTTGATATTGCAGATCGCCTTGTCCACATGGAAGATGGTTATTTGCTTAACGGGACTTAAACAAAAATCGGTTCTTCCGGCAGTTTTATGGTGACAATTAAAAGTTACTAAATTTTAACGACTTTAATTTAGTGTTATTGAGACTTGAAATACAGGTATTGTAAGCATTTAAGAAATATTAAGCATACTTAAATAACCAGAAAAAATTAGTTTGTATTATAACACGGTAAAATTTCAAGCGAGCGTGATGAAATTTCCTGTAGAACAAATCCTGAACCTCCCCGATATGAAAGTATTTGATTTTCAAGAACTTGTTGGGAATGAAATAATTATAATGATAGAAAAAAGTGTCAATTTTTCGACTTGTCCTAACTACGAGCATTAGTTTTAAGATTGGTTTTTACTAAAATAACTATATTTAGTGCTTGAGCAAATTCCTTGTGGAGTAAAGTAGTTTGATAAATGTCAGTTTTGATATCCTCCTCAAAGCTACTTTTACACAAATATGCGTCAGGTATATTACAATAATCCAGCTTATTACCGTATTTACGACGGGAGCGACGATTAGGATCAGGGTTTTGGTAAGGTATGTATAATGCAGAATCATGGCGCAACTTGGAAATTATATGCAAGTTAACTTGCTGAGCCATTTGCAAAGCATTATTGTTCCCAAAATGACCATCTAAGACTAAGTAAGTTAAAGGGATAAAGTTAGCTATTAACAAGACTTGCTCATTAATCATCTTCTTAATTCTTAGTAATTCAGATGTGAGAATAACCTCTGTTTTATTCTTGTTCTTGCTCCCTTTTGGTCGTCCACGCTTATGTTTCTCTTTAGGTTTTATTTCTGGGGTTGGTGACAGGCTACTTTTTTCTACATAGCTCTTGATTACCTGTTCTATCCGAATCGGAAAGGAGTGCCTTCGTTCAACACTTACTAATGATAATGTAAAAAAAGATAGTCCTAATATCGGTTTGCTAACTAGGCTAGAAAAATATCTATCCAGCCCATAAGGAAAGTTTTCCTGATTTACTCACTACAACTTCATCTCCTGCAAGCAAATACACCTCATTCGCAGGGAACAAATGCTTGCGGAAAAATAGCTAAAACAACGTTGCCCAAGGAATTACTGTATGAAAGAACCGCAACATCGTCCGATAACTACCACCAATGCCTGCCCAACGAGAAATTCCCAACATGGTGACTCTTCCATTCATTGCTAACATCGCCAGAATTATCTGGTTTAATTGCCGCATCGTCGTAGCATTTATTTGTGGTAGCAGGCACTGTAGCAGTGTTCAAGGGGCGACAAGCGAGTTAAAGTGCTTGCTGTATAAGCTTCATAGCCCCTTGCGGGGGGACAAAATGGTCTAGAATGCTTATATTACAAAGAGTGTAGCAATTTGTGGTAAAAGAAAAAGAGCCTTCATTCGCAACAAGCTCTATTTAATGATAATATTACCAGAATTCTACGAGACAAACCTCAAGCGAGAATTGGGACGTGCAGAATATTTATTACTAAAAATCCTAATAAATTTATTACAATCTATTAAAAGTGTTAGCATTGAAGCACTGGCTACTGCTTTACCTATTCCCATATTTTTTGAAAGTAGAAGAAAGAAAGTTCAAAGATTTTTGTCATTAAATTACATAAATATTGAAGAAATTTGGTTCCCAATTGTTAAAAGCTGGTTAGAGATATATTTTCCCTTAAATGAAGTTATTTATTTAGTAATTGACCGGACTAATTGGGGGTGCATTAATTTGTTAATGATTAGTGTGGTTTGGGATAAAAGGTCTATCCCAATATACTTTAAGCTATTAGAAAAATTAGGTTCAAGCAATTTTGATGAACAAGAAACAGTATTCAAAAAAGCATTGCCGCTTTTTAATAATTATAAAACTGTAGTGTTAGGAGACCGTGAATTTTGCTCGATAAAGCTGGCTAACTGGCTAACAGAGCAGAAAGTATATTTCTGTTTACGCTTAAAGAAAGATGCATTTATAGAAATAGAACCGGAAATTTGGCTGCAATTAAGAAATTTAGGTTTAGCGCCTGGTCTTTCCTTCTTTTACCAAGGCATTAAATATACAAAATCCCTTGGGTTTGTTAGCTTTAATCTTGCTGCTAAATGGAAGCGTAAACGTTTAGGGGTTGCGCCGGAGGAGGGTTGGTTTATCCTTACCAACTTAGATGATTTAGATTCAGTTATTAGAGCTTATAAACAACGTTTTGATATTGAAGAGATGTTTAGAGATTTTAAGAGCGGTGGTTATAA